>DATKNW010000031.1:0-20382 GCA_035541135.1 Verrucomicrobiia bacterium
GGTGGGCATGGTGGCGGCAGGACTTCTTTGGAAAGGAACCAATGTCATGGCAACAGATACGGATCAGGTCGCGGTGGTGGAGACGAAATTTGGGAAGATCGTAATTGAGTTCTACGACAAGGACGCGCCGAAGACGGTGGCCAATTTCATCAAGCTCGCCAAGCAGGGCTTCTACAACGGCACGACGTTCCACCGGGTGATTCCGGGTTTCATGATTCAGGGCGGCGATCCGAACAGCAAGAGCGAAGACCGCAGCACGCACGGCACGGGCGGTCCGGGCTATACAGTCGAGGCCGAGATCAAACGTGACCACGCGCGCGGCACCGTGGCGACGGCGCGCCTCGGCGATCAAGTCAACCCGGAGAAGCGGTCGAGCGGCAGCCAGTTCTTCATCAATGTCAAGGACAACGCGTTTCTCAACGGCGGCTACACCGTGTTTGGCAACGTGATCTCCGGGATGGATGTCGCGGACAAGATCGCGAACGTCCCGCGAGATGAACGCGACAATCCGGTGGATCGGGTTGAAATGAAGGTGTCGATCATGGCGCGGGCGGAGGCGCTCAAGAAATAGTACGTGACCGGGATGACAGTTTCGGACATTGCCAACGCGCTGAAGCGGGCGGGCTGTCCGCCGGAGAAATGTGCGGCGATGGCGGCTCAGCTCGACCGCCGGGCGCGGATGGATGCGGCCCGCAAGGGACTGTCGTATGAGTCGGCCCTGCAGTATTTGCTGGAATTGATGGCGCAAGGGTGGGCGAGCCCCGCGAATCGTTCGGGGAAGTAGACCGTGCGGCGACTCGCGATAATCAGAGCCGCGATCTTGATGGCGTTGTGGCCGCTCGCAACGGCTGCGCGCGAAGTCCCCATCGTGATCCTCCACACGTGCGATCTGCATGGGAACATCCTGCCGACGGAGAGTTACGAGGGCGAAACCAACGTGGGCGGCATCGCGCGCTGCGCGACGGTGATCGGGCGGATCCGCGAGCACGAGAAGAACGTGTTGGTGGTGGATGCCGGCGACACGCTGCAGGGTACGCCGGTCAGTTTTTTCTCGGGCGGCCAGGTGATGGTGAAGTGCCTCAATGAACTGCATTACGATTCGTGGACGTGGGGCAATCACGAGTTCGACTGGGGGCTGGACAAGTTGGCGGCCTGCGCCGGGCGGGCCGAGATCCCGATCGTCGTCGCCAATATTCACGCGGTCTCAAACGCCTCCACTGCGGTGTCCGAGGGAATCGTGTCGCATCTGAAGCCCTATATCATCCGCGAGGTTGACGGCGTGAAGGTGGGGATTATTGGCCTGGATACGCCGGGCGTGCCAAGTTGGAGTTGTCCGCGACTGATCGCGGGGCTGGAGTTTGCGGATTCCGTGCCGACGCTGCGGAGGGTTGTTCCTGAGGCACGGGCGGCCGGCGCGCAAGTTCTCGTGTTGGTGTGTCATCAGGGATATCGCGAAGCGGGCGACGATCACGCCAACCAGGTTAACGCGATTGCCCGCGAGTTCCCCGAGATCGATGTGATTATTGGCGCGCACACGCATCGGAATTTTCCCGAGTTCAAAGTCAGCAACGTCTTGTACACCCAGGCGGATTACTACGGCATCTATCTGGGCCGGGTGGACCTGGTGTTTGACACGGACAAGGGGCGGGTCGTGCGCGGGCGATCCAATACATTCCTGATGGACAGTCACATCGCGTTTGACCCGGCGATCGTGAAGCTTACGGGTGACGAGATTGACCGCGCCGATAAGGCATCCCGCGTGGTCATTGGCGATGCGACCGATGACTTGTGGGTGCGGGCGTTGCCGCACAAAGAGACCCCGATTCACGATCTGATCTTTAACGCGATCGCCAGCGCGCTGCGCGAGCGCGGAGTAACGGTGGACGCGGTTGTTCACGGAATCGTGGAGAATCACTACGGGTTGAAGAAGGGGCCGATTACCGTGGGCGACGTGTGGAAGGTGCTGCCGTACGAGAACACCGTCGGGGTCATCCAATTGACCCCCGCGGAATTTCGCGAGGTACTGGATGAAGATTGCGACACGTTCAACAACACGGCGTTTCGGGGGATTTGGGGATTGAAATGGACATTCAACCCGTCAGCGAAGAGGGACGAGCGCACGGTGCGACTGGTCCACGCGGATGGTTCGCCATTGGATGAAACGCAGCGGCTGTCCGTGGCGTTCAATAGCTACGATCTTGCCAGCGGCGGGGAACGATGGAAGCGGTTGCGCCAGCTGGCGAACCGACCGTCATCGCAACTCGTGGAATACGATTTTCAGACACGGGAGGCGGTAATCAACTACATCCGGAACCAGGCGAAGATCAGCCCGGCCGTCGGCGGCTGGTGGACGGTTGTGCCCGGGAAGAAATAGGTTGGCGGGACTGCGCGAAGCGGGAGACGGGACGGAGGAAACGTGGCGTCGAAGTTGAATTGGTCGCCCACGTCGGTTATATTAGATCGTATGGGTTTTGGTTCCAGCCTGACCTGGTATAAGTTCAGGGTTGGCTGCAAGGCGTTTGTGGTTATATCCTTCATCACCTACCTCCTGTTCCTTGGCCTCGCCGAAGCCGTCATGCAACCGATCCCGCCGTCCGCGTCAATGGTGTACTGGCTCCTGCTAATCCCGACAGTCCCCGTGGCTGTTTGGGGAGCGGTTGTCGCCGTGGATTGGCATGAGCGACTGCTCATTGGCCAGTATCTCGGGTATGGCGGACGCCGCGGAGGCCATCACCGCCGTCAGAGCAGGTGAAAGCGGTTCTCGGAACCGGTGCAATGCCCAAAGCCAGAGACAACCATCGCCATTTCATCGTTGGCTGCGATGCGACGGTTACGGCGAAGTTGAGGCGCCCACGAACTCGTTGTCTTTCCACTGTCCGACTTCGACCCTGCCGTCCGGATAGGTCATTTTGCCCGTCCCGCCTGCGGCACCGTCCTTGAATTGACCAATGTACTGGCGGCCATCGGGAAGGTTGAGCGTCCCCTGGCCGTTCGGCTTCCCGTCCTTGAACTGACCGGCATATTTTCGTCGGTCGGGAAATGTGGCAGTTCCCTGGCCGCTCGGTTCACCATCCTCAAACTCACCGACATACGATCGTCCGTCTGGCCATGTTTCCGTTCCCGAGCCGCTCGGTTTCCCGGCCCTGAACTGGCCGACATATCTCTGTCCATCGGAAAACGTGGTTGTGCCCTGGCCGTTCGGTACGCCATCCTCGAACTCACCGGCGTATCTCTGCCCATCTGGCCAGGTGAGCGTTCCGGAGCCGCGTGGTTTGTCATCCTTGAACTGGCCCTCGTACGTCCGTCCATCGGGAAAGGCAATCGTGCCATGGCCGTTCGGCTTCCCGCCAGCAAGCTCGCCCACGTATCGTTGTCCATCTCCAGTCGTGACCGTCCCCATGCCGTTTGGGTCACCATCCACAAACTCGCCCACGTACGTCTTGCCATCCGGATACGTGCATGTCCCTCGGCCAGACGCTCGGCCGTCTCGAAACTCTCCGACGTACACCGTCCCGTCTGCGCTTGTGAAAGTGCCGATGTTCCCGGGCAAGTTCAGCCGACAAAGCGTGAGGTCCGATATTGGGTAGTGCTGGAGCGGCGTGATTTTGTCCGGCAATCGGTCGGTCAATACATGTTCGTCCTGGCGGTCGAGCAGCAAGTGGGTCGTCCCGGGCAGCAGGGGCTGAGGCGCGGCGCGCAGACGGGGGAATATGCCGCGCCACTCATAAACGGTGAGCCAGCCGTAGGTTTTCAAGTAGGCGCCATCGGCTGCGGACGGTTTGGGGGGAAGCGCCAGCAGATGCTCGGCGTAATACCACACCACCCACTTGAAGCCATCGCTATGCGCGAGCAAGACGTGCCGACCGGTTTCCTTGTGGATCTGCTGCAACGCCAACAGAGCCGGCGGAATGTCCGGGCTCTGGGAGTTGAAGGTGTGGGTGAGATTGACCTGTCGCAGTCCGACGACGCTGACGGCCAGCAGCAATCCCGACAGCAGACGGCGCGGCCAGCGGTACTGCGACCATGCCGCCACCACGGCGACATTGAGCAGGAACGTCGGCACCAGGTACAGGGCCACTCGCTCGACCGGGTATTTCACTTCCAACAGCGCATGGGCCGAGAAGCTGACCAGGGCCGCACCGATGCCGATCAACGACAGGGCGAACCCGGCGCGGATGCGCTCGCGGTAACTCCAACCGGCCAGGATCAGCGCCAGCGACGCCATGACCACGGCCACCCATTCCACGAGTCGTGCCGATAGCTGCGGATCGTAGAAACTGCAGCGCACCAGCGAACCGACCGTGTCGTGAACGAACCCGACATCGCCGCCGAAATACAACTGGTTCTCGCTACGGGTCACCGCGACACGGCGAAAATAGAACACGCCCAGGGCCACGGCGCTGCTCCAGCCGAGCAGCTTGAGTCCCTTGCCCCGCGTCAGCCAGAGAACGGCGAGCAACATCACGACATAGAAATGCATGAAGGCCATCGTGGACAGGGCCGCGCCGAAGGCCAGCCACAGCGAGAGATTGACCGACCGCCGGGCCGATGCGTCGTCGATCGCGGGTGCGGAGCACGCTTCGAGGAGGAACGATAGCGAGAGCATCGTGAATCCAAGACCCAGCCCGTAGCCGCGGGACAGCCCGAGGTAATCCAGCACGAAGGGGTTCGAGAGGAGAGCGAGTGTGACCAGCAGCCGGGTGATCGCTGTGGGGAACCTTACCCCGATTCGCCACACGCCCCAGAGAAACAGCGCCAGGCCGAGCAGACTGGGCAGGCGGTTGGCCACGATCTCGTTGAGGGGAAGCCACTGCAGACAGGGTTTGGCCAACAGGACGTTGAGGAAATGGGCCTGGGAATTCCAGTCCCGGCCCAGCAAGAGCGCGCCGTAGCTTTCGGTGCGGGCGGAATGCATCGCGTCGATCTCATCGGTGGTGATCTCGAGGCGGACAGTCCGATAGCTTACATACAGCGCGCAGCACGCCAACAGCAGAAGAACGAACGGGGTCAGCCACCGCGCCAGCGAAGAGGATCGATTAGATGTCACCACGGAGACTTGAGCAGTGTAGCCCATATACTTACATCTAGCGGCAAGAGGACTGCAAACGGCTTCCCGGGCGACCGCGCACAAGTGACCATAGGAAGGGCAGCCGCCGCAGTATTTGTCGTGCCTCACCCATCGGTATGCGTTGTCATCGTATCGTCGGCTTCAGGACGAACTGGTGTTCGATACCCCCTATATCACCGGTGGCGATTGGCTGCAAGCCTGGGTGCCTGGTCGAATGGACAGGCGGCCCGCGGTATCTTCTCGGGATCAACAGGTTGTTGTCGGGACCCTTGGTTCGAAGGCGCTTGTTGCCCGAGTTGCTACGGGGTAAACGCAACCGCGCCCGCGACTTCCGGTATGACCGTTAGTTTTCCGTCGAGGAGCTTGACCGGACCGCTAATGGCCAGGGCACGCCCCGGCACCAAGCGGTCGGTGTCAAGGCCGGTCAACGCTTGCTCGCCGAGCACAACCTGGATCTCGCCGGTTCGATCCTGAAAACTCAGCCGACGAGTCTTGTCGGTTTGATCGATGCCCGATATGGTGCCGGAAATCGCCACGGCCCGGCCGACCCAATCTTGTTTGATCTTTCCGATGAGGGTTTGTTCCGCCGGAGGTAACGCCGGGGTTGCGGGGGCGGCAGCCGCCGCAGCCGAAGGTGGTGCAGCAGTCGTCTGCGCGACGGTCGGTTGTGGCGCCGTTGGTTGCGGCGGGTTTGGTGGAGGCGAAGGTTGCGGAGCGGCGGTGATGAGCTCGACGGCGTCGGGTGAGGATATGTGCAATTCCACACGACCCCGGGACCGGGATTGGCCCACTCTGACCCTGGCGCGGATGACATTACCCACTTTCAGTTTATCGGCGAGACCCGGCTGCAGGTCTGACCGGTACTCCAGGCCGACGGTAGTGCCGCCTTCCGTGAGAAAGACGGTGTAGTGTGTCCGGCCGGCGGCTGGCTCTCGGATGGACGAGACGACCGCTTGAACGGTGATCGTGTGATTTGACATGGACGGATCGATGCGTGCAAGTGGGGTGGCTCCTTCCGCCGGCGCCGCGGCCAGCAGGCTCATCAAATTCGTACACGCGATAGCGACAAAAATGACCACAGGACGGATCGAGGTCTCGTTTGCGGCGGAAGTGATTCCGATGCCAAGCCGGTAACGGGCGGTCGTCGATCGTAACATGTTTTCCGTTCCTCCAGTGGCTGCGGAGGGGGGCCCTCGCGTCAGTCTGACAGAATAGTTTCAGCGAACGGTTGTCTTCGCAAGGAAAAAACTTGACGGGCCGATCTTGTCTGGCGCGCGTGGCATGTTTGCTGCTCGATGTTGTGCAGGATTTTAGTCGATGGCAACACGGAACTGACGAGCGGGCTATGGCGAGTTTTATATACCAAGCGCGCGACGCCTCGGGGCGTCCTATCAATGGCGATCTCGAAGCAGTCGACCAACAGGCTGCGGCTGCCGCATTGATGGACCGCGGCTTGATGGTGATTTCCATCCGCGCGGGGGCCGGACGCAAGTCTGGCCGGAAGCGCCGTCAGGGCAAGGTCAAACCGCAGGATCTGGTCGTGTTCACGCGGCAGTTGGCGACGATGATCGACGCAGGGTTGCCGTTGGTGCAGTCGTTGACCGCCTTGGAGGAGCAGACCGACAGTCAGGCGCTCAAGCCGGTGGTGCGGGAGACGACCGAAAAGGTGGAACAAGGTCACGCCTTCTCCGAGGCGCTCGCGGAGCATCCCAAAGTGTTCAACAAACTCTACGTCAGCATGGTGGAAGCGGGCGAGACCGGCGGATTGCTCTCGGAGATCCTGGATCGATTGGCCTGTTATCTGGAGTCGAGTGCGCGCCTGAAGAAGAAGGTCAAATCGGCGATGACGTATCCGGTGATCGTCTGTGTCGTCGCTCTCGGCATCGCCCTGTTCCTGATCATCAAAGTTATCCCGATCTTCGGTGGTATCTACAAGGATTTCGGCGCGGCCCTGCCGATGCCGACCCAGATTCTCATCGACATCAGCGACGCGGTGCGGACGTATTTTGTGCTGACGGTGGTCGTGGTGGGAGTGACGGTGTTCGGGCTCGTCAAGTTCAAGCGTTCCCGAAGAGGAACGGCCCTGTGGGACCGCGTGAAACTGCGATTACCCGTATTCGGGAAGCTGGTCCACAAGATTTGCATCTCGCGGTTTTCTCGGACGTTTGCCGCGCTGCTGCGCAGCGGCGTGCCGATTTTGGAGACCTTGCACATTGTCGGCCAGTCCTCGGGCAACACGGTGGTGGAATCCGCTGTGGCCAAAGCCGCCGCCAGCATCGAACATGGCGACAATCTCGCCGTGGCCCTGGGACAAAACCCGATTTTCCCGCCGATGCTGGTGAGGATGATTGCCGCGGGCGAGCAAACCGGCAAAGTGGACGTCATGCTGGAGAAAATCTCGGATTTTTATGACGAGGAAATTGAAGCGACGCTGGCGGGGTTGACCTCGTTGATTGAGCCCCTGCTGATCGTGTTTCTGGGCGTTGTGGTCGGCAGCATTGTGATTTGCATGTTTCTGCCGATATTTAAGTTGAACCAAGTCGTGCAATTTTAGAACGGCGCCGCCGGGAGGCCCGGCGGAAGGGCTGCGATGGAACGTGACTGGAGGAATTCGATGGCGAAGATAATTATAGTCGACGATGACCCGGCGATGGTGGCCGTGCTCTCCGAAGTTCTGCGGGAGCACCGCCACGAAGTGGTTCCGGCCAGCAGCCCCGAGCGAGCGTTCCAGTTGGTCAGGGAAGAGGCTCCGGACCTGGTACTGGCGGACGTCGAGATGCCGGAGGGAAAGCCGCTGGGACTGAAGCTGCTCCAGCAGATAAAAGAGCATAATCGCTCGATTCCCGTGGTCATGATCACGGGCCAGGGCACGAAAGAGCGTGCCGTACAGGCGCTACGAGCGGGAGCTCAGGACTTCGTGGAGAAGCCGTTTCAAATCGACGAATTGGTCAAGCGCGTCGACAACGCCCTGGTGCAGCAGAAGGCGGTGCATGCGCTCGAGGAAAACGTCGAGCTGCGCCGCCAACTCCAGGAGAAGTTCCGTTTCGACTCGATGGTGGGAACCACCCCCTGTATGGAGAGCGTGTATCGCCTGATCGAGCGTGTGGCCAACACGGACTCCACTGTCCTCATCCTTGGTGAGAGCGGGACGGGCAAGGAACTCGTGGCCCGGGCGCTCCACTACAACAGCCGCCGGGCGGCCATGCCGTTCGTCGCAGTCAATTGCAGCGCGTTGCCCGAGCATCTGCTCGAGTCGGAACTCTTCGGCCATCGCAAGGGCGCGTTCACCGGGGCGGCGTTCGACAAGGTCGGCCTGTTCCAGCATGCCGATGGTGGAACGATCCTCCTGGACGAAATCGGGTCCATGGCGCCGAGTCTGCAAAGCAAGCTTCTGCGGTTCCTGCAGGACAAGGAGTTGCGCCGGGTTGGGGACACCGACACGATCAAAGTAGACGTCCGCGTACTGGCGTCAACGAACGAGCCGCTGCAGCAAAAGATGATGGACAAGACATTCCGCGAAGACCTCTACTACCGCATCAGCGTCATTCCAATCCAGCTTCCCGCGTTGCGGGAGCGCGTCGAAGACATCCCGTTGCTGGTCACGCATTTCGTCCAGCAAATCTGCCAACGACAGGGGACGGCGACGCCACGTTTCAGCGACGAAGTGATGGACGTATTGAAGAGCTATCGATGGCCCGGCAACGTGCGGGAACTGCAGAACGCCGTGGAACGCGCGACCGCACTCTGTGACGGCGGCGTGGTGGCGCTCAAGGACCTGCCCGAGCGCGTGCTGGAAGCGGCGTCTCGAGGCGGTGTGGCGGCGCCCGTGATGAGCGCGCCGCAGCCGGTGACCACGCCATCCGCAATTACGCGGGACGTGCTGGAGCCGATCATCAACCCGTCGCTGGCGGAGAAGGCGGCCGGCGCGGTCCCGTGGAGCCGGGGACTGCCGCCGATGCAGTTGAAGGAGTTTCTGCACCGCCAGGAAGTTGATTACATCGAGCAAGTGATCCAAGTGGCCGGCGGGGACAAGGAGAAAGCTGCGGAAATGCTCGGGATCAGTATGGCAACCCTGTATCGGAAGCTGGCCGCTCCGTGCGTGGATGAGCAAGTCGAGGCTGAGAAGGTTCAGCCGCAGGTCTAGGGTGGTCGGCCGTGGTTGCGGACCAGCCTGGCGGGGGGCGCCGTGCGAAGATGGACATGCGGGACAAGGTTGTCCGCCTGTCGGCGCAATTGTGTGCGCCGGCCAGGGTCGTCGCACGCCCGGCCCACAAAATCGCGAGAATTCTCACGGATTAGCGGGAAACGGCGCCTGCCTTTCAAAAATGCACGCCTGAAAACCCCGCCCCGCGCTTAAGAATGGCAATGGCACTAATATTGCTCAATTTCCAGTCGTGGAAACACGAAACTCCAAAGAAGGTGAGGTGAAAAAAATGATCCGTAAGATCCGTAACGACCGCTCAGCGTTCACCCTGGTTGAAATCATGATTGTGGTTGCCATCATTGGGTTGCTCGCTGCTCTCGCGGTCCCAGGTTTCGTCAAAGCCCGCAAACAGTCTCAGGGCCGCCGTATTCTCAATGACTGCCGCCAACAGGACGCGGCCATTGACCAGTGGGCCTTGGAGACGGGCCAGACCGACGGTGCGACCGTCAACACGACTGGCGCAGCGACGTACTTGAAGACGACGTGGAAGACGACGGACTTGCTCGGTGGTACCTACCAGCTCAACGGCGTAGGCACAGGGCAGATCCTCATTGCCACGGCGACGAAGAGTTCGTTGGCAGGAGTTGGCATCGACTGGGGTCCGTATTAAGGCGGAGCCCCGACACGAGCGCGGATGCGCTTGATATAGGAACTCGGCAGAGGCAGGAGGGCGTACCTCCTGCCTCTGTTCCTTGCAGCCGGGGTGGATTTGAGGAGGGTGGAGGCTGACCACTGCGACGAACGTGGCGTTGTCAGGTTCCCGCTTACCGACCTGAACTCGTTCTCGGAGCGGATCCGTCTGCGTAGCTCGCGGCCCTTTTTGTCCCTGCCCTGGACAACAGCCGAAAACCATCGCGCGAGCGGCGACTCATCACGGGCGCGTGGGCGATCAGCGGGGCAATCAAGAGTCGATCGTGCGGCGGGATTCGGACGGTGCTTGGGCGGATGATGCTGGAGATGTTCCGAACCGGCGACAGAGGAATCGGAAAGCGACGGAAGTGATGGCACATCAGATGCTTAATACTGGGATGGAGAATGGCAGACAATCATGTTGTTTCGCGTGAACAAGCGCCGTAAACCGGAAATCGCGTTGGGCATTGACATCGGAGCAAGCCAGATCAAGGCGGCCGTTGTCCGTCGTCAACGAGATAAATTTGAACTTCTGGAGTACGCCCTTCACCCGGTCCCGCCCAGCTCCGCCAAGACCTACCGCAGTCCCGAGTTTTGCGCCGAGCTGCAAAAGACCGTGGACGGCCTCAAGACCACCGAGCGCCACGCGTATGTGACGGTCAGCTGCAGTTCGGCGATGGTATGCCAGGCCGAGTTTCCCCCGGCCCCGCTCGATGAAATCAAGAGCGCGTTGAAGCTCAACAGCGCGGGCTACTTACGGCGTGATTTCTCATCGTACTACCTCGACGCGTTCGAATTGAAGAAAGGTCCGACGGATTCCAAAAGCAAGCCGAAGGAACCGGACAAGAGCAAGGACACGGCCAAGGGCAAAGATGCAGCCAAGGCGAAGGACGCGGACAGCAAACCTCGCGACAAAGATACTGCCAAGACGACTGTGCTGGTCGGCGGCGCGACCAAAGAGGAAGTCGATGCCTGCCGCGAGGCGCTCACCACCGCCAAAATCAAGCCTCGAGTGATTGAGCTGACGGCCGTATCGGTCATCAACGCGTTCCAGGTCAGCCATCCCGAGCTCAAGGACGAGGTTGTGGTGCTCGTGGACATCGGGGCACGGATGACAAGCGTCAACTTCTTGCAGGGCGGTCTCCCCCTGATCACCCGCATCATGCATTTCGGCGGCGTGCAACTGACCGAATACGTTGGCCAGGTGCTCATGCTCAAGCCGCAGGAGGCCGAAGAGGAGAAGCGCAAGATGTCCCCGCCGGTGCAGGAACTGGTGAAGACCGCGATCTCACCCCTGGCGCGGGAGATCCGGTCTTCCATCGATTTTTTCGAGCGACAGCACGATTTGCATGTTCAGCGGATTTACGCTTGTGGCGGCTCGGCCTGCTCGCCGCCTGCGCTGACGATCCTGGGAGAGGCGGTCGGCACGCCCGTCGAATGCTGGAATACCGTCGACAGTCTGGACGTGAGCCAATTCAACGGAGGCACACGGCGGGTACACTCCATCGGACCATCCCTTGCCGGAGCCGTGGGTGTGGCCGTTGCGCGGTTGTCATAACCGGCGAAGACGACGATGACCGCGATTACTCTCAACCTGCTGGCCGAAGAACAACTGGCGCAAGAGGCGCGCGCCCGAGACCCCGTCAAGTTGTTTATCGCCGTCGGCCTCGGAGTGTTGGCGGTGATCGTTGCCTGGGGCGGCGTGCTTTCGGCCATCCTTATGCAACGGCGCTCCGAATTGGGAGGACTGCAGTCGAAGTGGAACAAGACCAGCGATGGCGGCGCGGAAGAAAACGAGTATCAGAAGCTCAATGGATATGCAGAAGAAATCATCGCCGCCAATCACTCACGGGTGTTGATCGCTCCCCAACTCGCCCTCGTAAAAGACCTCGTGCTGCCGTCGATCCAACTGACCCAGGTTGACTTCGCTCTGAGCGTGGAAAACATCGCCACCAGCGACAATGCGGAGGACGCTGGCGAGGGCCACCCGACGCGCCCGAAGAAGGTTGAGCGCCTCGTGTTACGGTTGAATGGAAAAGCGTTCGGCAGTGAACCGGAATTGGAAGTGGACCGCTTCTTGAAGGCCCTGCACAGCGACGCCCGATTCGGCCCCCTCGTGGAGGACATTCAGTTGCGGTCGATCAGCCATGCGACCGAGACCGACAAGGCCGGCGGCAAGCGGGAAGGCGCCAATTTTTCCATCGAATGTTGGTACAGGGAGAAGAGTGCCAAATGAAGATCGGTTTCCTCAGAAAGCTCCCGAAAGAGAAGCTTCAGCAAATGGTACTGATCGGCATCGTGATGCTGGCGGCAATCGCCGGAGTGGTGCAGTTCTATATCCTGAAGAACTGGAGCGCGCTGGCGGAGGTCAACGCGGACATCACCAAGCTCAAAGACGATATCCGGGCGGCCGAGCGTAGTGCCCGCGGGGCGCGGTCGGACAGCACCCATCGCGCGGAAGTGAAGGCATTTGTCGAGTCCCAACAGGCGGCGATGATTTCCGGTGATCCGTTTGCCTGGGTCGTGCGGGAAATCACGCTGTTGGCACAGCAACATCCGGTGCGAATCAACGGGCTGAGTCCGGGGCAAAAGGTGGAAACCGCCCGGGATTCCAAAGCTCGCACCTACACAACGGGGATCGATTTTTCGGGGACCTACGACCAGATCGGAGTGTTCGTGAGGGACCTGGAGAACAGGTTTCCGACCGCCGAGATTCACGCATTCTCGGTAAGCGGCAGCGCCGAGGACAAGGGACAGCACAACGCGTCGTTGACCGTCACCCTGCGCGTCCATCCGCCCGAGCCGGCCAAGAAAACGGAGGCGAAGAAATCCGCATGAGATCTTGCACGCATTCTTCTGTCTGGACGCGCGGCGCAGTCGCGACGGACGACGTGGCCACCAACCGGCCCACGATCGCCGCGAGGCGAGTCCGTGCGGCGCGGTCCCGTGCCGCGATGCGAGAGTGCCGGCCGTCATCAAGCGGTGGGTTGTCGGCGTCTCTGAGGCTGGTTGGCGTACTGGCCTTTTGCCAGGTGATATTCTTCCTGGTGCTGTTTCTCTTTGTCTGCGCGCGGGCGGGGGCGGCGACGGTGAGCAAAGCCGAACGCGGCTCCAACTTGACCCTGTCGACCTATGCGACCCAGACCGCGCGCGACCCATTTGGATCGGAAGCAGTTGGCTCTGTGGAAACCAATGGAGTCACGCCGGCCGCATCGGTGGACGCCGGTGCGCTGAAGGTGACTGGCATTCTGTACGACGCGGCACATCCGTCGGCGTTGATTAATAACCAGCTTGTCGAACTGAACCGGCCCGTTCGAATGCCGACCGCGCAAGGGGAAGTGGAAGTCAAGGCCGTGACAATCACACGCGAGCGTGTGGTTCTGCAAGTTGGATCGCAAACGGTTGAATTGCAGTTCGGCGGGGGGGAACACAATTAGCGCGCCGCGATACTTGAGCGCGAGGCCGGCCCGGAAGGTGTTCGGACTGGCCCGGTTGCTGCTATTTCGGAGGAGGATACAATGAAGACGCTACGACTGCTGACGATCTGTTTGTCAGTCACCCTGCCGTGCGGCATCGCTAGGGCCGGAGGCGCGATACCGTCGAATGCCGTCCAGGTGGTGAGCGCGCCGATGGCGGTCACAGATGCGGCGGCCCCGACGAGTGCGCCCCCCGTGGTCGCCGCGGCAACGGTCGCACCCCCACCGGCGGTCGCGGAGCCCATCGAGATCGGCTACATCGAAGCCGACATCCAGAACGTGCTGCGCACCCTGGCGGCCAAGGCGGGAGTCAATTTGATTCTCGGCGACGAGGTCACCGGCAAGGTCACGGTCAATTTGAAAGGGATCTCCTACGAGCAGGCGATGCAACTGATCGCCGAATCGAAAGGCTACGCGTACGTCAACGACAACAATGTGATCAGAATCAAGTCCCGCGAATCTCTGGAGGTCGAGCCGGTCGAGTTGCGAATCTACACCTTGGCCTATGCCAAGGCGGAAGACGTGAAGAAGACCCTGGACGGGATCTTGACCAAACAGGGCAAGATCGAGGTGGACCCGCGGAGCAATACCTTGGTGCTCTCGGATACGCCATCCAGCCTGTCGAAGGTCATGCCCCTGATCAAGTCACTGGACACCGAAACCCCGCAAGTCTTGATCGAAGCGAAATTTGTGGAGACGACGAAGAACCCGGTCAAGACCTTGGGGATCGATTGGAGTGGCACGCTACTGAACCACCAACTGTCAGCGACGGGATATCGCGTGGGTACGGGCGGCGACCCCCTGCATCCAGCGTCCTACGCCACCGATCCGAACAACAACCAGAATCTCACCGGGTTCAGTCTGATTAAGAATCTGAACGGCGGTCCCTGGGACGCGCCGTATGTGCTGTTGAATCCGGGCAATGCGGCGCTCGTGTTCAACTACCTCAGCCAGGATACGGACTCCGAACTGCTGGCCAATCCCCGGGTCGTCGCGACGGACAATGTCAAGACCCGCATCTCGATCGCCGAGCAATACCCGATTCCGAACTTCGCCTTCAGCGAGCAGACGGCGTCGCTGCAGATCTCCGGGTTCGATTACAAGGACATCGGAATCATCCTGACGGTGACGCCGCGGGTCAATCGGAACGACTACGTGACGCTGGACGTGCTACCGGAAGCGAGCAGCTCGACGCAAAACGCCACCCTGCAAAGTGGTGGCGGCAACGCCGTGGCGATCCCGATCATCAACACCCGCACGGCGCAAACAACCGTCCTCATCAAAAGCGGCAACACCCTGGCCATCGGTGGCCTGATGCGCGTGGATGTCAGCGACAACTACACCAAGGTGCCTCTGATGGGCGACGCGCCGCTGCTCGGCCCGTTGTTCCGCAACAAGAGTCTGAACAAGACCAAGCGCGACCTGTTGATTTTCCTGACACCGACGATTGTGCATCCGGACCAGCAGACGGGCTATGAGAAGTACGTCAACGGCCTGCCGAACGAACCCGTGTATACCAATGACAAGTGGATGCCCAGGGACAACGCGGAACCGCGGAAGTTCTTTGGGTTGTTCGGCAATGGCTCCAGCAAGACCAATCAGGCCACCCGGAATTTCGGCCCCAAGTAATCGGCCCAATCCAGTTCACAGGGTTCCCGAGAGGTGAGGGCGGGAGCCCGGGGTGGGGAGGGGCGTCCGAGACGGACGCCCCTCGCACCATTGCGAACGTTTCTCAGTTCCGCGCGCGTAGCGAAGGAGGCCCCGTTGGGGAATCCCCGTGAAACCGCGGGACTCGTCCCCTGTTCCTACGGAACGTGTTGCCGGTATGTCGCTTGCTGCACGGAAAGAGTGTCGCAAATGGTCGAGCATATGATGACTCGAAAGCCATTCCAGGAGGAAGCGGGATTCACGCTGGCGGAAGCCATGTTTGCCCTCGGCGTTCTGGCCATTTCACTCGGCGCCTGCGTGATCAGTTTCGACCTGTCCATGCAGGCCGTCAAAACGGGGGCCAACCAAATGGCCGCGGTGCACTCGGCCCGGTTGGAGATGGAAACTCTGCGCACGCTGAGCCTGACCAATTCCTCGTCGTTGAACGCGGGGAAGTACGCGTTCACCAATGGTTCCGTGGTGGGGATGTACACGGTGAGCAACGTCAACGCCTGTACGAAGAGTATTTCCGTGAATGTCACCTATCTGAACTTCATCAACCAGGCTCCCAAATCCTGCATCACGACAAACACTTTGACGGCCATGTTGACGTCGACACTGCATCCATGAATGCTCCGGCAACCAGAGCCGCGCGCGCGGCAGGCGGTTTCACCCTTGCTGAAATGTCCGTTTCAATGGGTATCGTGGCCGTGCTGACCATCGCCATGTACAACGTCTTCTGGTACGCCTCCAAGACGTACAATGAAACGACGCTGATGGCCAGCACCTCCCGGATGGCCAGCACGGGACTGGACCGCATGATCATCGGCATCGGCACCAACGCCGGGTTGCGGGAAGCGCAGGCGAGCACGGTCACCAGCTCCTCGACGAGCACCAATTGGGTCCTCTCCTACAACAACGGACTCTCGTTCACGTATTCCGTCAGCAAACAGAACATCGTGGATCAGTCCGGCGACCGCGTTGTCATCTCCAACGTCGTCGCCTCAACCATGGCGAACCTGACCAATGGCGCCCAGATTTCCGTGTCCGTCGCCCAAAGTTGTGGTGGCAAGACGGTGACCAACACCATGGTGACCTTTGTGCAATATAGGAATTAGCCCATGTCAGAGGCAGCGGGAAAAATCGTTCATAAGGAAGTTAGGCCATGAATACAACCAAGCCCGTGCGCGAACAGCCCCAGGGATCCGTCTTGATCGTGGCGTTGTGCCTCCTGTTCATCATGGTCGGACTGGTGTTGACCATTCTGGACGTCGCCAGCAACCATCGGACGATTGCCGTGCGGCAGATGAAGCTGGACCAGGCCACCTACATCGCCGAGTCGGGAGTCGAAGTGGCCGCGCGCTTCATGGAGTCGAATCTCACCGCCATGGTCAGTTCGCCCACCGGCGCGACCAATGGCAGCGGCAGCGTCGGTGGCGGAAACTATTACTGGTATATTTTCCGGACCAACGCCAGCACCTACTGCATCGTTTCCACGGGAACCGTCAGTGGCGTGATCAGTGGCAGCGGAACCAGCACATCGGTGTCGCGCATCGTCAAATTGCTCGATGTCTACCAGCCGACCTACGCCGAGTTCGCCCTCTGGTGCAGCACCAACGGCGTCATTAACTTCGGCGGCGGCGACACGTTCTACGGGCACGTGCACACCGATACGGAAATCTACTTCGATGGCTCTTCGTACTTCTACGCCCCGCTCACGTCCGAGTACGGCACCTATTCCGGAAGTCTCTCCAGCGTCTACCTGCAAGACGGTCTGGCGTTGAACACCTACGAAGGGACAATGGCCGATGTGAATTTTAACGGCGGCACCCTGAACGGCTCCGCGTCGCTGAAGACTCTCGCCACCGCCGGTGGCACGCTCGATGTCGTGGTCAGCGGCAACACCACGCTCACCTTCAACGGCGGCACCGTCTCCATCACCAACCCCAACCAGAGTTGGACGAACCACAGTTACTCGATCCCTGCCGCGGGCGGCGTGATCTATGTGGCCAATGTCAGCACCTACACCTCCGGCTCCAAGGCCGGCTATGTCTTCTTGCAGGGAGGAACCGTGACGGGACCGCTGACCGTCGTCAGCGAGAACGACATGTACATCGAGAATAACATCACCTACACGCACAATCCGGTCAACAATCCCACGACCACCGATGCGCTCGGCCTGATCTCGCAGGACGATATCTGGGTCGATACGGGAGCGCCGGCCAATCTGACGATCGATGCCGCCATGATCGCCGCGGGCACCTCGACCCTTACCAGTGATACCAGCTCCGGCTCCTTCGGCGTCATCGGCTACGACTCGAGGACGCCCACCGGCACCCTCACGGTTTACGGCGGCATCGTGCAGGAGAACCGTGGCGCCGTGGGCACTCTCGACCGGCACGGGAACATCGGCACCGGTTACACCAAGAATTACAGCTACGACTCGCGGTTCCTGACCAAGCCACCCCCGGACTACCCCATCGTTTCGGGACAGATCAACTTCAGCCAATGGCAGGAGAGCAACTAATCGCTTATGACTGAATTCGCTGCTTCCGTGGATACCGGCTCGAAACGCTGGCTCGCCATCCTGGCCATCGCCGTCGCCGCCGCCATCGTCGTCATGGCGTATTCGTTCATCGCGACATCGTCCCCGCCGGAGCCCGCCGTGGTCGCGCCGTCGAAACCTGCCCCGCCGCCCGCCGACCAAACCGTCGCGCGGACCGAGCCCGATTGGAACAGCGCCCCAGCCGCACGCGCATCCCAAGCCGCCAGACCCGATCCCTTCGCCACCCAATACGCCTCGGAAGCCCGGAATGCCGCCGCGCATGACCCGGTCGCGCATGAGCAGGCGGTCCACCGTCAGGCCGACTATCTCCGCGACCAAATCGCGAAGGGCAAGCTCTCTCAGGGCCTCGGCAATCTCACCAAGGAAAAGGTCGACGACATGGAGAAAAAGGGCATCCTCATCGAGTAACCCGTTCGCCTCCGCCGCCTCACTTCACCTCCAGCCGTTTCGCGATCCCGAATTTCTCGATCCGCTTGCGCAACGTCGCCCGCGTGATCCCCAACAGCTTCGCCGCCTGCACCTGGTTCCCGTTCGTCTCGGTCAGCGCCCGCGCGATCAGCTCGCGCTCCACCAGCGCCATGATCTTCAACCGCGGGTCCTTCTTCGCCAGCGCGTACAACGGCCGCACCGCCGCGTCGATCGCCGCCGTCAGGTCCTCCGCCGGCACCGCCACCGCCCGCGATTCGCGCACTTCCGCCGGCAAGTCCTTCGGCAAAATCGAATCACCCCGCGCCACCACCGCCGATCGCTCGATCACGTTCTCCAGCTCGCGCACGTTGCCGGGCCATGGCGATCGCTCGAGGATCTTCAGTGCCTCCGACGAAATCTTCGTCACCCGCCCGCCGACCGTCCCCGATTTGGACAGCCGCTGCAGGAAATAATGCACCAGCAACCGCACGTCTTCCTTCCGCTCCCGCAACGGCGGCAGATGGATCCGCACCACGTTCAGGCGATAGTACAGATCCTCGCGAAATTTCTTCGCCGACACGAGCTGCTCGGGCGCGCGGTTCGTCGCCGCGATCACCCGCACGTCGCAGTGAAAGGTCTGGTTGCCCCCGACCCGCTGAAATTCGCCGTTCTGCAGTACCCGCAAAATCTTGGTCTGCGTCGATAGCGGCATGTCGCCGATCTCATCCAGAAAAATCGTGCCGTGATCGCACTGCTCGAATTTCCCGATCCGCCGGTCCGCCGCGCCCGTGAACGCCCCTTTCTCGTGGCCGAATAGTTCGCTCTCGAGCAAATTCTCCGGGATCGCCGCGCAGTTGATCGCCATGAACGGTTTGTCCGCTCGCAAGCTGTGATGGTAGATCGCCCGCGCCACCAGCTCCTTGCCCGTCCCGCTTTCGCCCGTCACCAGCACCGTCGCCTCGGACTGCGATACCTGGCCGATCAGCTTGAATACCTGCTGCATCGGCTCGCTCTTGCCGACGATGCCCTCGGTGTAATCCTCGCTCCCCAGCAGCGGCTGATAGCTCACCACCTCGCGCATGTCCCGCGCCGCCTTCAGCGCCGACTCGATCAACGCCTTCAGCTTCGGCACCTCCAGCGGCTTGAGCACGTAGTCGTACGCGCCGAGCTTCATCGCCTCGATCGCCGTCTGCGTCGTGCCAAATGCGGTCATCATAATGATGAGCAACTTCGGGTCGAGCTCGCGCAGCTTGCGCAACACATCCAGCCCGCTCGTGCCGCCCATGCGGATGTCCATCACCACCAGGTTCGGCCGCTCCTTGGCCACCATCCGAATGGCCTCCTCGCCGTTGCCGGCTTCCACCACCTGCAATGTCTCACTGGCGAGGTTCCGCTGAAACGCCCGCCGGATATCGGCCTCATCATCGACCACCAGCAGCTTATCCATATCGCCGCGCATCATAGTCCCCTCAACCCCAGTGGCGCAAGCCTCCGTGCTTGCGGTCGTCTTGGTGGCTCGATCGCCTCAGCCCGTCTTGGTGGCGCGAGCGTCCCGCTTGCGGTCGTTGCTGGCGCGGGCGTCCCGCCCGTGTTCAGCGTTGCATAGGCGTCTCGCCTGTGCTTGTCGTTCACCTCGCTTGGAGCAGCTCCTGAACACCACCGAAACCCCCTCCAACCCCCAAAACGAAGCCAAACGAAGCCAACCCGTTTCTCGCGATACGCGTCTCCACAACCCGCTGCCGCCACGCGCGTTCCATAAACGCAACCCTCGAAAAACCGTTGGCTTCGTTTCGCAGAAATAGGGGGGTATTGCATCCGTCGGCGTTGACCGCGAACTGTAGCCGCGGGCGCCGACCGCGGCCCGCACTCCATCGCCGTACTTCTCAGCTCCCACAACGCCGGATTCCCATCGGCAAATCCTCTCTCAGATGGCCCCGTATGCTTCACGCCCGCGATCATATCCCATGCAGATATAATAATCAAATCCAAAATCAGTACACCCCACGCATTACCCTATCTACCATCAGCCATCAGCCATCGACCATTAACCATTCTCCATTGTCTCTTGTCCTTCCGTCATGCTACTAATCCCCCATGCCCGATGCCTCGACATCGCGTGCCGACCAACTCGTCGCCCTCGCGCGGCCAGCCATCCGCAAACTCACCGCCTCCAACCGGCCCAGCCATGAGGTGAATCCGTCACATGCTGGTCATTCTGAGCTTGCCGAGGAATCCTTCCGCTCCTATTGACTCCTGCATAATACAGTGACTATTTCACCACAGTTCAGCCTGTTTCCAGAAGGCAGTGATCAACCGCGGGCGACGGCGCATTCGGCGGAGCGCTTGGGTTGCCCGCAGTGTTAGCTCCCAGCCGTGGTGGGCG
>DATKNW010000032.1:0-130536 GCA_035541135.1 Verrucomicrobiia bacterium
GTCGACCCGGCCGTTGCCACTTGGCGCTGCCTTGACCTCGGCTCGCTTCATCGCCAATACTTCCCCCGTTACCCCAAGGGGGGTCACGTTCTACCCATCGATCCCTTAATCCATTATCACTCAAACTCATCTGCGCGTAACAGCCCTCCCAAAACGTTGGCTTCGTTTCGCAGAAATAGGGGGGGTGGCCTCTCCCCACCCGCCCGGGCCACAATCCTTCCCCCCGACGCCGGCCAGAACGAGGCCATTTCGGTAAACCGCGGCGCGTGGGCAGCACCGAAGCCGGGTCTTCGAAACCCGACCACATCGCGGTTGGAATCTGTCATCTCGGAGCGAAGCCAGACGCGACCCCGTCGCGGCGGGGTCGCAAATCTCTGTGCTTGCCTTTCTGTCTTCGGGTGGTTACTTATTGCATGGATGCTAGGTTTATGCTATACGACACATGATATGCGTAGCCGCATATCATGTCAACAACAAAATTACAAACCTTCTAACCTCCGTAAAATATATGAGCGACTTCGCCGATAACTTCCGCACCCTCATCGACCGCCGCGGCTGGACCCAACAACAGGCCGCCGACGCCATCCGCGTCAGCCAGGCCAATGTCAGCCGCTGGCTCAGCCAGGGACATGAACCCTCTGCCGATGTCCTGATGCGCATCGCCGCCGTGTTCCATGTCTCCGTCGACAAGCTTCTCCGCGGCCCGGGGCCGTCCCTCCCCAGCAAACGCTCCGCCACCAGCACCATCGTCTGGCCCGCCCGCTGGTTCCGCCAGCTCCGCAGCCACTGGAACAAGTACCCCAGGGAACACCACCGCATCGAAACCGGCATCGAACTCGCCTGGCCCAACCAAAAAGAAGAAATCATGAAGTGGCTCAACCAGAAATAGGTAGAAGCTATCTCCTAAAATCCCGGTGTCACCCTGAGCGAAGCGAAGGGTCTCTGTCGTGTCGTCATTTGCCTGCGCCACCGTTGTGCGAGGGTCTTTCACCCCGAATCCTTTTCGAGGCCCGACCCCGCACACTTATTGACCGAAGGTCTCCAGCCAACATCACGCCGCGCCGGTAGCGCCTTAATTTGAACCGCGAAGGACGGAGAACGGATTGGGATAATGGTCCCAGGGCGTATCTGGGTATCGCTCCGAGCCACGGATTGACACACTGGTTAAGGCGCAGAACCAGCGGCTTGTTTCCCCAAGGTTGTCTGCTGTATTCTTAGCGTCAGGCTGTGGTACAAATCAGTCGCTTCTGTCGTCGGGTTTGCGTCCTCTATTGCTATGGCTGCTTCCGTCACCTCATTGGCATCATTGGTACGGCCTTGCATCTTATATATTCCGGCAACATCTTTGGCCATGTGGGCCGCCGAACTCCACTTTTCAGGATGCCTTAATGCAACCCGATAATAGCAAACATACGCATCCTCGAACCTGATTAATGCGGCTTGCAAATCGTGCTTACTGTCCCTGTAAAACATGCCATTAAAATAATCTTTGTTTGCCTTGCTGTCGGCGTCCAAATCATCCTGCGTCCACTGTGAAGATTGAATCAACTGTTGCTGCAACTGAGAAACCAAGTTCGTCTGCACATCGAATTGACGACTTTGATCGCGGTATATCTGAACGGGCGCAATGAAGAGGACACAGAAGACAAATACGATCGAAATGCACAACCAAAGCGCAACCAACCCTAACGCCGTCTCGATTGCCTTCATTAAGACGGTCTTTTTTGGAAAGACTTTGCTTAAAGCAAACAACGTCACGCCAATTACCGCCAGCGAGAAGATCGCCGTAAAGATGCGGGATGTCCCAACAATCTGCATGACATCTTGCAGTGACTGGACAAAATCGGCTTTCCAATAGTCCATAGGCCGCCAGCGTCACAGAAACTAGTGTTTTCGTCAATTCTCATCAGAAATTTCAGATTAAGACACTACCCCCCCGCTTGACACCCCGCCCCCATTTCCCCAAACTGACCCCGTCAGCCGTTCGGAGACCGCAACCCGTGCAACGATCACTTCTCGCATTCGTCCTGACGCTGCTCGCGCTGGTTCCGCGACCAGCGCGCGCGCAGAACACCCCTCCAACGGAGGGGTCGGGGGTGGGTGCCGTTCGTTCTCAGGAACCCGCCTCGCTCCCGCCCGTCCGAATCATCCTTGTCGGGGATTCCACCGTCGCCGCCCGTAGCGGCTGGGGTCCCGGCTTCGCCGCCGACCTCGCCCCGCAGGTCGCGTGTATCAACATGGCCAAAGGCGGCCGCAGTTCCGGCAGCTACCGCGCCGAAGGTTCCTGGGACAACGTGCTCGACGCGCTGAAACACAACGCCGATTTCCACGCCACCTACGTCCTCATCCAGTTCGGCCACAACGACGAACCCGGCAAACCCGGCCGCTCCACCGATCTGGCCACCGAATTCCCGGCCAACATGAAACGCTACGTCACCGACGTCCTCTCCAACGGCGCCAACCCCGTCCTGATCACCCCGCTCACGCGCCGTTGGTATAAGGACGGCCATGTCCGCAACGATCTCGCCCCATGGGCGGCCGCCACGAAGAAGGTCGCCGCCGAAACAGGCGTTCCCATCCTCGACCTGAATGCCGACAGCGTCGCCGCCATCGAAAAGACGGGACCGGTCGAAGCCAACACCCTCGCCATGGCTCCGCCGCCACCTCAGGTCGCCGAACAGGCCGCCAGCGGCAATTCCGTCCCAGCGCCCAAAACCGAATCGCCGTCGCCCGCCGCCACAACGACGAATTCCACCGCCGTGCCGCCCAACAGTGTCGTTGAACGCAAGGGCGAAGCCGCGCCGAAATTCGACTACACGCATCTCGGCCCGAAGGGGTCGGCGTTCTTCGGCCGCATGGTGGCCGACGAACTCGCCAAAGCCGTCCCCGATCTTCGTCCCTACATCAAGCCCGGAGAGCCAAAGTTGTAGGCCGCGTGTCCCCACGCGGCGGTCCCGCATCAAACCCTTACAACAGCTGGAGAACCAATCACCTTGACCCCGACAATCTCCCAATGGGAACAACTTCGACGCAAGAAAAGGCATCCCCTCGCCCCTCCGAGGGAGAGGGTCAGGGTGAGGGGGCATCAAATCAATCGTGTCGTTACACTGGTCGCCCTCGCGGTCCTCGTAACCCTGTCGCCCGCACGCGCGCAAAACTCCCCTCCACCGGAGGGGCAAGGGGTGGGTGTCCTTCATCCCGCGCTGTTCCTCGTCGGCGATTCGATCATGAAGACCGGCTCGGGCAACGGCGACCGTGGTCCGTGGGGTTGGGGCTCGGAAATCGGTGCCTTCTTCGACCCCGCCAAAATCCACGTCTACAATGAAGCCCGCGGCGGACGCAGCAGCCGCTCCTACATCGGGGAAGGTTGGTGGACGAATGTCCTCGCGCACATCCAGCCCGGCGATTTCGTGATCGTCCAGTTCGGCCACAACGATTCCGCCAACTCGGAAGGCCACCCCAATCGCGCCACGATCACCGGCACCGGCGATGAAACGATCCAGATCGGTATCTCCACCAACAAGACCGTGGTTCATTCCTACGGCTGGTACCTGCGCCAGTACGTGAGCGACGCCAAGGCCAAGGGCGCATCCGTCATCATCTGCTCGCCCGTCCCGCGCAATTTTTGGGCCAATGGAAAGATCAAGCGCGGGTTCGACGGCTATGCCCAATGGGCCGCCGATGCCGCCAAAGCCGGCGGCGCGTTCTTCATCGATCTCAACACGCTCGCCGCCGATCGCTTCGACGCCCTCGGCCAGGAAACAACCGCCACCTACTTCAACGATTTCCAGCACACCAAAAAAATCGGCGCCAAACTCAACGCCGCCTGCGTCGTCGCCGGCATCAAACAACTCAAAGACTGCCCACTGGCCGCGTACCTTGCGCGTCAGCCGGCGGTGGCAGCGACTTCACTGCCCTGAGTCTTGCACGAAGAACTGCGGTGTCATCCGTCCGCGCACCTGCGGCTCGTATTCGATGCGGTACGGTATATAGACCAGAAGGGACTGCCCGGAAGCATGCTCCAACGCGACAGAGATTGCGCGCTTCTTTTCCGTTTGTCCCGCCACGCTGATGATTACTGGCCTGCAAATCCCGGCAGCGCGAATCTTGCCCGTCCCAGCCTCCTGACGGTATACGTTCGTCAGCAAGTCAATGAGTTCTTGAGGGTTGCCCCCCTCTTCACCCGTGCTGGGGTGCGTGATTGAAATCTTGCCGTCTTCGCCCATGGATGCGCCAACCGGAGTAAACTGCCCCACCTCAACGAGTAGCTTCTTTCCAAGAGAAGCCAATGCCTTGAAGAGTGCGCTCAGATCAGGATGAACCTCCCTCTTTTTCTTGTCACCCGACGGGGGCGCGGCCGCGCTAGTCGATTCGTTCGATTGGGCAGTCGCGCTTGCGACCGCTTTGTCACGAAACGCGCGCCAACGTTTCAGGCTCTCCACGGCGGAAGAACGGTCGAAAATGCCGGTGTCTGACTGCGGATCAAGGCCGCGGAGCCCGAGACGCTCCAGAATGTCTGCAACGACTCCGGCTGCATCGTCACCTCCGCGGACATGAAGGGCTATGCTTCGCACCTGTTCGTCCTTCCCGACGTTGACCTCAATGGAGAAGTCAGGCCCCTCAATCGTGCCCCACGATGGATCGGAGAAACTCGCCATGGGAGCGATCTCCCGAATCTTGGCAATTATCTCTGAACGCGCTCCGAGCAGTCTTGGTTGGAAGTCTTTCGGGACGTCCTCCAATGAATTTGCCGAGGGAGGAATGTCTTGAATGAATATATCCCAGCTCATCGTCTCTCCATGACCGCAGGCAGCGTATCGGAACGGATTGCCCCGCCATCTCACTACGAATATCAGGAAAAGACAAACTCAAAGTGGTTACAGAAAACGGCTTGTTACTGGCTTGCTTGACAGCACGCCACGCCATACGCAAACTACGCGCGTGCCCGCGACTGCCGCCAAGACCAAATCCATTTACCTCGTCGGAGGCGCGGACGAGTTTTCGATCAAGGAAACGGCGGCGAAGTTGGCGGACAAGCTCGCGCCGAAACAGGCGGGAGAATTCGGCTTGGAAATCATCGACGGCTCGGCGTCAAATCAGGACGAGGCATTGAAAGTTCTTTCCCGGCTGCGTGAGGCGTTGGAAACCGTCGGCCTCTTCGGCGGCGGCAACAAGCTCGTCTGGCTCAAAAGCACCGACCTGCTCGCCGACACGCAGACCACCCGCGCGGAGGCCGTGAAGGAAGCGCTGGCCGACCTCGCCGACCTCCTGAAAAGCGGCCTCGGCGAGGGCGTGACCCTGCTCATCAGCGCCATCGGCTGCGACCGCCGCAAGACCCTCTACAAGACCCTCGAAAAAATCGGCGAGGTCCGCTTCTTCGAAGCTCTCGAAGAAGGCAAGGGCGATTCCGACGAGGAAATCGAGGCGTTCATCCAGTCGAAACTCCGCGCCGACTCCAAAACAATGAGCGCCGAGGCGGTCCAGGCCTTCCGCGAACTCGTCGCGCCGAGCCTCCGCGAAATCGCCAACGAATTGGAAAAGCTCTTCGTCTACGTCGGTAAACGCAGCGATATCACCAAAGACGATGTGCGCGCCATCTGCTCCGCCTCGCGCCAGGCCGTGATCTGGGAGTTGACCGATTCGCTTGGCGCGCGCCGCACCTCCCGCGCCATTCGCTCCCTCGAAAGCTTGCTCGACGCCGGCGACCAGCCCATCGGCATCCTGATGATGCTCGTCGCCCAATTCCGCCTGATGCTCCTCGCCCGCGACCTGATGGTCCGCAAATTGATCTCCGCCCGCGACGGCCCCGGCGGCAACATCGAATTCGTCAAAGCCTTCGAGCGCCTCCCCGAATCGGCCACGGCCCATTTCCCCCGCACCAAGGACGGCGCCCTCCCCAACGCCTGGCGGCTCTACCGCTGCGCCCTCGCCGCGAAAAATTTCTCGACCCGCGAACTCATCCGCGCCATGGACCTGCTCCTCGACGCCAACCGCCAGCTCGTCTCCACCCAGCTCGACGACCGGCTTGTCCTGGAAGAAACCATCGCCAAAATCGCCGCCAAGTAATCTTTGAGGGCGGCATTTGACGGCGGGCCATTCGTCTGCCATTGGTTCCCAATATGGAGATCTCGCGTTGGCTGGCGGAATTGCATCCGCGATTGGTGCCGTTCCCGATCGTGTTGCTCCTCATCGCCCTCTTGTCGGACGCCGCCGGCCTGCTCTGGCGCAACCCGCGCGCCCATCAGACCGCCAAATGGCTCATGGCGGTCGGTACGGCCTTCACACTCCTCGCCTTCATCTGCGGCATCTGCGCCGAAATCTGGGCCGGCCGCGCCGGCGTTCCCCAACTCCAAATCGAATTCCACGAGCTCGCCGCCACCATCGCCGCGTGGGGATTTATCGGCCTGATGTCGTGGCGGCTATTCCTCGATGGCTCCCGCCGCGGCGCGATGCTGGCCTACGTGATCGGCGGTCTCGCGCTGTACGCCATGATCGCCACCGCCGGCTACCTCGGCGGCAAACTCGTCACCGAGTACGGCGCCTCCGTCGCTGGCGCCGACGCCAAGACCGTTCTCTCCATGCACGACCTCAACACGCTCGCCGAACGCCAGACCGATCGCAACCTCGAGTACTCCGACTTCATGCACCACAGCGCCGGCGTGTTCGTGCTCCTGCTCACGCTCTCCATCTTCGTGCGCGAGCTGTGGCCCAACTACGAGCCCAAAGTCCGCTGGGTCGGGCCCACCCTGTTGAAATTGGGCGGCATCTTGCTGTTCTTCTGCGCGGATTTGGACCTCTACGCGTTGACCGATCCGCGCCAGTTTCTCGACCGCGAAGCGCAGATGCACAAGCTCACCGCCCTGATCATGGTCGCCATCGGATTGTACATGTTGTCCAAGCAGCGCCGCGCGCCCGCCGCATCCACCGCCAGTGCGTCGAAGGAGGGATATCCCCTCGCCCCTCCGGGGGAGAGGGTCAGGGTGAGGGGGCAGTCGTCCTGGGTGCAAATCCAAAACCGTCTCATCGCCGTCTTCGCGTTCATCGGCGGCGGCCTGCTCTTCACCCACGTCCACACCGTCGCGCCCTACGCCGATGTCGCCGCCGGCGTCTACATCAATCACATCACCATGGGCTTCGTCGCGCTGGCCATCGGCGCAGTCAAACTCCTCGACGACGCGCTGCCGAACAAAGCCCGCTGGCGCGCCCTGCTGTTCCCGTGCTTTCTCGGCGTCGAATCCTTTCTCCTGCTCACCTACACCGAAAGCATCCCGTGGTGGGCCGGGATCGGCCATTACAACCGCTGGGGTCCCAACGGCGGCACCATCGCCCCCTTCGGGAAGGAACGCGCCGAGCTGACCTTCGATGCCGACACCGGCGCCGTGGACGTCCGCATCCTCGACCGGTTCGCCAACGACCCCGTGCGCGTCGCCGCGACCAACATCACGGTCATCGTCTCGCGCCGATACGAGGATACCGCCGTGCCGCTGTACGCGGTCGATTTCCATGACGGCGCCGCGTCCCATTTTCGGGGCCGGGCGCTGTTTCTAAAGGACGCGACCCAGTTCGATGCCCATCTCACGCTGCCGATCCGCGGCTCGCTGCGCACCGCCTGGTTTGATCCGTGGGTCCTGCCCGCGGTCCTGGGAATCCCGCCCAACCAGGTCGCGCGCTACGTCTGCCCGATGCACGACGGCATCCGTTCCACCAACCCCGGCGTCTGCCGAATTTGCGGCATGCCCCTCGTCCCGATCCGACTTACCGCGCCGCTGGAACTCCACGATCCGAAGTACACGATGACGATCGAACGGACAGGCGATACATTGCATTTCTTTCCGCGGTTTGCCGCCACCGGGCAGATGGTGCGCAATTTGATGGTCGTCCACGAACATCTGCTCCACCTCATCGTCGTCAGCGCCGACCTGTCGTTCTTCGACCACGTTCATCCCGTTCGCCAGGACGACGGCTCGTTCACCATCGACTACAAATTCCCTCACGGCGGCCCGTTTCTCCTCTTTGCCGACGTCACGCCCTACGGGGAACGCGGGCAGGTCTTCCGATTGCCGGTGGCCGTTGCGGGCGACGATCCGCCGGCAACCAAGGTCAGCCTGTCTCCGACCCTCGCTCGCGAGATCGGCCCGTATCACGTTGAGATGATCGTCCAACCGCGCACGCTCGTCGCCCAGCGCGAAACGCAATTGGCCTTCCGTCTCGAATTGGATGGAAAACCCGTCACCGACCTGAGTCCGTACATCGGGGCGATGGGACATTGCGTGATCATCAGCGACGACACGCAATCCTATCTGCACAGCCATCCGCAACAATTCGTGGCCACGTTGCCCGCCGATACGCGCGGCGGACCCGAGGTCGCCTTCCACACGATGTTTCCCCGGCCCGGCCGCTACAAGGTCTGGGGACAATTCAAGCGCGGCGACAACATCATCGTTGCCGACTTCGTCGTGAACGTCGAAAAACCGCTCCTGCCCCAGTGGTTCGTCAACGCCCTCCTCTTCGACTGACGCGGTAGGGCGCGCTAGCCCAGCCCGCCATCCTGTAGCGGCGGTCTATGACCGCCGAACCGCCCTTGGATGCGATAAAAGAAGATCGATCTCCTCGCCCCCGTCGTTTGGGGGGAGCCGAGTCCGACGGAGCCGAGTCTTCGAGACGCGACCATGCCGTGCCTAGGTCGCAAACGCCGCCTGCCGTGCCTTGGCGGCAAAGGATTAAGGTGAGGGGGCACCTTCCTGCCGCAGTTTGATTGCCGTGGTTATGTGAGGGTTGTCGCGCACTCGCCGCGACCAGCCCCCTACGGCGTAATCGCAAACCGGTAAAACCCCTGCGCCCCGGCCGCCCCGCCGAAATTCGTCACCGCCTACGAAACGGTGGATAAGATCGCCGACCGCCTCGGTGACGTGGCCAATGCGCTGCGGTGAGTCGTCGTCAAGATGAGCTAACAAGCTCCGTTGAGGTGCGAGACGCTGGCGCTCTCGTGCTCTGGGCAACGACGAGGCAAGACAGGAACCTCACCCGAATTGGCTTGCGACCAGCCATCCCATGTTGTAACGTGCCGGACGAGAAGCGGAAAGGTTGGGTTTTCACGATGAAAGCAAAACTGTTCCTGCTAACAGCCCTGTTCTTCGCCGCCCCCCTGTTCCCAGCACGGTCGCAGACCATTTATGTGTCCAGTTTCAGCGTGAACACAATAGACAAGTTCGACTCGGCTGGTAACGGTTCGGTTTTTGCCACGGCCAGTTCTGGCCTTTCTGACCCAGACGGTCTTGCCCTAGACAAGAACGGGGATCTTTTCGTGGCGAATTTCGGCTCCAACATTGAGGAATTCAGCCCAAGCGGCTCAGGATCCGTTTTTGCCGCCACGAGCGGCGTATTCACAGGGCTTGCCTTTGACAACCAAGGCAACCTTTACGCGAGCGACGGTTCCCAAATACTTAAGTTCGATTCGATGGGCAACGAGTCCGTTTTCGTAAGCACCAATCTCCCATTTCAAGATTACGGCTTCGATGCCGGCCTAGCGTTCGGCCCTGATGGCGATCTCTTCGCCTCCTTTTACGACGGCTCGATTTTGAAGTTTAATTCAAACGGAGTTTCTACGGTATTTGCGTCCGGCGTGCTTAACCCGCAAGGATTAGCTTTCGACGCCTCGGGCAACCTATACGTGGCCAGCACTTCAAGACAAATCCTGAAATTCAGCCCGACTGGTCAAGAGTCCATATTCGCATCTAATTTCGCCGGCGCATTCCCACTCGGTCTCGGTTTCGACAGCAGCGGCAATCTGTATGCGACCCGCCACACTGGGAGCTTTGGTCAAGACCAAATTATGAAATTCAACCCGGCCGGTGTCGGAACCGTATTCGCTTCCCATTTGGACAACGCCATCGACATCGCCATCGAGAACATCCCCGAACCATCCTCGCCGATGCTGACCATGCTTGGCGTCTTGGTCCTTTGCGCAATCCGCAAGCGCAGGACGAGGTAACGACGGTCTGATTTCCACCTCCCTCTTGCCACGGCTTTCTGATTCTGCTGTCTCGCCTGCGGCAGCAAGGCATCGAGCCTGTTCCGCAACCTAACCCGTTTTGTAGGGCGCGATGCCTCACGTCGTTTCAAGGTATCCCGCCGTCACCCGTGTTCGAAGGCCTGCGGCGCGATACCTACACGATCAGCCCCGAGAGCTTTCGGGGTAGGCCATCGCGCCCCTACAATCTCCAGCCAAACTTAAAACGGATTCAATAATTGCGGCGGGATATCGGGCGCCCGCGCCGCGGTGGAATTTGTCGGCGCGATGGTCTTCGCCTTCGCCAGCAGATCGACCAACTCCGTCGCCGTGACGTATTCGACCCGGCGCAACTCGGTATGCTCGCGGCCGTCGGGCCCGATGAACACCAGCGTCGGCACGCCCCAAATCCCAAAATCTTTCCGCAGCTTCTCAACATCCGGCGAGCCTTCGTGCGTGAGATCGGCCTTGAGCAATGTGAAATCCTTCGACTCGTCGAGAACGCGTTTGTCGCGGAAGCTTGTCCGTTCCATCTTGCGGCACGGGCCGCACCATTCCGCCGAGAAATCGATAAACACGGGATGACGATCCGCCGACGCCTGTTGCACTTTCGCCGCCGAGTACGGCTCGAACGCCAGCCCGCCCGCGCCCGACGCGCCGAGGTTGGCCCACAGTGGGCTGGTGATCCAAATCGCAACGAGGATCAGCGCGACGCCAAACACGCGCTTCACCGACACCATCCATGTCCCCGACCGCGGCAGACGGTTCAGCAATCCCGAAAACGTCCCGAGCACCACGTACGGCAGACCCAACCCCAGCGCCAGCGCGAAGAACAGCCACCACCCCAGCCATGGATTGCCGCTCTCGCCCACAAACGCCAGCAGCGCGACGACAAACGGCGCGAGACACGGCGCGGCAATCACGCCAATCACCGCGCCAAACAAAAACATGCCGAGGTAGCCCGCCTTCGCCGACAACCCCGTCGCCTTCTGCATGAGAAATTGCGGCGGCTGCAATTCGTATAGCCCGAACATGCTCAGCGCCAGCGCCACGAGCAGCAGCGCGATGCCGATGAGCAGCACGGGACTCTGCAGCGCCGAACCGAATAGCGATCCCGTCAGCGCCGCCAGCAGTCCGAGCGTCGAATACGTCAGCACGATGCCCATGCAATAGATCAGCGACGACACAAACGCGCGCCGCGCATTCCGCTCGCCGCCCTGCCCGCCAAAATAGCTGACCGTGATCGCGATCATCGGATACACGCACGGCGTCAGGTTCAGCGCCAGCCCGCCCAGAAATATGATGAGAAGCGTGGCGAACCATCCGCGCTCGCGCACCAGCGTGGCAATCGCGTTGTCCGAGGCGGCATTGCCGGCCGTAACGAGCGGCTTGAGCGGCTCGCTCGGTGTTGCCGTGGCGCCAAAAATGTCGGCGTGGACGGGCTGCGGTTTCTCCGTGTCGGCGACGATCTCGGTCTCCAACGCGACGGGCACGTTCTTCGGCGCGATACAGACGTTGTCGTTGCAGGCCTGATAGCGCAACGTGCCCTCCAGTTTCACGGGCCCAGCCTTGGCGTCGCCGCTGACGTGTCCCTCGGCGAAAATGATCGTCCGCCCCGTGTACAGCCCCACCGGCGTGTCATTCCACGCCACCTTGGTCGTCACGCCCTTGGGATAATCGATCCGATCGATGACGACCGACGCCGGCGGCTGCAGCGTCAACGTGGTCGGGATCAACCCCTCGGCGGTGGCGGGATTGGCGTTGATGTGCCACGGGGTGGTCACGTCGATCACTACCGCCACCCGAAACCGCGCGTTCGGCGCGAGTTTGTCGACCGAGAGGAAGGTGTCGACCTTGAAATCGGCCTGTTGGGCATTGCCCGCCAACGGCGCCAGCACCACCGCCAGCACGCACAGCGTAATGATCGACAGTCGCGATCTGTTCATTGCTTCATAATGGCTTGCACGTCGGCATCCAGCGCGTTCGTCTCGGTGATGCCCACGAATTTGTCGATGATGTCGCGGTCCTTGTCGATCACGTAGGTCGTCGGAACGGCGCTCAGCCCGCCGAAGCTCTCGATCAAGTCGTAATCGGCCGAATGCACCGCGTACCGCAGATGTTCCTGCTCGGCGAACTTCTTCAGCGCGTCGGGGTCCCGCTGATCGATCGCCAGCGCCAGCACCGTCAGGTTCGTCCCGCCGTATCGGTCCACGAAGCCGTTCAACAGCGCCAGTTGCTTGTGGCTGGGCTCGTCCCCCGTCGCCACGAAACACACCAGCAGCGCCTTGGCCTTGAAGTCGGCGAGCTTGACGGCGTGCCCGTGTTCCTTGAGCACGAATTTCGGCGCCGGTTGCGCTTCGCGAATATTGCCCGCCATCAGCGCCCGCCCGACCGTGAGCAGGACCCCGGCCAGAGAGATCGTGCCAAGCATCGATGGAATAACGAATCGGCTGTGCCGCAGATTGCGTTGGAAGTTCATGATTCGACCAAGACTATTATTCCACTCCTCAAGAGTACGCAAGCGCCGCCTTGCCGGATTGGCCCGGGGTGGTGTATCATTTTGGATCCAGCCCGGGAAATTTGTGATTCCCATTCCTTTTGAAGTGCGGCATCTTGGCAGTATGCCTAAGGATGGCACAGAAGCGCGCTACGTCACGGTCTTGGAGCTTCCACCAGTCAATTCACCCCAAACGGCTGTGCGAGCCGCTATTGTGAGCAAGGCACAGGAATGAAAAATCAACTGCAGAACCGGAAAGAACTGTACGGGATCTTGGTGATCGGTGCCGTTGCGCTGCTACTGTACTGTGTTCTTCTGTTTGTTTCCGGACGCTCACCCAAACCATAAGTCCCAACTCAGATTAGGACATTACCAGCCCCTGCAGTCCCTTGACGCGCCATCGTCCCCAGCGTAAATTTCCTGCACACATGCGCAGGGCATTTGTAACATTGACAACGCTCGCGGCGGTTTTGCTCACCAGCATCCTGCCCACGCGCGCCGAATGGTGCGAACCGGCCTCGCAACATTGTGCCCGCACGCCGTCGTTGCTGATGGGCTGTTGCCGGAGTGGGCGTTGTGGTTGCCATTTGTCAGCGCCGACCCAGCCGCTACCGAACCCGATACCGGCTCGTCACGCGCCAACCTCCGGCCCGCGATTGTTGAAGATCGCAACTGCCTCCGCGAGCTTGATGTCGTTCGCCGCTGAGGTCCCATGTAACTTTGCTGCGACGACCAAACTCAACGCCTCCGCGCCAGCCGCAACCTCTCCGTACCTTTCCACGCATGCGTTCCTGATCTGAGACCGAGCACCGCGCCCGTGGTGTCTTTTGTGTCCGTCTCAGATCAGTCATGCCATTACACGAACAACCAGATTCCGACATCGTCCGGCAAATCCAGTCGGGCGATGCCGCCGCATTTGACGAATTGATGCGGCGCTACAAGCACCCCGTGGTCAATTTCGTCTTCCGCATGTTGGCCAGCGCCCACGATGCCGACGATGTCGCCCAGGATGTCTTCGTGCGCGTCTACCAGAACCTGGATACGTACCGGCCCGAAACGAAGTTTTCCACGTGGCTGTTCGCGTTGGCCCGCAACGCCGCCATCGACCGCCTCCGCTGGCGCGCGCGCCATCAGGCCGAATCCATCGAGTCTGCGCCGGAGATCATGGCGCCGTCCGGCACAGCGGAGGACGTGCACGCCCGCGAGATCGGCGACCAGATCGCCGCGGCGGTCGCCAAGCTTCCCGAAGACCAGAGGACGGCCATGATTCTCTCCGAGTATCACGGAATGGCCGGCGCCGAGGTCGCCGCCGTGATGCGTTGTTCCGAAAAATCGGTCGAATCGCGCCTCTACCGCGCCCGACAAACCCTCCGCTCGGCGCTCCATCACCTGTTGGAATGACCGCGACTGTTGCGCTTTGGCCACGCTGCTTGATTTGATTCAGAGAAACCGCCGTTGCCCCCGCCTCCCGAAGATTCTTCGCCGCAACTGAATCGATTGCCGCGACGCGAGTTGCGCAATATTCACAGAAGCGACTCAAGCTTGGCACGCGGGATGTTAATAGTGCTGGCAACCACGCGCGATGGTGGAGTGAACGCCAAAACGGTTCGGCGATCACAACCTCACCAAACGCCATCGCCAAAGGCCCTCCTTATCCCGTCGGAAGCTGAAAACCCTCGCTGGAAACAGCGAGGGTTTTTTTCGCCCCGGTCGTATCACCCTCTGATGAACCAGAATGACGACAAACTCCGAGCGCTGCTCCGACAGTGGCGCGACATCGAGCCGCGAGGCAATTTTGAAGCCAACGTCTGGCGCCAGATTCGGCTCGCCGCCGCTGAACGCCCGGCGCGGCTGAGCCTGTTGTTCGAGGCAATCGGTCCGCTATTGTGGCAACCCGCCTGGTCGGTGACCGCGGCGTTGTTGCTGGCGACCGTTGTCGGTTTGTGGGGCGGCATCGCCTCCACGCCCCGCCACACGGACGCCGCCCGCGCCGAGCTGCAATTCATGGCGCCGGGCACTCTCACGGGCAGCTATCTGCAGAGGTCGCCATGAAAAAGACACTGCCCGCGCTGATCGTTTTGATCCTGTTCGTGTCGACGCTCTCCTATGGCGTGGCCAGTTGGTGCATTCGTCGCTCGACGGGCGTAGGTGTGGCTGACCTGAATAACACGGCGTGGCTCAGGCGCGAACTGAAGTTGACCGACGCGCAGACCGCCGAGATCGACAAGCTGAACAAGAACTTTCAGGCGAAGATTGATCATTGTTGCGACGTCCATTGCGACGCGCGGATGGCTCTGGGCGCCGAGTTGGCGAAGCCGCAGGTCGATCTCACCAAAGCCAGCGCCTGCGTCGACCGCATGGCTGCCGCTCAAGGCGATTCCGAGCGCGCCACGCTCGATCACATTCTCCGCGTGCGGGCGTTATTGACGCCCGAGCAACAACAGGGCTACGCCGCGCTCGTGAGCCAGCAGGTGTGTGCCGCCGGCCCCTTCGGAATGCGTCATCCAACCCCATGAAATTCATCGTCGCCGCTTTTATCTTCGCGGTTGGACCGATCGCCGCGTACGCGCAACCGAACGATTCGCTCGACGCGCTCGTCGCCGCCGCGCTGACCAATAATCCCGAAATCGCCACCGCCCGCCGAAAATGGGACGCCGCGCTCCAGCGAATCCCGCAAGCCCGCTCTCTCGACGATCCCATGCTCGGCGTCGATGCCTGGCGCAAGAATTCGGGAGCCGATTCCCCGAGCCAGACCGGCTTGATGGTGTCCCAAAACATCCCGTGGTTCGGCAAACGCGATCTTCGTGGCGGCATGGAAACGGGCGCGGCGAAACAGGCCGAGATGGCGTGGCGGATGAAGACCCTCGAGGTCGTGGCCATGGTCAAGCAGGCGTGGTACGATCTCTGGCAGGCCCAGCGCGAACTCGACCTCAACCAGCGCGATCAGGAGTTGATGCAGCAATTTGTCGAGGTCGCCCGCTCGCGCTACGAAACCGGCAAAGCCTCGCAGTCCGACCTCATCCGCGCGCAAAACGAATTGGCGAAGCTGTCCGAGGATCGAGTCGACCGCACGCGGACGTACCAGCAAGCCCTCGCCGAGATGAATCGTCTGATGCGGCGCGATCCGGCCACGCCGGTCGTGATCGGTCCCGAAGAAACTGTAACGGTCTCGGAGCCGGCCGTGACCCTCGATCAATTGCAGGCGGCTGCCGCCTGTCGTCCCGAATTGCAAGGCCTGCAAGAGGGCGAAGTGCGCAGCGCGGAAGCCGCCTTGGCCCTCGCGAAGAAAGGCTATGAGCCCGATCTCCAGGTCCGGCTCGAAGCGTGGGAGTACGAGGGCAAGGGCGGCCTTCAGGAGTATGACGCGGGCGTGTCGATCAATTTCCCGTGGGTCAACGGCGGCCGACACGGCGCCGCCATCCGCGAAGCCCGCGCCAACCTCGACGCCAGCCGCGATGAGTTGGACGCGATGCGCGCCCGGACCGCCGCCGAAGTGAAGAAGCTCTACGACGGCGTCGAGGCGATGCATCACCATTACGAGCTGTACGTGGGGAAGTTGATTCCGCAACAGCAACTCGCCCTCGACGCCGCTCGCGCCGCCTACGAGAGCGGCACGGGCGGATTCCTCGACGTTATCGATGCGCACCGCACGCTGTTGGACCTCGAAATGCAGAACCTGCATCACGCCGCCGAGTTTCAACGGTTGCTGGCTTCACTCGAACGTGTCGCCGGCGGCCGTCTGCCGCTGGCCGAAATCGAAAAGGAGAAGAAATGAAGCGCGGTTTCCATTTCCTGATTGGTTCGCTGGCCATGGCGCTGGCCGTCACGTTGGTGTCCTGCGCGAAGAACGACGCCACCCCGACCGTCGCCGCCACCGAGACCAATCCTGTCGTGAAATACCATTGCCCGATGCACCCGTCCGTCGTCTCTGACAAGCCGGGCAATTGTCCAATCTGCAGCATGAAGCTGGTGCCGATCAACGGGCCGCAACCGGCAGCGCAATCTCCGCCCGCGCCCGCGCCGAAAAAGATTATGTACCGCTCGACGATGAATCCCAACGAGGTCAGCGACAAGCCGGGCAAGGACTCGATGGGCATGGACATGGTGCCGTTCGAACCCGAGCAGCCGACCGAGCGAACACTGTCGGGCCTGGCCGCGGTCTCGATCACCCCCGCCGCCCGCCAGCGGATGGGGCTGACGACGGGCTTCGTGGAAAAGCGCGCGTTGGCCCGCGAGGTGCGCACCTCGGCCCGCATCGTCGCCGATGAAACGCGATTGTACCGCGTCACAGCCAAAGTGGACGGCTGGGTCGACAAACTGTTCACGGCCACGACCGGCCAATTCGTGCAAAAGGGCGATCCGCTGCTGACGATTTACAGTCCCGACCTGCTGACCTCCGAGAACGAGTATCTGACCGCGCTGCGCTCGGGCTCGTCAAATCTGGTCGCGTTGGCGCGGCAACGATTGTCGCTCTGGGACATCAGCGACGAGCAGATCGATCGGCTGGAAAAAACGCGCGAAGCGGAGAAGACGCTGACGCTCTACGCGCCCGCCAGCGGCTGGATCATCGAGCGCGACGTGTTGCCCGGCCAGAAGATCGCTGCCGGCGAACCGTTGCTGGTGGTCGCGGACCTGTCCACCGTGTGGGCCGATGCCGATATTTACGAGGCGGATCTTCCGTACGTGAAGGTCGGGATGCCCGTCAAATTGCTGCTGCCCTATTGGCCCGACAAGACGTTTGCGGGGAAGGTCACGTTCGTCTCGCCCACGCTCGATCCGGAAAGTCGCACCCTGAAAGCGCGCTTGGAAATCCCCAACCCCGAATTGCTCCTGAAACCGGAAATGTTCGCGACGGCGAAACTGTCCTACGATCTCGGCGACGGCCTGGCCATCCCCGAAGCCGCCGTGATGCGGTCCGCCCAACAGACCTACGCGTTTCGCGACGCCGGCGATGGCCGCCTCGTGCCGACGCCGATCACCATCGGCGAACGCAGCGACGGCTGGTACCAGCTCATCTCCGGCCTGCGCGAAGGCGACAAGGTCGTCACCTCGGCCAATTTCCTCGTGGATTCCGAGTCATCGATGAAGGCCGCCTTGGAAGCGACCGCCTCCGGAGCGCTTCAGCCCTGAGCCGACAATCGTCATGATCAAGAAACTCATCGCGTTCAGCGCGCAGAACCGGTTTCTCGTGGTCATGCTCGTGGCTGCGGGGGTCGCCTACGCCTTCTACGCGATGAAAACCATCCGCCTCGACGCGATTCCCGACCTCAGCGACACGCAGGTCATCGTATTCACGAAATGGGACCGCAGCCCTGACATCGTCGAGGACCAGGTCACGTATCCGATCATCACCGCGCTGCTCGGCGCGCCGCGCGTCAAAGCCATCCGCGGCTTCAGCGATTTCGGGTTTTCGTATGTGTACGTGATCTTCGAGGATGGCACCGATCTCTATTGGGCGCGGAGCCGCGTGAACGAGTATCTCTCCAAGATCACCGGCCAATTGCCGTCGGGCGTGGCGCCCGAGCTCGGTCCCGACGCGACCGGCGTCGGCTGGGTCTATCAATACGCGCTCGTCGACAAATCCGGCAAGCACAGCTCCGCCGATCTGCGGAGTTATCAGGATTGGGTGCTGCGCTACGCGCTTCAGAGCGTGCCGGGCGTTGCCGAGGTCGCCGGCCTCGGCGGCTTCCAGAAACAATATCAGGTGACGGTCGACCCGGTGAGGTTGCAGGCCTACAACGTTGGCGTCGTCGACATCATGGACGCCATCAAGCGCAGCAACAACGAAGTCGGCGGCCGGCTCATCGAATGGAACGGGAAGGAATTCATGGTGCGCGGGCGCGGCTACGTCAAAGGGACCGAAGACCTGGGCCTGATCGCTGTCAAGACGACCAAGGCCGGTACGCCCGTGCTGTTGCGCGATGTGGCGGACATCGCGCTCGGCCCGCAGATGCGCCGCGGCGTCTCCGATCTCAACGGCGACGGCGACGTCGCGAGTGGCATCGTCGTCATGCGTCACGGCGAAAACGCGCTCAATGTGATCGACCGCGTGAAGGCAAAATTGGCGGAGATGAAGCCGACGTTGCCGGAAGGCGTGGAAGTCGTCACCACCTACGACCGCTCGGAATTGATTCGCAAATCCATCGACAATCTCAAAGACGATTTGATCGTGGAAATGATCATCGTCAGCTTCGTGATTCTGTTTTTCCTCTGGCACATCCCGTCAGCAATCGTGCCGATCATTACGATCCCGGTTTCCGTGGCGCTGGCGTTCATCCCGATGTATTTCATGGGCATCACCTCGAACATCATGAGCCTTGCGGGCATCGCCATTTCCATCGGTGTGCTGGTCGATGGCGCGATCGTCGAGGTCGAGAACGCGTACAAGAAGCTCGAACGCTGGCAGGAAGAGGGAAGTCACGGCGATTTCCACAAGATTCGTCTCGAAGCGCTGATGGAGGTCGGGCCATCCGTCTTTTTCTCACTGCTCGTCATCGCCGTGGCGTTTCTGCCCGTGTTCACACTTGTCGATCAGGAAGGCCGACTCTTCAAACCACTCGCTTACACGAAAACGTTGGCCATGGCCCTGGCCGCGCTGCTGGCGATCACACTAGACCCAGCCGTACGCATGTTGTTCACGCGGATGGAGCCGTTTCGAATTCGGCCCCGCTGGTTCGCGAAACTGATGGACGGCGTATTCGTCGGTCGCTATTACCGCGAAGAACGGCACCCCGTCAGCCGCGTATTGTTCTGGCTGTACGAAAAGCCGTGCCGCTTCGTCTTGCGCCACCCGAAAGCGACGATTGCCGCCGCCGCTTTCATCGTGGCCACAACGATCCCCGTCTATTTCAAATTGGGCCACGAATTCATGCCGCCGCTGAACGAGGGATCGATCCTCTACATGCCCACTACGTTCCCGGGTATCTCGGTGACGGAGGCGCAGCGGCTCATGGAAACGCAGGATCGCATTCTCAAACAGTTCCCCGAAGTCGTCAGCGTTCACGGCAAGGCCGGGCGGGCCGACACCTCGACCGATCCCGCTCCGTTCTCGATGATGGAGACGGTCGTGCAACTGAAGCCGATGTCCGAATGGCGGGCGAAGCCGCGATTCTTTTCGTCGTGGCCGCGGCCGTTGCGCGCGGTGCTGGGCCGCATCTGGCCCGAGCACATTTCCCAGGATGAACTCATTACCGAAATGGATGCCGCGCTGCAAATCCCCGGCAGCGTCAACGCGTGGACGATGCCGATCAAAAACCGCATCGACATGCTGGCCACGGGCATCCGCACCCCGGTCGGCATCAAGGTCTTCGGCGCGAACCTCGACGAAGTCCAGCGGATCGGCGAGGACATCGAATCGATTCTGCGCAAAGTGCCGGGCACCCGCAGCATTTTTGCCGAGCGCGCCGCCGGCGGCTACTTCGTGGACGTCGTCCCGAAACGGGAGGCTATCGCGCGTTACGGGTTGACCATCGAGGACGTGCAAAACGTTATTATGACGGCCATTGGCGGCGAGACGATCTCAACGACCATCGAAGGGCGCGAGCGATACTCGATCAATCTGCGTTACCCGCGCGATTTGCGTGAAAGCCGTGACCAACTTGAACGCGTGCTCGTCACCGCGCCGATGGGACGCCAGGTGCCGCTCAAAGAACTGGCCAGTCTCTCCCTCGTGAATGGTCCCGCCATGATCCGCGACGAGAACGGCATGCTTGCCGGGTACGTGTACGTGGACATCACCGGCCGCGACGTGGGCGGTTACGTGGAGGAAGCGAAACGGGCCGTGTCAGCGCAATTGAAACTGCCGACGGGTTACTCCATCGTGTGGAGTGGTCAATACGAAAACATGCTGCGCGTCCAACAGAGATTGTTTGGATTTGTTAAGGTTCGCGGAATCCCCTGGCGGCTGCCCATTTTCGGCGTGTTCCAAGTCACCGTTTTGCTGATCTTCTTGCTGCTGTACGCGAACACAAAATCGGCGTTCAAAGCATCTGTAGTTATGCTCGCTGTGCCGTTCTCGCTCGTCGGCGCGGTCTGGCTGTTGTACACGCTGAATTACAATGTCTCCATCGCCGTCTGGGTGGGAATGATCGCGCTAATGGGACTCGACGCCGAGACCGGCGTGTTCATGCTGCTGTTTCTCGATTTGTCGTACGACGAAGCCAAACGCGCCGGTAAACTGCGTTCGCTGGCCGACCTGCACGAAGCCATCATCCACGGTGCCGTGAAACGGATCCGGCCGAAGATGATGACCGTCGGCGCGGCGACGATGGGATTGATGCCGATCATGTGGTCGGTCGGCAGCGGTGCGGACATGATGAAACGCATCGCCGCGCCGATGGTTGGCGGATTGTTCACGTCGTTTCTGATGGAGCTGCTGGTGTACCCGGCGATTTATCTGTTGTGGAAATGGCATAAAGAGGTGAAGTTGTCCGTGGCGCAATCATGAGAGCATTCATCCTGGCAATTTGTCTGGCGATGGCGGCGGGCTGCGCGAAATCACCGCACGTCTGCGCCGTTTGCCAGCGCGAGGAATGCACGGGCATGGCCTTTCGCATGACGCTGGAGAACGGGAAGGTCGTCGAGACGTGTTGTCCGCGGTGCGCCATGCATTACCTGGAGAACAATCATCAAAAAGCGGTGAAGATGGAGGCGACCGACATGGCCACGGGTCGCTGGATCGATGCCACAACCGCCGTGTACCTGTCCGACAGCGACATGCATCCCTGCGCCGAGATGCAGTCGATGCGCGATCCGCAGGGCTGTTGCCTGATGAAGACCTACGACCGATGTTTGCCGAGTCTGGTCGCGTTTGCCGACAAAGATCAGGCGGCCACGTTCCAGAAAACTCATGGCGGACAGATTGTCGCGTTCGCCTCGATCCCGGCGAGGTGACGGAATCGACTCAACAGGTTTGCGCATCGTAACTTTCGTATAGGTAGTTGGTGGCGGGATTCACACGCAACATGGAAGAACCATACAGGAGGAAGCATATGAATAAGCTCATAGCATTCAGTGTCGCAGTCGCCGTTGCCGCATGGATTGCCGTCGGGAGCGCTTGGGCGGCGGATGCGGACAACACGGTCACCGTCAAGGGCGAAGTGCTCGATATGGCTTGTTACCTCGATCACGGCGCGCACGGCGAGAAGCACGCGCAGTGCGCGGCGACGTGCATCTCATCCGGTCTGCCGGTCGGCATCAAGGGCGAGGATGGCAAGACGTATCTCTTGATCGGCGAGCACAAGCCGCTCAATTCCGAGCTGGCGCAGTACGCCGGCAAGACGATCACCGTCAAGGGCAAGCTGGCCAGCCGCGACGGGATCAACATGATCGAGAACGCCGAGATCCAGAAGTAATCGGCCAGCGGTGAATCGCGGCCGGGCGTGAGGCGATGCGCCCGGCAAGCGATGCGGTCATTCCACGATGACGGAATTCAACAGCTTTCTTCAGCAGCTCCAACAGCCCGAATACGTTCACGTGCTGCTGAATCCGATTCCGGTCTATGGGATGGCGTCGGGAATCCTTGCGCTGATCGTCGCGCTGATCCTGCGAAGCCGGCCCGCTCAAATCACAGCGTTTGTCGTGGTGATTTTCGCCGCGCTCTCGGTGTGGCCCGTGGGTGAATACGGCGAGCGCGCCTCCGACCGCGTGTATTCGATGTCCAACAAGGAGGCGCAGCAGTGGCTCGATGTCCACGCGCATCGAGCCGGTCTGGGCGAGTGGGTGTTTTACGTGACCGCCGTGGTCGCCTTGGCAGCGATCATCGTCCCGCGATTTCGAGCCAAGTCCCGGTTGCCATTGGCGTTGGCAACGCTCCTGTTTGCGCTGGCTTCCCTCGGGGTGGGCGCGTGGATCAGCCACGCCGGCGGAAAGATCCGTCACTCGGAGTTTCGTAGCGGTCCGCCGCCGAACCCGGTCCCGCACGAAGAGGAGCACTGACGCGCATCACGAAACGCGTCGGGCGACGGCCTTGAAGAAGGTGTAGCAGAACACGCCATCAGGATGCGTCGTGCGATACAGATCCGCGACGCCCCTGTCAAAGTCAGCGGCGTCGATGATTCCCGCCGCAATCGCCGCGTCGCGCACGCCTTCAATCATCGCCGTGAACGTCTTCTTGGTGAAACCATCCACAAGCTGCGGCCGGCTGGCGTCGACGTACACCATCCGCGGCGAGACGTGAATCGATCCATACCCCCCTTGTTGCAGGAGCGGATACAGTTCGCGTCCGATCTCGGCATTGCCGCCCGCCCGTCTTTGAAGCTCGATCTGGCAGCGGATGGCGTTGCGGGCCGCCGCGCTGTCGGGATGGAAATACGTCGACCCGTGATCACCTTCGATGACCGTGATCGTGCCGCCGACTTTGAGAAGATTCTTGAGGGCCAACAAAGCATCCACGGGGCGGGGCAGGTGTTCGAGCACGAAGCAGACGAACACGTGGTCGAAGAATTGCGGAGCGAACGGCAGATGAAAGATGTCGGCCTGCTGAAACGTCACGTTTGTCAGACCGGCCGCCTTGACCCTGGCCTTTGCTTCGGCCAGCGAATTCTCCGAGATGTCGATGGACAGGATCGACGCGCCGGGACTGTTCCGCGCCAGCGTGACGGTTTGCGCGCCGACGCCACAGCCCGCTTCCAGGACGCGGCTGCCCGCCGGGTATGCCGTGTCCGAATGCAGCAGGTCGACCAGCGTCGAGGCCTGGTCCTGCAAACGAATGTTCTCGTGTTGATTGTACCCGTGAACGTAGCCGGTATTCATCGTCCCGATCCCGTTTTCGCGGTCCGCAACAAATCGATATAGGCACCTTCGATCAGTTGCCCGCGAGAGACGCCGAGTTTGGCGAGGAGGTCGTGCGCGATCCGGATTCCCGCCTCGGCGGGTTCGCTTTCCGAAAGAACCACTTCCAATTCGAGAAAATCCCCGAGTCCTTCGACGCGGTCAAGGTGAATGCGCGTTCTTCCGACCATGAACAGCGTGCGATGCTTGCGAACGCGGCCGCCCTGGCCATATGCCAGCGAGAGAGCTTCGCGCAACGTGTCGGGGGACGCGGTTGGAGAAATGACATAGAATGATTCTTTCGGCCTGATCTGATCGGGGCGCTGATAGAAAATCAGTTCGCCGCTCGTTTCCGAAAACGCGCGCAGCTTCAATCGGCCATTCGCGCAGTTGAAGAACGTGTCGTCCTGGGCGATCTCGGTCGGTCCGCTGTCGGCGATGGATGTGATCCGCGGCAACAGTTGCTCGAGGCTGTCAATCCGCGCCTTGATCTCGATATTGCGGGGCATGTTGCCTTAGCGCCCGGCCGGATTCGCCGCGCCCGCCGACTGACGGTAGGCGCGCCCGTGGCGATACAATTCCAACCGCGATTCGATCTGCGCAACGATCCGCGTCTGACCGGCCGAGCGAGCCAGATCAATAGCCTTCTGGGCCGTGGCAATCGCGTCGGTGAATCGACCGGCGGCGGCGTAGGCGACTGCCAGCGTGTCAAGATAAGGAGCGGCCTGGTACCCCGTGCTTTGACAGGCGCGCTCCGCAAGGGCCACGGCGCGGGCCGGGTCGGCATTCGGCGGATCGAGGGTCGCCAGCAGCCATGCCAGATTGTTTTGCGTGATCGCAAAATCGGGCGCGGTCCGCAACGCCTCTTCGTATTGCTTGATCGCATCTACGGGCCTGCCCATTTCCTCCAGGGTGGTTGCCAGGTGATAATGGGCCTCGACGTAGTCCGGTTTGAGTTGAATGGCTCGCTGGTAATGGTCGATTGCTTCCGCCACGCGGCCGGCCCGGAGCAAGGCGTCCGCGAGGTTCTTGTGCGCCTCAGCCAACTCGGGATTCAACTGCAGCGCCCGCTGGCCTTCCTCGATCGCCCCGCGAACATTGCCGGACTGCAGCAAAGCCTTCGCCATGTGGTTGTGTATCGCAGCATTGCCCGGCTGGATACGCAGGGCCAGGTTGTATTCGGCGATGGCGTCTCGCGCCCTGCCCGCAAGCAGCAGGGCACTTCCCAGGTTGCTCAACGGTATCGCGTTATTCGGTTTGAGTTGCACCGCCGCCTCGCACTGCGCGATGGCCTCATTGAGCCTGCCAGTTTCCGCGAGGGCAATCCCCAAATTGGTGTGCGCCCGCGCGTTGTTGGGGCGCTTGTTCACGGTGTCCTGCAGAATAATCACATCCGATTTGTAGTCCTGGTTCCGTTGAATCGTCAGGAATGTGAACAGCACCACGACGGACGCGACCGCCAGGCATCCGAGAACAACACCGTGGCGTTTGTTAAACAATCGCTTTCCCAACTCGAACGCGCCGATAACGGTGATCGCTACCACCGCCGCCAACGGCAAATACATTCGCCGCTCCGCGGCCACTTCACCGGCGGTGGGCAGAAAGCTGGACGTTGGCGCCAGGATCAGGAAGAACCATGCGCCCAGGAATCCCAGCCAGGGTCGGCGACGGAATGCCCACACGGTTGTGCCGAGCAGACCGAGTATAGCGATGACGGGCAAGAGGACGTCGTCCAGTGACGAGGCGATCGGCCAGTCGAAATAATCAATCACCAGCGGGCGGGGCCAGAAGCAGAGCTGCAGGTAGTACAGGATTACACCCGCTTCGGTCATCAGATAGTTCCACGGTGTCAGGTTTCTAATCGCAAACCCGGTTGCCCTGTGTGGAGTCCCTGCCACCAAGACTGCCACCAGGAGTCCCAGCAACAGCCAGGTCGCGGCGAGGCCCAGATACAAGCCCGCTCGCTTCTGCCACAATTCACGAAACGACGACGCCAGAAACACGCGATCGTACAGCAAGACGATCAACGGAGCGCTGACCATGACCTGCTTGCATCCCATTCCCAGCGCGCAGAAGACAACGGCAAGCAGATACCACGGGCGCGGACGATCCGATCGGGCGCCGCGGAGTGTGCAGTACAACGTCAGCAGCAGGAACAGGCCCATCAGCAATTCCGTGGGCTGGATGATGTAGGTCACACTTTCGGTTTGCAGGGGGTGCACCTCCCAAATCAGTGCGATTGCCCCGGCCAGCCAGACAGCGGCCGCCCCGAGTCGATCGCGAAAGCTCCCCTCCTCCAGCGTGCGCCGGGCAATTCCAAACAATACGAGCGCCGACAGGAGGTGCACCGCCAGATTGAACGCGTGGTAGCCCCGGACATTCAAACCGTCCAAGGCGTAATTTCCAGCCAACGTCAAACAAACCACCGGGCGTCCATCAGCCGTGCTATACACGGGGGCAGACATCGTTCGCTGAAGCGGCCAGAGATGACGGATGTACCGGTTGTCGGGGATCGAAGGTACGTCATCAAAAATGAACGGCCCCTGAAAGCTGCCGCAATACGCCACAATGCCCGCCGCAACAATCAACAAGGGAATGAACCGTCGCAGTTTCAACAGTTCCAGATGTTACCCGAGTTGGTCACGCGTGACCAGCGTTTCCCGATCTACGCGTCTCCTCATTTTGGACGTCTTGCGAACCCAGCGGTTTGAACTTCTGATGCTTGCCGGCTCACTGTAACGCGTGCTCGGATAGATCACCGCTCACAGATTGACGGTAGGCGCGCCCGTGGCGATACAATTCCAACCGCGATTCGATCTGCGCAATGACCTGCGTTTGACCGGCGGCGCGAGCCAGATCAATGGCCTTTTGGGCCGTGGCGACCGCATCGTTGAACCGACCGGCGGCGGCGTAGGCCGCCGCCAGCGTGTCGAGATACGGGACGACCTGATTGCCTGTGGATCGGCAGGCGCGTTCGGCGAGGGCCACGGCGCGGGCCGGGTTGCCATTCGGCGGATCGAAGGTCGCCAGCAGCCACGCCAGGTTGTTTTGTGTCTCAAGAGCGTTGGGATCGATTCGCAACGCCTCCTCGTAATGTCTGATCGCCTCCGGCACCCTACCCAGTCCCATCAGGACAGTGCCCAAGCTGTTGTGCGCCTCCGCCAGGTTGGGATTGATCCGCAGGGCCTGCTCATAGTGGGCAATCGCCTCCGTCACCTGGCCCCGTTCCATTAGGGCCAGTCCCAAGTTGTTGTGGGCCTCAGCGAAATCGGCTTTGATCCGCAGCGCCTGCTCGTAATGGCTGATCGCCTCCGCCGTCCGGCCCTGTCGCATCAAGGCAAGTCCCAAGCCGTTGTGGGCCTCGGCGAAGTTGGGATTGGTCCGCAGTGCCTGCTCGTAGTGGCCGATTGCCTCCGCCGCCTCGCCCTTGACCATCAGGGCGAAACCCAGGTTGTTGTGCGCCTCGGCATAATCAGGCTTGAGGCGTAGCGCCTGCTCGTAGTGCCCGACTGCCTCCTGTAGCCGGCTCTGTCCCATCAAGACAACTCCCAGATTGTAGTGCGCCCGAGGGTTGTTGGGGCGCTTCTCGACGGTGTCCTGCCAGATCAGGAGTTCCGACCCGTAATCACGGTTGCGTTGGATGGTCAAGGCTGTGAGTAACACCATCACGGATCCACCGGCTACACATCCGATCGCAACGCCTTGCCGCTTGTTGAACAGCCGTTTCCCGAGCGCAAACGCGCCGAGCACCGTTGCCGCTACCGGGGCGGCTAGCGGTAGATACATGCGGTGCTCCACCATTGCGTCCGCCACCGGCACGAAACTGGATGTCGGAACCAGAATCATAAAGAACCAAGCCCCAACAAATCCCATTGCTGGCCTGCGCTTCCATGCCCAGATCGTTCCCGCCAGCATCGCTGCCACCACGATCTGTGCCGGCAACGTCTGCAGCGTCCTCGGCACATCTGACAAGCCCGCCAGTCCGCCAGAATAGTCCAAACACAGGGGATGAGGCCAGAACGTCAAACGTAGATAATGCAGCACCGCCACCGGCTGGTTCAGCGCGTAGCGCCACGGTGAAGTCCCGTGGTACTCGAACCCGGCGCTCGCCTTCCACTCGGATGTCGCTTGGGCCAGCAATGGGTAGAGCAGTAAGCACGTGGCGGCCAACCCGGCGTAGAGCCAACCTCGTCGTCGCACCGCTTCGCGCCACGAAGGTACCAGGAACGCTCGGTCATAGAGGAAGATGACCACCGGTGCCGTGACCATAACGGGTTTGGACGTTATCCCCAGGGCGCAGCTGACCACCGCACTGATCTCCCACAAATTCCTGCGTGGGGAGTCGTGACTGCGAATGACACAGTACAGCGTCAGCAGATAGAACAAACCCATCAGCGATTCGGCGCGCTGGATGGTATAGGTCACGCTCTCCGTTTGCAGCGGATGCACCAGCCAGATCAACGAAATCGCTCCCGCAAGGAACGGGGCGGCTCCGCCGAAGCTGGACCGCAACGTTTCCGAGACCAAAGTCCGCCGCACCACTCCGTACAACGTCAGCGCCGCGAGGATGTGAATAGCGACATTGAACGCGTGGTATCCCCACGGGTCGAGACGGCCGAGCGCGTAGTTCACCGCCAACGAGAGATGCACCGCCGGACGCGATGTGTGCGCCAGGACCGCCCAGGGCCGCCACAGTTGGCGAATACTGGGGTCCTCCGTGATGTACCGGGTGTCATCGAAAACAAACCCATCGCGAAAGCTGTTGTGATACGCCGCAATACCCGCAGCGACAATTAACAACGGAATGAGCCGTCGTAGTTTCAATCGCCGACAATCCTATCCCAATTTGCCGCCCACGACCATTGTTTCCTGATTGATGCGGCGCCAGTGGATCGTGGCGTTAGCGCTGGGGCGGATTCGCCGCACCCGTTGACTGGCGGTACGCGCGCCCGTGGCGATACAACTCCAGTCGTGGCTCGACCTGCGCGACGACCTGAGTTTGACCGGCGGCGCGAGCCAGATCGATGGCTTTCTGGGCGGTGGCGATGGCGTCATTGAACCGACCGGCGGCGGCGTAGGCGACCGCCAGCGTGTCAAGATAAGGAGCGGCCTGGTACCCCGTGCTTTGACAGGCGCGTTCCGCAAGGGCCACGGCGCGGGCCGGGTCGGCATTCGGCGGATCGAGGGTCGCCAGCAGCCACGCCAGATTGTTCTGCGCCCGCGTGTTGTGGGGGCGCTTGTCCACCGTGTCCTGCCAGATCGTCACATCCGATCTGTAGTCCCGGTTGCGTTGGATGGTCAGGAATGTGAGCACCACCACCACGGACGCAACCGCCACGCATCCAGGAATGCTACCGTGGTGCTTGATGAGGAGCCGTTTTCCGATGAGGAACGCGCCGACCACGGCGATCGTTACGACGGCGGCCAATGGCAAATACATTCGCCGCTCCGCGGCCAGTTCGCCGGCGACGGGCACGAAGCTGGACGTGGGCGCGAGGATCAGGAAGAACCATGCGCCCAGGAAACCCAACCACGGCCGGTGACGGAATGCCCACACGGTCGCGCCGAGCAGACCGACCACCGCGACGCCGGGCAAGAGGACGTCGTCCAGCGACGAGGCAACCGGCCAGTCGAGATAATCGATCACCAGCGGGTGGGGCCAGAAACAGAGCCGCAGATAGTACAGGATCACGCCCGTCTCCGTCATCAGATAGTTCCAGGGCGCCGGGCCTCCAATCCGGTACCCGGCTGTCCTGTGTGGAGTGTTCGCGACCAGGACTGCCAACAAGAGCCAGGTCGCGGCCAGACCCGGATACAAACCGGCTCGCTTCCGCCACAATTCACGAAACGATGACGCCAGAAACACCCGATCGTACAGTAGGACGATCAGCGGCGCGATGACCATGACCTGCTTGCATCCCATGCCCAGCGCGCAGGAGACGACCGCCAGCAGATACCACGCGCGCGGGTGGTCCGACCGGGAGCCGCGGAGCGTACAGTACAGCGTCAGCAGCAGGAACAGGCCCATCAGCAATTCCGTGCGCTGGATGATGTAGGTCACGCTCTCGGTTTGAAGCGGGTGCACCTCCCAGATGAGCGTGATCGCCGCAGCCAGCCAGGCGGCCGCCGCGCCAAGTCGATCGCGAAAGCTTCCCTCCTCCAATGTGCGGCGGGCAATTCCAAACAATACCAGCGCCGACAGCAGATGGACCGCCAGGTTGAACGCGTGGTAGCCCCGGACATCCAATCCGCCCACCGCGTAGTTCCCCGCCAAGGTCAGGCAAACCACCGGGCGCACATCAAGCGTGCTATACGGGGGTGAGAACAACGCTCGGTGAAGCGGCCAGAGATGACGGATGTACGGATTCTCGGGGATGGACGGCACGTCATCAAAAATGAACGGCCCCTGAAAGCTGCCGCAATACGCCGCGATACCCGCCGCGACAATCAACAAGGGAATGAGCCATCGTGCTTTCATATGGACGGCAATCCTATCCCGGTCGTGCCGCCCACGACCACTGTTTCCGGATCGGCCCCGCTCCCTGCTTGGAGTTGAAGTGGAAGAAAACGTCGCTAGTCGTCATCATCCGCTCGGGCATTCCTCGTGCCGTGAGTCACGACGAACGCGGCGCGGGTCGGGGCGGGCATCAACGAATCCTCGCCGCGAACGGAGCGCCAGATGACCTCGTTGAGCAGCAAATCATCGGCGGCGTCTTCCTTGGTGAAATCCATCGTGCGTGAAATCTTCTCGCCCCACGTGACCTTGGCGTTGAGCTGATTGAGATCGATGCGCGCGGGCAGCATGGTGTACGGAGTCAGGTCGGGCTTGCCCTGGAAGGCGGCGAACATCGGCGTGGCGGCGGCATCGAATTGCGACATCGGTTTGAGGCCGAGGATCAACTCCATCGTGCGGAGCGCGCTGCTGGTCGAGTACATCGTGGAATCGACCGCACGATGTTTGACGTACGGACTGGCGACGAACGCCAGCGTCCGATGGGCATCCACGTGGTCGGCTCCGTTCTGCGCGTCGTCTTCGAGAATGAAGATGGCCGACTCCGGCCAGTATTTGGAATGGCTAATGCCGTCGACGATGCGGCCGAGCGCCGCGTCGTTGTCGGCGAGACAGGCGCTCGGAGTTCGCTTGCCCTTGCGCACGCCATAGGTGTGGTCGCCGGGGAGCCGGATGATTTGCAGCCGGGGCATGCCGCCGTCTTTCTCGAACCGCTTCAGTTGAAAGAGGAACCGCTCGGCGCGTTTGGCGTCCGGGTAATCGAGATCGAAACCGCGGTAGCCCTCGTCGATGTGGCCGCGCAACGCCGGCACGCGCGCGACGGACGGATCGTCCGGAGTCTTTCCATTGGCCACGAATTCCCCGTAGCTGCGGTAGCTCACGCCGGCGTCGGCGGCGCGGTCCCAGAGATAACCGCCCGCGGGCGTGGCCATGGGGAACACGCCTTCGGCGGGATAAACGTATTTCTTGCTCGCGTTGTGGCCGTATTCGAGCGGCAGCATCTTTTTGACGAAATCGCTCGCGTAGGCGCCCATCGACCATTCATGACCATCCGCACTGACTTCGGCGTCCGCGTAGAAATTGTCTAGCAGGACAAAGTCGCGCGCCAACTGATGATGGTTCGGCGTGACTTCCTCGCCGAACAGGCACAGGTTCGAATTGCCGTTGCCCTCTGGCATGTCGCCCAGCACCTGATCGTACGTGCGGTTCTCCTTGATGATGTAGAAAACGTACTTGATCGGGCTCGGGTCACCGGGCGTGAGCGGAATGGGGCTGTCGTCCGGGCGAACCGCGGATACGGATGCATTCGGTTTGAGCGGGCTGCAATGGTAGGCTGCGGACGTGTAGACGATGAGTTGATTGTCCAGGTCGTCGCGCGAGCGCGGCAAATCGATCACGCTCAACGCGCCCTTGAAAAGCTCGGCGATGTATTGCGGCAGCGTCTCCTCGCGGCTCTTGCGACCGGGCTGCGGACCGTTGGGATTGGCCATGGGAATCACTCCCCTGGCGTTGGCGACCAGCAGGCGCCTTCCATCCGGCGTCACGCGAACCGACGTGGGATACCAACCGACGGGGATGAAGCCGAGCGAGTGGCTGTGCCCGGGCCGGCTGACGTCGAATACCGCCAGGTTGTTATTATCCGCGTTGGCGACAAACAAAGTCTTGTCGTCGGGAGTGAGGGCGAGGCTGTTGGGCGTCGAGCCCGGCGGGGCCGACGGGAACAGCGCGGCGTTAAGCGTTTCCAGGGTCGCGCCGGCTTTCGTATCGAACACGGTCACGGTATTGCGATTGGCGTTGGCGACGAAGAGAACGCGACCGTTGGCGGTCAGCGCCATTTCGTTGGGGTGCTCCTCGGTCCGCCAGCGGTCAATCACCTGTTGCGTGTCCAGATCGAGAACGGCGACCTCGGCATTCCCCCACAAGCTAACGTATATCCGGCGCAGCTTCTCGTTGATGACGCCGGTATAGGGGAATACGCCGTAGTGATTCAGCTCGGTTTCCGTCTTGGCCCCTGTCGTGGTCACGGTCTCGTACGAATTCGTCAGCGAGTCGGGCGTCAACGGGATGTCGATGACGCGATTCCGTTTCAACTCGACGATCGACAGGCTCTGCCCGTACAGGTTGGCCACGACGAGCCGTTTCTGACCGGCATCGACAGCCACTCCCGCGACAATCCCAACGGCATTGGTGGCGCGTAGCCGGATGTCCTGCGGATCGGTGAGCACGCCATCCTTGAAATGATACGAGTGCACGATTTCGTCGCTGGCGCCGCTGCAAAACAGTTGCGAGCCGTCGTGCGAAAAGGTAATCCCGTAAAACGCTTCATGGAGCGGCACGTTGGTCACGACCGTTTCTGTTTTCAGGTCTACAATCCGCACCCCGTGCCGGCTGTATCCCGTGTGCAGGATCGCGGCGAACCGGCCCGCGGGATCGACGGCGATATTGATCGGGAAATCCCCCAACTGGATCTGCCGGCCGATCGGACGAAGCGACCACTGATTGTGGAGCAGAACGGAACCGTCGGCTTTTTGCCCGGGGAGCGTCGGCAGCGGTTTGGGATCGTCCGCCAGCGCGCAGGACGCAATGGCGGCAAAAACCGTGAGGCTCAGGATGAACCGGTGCATGACCCGACAGAGATTACGCCCGCGATCTTCGGGTTGTAAAGAGCGACATTGTGAGCGGATGGGAGTCGCCGGGAGTCCAACGCAAGGCGGCGCGCGCGGGCGCGGGATCCGGCGAGCCTCGTAACATATCCGTCACACACTTGACAAGTGCCCGCCATACGGTCGTTGCCTCCATTTCACAGTACATGTCTTGCCTTCAACGGCAGGCAAGATATTGTGTGCGCGGTGGCGAGCTGTCCATCCGGCAGCGCTCTGCGGGTGGTAAAGCTTGGGCAGGAACACAAGCGGAAAAAGGGGGCATCAGCATGGAGAGATCTGGGGCGGTCATCGTGGCGTCGTGACAGTCGAGGCAGACGGCGGGAGCGACGGGACTACAAATATCCTTGACTTCATCGATGCTGTGGAGTATGAGCGAATATTGTCAGCAGTCGCGAATGCGATTGTGTTCTTGCCGGCGGGCGAGCAGTCCCGCAGTGTCGCGGAGCTTATGGCTGTCCCTGAGCCGTCGACACTTGTGCTGGGGGGCTCGGTCTGCTGGCTGTCCGTCGGGGTCGCAATTAGATCGGTGAGTCGGGGAACGGGAAAGGCTGTTTCCAGGGCGGTTGGAGCGCACATCCACACGTGAACACAACCGTCCCAAGCAGGAAGGAGATCAAGCTGACAACGTTTCGTCGCAGAGCGGGGCGTGAGGGATTCACATTGATCGAGCTGCTCGTGGTCATCGCCATCATCGGCATACTGGCCGCGATGTTGCTGCCCGCGCTCAATAAAGCGCAGGCGAAGGCGCGGGCGACCAAGTGCGTCAGCAACCTGAGGGAATGGGGCTTGGGGTTCATGATGTACGCGGACGACTGGAACGAGTACATGCCGGCCGAAGGGGATGCCTCGACGGCGGGAGACAACAATCTCCAGGCGTGGGGGAATGCGATACCCCCCTACGTGAAGCAGCCAACCTACAAGTACTTGAAGTATACACTTCCCCCGACTGGGACCTGGGTCGGCAAGAGGATCCCCTCCAACATCATTTGGGTCTGCCCGGAGAAGAACCGGACGCACCCCACGAGCGTGTCGGGGCTGAATGTATTCGACTACGCGATGAACGATCTGTTGGATGGGGGAAACACGGGGACGCTCAGCGGCAATCAGACCCCGCGGGCCCGCCGCAGCAGTTTTAGCTACCCGAGCCAGACCGTGGTTCTATTTGACATCTACGGGCATCAACCGCACGGCGACCCGACTCAGTACTCACCGAGCTACCTGTCCCCCTATCAGAGCCTGCATTTGAACGGATGCCATTTCCTGTTCGTGGATGGCCACGTCGGATGGTTTCCAAACGAGGCGTTCTTCAAGGGGGGCAACGGTATTACGAATTTCCCGGATTTGAGGTGGTGGCCGTGAAGCGGCCCACTGGAGCAGGCGATCAAGGCGAGGAACAATCAACAAGGATGAGGAGAACGTAGGAATGAAACGGGCATTTGTTTTTGCAGCACTGATGTCGCTAGTGGGAACAACGATATGGGCGGCGCCCTTCACGCAGGGGAATGTGGTGATCCTGCGCGTGGGCGATGGCACGGAAGCACTCACCAACGCGGGCAATAGCCTGTTCTTGGACGAGTATACGGCGAACGGAACATTCGTGCAGTCGATCGTCGCGCCAACCAACCAGTTCATCAGCGCCGGCGGCGCCACGAATTTCCCGATCGACCTGACCGGTGGCAACACGGGCGAAGGTGAGTTGGCGCTTTCCTCCGATGGCCAGTATCTGACGTTTGTCGGGTATGGCACCAACAGGCTTTGGCTCCTGACCCAACCCGGCGTCGGCAACCTCAACATATCCTCCACGGCGGGTGCGTCATTGCCGCGTGTGGTCGCGCGAGTCGATTGGCTCGGGAATTTTGACACCTCGACCACCCCGAACAACATTACCACGGGCTCCGGTGCTGATATGCGTGGCGTGGCCACACCGGATGGCAGCAATTTCTGGGTCGCTTCGTCGGCTGGCGGTGGCGAGTCGTACATACCCCTGGGCGCCAACACCGCCGTCCCGCTGCAAGGCACCACCAACAAGCGTACGGTTGGCATTTTCAATCCGGTGCCCGGGCACGCGTATCCGGATGGACAACAGCAAGTCTACAATGTGAGCGCGGGCGGCGTGTACGCCAGCGGCACGAATTTCCCGACGGTGCTCTGCACGGAGTTCGGGTTGACCAACATCGTGGGCAGCGGCGGCGCTCTGGTGAGCCCGTACGGATTTCTCGCCCTCCATTTGCAGGATGGCATTCACAGTAACATCGACACGGTTTACATTGCCGACGATGGAAGTGTGACGGGTGGCGTCTCCAAGTGGACCTACAATCCCGCCGTCAGCAACAACTGGTACGAAACCGGCTCGATCGCTGGCAACGCGACCCTTACGAGTGGCACGGGCGGGTTGCGTCAACTGGCGGGCAGCGTTACCGTAAACGGTAATCAGACAAACGTCACGCTGTACGTCGTCGCATCGGGGAACACCGCCGCCAACTACGCCGGCAACCTGTACGCCCTTACGGATTCGAGCGGATTTGGCGGGACGCTGTCGGGCACGTTGCCAGCTCCCATCGCGTCGGCACCCGCGAATACGCGGTGGCGGGGTGTGGCCCTTGCGCCGGCGTCTACATTCCGGATTACGTCGATCGCGAAGAGCGGCAACGATGTGAGTCTTGCGTGGAACGCAATGGGCGGCAACAGCTATGTGGTGCAGGCCAGCAACGGCGATGCAAAAGGCAATTACAACTCCAGTACGTTCACCGACCTGAGCGGCAGCCTGTTCACGCTCGGCTATGGACCGCAGTTGGCCAGTTTCCTGGATGCGAACGGAGCCACCAACAGACCGTCCCGCTACTACCGGCTGCGCCGCGTCGGCATTCCCATCGGCTTGTCCGTGGTACAGCAACCGACGGACACCGCGGCCGGCGCCACGATCAGCACAATCAAAGTGCAGGTGGTCGACCAGTCTGGGGCGCCGATCGTCGGGGTTACCCCGATCACGGTAGCCATTGGCACCAACCCGAGCAGCGGCAATCTCAGCGGCACGCTCACCGTCAATCCGGTGGCCGGTGTGGCGACGTTCGGCGACTTGTCCATCGACACCGCGGGCACCGGGTACACACTGGTGTTCACGGCGCCGGGCTGGAACAGCGCAACCACGGTGCCGTTCAATATTACGCCGTAGGTGTCAAGCGACTGAATCCGGGGCGCAGCCAACGGGTCACGGGCAGAACAACAATGAAGCCTGCGTTCACGACTCGGTGAATGAAACGACTTCGCGGCTGCGCCCCTCGATTTTCCGATGCGGACCATCGCACGCGCTGATGAACCAGACGTGATATCCGGATGAAGATTGACTCCATCCGCCCAACCGCGAGGCACTGGTTTGTCTTGCGATGCGCCGCGCTCCTCGCGGTTTGTGGGGTCCCGTCGGTTGCTTCCGCCCAGGCCACGACCAACCGCACGATCCGCGTTGTGTGCTACAACATCGAGGCGGACATCAACGGCGCCACGGCTCCGTTACCGGGGTTGATTGCTCCATCCAGTGGCGGAAGTGTGACCAACGGAGGCGTCCTCGAAGGAATTGGCGAAGAAAATGTGGGCGGCGATCCCGCACAGCCGATCGATATTCTGGCGTTGGAGGAGACAACAAGCAATTCCAGCACCGTCCAGCCGATTGTCAACGGGCTGAATGCCTTCTATTCTTCCCGCAACGTCTCCGCCGCGTATGCCATGAGCGCCTACCAGGCCACGGAACAAGGCGGCATCCTCACCAATGGCAACGGCCCCAACGCGATGGTTTACAACACCAACACGGTTCAGCTCCTCGCTTCCCTCCCGGTCGATCCACCCGGTGGTACCAGCCAACTCGGCTCGGCCAGCGGCGAGTATCGCGAGGTGATGCGCTACGAGTTTGCCCCCGCAGGGGTCACGCCGACGACGACAAACGAGTTTTATGTGTACGTCAGCCACTACAAAGCGAAACAAGCAGTGAGCGACGAGCAGTTGCGCCAGGGAGAAGCGGCGATCATCCGCGCCAACTCCGCAACGTTGCCCAACACCGCCCGAATTCTCTACGTCGGCGATTACAACGTCAGCAGCAATACCGAGCCCGCATTCCAAACCATCGTCGCTCCCGGGATCAATCAGGGTGTTGACCCGCTGAATCCGACCAATTTCGTCCCGGAACAGTGGGACCTGAATTCCCTGTTGGCCCTGAAGAGTGAAGAAGACACAACGCTCCACTGGCGGTTTGATATCCAGATCATGACCAGCAACGTCCTCTACGGAGTGGGGAGCGGGCTGGCGTTCGTTCCCGGCACGTACCATATCTTCGGGAACAATGGCTCGGTGCCGTATCTGGGCAGCGTGAACAACGGTTCCAATACCGCGCTGAACAACAACCTGACGACCAACGTCACGGGCATCACCGCCACGCAACTTTATCAGTACCTGACCACCGCCAGCGATCACCTGCCCTGCGTGGTGGATTACACCATCCCGGTCCCCATCCAGACCACCAACGCGTCATCGTTCGTCATTACATCCATCGCGCCGACGAACGGCACTGATATGATCGTCACCTGGGCCACCATGGGAGGGACGACCAACCTCGTGCAGGTCAATCCGGGGGATGTGAACGGCGGGTACACGGCCAACAATTTCACCAATCTGAGTTCTCCGATCATCATTCCCGGCTCGGGCAGCGTCTCGACCAACTATTTGGATTCGGGTGGGGCGACGAATTTTCCTTCCCGCTATTACCGCATTTATCTGCAGCCGTAATCGCGCGGGTCATTCGCCATAGCCATGGGCCTTGGCCGGCCACGCGGCAATGAACAGCAGCGTGCCGACAGCGGCGCAGCCCAGTAAAACCTCAAAGCCGGCGTCCCAGCCGTAATGTTTGACCAGGTAGCCGAAGCCGAACCCGGAAAGCGTTGTGCTCGCGTAGCCGAAAATGCTCGTCAAACCGACCGCCGTGGCCGCGGCGCGTTTGGTGGCGAGGTTGGCGCAGGCAATGGCCAGCAGACACTGCGGGCCGTACACGAAGAAGCCCGTCGCGCACAGCAGACCGGTGATCAGGAGCTTCGACTCCGTCTGGACCTTCCAAAAGAGAAACACCGAGACACCCGCGAGAATCATGTAGATGACGCAGGTCCGTCCCGCGCGTCCGCCCAGGTACCGATCCGTTAGCCAACCGCCCAGCAATGCGCCGATCAGCCCGAAGATTTCAAACCCGGCGATCATCCAGGCCGCATACATAATCTGGAGATGCTTGACTTCCACCAGCAGCGTCGGTCCCCAGTCGAAAACCGCGTAGCGGATTGCGTAGACGAAGAAGTTCGCCGCCGAAAGCAGCCAGATATACTTGTTGCCAAATACCTGCCGACCCACAAACTTCTGGAAATGTTCGTGTGATTCCTTGTCCTGCGCTTCGGCGCGCGTGCCCTCGACTTCGGGCAGCCCCACGGACGGCGGCGTGTCGGGCATGCCAAACCACAACATCGCGGCAACGACCAGTGCAATCCCCGCCGGCACAAAAAAGCACAGCCGCCAGTCCGGCGTGAACAGCCTCCCGCTGAGCAGAAACCCGCACAACAGGACGATCAGGATGCTGCCGATGTTGTGGGACGAATTCCAGATGGAGAACTTTGTCGCCAATTGCTTGGGGGGAAACCAGTTGGCGATGAGTCGCGCGCAGGGCGGGAATCCCATTCCCTGAAACCAGCCGTTCAGCATCCAGAGCAGCCCGAGCGCGACAACGGCGGTGCTGAAGCCGAACGCGAAGTTCAACAGGGCCGAGACGACCAGGGCGCAGGCCATGAACGTGCGCGCGTTCGAGCGATCGGCAAGGAAGCCGTTGAGAAACTTTGACACGCCGTAAATCACGCCGTGCAGCGTCAGGAATGTGCCGAACGCGACCTTGTCGATCGCCAGCGCCTTCCCCATCACCGGCATGGCCACACTGAGGTTCTTGCGGACGAAATAGAACGTCGCGTAGCCGGTGATCGAGAAGATCAGGACGAGTCGTTGCCAGTGGGCGTATTTCCGGGCAATCTCCTGCGGATCGGTCAGCATCACGGCGGCGGGCGGATCCGGACGGAAGATGCCCAGCCAACCGCCGCGGGACGCGGAAACGTCCGGTTGCGCGGTTGCCGCCCGGTCAATCGCGCCTGGCTCTAATTGCGGTTCCACGTTTGGCTGTCTCCACGACCCGGACCGATGCTCACTGGACACAAGTCATATCATCCGCGGCGCCGTCGCTCAAGCCAGATGTGGCAACTCAGAGTCTTGCCAAACCGTCGGCGAATCACTTGCCGCCAGTCATGCGCGTTGCTATAGACTGGGAGCAAGACATGTCAACATTGCGATGGGCAGATTTGGTGGTCATGGCCATCTACATGGTGGCGATGATTCTGATCGGTCTGCGTTTTGCCAAACGGCAAACCTCGACCGAGACCTATTTTGTCGCCAAGCGTTCGATCCCCTACTGGGCGATGGGGATTTCGATTTACGCGGCGCTGATCAGCAGCATCACGTTCACCGCCTATCCGGGCTCGGCCTACGCGGGAAACTGGAACGAGCTCGTGCCCGGTTTCATGGTGGTGGCTGTCCTGATGTTGGTCGGCGCGGTCATCATCCCATTCTTCCGTCACGCGGTCGGCATGAGCGCCTACGAGTATTTCGGGCGCCGTTTCGGTTACGGGGCGCGGGCCTACAGCGCGCTGGCGTTCATCGCGGGACATTTCTCGAAGATGGGCTTTGTGTTTTACACGCTGGCGCTCATCGTTACCGGTATCACCGGCTGGAACATCTACGCCGTGATGATCGTCACCGGGGTGGTGACCGTGTTCTACACGCTCATCGGCGGATTGGAAGCGGTAATCTGGACCGACGTCATCCAGGGATTCGTCAAATGCGTCGGCATTTTTGTCTGCCTTGGGTTTCTGCTGTACTTGGTTCCCGGCGGCCCGTCGGCGGCGTTTCGTCTCGCCTGGGACAACCACAAATTCAGCCTCGGCAGTTTCACGTGGAAACTCTCCAGTAAGGGCAACGTGTGGGTCATGGTGGTGTACGGATTTTTCTGGTATTTGCAAAAATACACCGCCGACCAGACGCTCGTGCAACGCTATCTGGTGGCGAAATCGGACCGCGAAGCCTTCAAGGGCGTCGCGCTGGGCGCGCTGTTGTGCGTGCCGGCCTGGACACTGTTCATGCTCATCGGCACGCTGGTGTGGGCGTACTATCGGTTGGCGGGCGCGGCGCCGGCCCTGGGCAAGACCGACGAATTCTTCCCGCACTTCCTCGCCACGAAGGTTCCCGCCGGGTTTGCGGGTTTATTCATGGCCGCGCTGGTCGCCTCGGCCATGTCGATGTTGTCCTCCGATCTGAATTGTCTCTCGGTGGTCGGTGTGGAAGATTATTACCGCAAGCTGCGCCCGGATTCGACGGACGGTCAGCGGCTGGTGATGGGTAAATGGATCGTGGCCGTCTGCGGGGCGATCAGCGTGGCCATCGCCATTGTCATCGCGGTCTACTCGAATCGCGTTCTGTCATTTTATTACACCGTTACATCGATCATCGCTGGCGGGCTGGCCGGGCTGTTCCTGTTGGCGTTCCTCAGTCCGCGCGCGAACCGGCAGGGCGCTTTCGCCGGTATCGCCGCCTGTTTGTTATTCACCACGTGGGCCATGTTCACTAGTGGGACCCCCCCCATATGGGATCTTGGGCGCTATAATTTCACACTGCCGGCCGTGCTAGTTGCCGGCATCGGCCACGTCCTTTTGCTGGCGGTCGGCTACGTGGTCAGCCGGTTCTTTGCCGCCGAACCGGGCGGTCGGTCCCTGACATTGTGGGGCTGGCTGGAAAGCCGGAGGGTTTCCGGGGCAGAAGCATTGATCGCCACGACACCGAAGGTATGAACCCGATCACCCTGCTTCAACCGCCACGGATCGTCTTCGGCAACGGTTGTGCCGCGAGTTGCGTGGAACCTCTCGAGCAACGCGGCATTCGGCGCGCGTTGCTCGTGACCAGTACTCCGGTCCTGCCGCAGCTTGGTTCTCTGCTGGATGCGCTTGGTCGCGCCCATTGCGATGTGGTTCGGGGTCGGCCCGTGGATCAAGAGCCGACCATTCCTGTGTTCGAGGAGGTCTTGAAAACCGCCCGTGAGGAAAAGGTCGAGGCGGTGCTCGGCATTGGCGGCGGCAGCGCACTGGATGTGGCCAAGCTCGCCGCCGCTCTCTCCCGCGGCCGGCAGAACGTCGCCGAGGTGTTCGGGATCGGTCTCCTGCAACAGCGCGATTTGTTTCTCATCTGTCTGCCGACAACGTCGGGGACAGGCAGCGAAGTGTCTCCGAATGCCATCCTGCTCGACGAAGCCGATCAGTTGAAAAAGGGTGTGGTGAGCCCGCATCTGGTTCCCGACGCGGCGTATGTCGACCCGCTGCTGACGCTGTCGGTCCCGCCGGCGGTGACGGCAGCCACGGGGATGGATGCACTGACACATTGCATCGAGGCCTACGCGAACAAGTTCGCGCACCCGATTGTGGACGCGTACGCGGCGCAGGGCATCCGCCTCATTTCCGCCAATCTTCTCGGCGCGGTGCGCAACGGTCGCGACGAGACGGCCCGCGCAAATCTCGCCCTGGGCAGCCTCTATGGGGGCTTGTGCCTGGGGCCGGTCAACACCGCCGCCGTTCACGCGCTGGCGTATCCGTTGGGGAGCCGGTTCCATGTGGCGCACGGGGTCTCCAATGCCGTGCTGTTGCCGCACGTCCTGCGCTTCAATTTGTCGGCCGCGCCCGATCGTTACGCCGAGGTGGCACTCGCCCTTGGCGTGCCGCGCGGCGGCTCGACGCTCGACATTGCCCAGCGGGGCGTCGATTATCTGGTCCAGTTGTCGCGGGCGTGTGGAATCCCGCAACGCATGTCGGAGTTGGGCGTCCCGCGCGACGCGGTCGCGTCCATGGCCGGGTCGGCGATGCAGGTCACGCGTCTACTCAAGAACAATTTGCGACCGGTCACGGAAGAGGACGCCTTGCGGATTTACGAAGGGGCTTACTGAGATGGGGAATGGATCGAAATATCATGGCGTGGTGGTGCCAATGGTCACACCGGTGACCGCGGCGGGCGACCTCGACGAGCCGGCGGTGGATCGTCTGGTGGATTTCATTGTGGCGGGCGGCGTGGACGGTGTTTTCGTCGTGGGCACCACGGGCGAGGGCGCATCGATTCCGCGCCCGGTGCGCCGGCGATTGGTCGATCTCACGGTGGCGAGGGCTCGACGCCGCGCGGTGGTGTACGCGGGCATTGGCGATGCCCGGCCCGATGAGATCGCCGACGGCAATGAATATCTTGGCGCTGGCGTCGACGCGATCGTGGTTCGCCCGCCCGTGTCGTTTCCGGCGCAGCAACTGTTGCCCTGGTTCGGGTCGGTTCTCGACGCGCTGCGCGGTCCCGTGATTCTCTACAACATTCCGTCCACGACGAACGTGTCCGTTCCCCTCGACGTCGTCGCGCGGTTGTCGGAAAACCCGAAGCTGGCCGGTGTCAAGGACTCCGAAAACAACGCGGCCCGGCTCGAGGAATCGCTGAGCCGATTCGGTGGACGGGCGAACTTCTCCGTGCTCGTCGGCGTCGGCGCGCTCATGGCCCGGGGATTGAAACTGGGCGCCGACGGCATCGTCCCGAGCGCGGGCAATCTGATTCCCGACGTGTGCCGGCAGGTGTGCGAAGCCGCGGGTCGCGGCGATTGGGCTGAGATGGATCGTTGTGACGTCCGCATGGCCGAGGTGACGGCTCTGTATCAGAAGGGTCGCAAGCTGGGCGAATCGCTGGCCGCCCTCAAAGCTATGCTGGCCTGTCGCGGATTGTGCGGGCCGGATGTCCTGCCGCCGCTCCGCGCGGTTTCGAAATCGGAGATGGAAACGATTCGGCGTGAGATGGCCCGGCTGCATTTGTTGGAAGGTGCACCATGAGCGCGAGGCCCATCCTCGGACTCACGATGGGCGACCCGGCCGGTGTTGGCCCGGAGCTGTGTGCGCGAGCATTGCGCGAACCCTCCGTGCTGCGTGCGTGCGTGCCGGTTCTGTTCGGGGGCGCCGGCGTGATCAAACGCCTTGCCCAAGCCGGATTGCCGGTTCCCGGTTGCCGCACGGTTTCGCTGGCGGAATGGGAGAAGGGCGGGACAATCGGCGAGCCGCTGATTGTTGACTGCGCCGCGATGGATGCGGCCTCGTTCCGGGTCGGCGCGATCTCCCCCGCATGTGGCAAGGCGGCGTTCGCCTGGATCGAGCAGGCGATTCGCGCGGCGATGGCGGGCCGAATCGCCGGCGTCGTCACCGCGCCGGTCCACAAGGAAGCGTTGCGCCTAGCGGGTGTGCCGTATCCCGGTCACACGGAGATCTTCACGGCGCTGACAGGCGCGAAACGCAGTTGCATGATGCTGCGCTCCGACGTGCTGACCGTCAGCATGGTCACGACGCACGTCGGCTACGCCGAGGTGCCTCGAAAGCTCTCAACCGAGCGCATCCTCGATGTCATCGAGCTGACCGACGAGGCGATGCGACGGATGCTGGGTCGCGCGCCGCGCCTAGCCGTGTGCGGATTGAACCCACACGCCGGCGAGCACGGATTGTTCGGTCAGCATGAAGAGGAACAGATCATCCAGCCGGCGGTGCAGCGGGCGAACGGGAACGGCATCGCGGCGGAAGGTCCGTTGCCGCCGGACGCCGCGTTCACGCCGTCACAACGCAAGCGGTTCGACGCGATTGTCACGATGTACCACGATCAGGGGCACATTCCGTTCAAGATGCTGGCGTTCGATACCGGTGTGAACGTCACGCTGGGCCTGCCGATCGTGCGCACGTCGGTGGATCACGGGACGGCGTTCGACATCGCTTGGAAAGGCGTGGCCGATCCGCGGAGCCTGTATGCGGCAATCCGCGTGGCGGTCGACCTGGCCTCCGGACAGCAAGGGCGGGCTGAATCCGCATGATTGGTGTCGTTGCCGACGATTTGACCGGGGCGGCCGAAATCGGCGCGGTGGGCATGCGCTATGGCCTGCGGGCGGATGTCGTCGTCAGAGGCAAACCGAGTGGCAAGGCGGATCTGGTGTGCATCGACACCGATTCGCGGGGGTGCTCTCCCGCGGAGGCTCGGCGGCGCGCGGCGGCGGCGGCCCGACTGCTTTGCAAATCCGGAGCGAGCTGGATCTACAAGAAGGTGGACTCGGTCCTGCGCGGTCCGATCGTGGCGGAACTGGAGGGCGTGATGGACGCGCTTCGTCTGAGCCGCGCCTTGTTGGTGCCGGCGAATCCGTCGTCGGGCCGCGTGATTCGCAGAGGCCGGTATTTCATTTCCGGAAAGCCGATTCACCAGACGGAATTCGCCCGCGACCCGGAACATCCGCGCAAATCATCGGAAGTCCTCCGGTTGCTGGGAACCTCGAAGCCGTTTCCGGTTCGCGTCTGCGGTGTGTGCGATTCGTTTCCGGACGTTGGCATCATCGGGGGCGAGGCCGGGTCACCAAGCGACCTGCGTCAATGGGCTGACAAGCGCTCGTCCGAAATCCTGGTGGCGGGCGGCGCCGAATTTTTTGCCGCACTGCTCGCGGCTGAAGTCGGATCGCACCGAACCTGTTGCAACGGCGCTTCTGCGAAGCGCCGTTCTTCGCCGCGGGAGTTGTTTGTCTGCGGGACTGCGAGCAGATCGTCACGCGAATTTGTGACTTCGGCTCGGGCGCGCGGGACGCCGGTCTTCTCGCTGCCGCGCGAATTGGCGAAAGGCGGAAGACTCAGCGCGGCGGAGGCCGAGGCCATCGGTCAGCGAGTGATCGCGGCGCTTGGTTCGCATTCGCGCGTGATCTTAAATGTCGGGCTGCCCACCGTGCGCGATCGAGCAATTGCCAAACGGTTGGCCGGGCATCTCGTGCGGGTTGCCGAGTCGGTGCTGCGGCAGACCGAGATACGTCACGTGTACGCCGAAGGTGGCACGACGTCGGCGGAATTGGTGCGGCGCATGGGCTGGCGGCGGCTGACGGTCGTGCGCGAGCTTGCTCCCGGCGTCGCGACGCTGGCCGTCGAGAGTGACTCCGATTTCCTGCTGACGATCAAGCCGGGAAGTTACGTCTGGCCTGCGTGATGAAGGCGAATGCCTTCGCCGTCGCCGCGATTTGCTTGCGCGTGGGGGGAAACGTGGCATAATGGTGAACGCCAATTTCGCCGATGTAGCTCAGCTGGTAGAGCAACTCCGAATGACGGTGCCGTCATTCGGAGTAGGGTCGTCGGTTCGATGAGTGGATACGTGTACGTGTTGAAGTCCGGACGCAGCGATCGGTATTACATTGGATCGACCGATCACTTGATTCGCCGGTATCATCAGCACGCGAGCGGGCAGGTCCATACGACGGCACGGATGCTCCCGGTGGGTGTCGCTGGATGGCAACAATTTGGAAGCCTGGCAGCCGCCCGTCAGGTTGAGAGAGCCTTGAAGAAGAGAAAGAGCCGTGCTTATATCGAAGCGTGGCTCAGCAGTCAGAACAGGCCGATGTAGCTCAGCTGGTAGAGCAACGGTTTCGTAAACCGTAGGTCGTCGGTTCGATCCCGACCATCGGCTCCAGTTTTTTAGATGACGGCCCGGGAGATCGGGCCGCGATTTTGGTCGTGCTAGACGGGGAGTTAGCGGTTCCTTCACCCCGAAGAAATTCGGGGCTGGCCAGCAACCCGCTATAGCTGGGTCGAATTCCTCGCCGCGGCGGCGATGTGGGCGAGCAACCCGCGGGGCGGCGTTGAAAGCCGGGTCCGATGCAATGGTTGCCTGCGAACCCCGCCAGGGTCGGAAGACAGCAACGGTGAGCTTGATGTTCCATGTGCCGTCGGGGCGCCTGGCTGGAGCTTCAACCGCGGCGCGCGAGCCGATGTCGTTCGTCAACGCGAGGTGCACGACCATTTTTCGGAAAGGATGAGGGAGGAAGGCGGACGGATGAATTTGGCGTTTCAAAATCAGGCGGGACTGAGAGCGGGAAGCCGTGGCCTTCGAGGCTGGGCCGCTTCCCTCACCCTTCATCCTTCATCCTTCATCCCTTCGTAATCATGGCACAGCAATATCAGGTTCTGGCGCGGAAATGGCGCCCGCAGCAGTTCGACGACGTGGTGGGGCAGGAGCATGTCACCACCACGTTGAAGAACGCGATTGAGCAGAACCGGCTCGCCCACGCCTATCTGTTTGTCGGCCCGCGCGGCATCGGCAAGACCTCCACCGCCCGCATCTTCGCCAAGGCGCTGAATTGCGTGAAAGGGCCGACCGTCACGCCCTGCGACAAGTGCGACAACTGCAAGGAGATTGCCGAGGGCCGGTCGCTGGACGTGCTGGAGATCGACGGCGCGAGCAACCGCGGCATCGATGAGGTGCGCGAGTTGCGGGAGACGGTGAAGTACGCGCCCGCCCGCGGCAAGTTCAAGATCTACATCATCGACGAAGTACACATGCTGACGAAGGAAGCGTTCAACGCGCTGCTGAAGACGCTGGAAGAGCCGCCGCCGCATGTGAAGTTTTTGTTTGCCACGACCGAGCCGCAAAAAGTGTTGCCGACGATCCTGTCGCGCTGCCAGCGGTTCGATCTGCGGCGGATTCCGTCGAGCCTGATCGTCGAACACCTCAAGAGCATCGCCAAGAAGGAAAAGGTCTCGATCGATGACGCGGCGCTGGCGGCGATTGCGCGCGGGGCCGAGGGCGGACTGCGCGATGCCGAGAGCGCGCTCGATCAGTTGATCGCGTTTTGCGGGAACAAGATTGCCGAGAGCGACGTGCTGTCGGTATTCGGTCTCGTCGCCCACGATCAGATCGCGAGGCTGACGGACGCGGTGATTGACGGGGAGACGATCAAGGCGCTGCAGGTGTTGAAGAAGCTCGATGACGTGGGCAAAGATCTGCAACGGCTGACGGCGGACATGCTCGATCATTTTCGCAACCTGCTGGTGGTGACCCTGGGCGAGGAGGGGACGGAATCGCTCCAGTTGCCCGAGACGGAAATCGATCTGTTGAAGGCACAGGCGAAGCGGACGGATTCCGACGCGGTGCTGCGGATCATCGACGCGCTGTCCGCGGCGGAAGGGCGGCTGCGGTACGCGCTGTCCAAGCGCGTGTTCCTGGAGATCGCGCTCGTGAAAGCCGTGAAGGCGCGCGAGATGATGGGCATCGATGGCGTGTTGAAGAAGCTGAATGAATTGAAGGGGCAGGTGGTGATCGGCGCCAGCGCGACGAGCCTGCCCGTGGTGAGCGAGGCCAGGGCCGGCACAACGGAGGTCAGCAAACCGGCGCCGGCCGCGCCACAACCGCAACGTCCGGCCGAGACAGCCCCATCCGTTGCCGCCGCAGGCGCCGCTTCACTCGAAGACGCGTGGGCATACGCGGTCGAGCATCTCGGCAAGGTCACGCCGCTGACCCGGAGTTATCTGGTCGGCACGCGACCACTCGGGATGCAGGGCAACGTGCTCGTGATCGGATTCGACCAGGAATTTGCCGACCGCCGTGAGTTTGCCGATCGCCCGCGCAACATCGAGGTGTTGCAGGCGAAGCTCAAAGAGAAACTGCGGATGGATGTGGCCCTGAAATTTGAGGTTATCAGGAGCGCAACCCCGCCGCCGGCCAAAGCGGCCGCGTCGGGGAAGGGAGCGGACCCGAGCAAGAAAGGCCTCGAAGAATTCAAGAACGATCCATTGATCAAGAAAGCGCTGGAGATTTTTAAAGGAACAATCGTCGAAGTCAGAAAATAGTGGCGCGGGCGTCTCGCCCGTGTGTTCGTGGAGGATGATATGGCCGGTTTAGGAAAATTTCTCAAACAAGCCCAGAAGATGCAGGCGGAGATGCAGCGCGTGCAGGAGGAGCTGGCGCAGCGTGAAGTGGAAGCCACTTCTGGCGGTGGCGCGGTGAAGGCCGTGGCGAAATGCGACGGCTCGATTGTGTCGATCAAGATCGATCCCAAGGTCGTGGACCCGAAGGACGTCGAGATGCTGGAGGATCTGGTTCTCGGGGCCGTGACCAACGCGTTGCAGACCGCGAAGAAAACGCAAGAGGACGAGATGGGCAAGGTCACCGCCGGCATGAACCTGCCCGGCATGATGTAGCTAATTGAAGTTCGCTGCCGCCGCGGCTCTGCCGGCTACAGGGCCTTTCAGACGATGCCAAGGAAAAGCTCGACGAGCGGTAGTTAGAGTCGACGCGTGGCACATGACAGATTCTCCATTTACCCCGTCACGACCGGCTCAGATTCTCGCCAGCGCCTGCTGGAGATCGGCGATCAGGTCGTCGACGTCCTCGAGGCCGAGGGCGATGCGGACAAGGTTGTCGACCATGCCGATGGAGCGGCGGTACGTTTCGGGATAGTCGAAGAACGACATCGTGGCCATCTGTGTGACGAGGCTTTCGCTCCCGCCGAGGCTTGGCGTAATGAGAAACAAATCCAGCGAATCAATGAACTTCCGCGTTTCCTTTTCGCCGCTCTTGACGAGGAAGGTGATCACGCTGCCGAACCCGCGCATCTGTTTGCTGGCGATCTTGTAGTCGGGATGCGACCGCAGGCCGGGATACCAGACCTTCTCGATCTTCGGATGCGCCTCCAGCATGCGGGCAATCGCGAGTCCGGCGCGGTTGTGGTGTTCCATCCGCATCGCGAAGGTCTTCAGGCCGCGTTCGAGTAGAAAACAGGTAAACGGATCCGGCGTGGCGCCGATCATCCGTTGCATCTTGTACAGATCATCGAGCATCTTGGTGCTGCCGAGGGCGACGCCGGCGAGCAGATCGTTGTGGCCGCCGAGATATTTCGTGGCGGAGTGAATGACGACATCCACGCCCATCGCCAACGGCTGGATGTTGTAGGGCGTGGCCAACGTGGCATCGATGATGGTCTTGACCTTGTGTTGCCGAGCGACTTTCACGATCGCCGGAATGTCGAGCACGCGCAGGTACGGATTCGTGGGCGACTCGGTGAAAATGATCGTTGTGTTGGGCCGAACGGCCCTGGCGATTTCCGCAGCGGTCGGGTCGACAATCGAGACGTGCATGCCGAACCCGGCGAGGATGTTCGTCGCGAAATCGCGGGTTTGCCGGTAACAGTCCCTGGTGAAGATGATGTGCGCGTCGCGCCGCAGGTACGCCAACAGGGTCATCACCACGGCGCTCATGCCCGTCGAGAACAGCAAGGCCCGCTCCGCGCCCTCGATGGCGGCGAGTTTGCGTTCGCACTCCGCCTGGGTCGGGTTGCCGTAGCGGCCGTACTCGTGCTCGCGAACGATCCGGCCCTCGCTCTTGGCCTTCATGAACTCCAGCACGTCGGCGGTCGAGTCGAAGTAGTAGTTTGACGTCTGCACAATCGGTGTCGTGACCGAGAAGTGCGCCTTGGGCTCGCGACCGAGACCGTGGACGGCGAGCGTGGCCGGCTGGTAGCGTTTGGGCTGCGAAGATTTCCTAGGCATCGATCTTGTTCCTCTGCTTCACGGCTTGCGCGAGCGCTTCCTTGACGGCATCCACGCGCGCCGGCAGCTCGATCGGCTGATTCGCGTACTGCGCGGGAAATTCGAGCTTGTTCTCGTGGTAGCGGACCTTGAAATCGGCGAACTTCAAACCGTGCGCCGTCGAGATCACGATCACGCGCTCGGACTTGTCGATCTTGCCGGCCTTCAGCAGCTTGATCAACACCGCCAGCGCCACGCCAGTGTGCGGACAGTTGAACATGCCGGTGCGGTCGCCCAGCGCCGCCGCGTCGGCCAGTTCCTGCTCGGTCGCCTGCTCGACGATGCCGTTGAACTGACGCAGCGTGCGCACGGCTTTCTCGTAGCTGACCGGATTGCCGATCTGGATCGCGCTGGCCAGCGTCTTCTGCGCCTGGACCGCCTCGAAGCTCTCGAAGTGTTTCAGGTACGAGCGATACAACGGGTTCGCCCGCTCGGCCTGCGCGACGACGATGCGCGGCAACTCCGTAATCAGCCCGAGATCGCGCATCATCAACAGCCCGCTGCCCAACGCCGAGACGTTGCCGAGATTGCCGCCGGGAATGACGATCACATCCGGACTCTCCCAGTCGAACTGCTGAACGATTTCGATCCCGACCGTTTTCTGTCCCTCGATGCGCAACGAATTCATCGAGTTCGCCAGGTAAATCGTCTCGTCCTTGGTGATTTCCTGCACGACCTTCATGCAACCATCGAAATCGGTATCGAGCGACAACACCAGCGCGCCGTTGGCGATCGGCTGCACGAGCTGGGCGATGGAAATCTTGCCCTTCGGCAACAGCACGATCGCGGGAATGCCGGCTCCCGCGCAATACACCGCCAGCGCCGCCGAGGTGTCGCCTGTGGATGCGCAGGCGACCGCCTGGATCGGCGCGCCCTCGCTGATCATTTGTTTGACCTGCGACACCAGCACGGTCATGCCGAGATCCTTGAACGACCCGCTGTGCGTGTTGCCACAGAGTTTCACCCACAGATCGTCCACGCCGATGACCTTGCCGAAACGTTCCGCCCAAAATAGATTCGTCCCGCCCTCGTAGAGCGACACGATGTTGTCGTCGGCGATCTGCGGCAGGATCCACTCTTTCTTGCCCCAGACACCGGAGCCGTGGGGCCACTCGTTGGATTTGTAGCGCTCCTCGAACAGCTTCATCCACGCCTTTGCGTCGCGGCGCGCCAGCGCGTGCATGTCGTGGGCCACTTCCAACAACGAGCCGCACGTCCGACAGCGATAAATGATCTCGTTGAGCGGATACTTGGCGTGACACTCGTCATTGATACACTGGAACCAGGCTCGATAGGACATGGCCCCATGATGAAATCTGCCGGCACCTCACGCAAGGCAAAATGTGCGACCAAGGACCGTTGGGCATGACCGCGCGCCGTCGGCAATCCGGTTGACAGCCCTGGAGCGCGAGCCTAGCATGAACTCCGGTTGAGGCTCGCATGAGACTTTGTCACCTGCCAAACGCCCTGTCCTGTTACGTTATTGCCGTCGGAGTTGCATTGGCCGTTCCTTGTCTGGCTGCGGACGTCGACAAGTTCGGAATCCAAAAACTCTACGCCGATGCTCCGCAGCCCGCCAACAACTGGACGTACGACGGGAATCCACACGATCCTCGCTTCATGGAACAGCGGATCGTCACCGTCGGCAACGGATGGTTTAAACCCGAAGACGCCACGGAAATGAGGGTCGAGGTGTTGAGCGATCCCGCAGCCGACGAGAACGCGATTGAGACGTTCGATATCGCCAAGGTGCTGGCCAAAGGCTATCTGTTCAAACCGCCGGACAGCCCCGATGGCAAAGGCGACTTCCTGAACATCGAGCAAACGTGGCGATTCAAGGTGGTGAAAACCGGCCCCGGCACTCGGAACGGGAGAGCGCATATCGAGTTGGTTCCGGGCGGTTACAGGCAGACGTCGAAGAAGGCCAAGACCGGGAAGGACCGGGCGGTCCCCGCGAGTTGCGAGTCGATGAGCTACCATTTCAACGTCTATCCGCTCACCGGCCGCGTCAAATTCGAGAAGGATAGCGACCACACCAGCGGATATACCCGGTCGGACCCCGAGAAGGAGCACGCGGTCCCGCCATTCGATGACGGCCGCGTTGTCGTGCAGAAGGCCGTCCTGTACCGGACCGCCACGGGAATGAAACTGGAATCGTATCTGGACATGACCGGTAATGGGGACGGCTTTCAGAAGGTTCTGGAATTTGAGGATCACGGCCAATGGGGGCCGACGGAAGGAGGAAACTCGGAATGCCGTTGTTCCGAGAACGTCATTCTATCCATGGCCCGCGTGGCGATTGGCTACCGCTGTGACAATATGGTGGACTTTGAATTCAAAGATATGTCGATCCGATCCATTGATCCCTCCAGGCCCGTCCACGCACCGCAATCAACGGGCCGAAGCGATAGCCAAGTCAGGAGAGTTTCGGGTTCCGCTACAATGGATTGATTGTCAGGCATTATGAGCCAGCAGTCTCAACAAGACGTTCCAGCTTGTGGCTCTGCGCTTTTTACGATAGCCGCGTGGTACGGCCTACTCGCTCCGATAATTGCTCCGATAGTCTGGTTTTCGATTGCGGTCGCCACGGACGGGCGTCTGGGTGTGGCTTTCATGGCGGCATTCTGCATCCTTGTCACCAGTTTTGTTTTCGGACTTGTTGGCTTGTTCGGGGCTTCAAGAAGCGGACGGCGCCCGCTTTTCTGGATGGCTGCGATTGGCATGATCGAGAGCCTCGTGTTGGCGTGCCTTTCATTCGTGTTTTGGAACATGTCGCGCACCTGGCATGGATAAGATGGCGATCACTCTCAACGCATGGCTGAACCCGACGCTCGTTGGCGCTTACTCTCAGCGCCACGCTGCGGCACAGCGAGTCCGCTCCGCTTCACGATTGACTTCGCCGGCCCGTCGTGGCTCAGTTCCCAGACGGTAGACGGTGGGCGCGAGGCCCGGCCAAAACACGATGCGCAAAGACGAGCATGAAGCTGATCCCGTTTCTGACCAACGAGAAGGCCCGTTCCATCCGTAGGAAGTTCGGAACGCCCGTGTTCGTGTACGATCAGAGGACGTTGCGGCGCCAGGCCCGTCTCGTGCTCGGTTTTCCCAACGCGTACGGCCTGACGGCCCGGTATGCGATGAAGGCCTGCCCGACCAGCGCCGTGCTCAGAGTATTGACCGACGCCGGTCTGCATGTGGATGCAAGCAGCGGCTACGAGGTCGAGCGCGCGCTCCTCGCGGGCGTTGCCCCGGAACGGATTCAGCTTACGGCGCAGCAGCTTCCCGACAACCTGCCGGCGTTGGTGCGACGGGGAATCCTGTTCAATGCCTGTTCCATCGCACAAATCCGCGCATTTGGAACGCGGTTTCCGGGCCGCCCACTGTCGATCCGCATCAACCCGGGCCTTGGTTCCGGGCACAGCAACCGGACGAATGTCGGCGGGCCGTCGGCCAGTTTCGGCATCTGGCACGAGCACCTGCCCGAAGCGCTGGCGGCCGGGCGGCGGTACGGCCTGAAGTTCACGCGTCTGCACACGCACATCGGATCGGGGAGCGACCCGAGGGTGTGGGAACGCGTGGCGCGGATGTCTCTCGAGACGTGCGCGCGGCTTCCCGACGTGACCGTGCTGAATCTCGGTGGCGGATACAAGGTCGGCCGGGTGAGCGGCGAAGAGACGACGGACTTGCAGGCCATCGGCCGGCGCGTCGCCGGGGCGTTTCGATCATTCGCCGCGAAACACGGGCGCCGGTTGCACCTGGAAGTGGAGCCCGGCACCTATCTCGTGGCCAATGCGTGCGCCCTCATCGCGACCGTCATCGACGTCGTCGATACCGGGCTCCGCGGGCACAGCTCTCTCAAGCTGGATGCCGGCATGACCGAGATGCTGCGGCCGAGCATGTACGGAGCGCAACACCCCATCGGGGTCGTGCCCGACGGCGCGGGCCGACGCGGCCGGCGAGAATACGTCGTTGTCGGGCACTGCTGCGAAAGTGGCGACGTGCTCACACCCGCTCCAAGAAGACCCGAGGCCCTGCAACGGCGGCTGCTAACGGAAGCGCGGATTGGCGATCTGGTGGTGCTCGGCAGCGCCGGCGCCTACTGTTCGAGTATGTCGGCCAAGAACTACAATTCGTTCCCCGAAGCCCCCGAGGTCATGATCTCGGAGAACGGATCCGTCACCCTCATCCGCAAACGCCAGACGTTGGACCAGATTGTCCAGAACGAAGTTTGATTCCGGCGAGACCGGGTCTTTCATTCGCTTTCACTTGAGTTGGACCGGCCCAGCCGGCGGTCCGGCGCAGCCATTCCGGGGAAAGGACAGGGGTTCGTAGTAAGCGCCACTTATTTCTTGACACAGGTAGGGTGTCTGGTCTAGCTCCTTGCAGGAGATTAAGCCATGAACAATCGCTTCCTCGGTGGCTTGCGTGGACGTCTTGTCTTGTTTGTACTCATCGCCATTATCCCCGCTCTGGCCTTCATCTACTACAATGCGCACCGACAGCGGGCGGCCGCTGTCGACCAGGCGGAAGAGGATGTCGCCCGCATCACCAGACTGGTCGCAGCCGATTGCGGACGGACCGTCGAAGGCGCTCATGAACTGCTGATCGCCTTGGCGGCATTGCCCGGTGTGCGCAGCGGAGACCCCGCCCAGTGTTCGGACTCCCTGGGAAATTTGATGCAGCGGTATGATGTTTACTCCAACCTCGGCGTCGCGGGGCTTGGCGGTAACATCATCTGCAGCGCAGTGCCGTTGAATCCACCGGCGTCCGTGGCGAACTTGCGGTGGTTCAAGGATGCCATCGCGTCGCGGGATTTTGCGGTGGGAGACTATCAGGTTGGCGGCGTCTCGGCGCGACCATCCGTCAGTGTCGGGTATCCGCTGCTCGGAGACAATGGCCAGGTTCAGGGCGTCGTGTTTGCCGCGCTCGATCTTGCCCGTCTGAGCCGGTTGCTCATGCACGTTCAGGCGCCCGAAGGAGTGGAACTCGCCATGGTCGATCGCAACGGCCTGATCATCGCGCATGCGCCAACCGCCGACGACCCGGTCGGGAAGCTCTCTACTCAGGCTGAGAGGATCAAAGACGTCGCATTGTTTAATGGTCGCGGCACCGATGAGGGACAGGATGCCGCCGGAGTCGAGCGAATCTACGCCTACTACCCCGTGAGCGGAAGGAATGCCAAGGTCGAAATGTACGCGACAGCTACGGTGCCGAGGGCCGTCGCCCTGGCCAATGCGGATTGGGAGCTGAAGAAAAACCTCATCGGTCTGGCCGCAGTGTCTCTGGTCGCACTGCTGGCCGCCTGGTACGGCGGCGAGACGATCCTCTTGCGACAGACAAAGGAAGAACTGGAAGAACGCGTTCGCGAGCGAACCCGCGAACTGGAACACGAGCAATTCCTGCTGCGGACACTGTTGGATAACGTGCCGGACAGCATTTACTTCAAGGACTCCAAGGGGCGATTCCTGCGATCGAGCCGCGCCCAAGCCCAGAGGTTCGGCCTGCGCGACCCCGCCCAGGCCGTCGGCAAAACGGACTTCGACTTCTTCTCGAAGGAGCATGCCGAGGAAGCCTTCGCCGACGAACAGCGCATTATCCAAACCGGCCAACCGGTTATCGGAGTGGAGGAGCTCTCTCCACTCGCGGACGGCGCCGAGCGCTGGGTGTCGACCTCGAAACTGCCCCTGCGAGACAAGGACGGGACTGTGATTGGCACGTTCGGCATCTCCCGCGACATCACCGAACGCAAACGGGCGGAAAAGACCCTCGCGCAAGAGCGGAACGTGCTGCAAACGTTGGTCGATCACCTGCCCAGTCTCGTGTTCATCAAGGACACGCGGGGCCGCTACGTTTTCGACAACGCGGCGCACCGCGCATTTATGGGAGTGGGGACATTGGAAGATCTGGTGGGCAAGACCGTGTTCGATTTCTATCCGCAGGACACCGCGGCCCCAATCCACGCCGACGACCTGTCGGTCCTGGCGTCGGAAACCCCCGTCCTCTACCGGGAGGACACGTTGATCGATTACAAGGGGCGAAAGCTGCGGGCATCGACCAGCAAAATCCCCTACCGCGACGAACGACGACGCATCGTCGGCCTCGTCTGCATCTACGACTTCTTGAGCCCGCAGAAGTGAACGCTGGCCGCTGTCACCGCGGCGACAAGAACCGTTGCTGACCCTGGCGCGTTCGGCTGATTGCCGAGGAGCAGGAAGATCGGCCCCAGCACAATTGGAGTTGGAGGCGGGTGTCAGAATTGCCCGTCTTCCACCGCGATTGCACTCACAGAACGCCTGATTTTATTGGGAAATCAGGCATAATCGACTTAACCCGACGTAACTCTTTTCAACCCTTTTGGTGTCCACCTCGCGACTCGTCGATCCATCGTCTACCCTTTCGGCAACGACTCCCCCCCAACATCTCGTAACAACCGACCAACTGTTTCACCTCTCTGAATACGCTTGTCACACCTGCTAGGCGCCTGTATACACTCCCACTGCGACTTACGCTTCTGAGGCCACCATGCCGACTTGGTTAGCACCCTGAAACCGCATTGATTCAGAGCCGATCAGCCACTAACGCGCTATGCTCTCTGTAAATCCAATGCACGGTAGCTCTTTGCCAACTCAGTATTGGCTTTTGAGCGGCGTCAGACTGCTCCGCAAAACATTCACTCACTCAAACTGACGCACTACCGCTGGGTTTGACCAGTTGACTCCGCATTGCATTTCCCACACAATGGCCATCCCTGAAGCAAGGAAGGGCCCCGTTCTAATAAGGAGATGGCGATGGAGAAGTCCTTTCGACGTTTGTCCATCCGTATCAGCCTGCTGGTAGCGCTCTGTTTCGCTGTCGCGCTGACTCCGGCATGGGCGCAGTACACCAACCTGTATTCGTTCACCGGCAGCAGCACCGACGGAGCCTTTCCGCATGGCTCACTGACGTTGAGCGGCAAGGCGCTCTATGGAATGACCAGTGGAGGCGGCGCGGCTGGCGCCGGCGTAATCTTCAAGATCAACACGAACGGGAGTGGATATACCAACCTGCATGTGTTCACCCGCACCAGCGCCGACGGGGCATCTCCGTACGGCTCACTGACACCGAGCGGCAACACATTCTACGGAGTGACATCTGAGGGCGGCGCAGACGGGTACGGCATCGTGTTCAAGATCGAGACGGACGGCAGCGGGTTCACCATTCTCCATACATTCACCGGCAGCAGCGACGACGGGGCCTATCCGTATGGTTCACTGACGATGAAAGGCAAGACTCTCTACGGAACCACCTATGGGGGCGGCGCGGATAACGAAGGGGTGGTGTTCAAGATCGACACGGACGGCAGTGGGTATACCAACCTGTATTCGTTCGCCGGCGGCAGCACCGACGGGGCGCATCCATTGGGCACCGTGACACTGAGCGGCAAGACACTCTACGGGATGGCCCATCAAGCCAGCACGGATGGGTACGGCGTATTATTCAAGATCAACACGGACGGGAGTGGTTACGCCATCCTCCACACGTTCACCGGCACCACCGCCGACGGGGCATATCCGGACTACGTCACGATGATACTGAAAGGCAAGACACTTTACGCAATGGCCAATGCGGGCGGCACGGATTTCGATGGCGTGGTGTTCAAGATCAATACGGACGGGAGTGAGTTTGCCATCCTGCATTCGTTTACCGGCGGCAGCGGCGACGGGGCGGATCCGTATGGCTCACTGACGCTGAAAGGCAAGACGCTCTACGGAATGACCGGGTATGGCGGCGCGAGTGACTTGGGCGTGGTGTTCCAGATCAACATGGACGGCAGTGGGTACACCAGCCTGTATTCGTTCGCTGGCAGCAGCACCGATGGGGCCTCTCCGCATGGTTCCGTAACGCTGGGCGGCAAGGCGCTCTACGGAATGACCTATGGAGGCGGGGCGGATGGCGAGGGAGTGGTGTTCAGCATAACCCCCTGACGCTCGCCGGGTTGCCCGGGGCACTCCTTGCTGCCCACGCAGTCAGAGTGGGAGACGGGCGTCACAATCGCCCGTCTTCCACTTCCCGAACTCATTCTTCCTTCAACTTGAACACCACCCACACTTGTTTCTGGAATTTAACATTCGCCGGAATAAACAGGAACTTATCAGGAGCTTGCACCGCCCTGTATGACCCGATGCCGCCTCCGTAGTAGGTCTCAAAACCAAAGCGGGAACCGATGCTCGGGATTTCTTCTTGGGAGATGCAGTGCACGGTGCCGACCCCCCTGCCGAAACTCCGACCCATTGCTACTGCATTGCCCTTTGCGTCGGCACATGCCTCTTCTACGAGTGAGGCTTCGATCTCCTTTCGGTCCTTCCGTCCGAAGTCCGTACGAATATCCGACACGTTGTCCATCTTGAAGAGCGTTTCCGCCACAAGGTCATACTTGGATAAATCGTCAAACGTCAGCTCGAATTGCCGCGAAACGTCATAGCCAAGAATCTTCAGCACCTGATATTCCTTGGTTTCCCGGACCTCTTGCTTCGATAGCTCGTACGCCACCAGGTTGCTCTTGCCAAAGCCCTGGTTCCCCAGGAAGTTCATGACCTCGGCGCTACGGCTGGTCACCCTCGCCACGGCGTTACTGGACACCTCATCGAATGCCTTCACGCTGAACGTCATCGTCGCGGTATTCGGCGGCACCTCCTTCTCGGCGCGTCCTGTCGTAAAGACGAATGGAAATTCCGGGATCGGAGAGCAATATGCCAGACTTGAACCCATGACCAAAACAGTTAAGACGAGAACCTTCTTCATCATGCGCTCCTCCTGGTTGTGCAGACGTGATACTACGCCCTGTTTCATGCCAGGTGGAAGCCTTAACTACCGCAAGCACCAAGCTGGGGCGCATCTTGACACCACCACCATCTTGTGTGCGTCGTGGTAGGGCACGACCGCCGGCCGCGCCGTTTACCAGGACTGCGAACGGCCCGGCGGTCCGTCCCTACCGAATACGACGGCAGTGTCAAGATGCGCCCACCAAGCTGTTGTCCAACTCTAGCGGTAATTCAATTCGATCTTCTGCGTACGGTGGACGATTACGGGCCCATTCTGGGCTAATGGGGGGGGACACTCCTTGCTGCCCACGCAGTTAGAGATGGAGGCGGGTGTCAGAATCGAACTGACGAATAGGAGTTTTGCAGACTCCCGCCTTACCACTTGGCTAACCCGCCACGGGCTATTCCATATAATACCACGCCCCGGCGTTCATGACCACAGAAAAAAACACCCGAAAAAAGCTGGTGACGGTCTGCCCGTGTTTCTTTTATACTGCGCGCCTAAATGCCTGATGCCTTTCGCCGTCTGTCAATCCTGATTCCCGTTTTCAACGAGGTGAACACGGTCGAGGAAATCCTGCGCCGTGTCCGCGCCGCGGACTCCTGCGGGTTGGAAAAGGAAATCGTTCTCGTCAATGACGCCTCCACCGATGGCACCGGCGACGTTCTCAAGAAACTCCCCGAGGACGATGGCCTCAAAATCTTCTCGCACCCGTTCAATCGCGGCAAAGGCGCGGCCCTGCGCACGGCCCTGGAGCACGCCACCGGCGACATCATCCTGATCCAGGACGCCGACCTCGAATACGATCCGTCCGATTACCCGAATCTGCTGAGGCCGATCCTCGACCGGCGCGCCGACGTGGTTTACGGCTCGCGGTTCATTGGCGGGACACACCGCGTCCTGCTGTTCTGGCACTACATGGCCAACCGTTTCCTCACGCTGTTGTCGGATATGTTCTGCAACCTCAACCTCACCGACATGGAGACCTGCTACAAGGTCTTCCGCCGACAGTGCGTCGAGGGGATGAAACTCACGTCCGACCGATTCGGAATCGAACCGGAACTGACCGCCAAACTGGCCCGCCGCCATTACCGATTCTACGAAACCGGCATCAACTACTCCGGCCGCGATTACGCCGAAGGCAAGAAGATCGGCTGGAAAGACGGCCTCGCCGCGCTCTGGTTCATCTTCCGCTACCGCTTCTTCGATTGAGAGCGCGGGCGCGGACTTTTCAACCGCGCGCAAATTCCCGCAGTCGGGTGACGACCTTGATCAGCGCTTCGAGGATTACTTCGACATCTTCCGCCGCGTTGCTCTTGCCCAACGAAAACCGCACCGCGGCCCGCGACAATTCGTGGGACAACCCCATCGCTTTGAGCACGTGTGACGGTTCGAGGGAACCGACCGCGCACGCCGACCCGCTCGATACCGCTACGCCCTCCAGATCGAGCCCGAGCAACAGGCCTTCCTCCTCGCAACCCTCAAAACTGAAATTGATCGTGTTGCCGATCCGCTGCTTCGCATGGCCGTTGCGATGCACGCCCGTGATCCGTTCCCCGATCTTCGCGCCAAGCGTCTCGGTCAGCCCAAACAGCCGGCATTGCTCCTCCCCCATCGTCGCCGTCGCCAACTCCGCCGCCTTTGCCAGACCGACGATCCCCGCCACGTTCTCCGTGCCGGCGCGGCGGTCGTTCTCGTGGCTGCCGCCGAACAGCAACGGGTCCAGCTTCGCGCCGCGCCGCGCGTAGAGCACCCCCGCCCCCTTCGGCCCGTAAAACTTGTGCGCCGCAATTGACAACAAATCCACGCCCCAATCGTCCACATTCACCGGCGTCTTACCGAACGATTGCACCGCGTCCGTATGAAACGCCACGCCGCGCTCGCGGCAGACCGCCGCCAGGTCCTTCACCGGCTGAATCGTGCCCGTCTCGTTGTTCGCCGACATCACCGACACGAGCACGGTGTCCTTGCGGATCGTTTTCCGCAGGTCCTCGGGATCAACCAAGCAATCCCGGCTTACCGGCAAATATGTGACCTCGCACTCGCCCGTCTTCTCGAGATACTGGCAAGCGTGCAGCACCGCGTGATGCTCGATGCTGCTGGTCACGATGTGCCGCCCCTTCTTCCGCCATGCCCGCGCCACACCAAACACGGCCATGTTGTCGGCCTCGGTGCCGCCGCCCGTAAAGATGATCTCACCTTCCTGCGCGCCGAGCAGTTTCGCCACGCGCACCCGCGCGTCATCGATCGCCGCCCGCGCCTCGCGCCCGAATACATGCACGCTGCTGGCATTGCCGAAATGCTCGCGCAGATATGGCAGCATCGCCTCCAGCACCGCCGGGTCCGGCGGCGTGGTCGCATTGTAGTCGGCGTAGATGCGCTTCATGGGTTTGGAAAATCCGAAATCCGAATCCCGAAATACGAAACGACTGTGAACAAATCTGGTTCCGTGACCGGGGCTGCGCTTGAGTTTCGGATTTCGAGATTCGTGTTTCGAAATTCCGTTTCTATATTCCCGCTCCGTGGGCGTGGCCGATCATCCGGTCGCGGTCGGCTGCGGCGCTTTTCATCAGCGTCTTCCCGCCTTCCTGGTATACCATCGTGTGCGCCGGCACGGAGTCCAGCAGCCACACGTTGCCGCCGATGATCGATCCCTGGCCGATGGTTACGTCCCCCAGAATCGTCGCCCCCGCGTAAATCGTCACGTCATCCTCGATGTTCGGATGCCGCTTGATACCTTTGACCACCCGGCCCTTCGCGTCTTTCGGGAAACTCTTCGCGCCGAGGGTCACGCCCTGGTAAATCTTCACCCGCCGCCCGATCACGCTCGTCTCGCCGACCACGACGCCCGTGCCGTGATCGATGAAAAAGCTCGGCCCGATCGTCGCGCCGGGATGAATATCGATCCCCGTCTTGTTGTGGGCCCATTCCGTCATGATCCGCGGAATCAGCGCCACGTGCCGCCGATACAACAAATGCGCCATCCGTTGCACCGCGATCGCTTCGATGCCCGGATACGCCAGGATGATCTCTTCGTTGCTGATCGCTGCCGGGTCGCCCTCGTAGGCCGCCGTCACGTCCGTCTGCAGCACCGCCCGCACACTCGGCAGCTCGCCCAGAAACTCCTGCGTCACCCGCGCCGCCGTCCCCGCCAGATCGTGTTTGTCGCACTCGTCGCACGGACGGTATTCCAGGCTCCGCTGAATCTCGTTCTCCAGCCGTCGCGCCAGCGACGACACCAACTCCGACGTGTATTCGGTCAGTTGATTGGAATGAATCGGGTCCTTGTCGTAAAATCCTGGAAATACGAGTCGCAGCAGATCCTGTGTGATCTCCACCACCGCGTCTCGCGACGGCAGGTTCACCCCGTCCAGATGATTGATCCCTCCATACTTATGGAAGGAATCGACCAATCCCTCGACGATCTGCGCCAGCTTCTTTGGCATAGCGGCGATACTGTAACCGCGAATGGACACAAATTCACGCGAATAATCGGCTCCTCTTCGCCATCCCGGCCCCCTTAAATGGCTTCGTTTTGAGCGAACGAAGCCAAACGAAGCCAACTGGCAAATCTCTACATTTCGCATCCCAACCATCTGCATTCCAGCCACATCCAGATTCCAATTGGTCTCAAAAGAATGGCTTCGTTTGGTAGAAACACGTAGTGTAATGGTGGACCTCTTTCGGGCGTGGCGACGCAAGAGGTGGTGTCCCCTCGCCCCTCCGGGGAAGAAGGTCGGGGTGAAGGGGCACGCGTCAAATGAACCGTGGCGTCGCACTAGCCCGGCCCGCCCGTCGCGCTGCGCCATTCATGTCCATCCTTCACGCGCCAACTCTAACCCGACAGCAAAACAAATAATAGCGACAAGTGCCTTGAGTGCTTGTCTCATTTATTGCAGGCACGTCTCGTGGACGACTTCGATCAGTCGGCGCGTTGAGTGGACGCCGTCGTCGTCTCCGCAGCTTACGCTGCGCCCTCCCTACCCTGAGCCTCTGATGCGGGGATAAAGCTCACCAACATGTCGGGCTTGAAGTGCTTCAGAAGTTCTGCGAAATACGGCTCAATCGATCCATCTTTCTCGACCGGAATGAGAAAGTGACGAATCCCGCCCCATTGTGTGCACACGAGTCGAAGGATGCGGATTAAACTCGCCTCATCGTCTTCGTTCAAGAAGTACGCGATTTTGACAGGGCGAACATTTGCATACAGCTTATAACTCTGGTCAAGAGGCGCTGTAATCGCGGCTACAGACTACACGGCGCTAATAGACGTGCCAAGCTCGGACTCTTCGCCGTCCAACTCATCAGGCGCGGGCTCTGTATCTTGCGTTGGTGACTTACGCCGCAGGCACTGGTATCGGATGCGGGAGATGCGGATCGAGCGGGTAGTTCTTCTCCCGCCACGCGTCGAACCCGCCCAGCAGCGGACGGATGCGCTTAATCCCACGCTTCCTCAACATCAGCGCCACGCGCGCCGCGGTGGCCTCATTGGGGCACGAGCAATACACCACGATGTCGCAGTCGCGGGGGACTTCGCCATGACGGGCCTCGATCTCGGCCGGAGGGATGTGCCGCGCGCCAGCGATGACGGTCGGGTTCTCCGTGAGTTCCAGTTCGGACCGGAGATCGATGATGCACACGGTTTCGCCCGCCTCCTGCATTCGCCGCAGCTCGTCCACGGTGACGCGTGCGATCCGCAGCTCCCGCAACACCCGCTGGCGCTCCAGATATTTCCAGCCGATGTAGATCACGAGCAACAACAGGACCACGATGATCGCTTGCCGGCCCATGCTGCCGAGAAACGCCAGGACCGGCTGGAATTGGTTGCTGAAGAAATAGCCGAGCAGGAGGAAGCACCCCGCGTACAGCACCGACGCGGCCGCGTCATAAACCAGGAACCGCTTCAGGCTGACGCCGAAGATCCCCGCCAACGGCGGCGCCACCGTGCTCACGCCGGGGACGAACTTGCCGGCCAACACGGCGTTCATGCCGTGCCGCGTGAATACGTCCTCGGTGCGGCGCACGCACGAGTCCGGTTCCAGCGAAATCCGGCAGAGGAGCTTGAGGACGCCGTGGCCGCGACGTTGTCCCAGCCGAAACCAGATCGTATCGGCCAGCAGGCAAGCGGCCACCGCTACGAGGAGCAGGATTCCGACATTGAGCTTGCCGGCGCCGGCCAGCGTCCCCGCCGCAAGCAGGAACGGTATGCCGGGCAACGGCAGGCCGATTTGCTCGAGGAAGACAACCACCAGCAAAATCAGCGAACCGTGCCGCGCCAGTTGACCCAGAACGTGATCCACTGTGTTCTGATGCATGACACCGCGCCGGCTATTCAAGAAATCGGCGGCGGCTCCTGTTTCGACATCGTGCGGCTTGTCATTGGCCGTGACCTGAGCGATGATTGAAACAAACAGCCTGTTGGCGTGTCTGAAAGATGATGGGGGAAGATCCGCCGTTCGGGCTTTTCGCCAGCGCGATGGAGTAAAACAATGCCGATTCCGAATAAGAGTGTCCGTGTGACCGGAACGTGGGTTCAACGATGGCTTGGCCTTGGAATGATGATGTGCGCCCTGCATGCGTGGAGCCCGACACCCGCCAGCGCCGACACCGTGACGTTGAAGTCCGGCGAGGTGCTGGAGGGGCGAGTCCTTTCCGAGACCGACACGCAACTGGTCATCGAGGCGTCGTTCTATCACGGCACGATTTTCTCGACGCGCGAGGTGGCCCGGTCGGACATTCAGTCCGTCGTCCGCGAGACGCCCGAACAGAAACAGGAGAAAGCCGACTACGAAGCGCTGGCGACGTTCACGCTGAATCCGAACCAGGAACTCACCACAAACCAATACGACGCCGGGATTGCGATGTTCCAGACATTCCTGACGACGCATACCAACTCCCCGCACGCGGCCGAGGTAACCCGGCGCCTGGCCGATTGGCGGGCGGAGTCGTCCGATGTCGCCAGCGGCAAGGTCAAGTTCGCCGGCGCGTGGATGGCACCGTCCGAAAAGAATCTGCAGCAGGCGCGTGCCACCCTCCAGTCTCTGACACAACAACTGGCCGTTCTCCAGCAGCAACGAACCGCGCAGGCCGACAAGCTTGCTGCCACCCAGAAGCAACTCGCCGACGCGCAATCTCGTCTGGCGAGCATGTCCGGCGGCTCGGGATCGGCAGCGAAACAAAGTGGCCGACGCGACCTGGCGGGTCGGGTGACGGCCGGCGTGGTGGGCGCTTCCCAGGGAGAGAATACGGGGGAGCCGGTTTCCAGTCCCGAGCGGACGCGGGTCGAGGGCGAGATCAATTCGTATCAGCAGCAGGTCACGCAACAACAGGGGGTGCTGGCCTCACTGGACGCGAAGATCGCCGATATCCAATCTCAAATGCCGACGCAAGAGCAGAACTACCAATCCGCGCTGGCCCAGTCGTCAGGGGCAACGCCATCGAACAATATCAGCGTAGCGCAAGCTCCGTCGGCGAAACCGGCCCGTGCCAGCGGGACCAATACGCTCGCGAGGACCACTCGCGCTCCCGCGCCGGCCCCGGAACCGCCTCCGCCATGGTACACGAGAGCCTGGAAATGGCTGCACGGATAGGACGACCAGAAAGACGGACGTGGTGATCCGAGCTGACCGAATGAACCGACGGGTGGGCTACCGAGTTACCGGTTTGGCGGGCTTGGCCATCACGTTGTTGATGATGCGGATGGCTTCCTGAATGCGGAAGGGCTTGCGAATGTAACCGTCGATCGGGTGTTGAGCCAGAATCTGGCGCAGCCGTAGTTCCTCGGCACCCGACACGATGATGACGCGCACGTTCGGATTAAGTTTCTTCAGCCACTCAAAGGTCTTGGCGCCATCCAACTGGGGCATGTAGTAGTCCAGTAGCACAAGCTGGAAGTTGTCCTTCTCCTGGGTGAATTTCTCGAGGGCCTTGACGGGATTGGCGAGAGCATAAACATCGAATCCCAGGGGCTGCAATAGATCGGTTATCAGAACGCGGAAATCCTCGTTGTCGTCGATCGCCAGCACGCGGATACGGACGCCATCGGCGACGGGCTGAGCAGCATTCTGGACCGCCACCTTGGTGGCGTCTGTCTCCCCAATGTTTTCGGCTGTCAGTGGCATCGGCAATCCTCCCTGATTCTGTTCCCCGGCCTCAAAATCATTCCAACGTTCACCTCAAAAACAGCAGTCTCGGTGCCAAATCTTGACCGTTACGGAGCATATCACTATCATCCAAGGGAGGATTTTCGACAAAAATGGCCAAAACCGGCAGATTCATCACTTTTGAGGGCGGAGAAGGAAGCGGAAAATCCACCCATATCGAGCGTTTGGTGACCCGTCTGCGACGTGAGGGTTATCAAGTTCTCGTCGCCCGCGAGCCGGGCGGCACCGAAGTGGGTGAACAAATTCGTCACATTCTCCAATACAGTAAAGACTCGGGCGCGATGGTCGCTGAGACGGAGCTGCTGCTGTTTTGCGCCAGCCGCGCCCAACTGGTTCGCGAGGTGATCGGTCCGGCGCTCAACGACGGGACAATTGTGATCTGCGACCGGTTTCTGGATTCGACCACCGTGTACCAGGGTGTGGGGCGGAAAATCGACCCGCAAGCCGTCGCCGCGATCAACCACTTTGCCGTCGGCGCCTATCGGCCCGACCTGACGCTGGTGATCGATCTGGATCCGCGAATCGGATTGGAACGGGTCCGCGGGCGCGAGCTGTTTGACCGCATGGAGAACCAGTCGCTGGAGTTCTACGAGCGGGTGCGACAGGGGTACTTGAAACTGGCCGAACAGGAGAGCCGTCGCGTCAAGGTCATCGACGGAAGCCAGACCATCGAGCGGATCGCGGATCAAATCTGGAGCCTGGTGAAGGGTGTCCTTTAGCGATTTCCAGGAGCAGAAAGAGATTGCCACCCAACTGCGCCGCAGTTTGGAGCGCGGACGATTGGCGCACGCCTATCTCTTTGCGGGCCCGCGCGGCAGCGGCAAGGAAGCCATGGCGCGGACGCTGGCCAAGGCCCTGAATTGCTCCGAGAAAGAACACGATAGCTGCGACCACTGCGATTCGTGCCGTCGCGTCGACGAGGGCGTTCATCCCGACGTGTATTGGGTGCGGCCGGAGTCGAAGAGCCGACGCATCCAGATCGAACAGATGCGCGAATTCATGAAATCGGTGAACCTGCGCTCGTCAATGGGCGGGGTGAAGGTGGGGATCGTGGTCGACGCCGATTGCCTGGGCGAGGAAGCCAGCAACGCCTTCCTCAAAACGCTGGAGGAGCCGCCCGCCCAGACGGTAATTGTCCTGCTGACGACCGACCCGCAACGACTGCTGCCGACCATTTTGTCGCGGTGCCTGAGAATATCGTTCGGCCCGGTCACGGTCGAGAAAGCGTCGCCTTGGAGCGAGAGATTACTGCCGTTGTTGACGAAGTTTTCCGCCGCGACCGAGGAACGCGTGGCCCAAAGCTACCGGTTGCTGGCGGAATTGACCGCGCTCCTCCAGGAAATCCGCAACGAGACCCGCGCCCGCGTCGAGGCGGAGCTCAACCTGGATCGGTACGAGGAATTGGACCCGAGGGTGCGCGAGCGGCTCGATGAGCAGATGGAAGCGCGGATCGAGGGCGAATACCGGGCGGCGCGGGAGCAGGTGTTGGAAGAGATTTACGAATGGTTTGGCGACCTGCTGCTCTGCGTCGAAGGCGCGGACGACGAATTGTTGGCGCATCCCGACCACGCCGCGGCCACGCGCCGGCTCGCGGACGGATTGACCGAGCCGCAGGCCTGCCACAACCTCGAAGCCATCGAACAAATCCGCGACTCGCTCTCGCGCAACATTTCCGAAACCCTGGCGATGGAGGTCGGACTGCTGAAGCTGGCACCGAAGACGGCGGGTGCGGCGCAGTGAGGCGACACTCGGCAGCCGATGCCATGAAGCGATTGGCAAACGGTTTCGTGTTTGGACTGGCGGTGCTGGCGTTTCTGGCGCCGCTGAAGTTTGGCGCGCCGTCCATTGTGCAATGGGCGGTTCCCCCGCCTGCCGATGCGGTCGAAGCGATCTACTTCACCTGGCCCAACGAGGTGGCGATCATTCTGGTCTTCGCGGGATTCACCTGGCTTGTGCTCGATCGGGAACGAATGCTGGCCCGGATGGATTTGTTATTCGTCCTGCCATTGGCCTTCCTGCTGACGCAAGTGCTCGCGTCACCATGGACGATCTGCCCACAGGAGACGATTGATACGGTGCTGCTGTTTGCGGCGGCGGTGCTGCTGTTTTACGTCGGCGCATGGTACGTGCGCGACGGGGCGGCGACCCGGCGCATCTTTGCGGGACTGGCCCTGTCAACGATGTTCGTATGCATCATGGCGCTGCAACAGCATTTTGGCGGCTTGGAAGCGACTCGTGAGTACGCCGCCACTCACATCGACACAGCCAACGCGCCACGCGATTTCCTGCTCCGGATGACCAGCAACCGCGTGTTTGGCCCGTTCGTGTATCCCAATGCGCTGGCGGGATTCCTGGTCGTGGCGTTTGCGCCGGTTCTGGCGTGGATCTGGGTGCGGGCGCGCAGTTGGGATGCGCGGGTGAAATGGGGCGCGCTGGTATTTGCCGCCGGCGTGATGCTGTTTTGTCTGCTGCTGACGGGTTCGCGGGGTGGCTTGGTGGCATTTGCCGTCATGGCTTTGGCGGTGTTGTGGTGTTTGATGCCAAGAGACGGGCGGCGGACGGCGGGAGCAGTGGCCGCATTTCTGGCGGGGCTGGTGGTGGTGGTCGCGCTCGCCCGGCACGGCGGATTGCTCCATTTTGGCACCAGCAGCCTGGAGTCGCGGACGGACTACTGGCGCGGGGCGGTGCAAATCATCAAAGATCATCCCTGGCTGGGGACGGGACCGGGCACCTTTGGCTCGATCTATCCAGCGTACAAGACAGCGTTGTCCGAGGAAGCCGAGGCCGTCCACAACAACTACCTGCAGATGTGGTCGGATTCGGGCGTGCTGGCATTTGTGGCGTTTGCAGCATTGTGGATTGTCGCCCTGTGGGACGCGTTTCGACTGGCGTACCACCGCCGGGGTGACGTGGCGGCGGCGGCCATATGCGGGGCGCTGGCGGGCTGGGCGGTACACGGTCTGCTGGATTTCGAGTTGTACATCCCCGGTGTGGCCCTCCCGGCGTTCATTCTGCTCGGCGCGGTACAAGGGTTGAAAGAGCTGCCCAAGACGGACACCGTAACAGCCCGTCGGCGGCGCACGAATGGGGCGGTTGCCGTAGCATGCGCAGGCTTGGTGGTTGCCGCAGTATGGTTCGAAGCGAGGGCGCTGACAGCTGCTTACGGGTGCGAGGAAGCTCGACAGTTGATCGGAATCCACCCGCTGGCTGCCCTCGAGGAAGCCCGTGAGGTGGCGGCCCTGGAGCCATGGAACTCAAGACTCCAGTCGCGCCTGGGAGACATCGCGCTTCGCGCCGGGAATGGCGAGGAGGCTATCGCCGCGTATGATCGGGCCATTGAGGGCGACCGGTACCGGGCATCTCGTTGGTGGCAGTTGGCCAGAGCAAAAATAGCCGTGCATGGTCTTGATGGGGAAGCACTTCAGATCTTGGAAGAGACTGTCAAATTGGACCCGACGAATGCCCGCTATACCGCTGCGCTGGCTGCCGCCAAGGAAAGCGTTAGACAATCCAAGGGCGCTTTGCTACAGTCCAATCCCGCCAGGGAAACGCGATCCTCCAAATGACAAGCGCCCTTGGCGGAGGCAAGGCGGGCGAGGCGCCGAGACGGAGGTTTGACAGAGAAATGGCGGGTTGATAGAAGAACGCCCCTTTTAACTTCAACAGGACAAAACCAGAACCATGGAACTGGAGCAAATCAAGGCAATCATCGGGATGATGAAGGACAACGACCTCTCCGAGTTCTCTTTGGAACAGGATGGGTTCAAGATCCGTATCAAGCGCGGCCCCGACGGGTTCCAGCAGACAGTGAGCCTTCCGCCAGCGGCGCCACCACAGCCGCTGGCCGCTCCCGCCGCCGTTCCCGCGCCTGCGGCGGCCCCGGCACCCGCCGCGCCGGCTCCCGTGGCGACCGATGCCAAACACATCGTATCGCCGATGGTAGGCACTTTCTACCGCGCACCGGCGCCCGATGCGCCGCCCTACGTCGAGGTTGGCCAGGAAGTCGATCCCGAGACCGTCGTCTGCATCATCGAGGCGATGAAGGTCATGAACGAAATCAAGGCGGAAATCAAGGGGGTCGTTACCGAGATTCTCGCTGAGAACGCCAAGCCCGTGGAATTTGGCCAGAAACTGTTTGCCGTGCGCGCCAAATAGGCGGACGCCACAGCGCAGCTTCAGCCCCGGAAACACAAGTCGCCATGTTTGACAAGATCCTGATAGCCAACCGCGGAGAGATCGCCGTCCGGGTCATTCGCGCGTGCCGGGAGCTGAGCATCCGCACACTCGCGGTCTATTCCAAGGCCGACGCGGATTCGCTCCACGTGCAACTGGCCGACGAGGCGATCTGTATCGGTGACGCCCCCAGCAAAGAGAGCTATCTGAAGATCGACCGCATCATCAGCGCCGCCGAGGTCGGCGACGTCGAAGCGATCCACCCCGGGTACGGGTTTCTTTCCGAGAACGCCCATTTCGCCGAGGTGTGCGAGAATTGCAACATCAAGTTTATCGGCCCGCCGAGTTCAGCGATCCGGGCCATGGGCGACAAGGTCGCCGCCCGCGAGACGATGCGGAAGGCGGGCGTGCCGGTCGTGCCCGGCAGCGATGGACCCGTCGACAACGAGCAGGACGCCCTCAAGATCGCCCGCAAAATCGGGTACCCGGTGATCGTCAAGGCCGCCGGCGGCGGTGGTGGACGCGGGATGCGCGTGGCCCACAACGATCCGAGCCTGGTCAAGGGCTATCACACCGCGCGGCAGGAGGCCGAACGCGCGTTCGCCAATTCGGTCGTCTACATCGAGAAGTACATGGAGAGCCCGCGGCATATTGAATTTCAGATCCTGGCGGACCGGAAAGGGCACACCCTCCATCTCGGTGAGCGTGACTGCAGTTTGCAGCGGCGCCATCAGAAACTGGTCGAGGAATCGCCGTCGCCGGCGATGACGGCGGACATCCGCAAGAAAATGGGCAAAGCCGCGATCAAGGCATCGGAGGCGGTCGGCTACGTCAATGCCGGCACGATCGAATTCCTGCTCGATGCCACCGGCCAGTTCTATTTCATCGAGATGAACACGCGGATCCAGGTCGAACATCCGGTCACGGAAGAAGTCACCGGCATCGACATCGTGAAGGAACAGATCCGCATCGCAGCGGGCGAAGAACTCGGGTACGACCAGAAAGACATCCAATTTCAAAAGCACGCGATCGAGTGCCGGATCAACGCCGAGGACCCGTTCAACAACTTCCAGCCGTGCCCCGGCCGCATCGAGTTTTTACATGTGCCCGGGGGACACGGCGTCCGGATGGACACGCATGTGTACGGCGGGTACGTGATTCCGCCGCACTACGACTCGATGATTGCCAAGCTGGTGTGTTACGGAAACGATCGCCGCATCGCGCTGGATCGTATGGCCCGCGCGCTGGATGAACTGATGATCCGCGGGGTCAAGACGACGATCCCGCTGCACAAATTGACGTTGAAGGACCCGAACTTCCGCCGGGGGCGGTATTCGACGAATTTCATCGACCGGCTGCTGGCCGCCAGCCAGCCATTGGTGCCGACGAAGGCACAGGAGCCACAGCCCGCGCCGGTGGCCGCCACGGAATAATCGGCGGAGCTTGGCAGCGCGGGCTGAGCAAGCTGCAGCGGTAACCCTCGGGGGCGCCAGAGGCGCAGCAAGGTTAGCGGCAGCAACAAGCTAGTCTTGCGGGCTTGACCAGAGACAGCGGGAGGCAGAAACTTCAGGGGTTCTTGGTGGCTGCCCCGCTCACTTTGGGGCACAGAAGACGGCGGGCCGGCCTTGGGTCGCAGGAAGGATGAGGCTGTATGTTTGGGATGCGAGGAAGACTGTGGCTTGTTGGACGATTGCTCATCGCGATCACATTCATTTCACCGTTCGCTCACGCCCAGTACACGGACAATTTCCAGACCAACATCGTCAGCGGTGTGACCAGCAATTGGTCGGGCAATTACTTCGTTGGCAACACGAATTTTGCCGATGCGTTGCTGATAGAAAGCGGTGGTGTGCTCGCCGATGCAAACGCTTACCTCGGGCAAAACTCCAGCAGTAGTAACAACAGCGCGCTCGTCACCGGTACCGGTTCGGTCTGGAACGGCTCTGGTCTCTACGTGGGCTATTCCGGCGCGGGCAACGGTCTCGTGATCAGCAAGGGAGGGAACGTTGTCAGCGGGAACAGCATCGTGGGCCTCTACAGCAGCAGCAACACCGTGGTGATTACGGACTCAGGCTCGGTCTGGAGCAACAGCGGCACGCTGACTTTCGGCTATTGGGGCGCGAACAACACTCTGGTGATCGACAACGACGGAGGGCTCGTGAGCAGTAATTGCTATGTGGGCTACAATGTGTGGAGCTGCGGCAACAGCGTGTTGGTCAGCGGTTCCGGCTCGGTGTGGAGCAACGGCGGCAATTTTTATCTGGGATTGAACGGCGCAGGAAACTCCCTGGTCATCAGCAATGGGGGGGCTGTGGATTCCTCTTCGGGGGGGAACTATACGTTTGTGGGATCCAGCTCCTCTGCGAGCAGTAATAACAGTGTGCTTGTCACAGGAGTGGGTTCGGTTTGGAGCATAAGCGGTAGCATGTCTCTGGGTTGGGGTGCCGCAAGCAACAGCTTGGTCGTGGAGGACGGCGGCCAAGTGATCGCAGCTACTGCTACCGTGGGTAGCGATCACAGCGGCACCAATAGTGTCTTGATCACAGGCGCCAATTCGGTGTGGAGCAATAGTGGGACGCTCCATATCGGCGCAGGCGCTGGTTCGGGGAATAGCGTGATCATCAGTAACGGCGCTCGTATGGTCGCAGGTACTGCGTATTTGGGTAGCCATTCCAACAACAACAAGGTGCGCGTGGTCGATGGCGGGGCTTGGGAGAACGCTGAACTGTTCATCGGCTTGGTAGCGTCTGGCGACTTACTCGTCGTGGACGGTGGATCAGTGTCGGCGTCAAGCCAGTTATTCATCGGACCGGGCGGTTCGTGCGACAACGTGGCCGAGTTGGACAACGGCAGCATTACCGTCACGAATAGAACCGGCACGGCCGCTTTGGAGGTGGTCACTGGCCAGGTCATCATGAACGGCGGGGTTCTTCGGGTGGACAGCCTGATTGTGAACGGCGTTTGCGCGCGCTTCTTCCATTACGGCGGCACGCTGATTTATCGTAATCTTGAGCTCGATCCGGCCCTGAGCGCGGTGGGTGACGGGATTCCGAATGACTGGAAACAGCAATACGGACTGGACCCGTTAGACCCAAATCTGGCCAACAAGGATGTCGCCGGCACCGGCTTCACCGTCCTGCAGGATTATCTGGCGGGCGTCGACCCGACCAATCCGGCGGCGGCATTTCGCATCACGTCGGTCGTGCCGCAAACCAACGATTTGCTCGTGACCTGGACGATGGGCCCGAACCGGACGAACGCGTTGCAGGCTGCTGCCGGGGACGTGAACGGCGGCTACAACACCAACAGCTTTGCCGATATCTTCACGGTCACCAACACGGTGGGAACGGTGACGAACTATCTCGACGCCGGCGCGGCAACAAATGTTCCGTCGCGCTATTACCGCGTCCGACTCGTGCCGTAGGCCCAGACGGTTCGGGCTCTGGCGGCGAAGGTCGAGCCGCCCGTTATTCGGCGGCAAAGCCGCGGGTTATGGTGACGGGCTGGCGATCACCCGAAACACCGCAAACCGTTCGTCTGCCGTTTCGAGTTTGAAATGCCGCAACCGTTCCGGATGATGCTGGAACAATTCCGCGGCGCAATCCGGATCCAGTGGCCCCAATTTGTCCGCCTTGTACCGACGCGACTCCGTTCCATCGTACAAGAATCCCACGTCATCCACGAAATAGTCGGCGCCGTATTTCTTCGCGAACCCGTAAAACTGTTCTTCGCTTCCGTAGATCGCCTCCAGCATCTCGCGGTACCGGTCCCGAATTCGCTGGTTCTCGAATTTCGAGTGCATGATGATCGGCCGGCCTGTCTCGGCCAGAAACACCGGCGAATCCGCGATCGACGCCAGCACCACCGCGTTTGTCGGCGTGTGCGCCTCCAGCCAGCTCACAATCGGCCGGTACTGCTCCGGCGCAAGCTGGCGGTCCAACGGCTTGCCATCCAGCGCCACCAGTTGGGCGACGGCCGCGGCGAACACGATCAGCTTCCACCAGAACCGCCGCGTCACCAAGCCCGCCGCCAGCACCGCCGCCGCGAAACCGAGGAACGTGAAATACCGCACCACCATCCACGCCAGCGGCGCCAACAACAGCGTGAACACGATGAAAATGTTCGTCGCGCACGCGCCGCGCTTCCGACTTCCCAGGACCATCGCGGCCGCCAGCGCCAGCGGCCCGCACCACGTCAGGCTCTGCCAGAATTGTCCCCAATCCGCCGTATCGAATGCGCTCTCCCACAACAGCCGCGCCTCCCACGGCAATAGCGCGGGATCAGCCGGCCGTCGCCCCAGAAACCGCAACTTGCAGAAAAACAGCTCATAGACGTGCGCATATTCCCCGTGCGTGCGCTGCGTCAGGGTGCTCAACGCGAGCAGCGCCGCCGCCCATCCCGCAAACACAAGGATCGCCCGTCTCCGCCCGCCGTTGATCCACACCGCCAACGCCAGCGCATACAGCACGCACATGGTCGGCGAGAGAAACACCTGCTTGGCCCGCAGCACCGGCACCATCAGCGAGCCGGCCGCCAGCACCAACACCAACCACGGAATCCGCGGCGTCTCGCCCCGTCCCAGATACACCACGACCGCCGCCACCACGAACGGCGCCATCACGAATTGCGTCAGATGCCAGCTCGCCAGCGCCGCCAGCCAGAACACCGCTGCCAGGAATTGCGGCAATACGCGGCCACCCGCCTCGCCGCTGCCGTATCCGGCCGTCTCATCCGTCTCCACCGCCCGCTGCAACGCCACGATGGTGAAATACAGCGCAAAGATGATCAACGGAATGGCGAAGTCTTCCCGCAGAAACAGGTTCTTCACGGTCCGCCCGTAGCTCGGATACAATGCCACGTACAACGCGCTGGCGAACAGGCCCGCCCTGCCGCTCCGCCACAACGCCCGCGCCAAAAAGAAAACGCCAAACACTGACAGGCTGGAAATCAGACAGTCGTACCACACCACAAAGACATGAAACGGAATCCTTGTGCCACCCCTCCCCCCTTGAGGGAGAGGGTTCGGGTGAGGGGGTTCGCCTCCGATCCACCGATACAACACCCCGACCGGCACCTCCATTGCCACGGTGAACTCCGCCCAGTCGTCGATCGCGTTGGGGTACTGCACATCGCGGTCGTCGTGGAGCCGGCCCCACTCGCCAACCGGATGGCTGGCGAAGAATTTGGCGAACCGATATTGAAACGCAAACTCGCTCCAGAACTGCCCGACCTCATCCTGCGCGTTCCACGTCGGATTGGCGAAGATCTTCGCCGTCTTGAGATGAACGTGGAACGCGTAAAAGACAGAAACCACCGCCAGGCAAATGAGCAGTCGCCGCCACGATTTCATCGTGGTGCGATTCTTAACCCCTTGCCGTCCCGATTACAAACCCGATATGCGCGTCACCGCGCTTGCGTCGGGGCTACGCTTTGCTGTGAAACTTGATGCCGCAGCCGACGAACTTGCTTTCCGCGACGGGAACAGCCTTGCCGGCCACGGTTGCCTGCACCGCGTCTTGCAGGTAATGCTTCGTGACCTGGTCGGCTTCCTTCGAGTCGTCAATCGCGCCGTGGTAGACCAGCTTGCCGTCCTTGTCGAACAGGAACGCCTCGGGTGTCCGCGTCGCGCCAAACGCTCGCGCCACGTCCGACGTCGCATCCACGACGTACGGGAACGTGAAGCCCAGGTCCTTGGCTCGTTTCTGCATTTCCGCGTAGCTGTCCTCGGGATAATCGGTCGGATCATTCGAGTTGATCACGATCACGCCGATGCCCTGCGCCTTCGCCGCGTTGCCGATCGAGGCGATGCGGCCCTGCCACGCCTTCACAAACGGGCAGTGATTACACGAGAACACCACCAGGGTGCCCGCCTTGCCCGTTACGTCCGCGATCGTCACGTCGCTGCCGTCCACGTTCTTCATCTTGACGGTTGTCGACGGCGCCTTGTCGCCGAGGTTCAGCCCGAACGCGCTGCCGGCCACCGCCAGCGACGCCGCCAATGTCACCAACCAACCTCTGCTCATGAACTTCCTCCTGTCGGATTTGATTGTTTGCCCAATGCTTCGACCACCTTCTGCTCGAAAACGTTGAAGGTCACGCCGCCCTCCCAGAAATCGTGCAGCTTGCCGTTGCCGTCAAAGATGAACGTCGCCGGCAATGCCCCCGACCACTGCTTGCCCATTCCGTCAATAAACGCCTGGTCTTTCTCGGCTTTCAGATACGCAGGAAAATCAACCCCTTCGTCGGCGAGAAACTTCTTCACCGCGGTCACTTGATCGGTATCGTCGGCGGAGACCAGGATGGTCTTCAACCCTTGCCTGTTGTATTTTTGGGCGACGCGCACCAAGCCGGGGAATTCTTCGCGGCACGGCCCGCACCACGTCGCCCACACGTTCACCAGTACCGCTTTCGCGCCCGGATCATGGATCGCTTTTTGCACGTCCGCGGACGTAACCGGTGTCACATGGACGTCGTTGATGGACACGCGCTTCGTCGAACCGCAGGATGCGGCCAGGAACGCCAAGCCGCCCAGACTACACAGGACGATCCGTCGTCGGATTGCCGCCATGGGGGTATAGTACACCAAATCGGTTGCTTCGCCAGTGGCCTTGGCGTAGCATCGCATCTCTTAACGCACCACCCGAATATGTTGGGATTCGTCGACTCGATTACCGCGGCCTACGTGGCTTGGGGCGCCATTAGCGGCCGACGCCGGAGGCTATCCGTCGAAATTCCCCGCCTCACCAGCGTCACACTGGCACTGTTCTCCGGCACCGGCCTGCTGCACTGGATCGAACGCGTCGTTGGCGAGTTCAACAAGATCACCGGCCAGATCACGGGCATACTGGGCTGGGGCGGCGGTGTGTTGGGCTCGTTCTATCTCGTGCGCTCGTTCCGCGAACGACTCCGCCAGTGGATCGCAAAACGCTGGGCCGACGAAACCCTGCAAAAACGCGGGGGCATGGTGGCCGGCTTTTTGCGGACGCTATTCGTCAGTGGCACGATTGTGTTGTTCCTCTTGCACACCCACTTTGCGTTTGTCGTCCGCGACTCCGCGATGGGCCGCAGTCTGGCGAGCATCGTGACTCCCGTGTACCATAACGGCAGCACCACTCCGCGGTAGCTCAGGCCTGCCATAGGCACGCACCCGGGGAGTTGACACACTTGACAGTGCACTGAACACAGTGTCCAACGCGATGAACACGTAGACGCGGTGGTTACCACTTCCCGACTCCTGGATCACCGCCAAAAAGGCATCCGTCTTGTGGTGTAAATTGTTCACCATAAATCTGTTACAATTTACAGGCGTTCAACCCGCGTGACCACGCACGACTTCTGGCATAACCCGTGCAATCTGTTCTCCACGCCTATGCATGACATGAAGAGCGAAACCAAACAGCCGGTGCTCATCCGCTCACAATACGGAGAGCAGCGGATGGAAATTGTCACGTTGATGTGGGTCGGGTTCTTTACGGGGATTCTGTTGGGCGGCGTGACCATATTGATGCCCTAGACAAGAGCGCCTATGAAAATGGACATACCAATCGACGCGGCCACGGAACTACCGGCGGAGAAGAAGGCCACCGATTTCAAGCAGAGTTTCTGGGTCCGCGCCGCCGCCTTCATACTGGCGGTCGCAGTCGGGTTCCTGCTCGCACGGCTGGTGCACGCGGGATTCGCTGCCTTGTGCACCATCGGCAATGGCGGTCAGGCCAAGGTCAGCCCGCTCGTTGCCTTCTGGAAGGCCTTGAGCTCGGGCCTGGGCGATTAGTTCGCCACGGTTGACGCGTCACGTGCTGCGGTTGTTGCTGTCCCGGCTTTTCGCACTCGCCTCGCCGGCAATTCTCCAAATCAACCCGAGCCCCAGGAAATAGAAGATCAATCCCAGGGTTTCGTGCACGAACCCGTACGGCAACGGCGTCGATGGCGCGACCAGACAGATACTCACGATGCGCACGTAGTTGCAGACGATGGCAATCGGCACCGCCACAGCCCACAACGACAGCTTTTGCACCCAGGGGAGCCGGTATTGAAAGGCCAGCGTCGTCGCCACAATGAGCGATGAGGTCAGCAGCCCGAACCCGTTGCATTCCGTCGCCACCACGAAAATCCGTCCTTTCACCGAGAGAAGAAGCTCCGCCGGCCGCCCTTCGACCAACACGATTTTCACGGGCACACCCAACGTCGCCAGCAACGACCCCGCGTGATGCGCGGCCATCGCCCGCAACGGCCAGTCCAACCGCGGCACCAGCCCGGCCAGCAGGCCAAATACGAAGAAGGCGCACACTGCCGGTAGGAACAGGCGCACCCGGCTCTCTCCGAGCAGCAGCGACACCACACCGGCAAACGCCAGACACGCCGACAGCAGAAAAAACAGCAGTGATAATCCGTGCCACTTTCCCGCCACACCGAGACACAGCATCGCCACCGCCACCAGACTGACTCCTTGCGGGCTGACCTGCGGATCGAACCGCAGATCGCCGACGGCGTTGCGAAGGCAAATCACCAAGGCGAACAACACGAGAAACGCGCCGTTGACCAGTTGCTGCGTGTGCAGGGTTTCCCGGCCCAGCCAGTGGAACAGCGGCACGTACAACAGCCCCACCAGAACGGTGATCGCCAACACCAGAATCACGCTCACCAGATCAGCCCGTGGAGCCTTTCCAGCCCTGGCTGTCAGTAATCGGTCGGACACGATTTCCATGACTCCAGGTTAGACGACCCGGCGGGGTTTCCGCTCAATCGCCGAAATGATCGGATCGCCCCGTTCACAGCGCCTGCTCGAGGATCTCCCGCAGTTCTTGATCCTCCAACACGACAGGATTGCCCTTCATGCTGTTGGACGCCTTCGCCTTCTCGATGATCTCGGGGAAACGATCCCGTGACACACCATGGGTTCGCAGCGGGGGGATGTTCAGGGCCTGAACGAGCTCGCGCAAATCGCCAACCGCGCGCCGCACCTGCTCGAACCGCGGAATGACCGGGCTGCCGACAAGACGCTCCCTGGCGGCGCGCTCGTTGACCTCGACCACATACGGCAACACCGCCGCGCACAGGGCGCCGTGAGGCGCCTCGAACATCCCGCCCAACGGGCCGGACAATCCGTGGGCCGCGCCCAATGCCGCGTTGGCCAGAGCCATCCCGCTGAGCATCGCCGCCACGCACATGTCTTCCCGAGCCACCGCGATGGCCTGCCAGTCTTCTCGCCACGGCAGTCCGCCGGCCGCTTCGTACGCGCGGCGCAGCGACCGCGCGACGCGGTACATTCCTTCGCGGCACATCGCGTCCGTCAACGGATTCGCCTTGATCGACACAAACGCCTCGATCAGTTGCGTCAAGGCGTCCAGACCGGTGGCGGCGGTGATTTCCGGCGGCAGTTGGTAGGTGAGTTCGGGATCGATCAGCGCCACGCGCGGGAGCATGTGCGGGCTCCGCAGGCTGACCTTGACGCGATGTTCGGGCGAGCCGAGCACGGCGTTGCGGGTCACTTCCGACCCCGTGCCCGCCGTGGTGGGGACCGCGATGAATGGCGCCGACGGGTGGGCCAGCGCCTCACCCTTGCCGATGACCTCGATATAATCGAGCGGATCACCGTCGTTGGTCATCAACGCGGCGATGGCCTTGCCCGCGTCCAAGATACTACCGCCCCCGAAACCGATGACCATATCGCAGCGCTCGACCCGCGCCTGTTTGGTTCCCTCGCGGACGAGTTCGATGGTCGGTTCGGCCGACACAGCCAGCGCCACGTACTCCAGGCCCGCGTTGGTCAGTGTGGCAAACAGCGGCTGGACCCGCTCGATCGCACGGACGGTATGACCGCACGCCACCAACGCCCGCTTCCCCATCGCCGGCGCAATCGTCCGCATTTCCTTCACCCGACCCGGACCGAACACGATGCGCGGGACGTTCGCGAATTCGAAATTCATCACCCTAGTAGAACCGGCCCCGGGGCGGTTTGTCCAGCGGAATGAACGGCCGATGGCTCGGGTTCAGGGCTGGCGCGACGAACGGGCGCGACGGAGGAATTTCAGGTCTTGCAGGTCTTGGGGACGTCCCGACGCTTCCTTGTTTCTGATCAGATCATCAAGACTGATCAGAAAGACGTCAACAGCGGCGGTGGCGGTGAGCATTGCCAGCACGAGCCTGTTCGGCCACGCCTCGGCAAACTGGACACCGTCGATGTCGTTGATTAGGTCGATGCGATTTGGAGGCACGCCGAACTGGAAGACCATTCCCGATTGTGTGAATTCCTGCCAATCGCCCACGTTGGGAATGTTACCCGCCCAAAACTCGTCGAGCGCGGCAAAAAGACTCCGCGCGTTCGCGTCGTTGAGATCGTAAAAGAAATCGACATCCCCCGTCGTTCTTACGTGGCCGTAGTAGATGACAGCTTCACCGCCGCAGATAAGATAACGAACGTCGTGCTTGTGGAGCAGTGCGACGAATTCACGCGTGTCCGGCGAGAAGATGGCCGGGTCTATTGTTTTCTGTGCCACGCTCGAATATCCTTCGAATCGGGCGGATAAACGCGGTCACGAAGTTCCTTTGCCGATCGGAGCCGTTGCTCGGGCGTCATGGCGGCCTGCTGGGCAATGTCCCACTCTTCGGCCTCGTGAAAGCTCCTTGCCTTGTGACCAATGCGTTCCACGGAGTTCATTATGCCAGAAACGGGGGTCTCAGGCAAGCGGGGAGGATGGCGCAAGGGGTCACGGCAGCAGGATGTCGAGGCGGTAGAACTCTTGGGGGGAAATCGGGTTTGTGTCGGTGATCGAGACGCGAGAGCCGTTCGTGACGGGGCCCGTATACGTCGTGAGCGGTTGCCAATTGCCGCCGGGCAGATTCGTGGTGAATTGAGGCGTGTAGGTGCGGCCGGACGCCAGCGGATTGAAGATCAGCGCCTTCCTCGGAGATGGATTCGTGGCGCTGATACTCAGAGCGAACACGGAGGCCGGGCTGGTTGGATTGAGGCCAGCGACGTACTTGAACTGATTATTCTGCCCGGTGCCGTCGGCGTCCGCGGTGGCGGCGGCGACGGGATTGGTGGTGCTGCCGAAATACTGCGTTTGCCAGGCTTGAAATGCCGTGGTGGAGAGGAGAGCGCTGATCAGGTTGCTGCCGGTCGGGCTGCCCCAGCCGGTGCAGAGGTCGTAACCGGGCGCGGCAGAGAAAAGCCCGGAACTGTGGCTGTTGATATTGTCGCCCGTGGTGACGTCGTGGAAGCAGGAGTTGTACGCCGATCCCTTGCCGATGGAATACACGGCAGGGTTGATGAACCCGACGGGAGCCTGGCCATTGAGGGCGGCCTGCTGATTGACCAGAGCCGTGAAACCGGCCCACAGCGGCGCGGCGATGCTGGTGCCCCACCACCAATTGCTTGATCCATTGTCCCAGATGACCCAGGCATAGTACGCGACCATGGACACATCCGGGACGTTGCGCATCGTGGCGGACCCTTGATTGGCGGTCATATCGAGACCCTGTTGCCAATATGGTATGGGCACATTACCCAAATAGCTGGCGCTGATGCCACCGCCGCTGCCAATCGTGCCATCACCGTTGTTCCACGTGGTCTCGGACGCCCACGTCCCGCTGGCGGTGGTCGTCAGCATCGTGCCGCCCACCAGGGTAACATTCGCGTCGTCTGTCCATTGCGGGACCCCGTTATAAAAGGCCAGGTAATCCCCCGAGCACTGGAAGAACGATTGTCCCTGCATGGCCATTTTCCGGTAAATCGGCTCCGCCACCGGGTCGTCGTAGTCAAAGAGCCAGGAGCAACTGAGTTGTTTGGCGGCGTTGTCTTGCTGCATCTGCCTGAGGATATCCACCCAGTAGTTACAGCAATTGGGGGACTCGTAGACGATCACTTTGGAGAGCCCTGGCGCCATCGAAATCACCATTTCGATGTCCAGCGAGACTTCCCCGACCCAGTCCCTGTTGCCATCCGGCACGCCGTCAAATCCCTCCACCAACACATTTGTAATCGGGACATTGGGCACGCCCGCCAAATGTTCGTAGGCGGCGATGTCGTTGGTGTAATAGCCATCCAGTTCCAGCAGACCAACCACCTGCCCCGAGCCGGTCAACGAGACACCCGGAACGTAAGCTGCACGAAAATCGTTTCCCCAGTAAGACGACCCGGGTCCTGTGCCGGAGCCGGGCGCCGCGCCGGAGGCCCGCACGGATGGAATCCCTTCGCCTCCCCCCGGGCGCGGCACGATGTAGTTGTTGAGGCCGCTGATGCCCGCCAGCGGCACCGCGATGTCGAGTGAGGGTTCGGCGTCCGGCGCGTAAAAGGTGCGGGCTTCCGTCGGATGTTGATAGACCCGCATGGTCACATGCAAGAGTCTCTCGATGTCGGCGACGGACGCATTCACGTCGAGCAGCGTGCGGTCATCAGAATGCGTCCGGGTCACGGCGAAACCATTCGTCCGCACAAAGTCGACGACCGCCTGATAATCCTCTTCGGTCGGACCGAACTTCTTCGTGATTTGCTGTGGCGTCAGGTACTGGTGGTAAGAGAAACTCGTCGGGTCGTAGAGGTCGTGCAGCAACTGGTTGAAATCTGATTGATTGCGGAGTGGCAGCCCGATCACAAGCCGGAGATTGGTCGCGCCCGGAAGACGCCCGATCGGCTGCAGTCCGAGATTTGCCACTGCCGCCGGCACGGTCTTGTGGAGTACTTGCCTGTCCGCCGCCAGGCCCGGCGTGATGAACCCGAATACGCAGAGAATGGCGATAATCCACCAGGAAGGACGTGATTCTGGATTGCACTGCCTCACAGTCGCACTCGATACAGTTCCGTCAACGATGTCAACCACTTCCCTCTACACAACTTCCATTCCCAGCCTCGCATGGACACGTTTCGCCTGAGAGTCCAACAAAGGATGCTCGCGCGCAGCCCAAGCAGACTTATAGGCCAATAGATCCCCGATTTCAAGGCGATTCGGGGGTGGCCGGGGGAGCCGTCGAGCCATCGTTGACCCGCCGCAAAATGGGGCAACCGGATAGATGCGGGCAGGTCCCATCTGGACCTCCCGCAACATCCGTTGCGAGGTCGATCAGTGCTTCTGGATCGTTACGTCAATGAGGCCGAGATCCAGGCAGGCCAGCCTGGCAAAGGCGGCTCGACTCAGGTCGATTTTTCGGCCCTCGTTAACCAGGCGCCTGGCTGGCCCGCGGTCGGTGATCTCCACCACCACGCTTCGGTTGTCATGGGTAACAACGACCTTCGTGCCGAGATCATAAAACCAGGACGCTGCCGTGAGTTTGTCGGGGTCGAATCGCTGGCCGTTGGCCATTAACTGGCCGCGATGTTCCTGTCCATACCACGACGCCTGATCAACGGCCTGGCAAGCCCGGCATGAGATCATGAACAGCGCAGCCGTTGTCAACTTCGCCGCGACGCGCTGCCCCTGCGACCATCGTTTCCGATCGACGGCATGAACCGGAATTGGAACTTCTTTCGAGCAACTCATTTTCATCATGCACCTCCTTGATGAAACTGTTCTTCGCTCTTCCCAACCAACTTCACGTACGGCAAGCGGGCGTTTCCGAATCCAGTGTCACATGATACCGATGGGCGTGGTCAGTTTTCGCCATCTCGGCCATTTGCAGCAGCAAGTCAACCCGCGCAGCTTTCGCATCGAAAAAGTTGCCCATCACCTTGCGGATGCGGAACTGGCCGCTCTTGTCTCGCTTCAAGATGGCGTAATTCCAGCCGGCCGCCCCCGTGCCTCTGGCGATGGCGCCAAGTAAGTTCCGCGAGCGGTCGGCGAACCATTCCACTTCGTTAATCATCAGGTTCTCCAACGCCGAATGGCCGGGCAGCAACCGGTCAAACTCCGATTGAGAAATTATTCTGGCGGTCATTCCATCACCTTGCTCGGGCAGACCACTGCGACACGACCGGAACGTACACCGTCAGGCGAGCATCGCAAGGGGCGAGAATCCGAATTTCAACCAGGAACCCATCCTGGGAAGAATATTCCCATCGTTGCTTTGGGCCGTGGCGAAAGTGCCTTCTCTCTCCGAACGGCGAGGTCGATGCCGGGCCGCTGTCCGTGCGTCGCAGACGGGACTTGCGTCCCATGGTCATCGTACCCGCCGCTCTTTCCACCCCGGGGGCGACCGATTTACTTCAAATTGTGCTAGCACTCCTTCTGACCACAAATTACAATCCAGCCACGGGAGGAGCACTCGCGTGAACTGGTACTATGCGGACGGTGAACAACAGGTCGGCCCGTTGTCCGAAGCCGAATTTGCCGAATTGGTCCAAGCCGGGAAGATACAACCCGACACCTTGGTCTGGCACGAGGGCATGGACAACTGGGAACCGCATGGCCGGATTGCCGCGCCGCCGCCTGCGACCCCCGCCGCGGCGGCACCAGCCCCGGCCCAGGGCGGCATCATTTGCTCGGAGTGCGGTGCGGCTTTTGGTCCCGACGACGTGATCCGCTACGGAGACGTCTGGGTTTGTGCGGCGTGCAAACCCGTGTTTGTCCAGAAACTCAAGGAAGGCGCCGCGCTGGGCGGAGCGATGAACTATGCGGGTTTCGGAGTCCGGTTTGGGGCAAAGTTCATTGATGGAGCCATTCTCTGGGTGGTCCAGATGGTCGTCGGCTTCGCTTTTGGCATGGCCACGTCCGGTATTGTCAGGCAACGGGGGGCGTTTTCGCCGCAGCAGATTCTGTTGGTGGCGATTCAATATGCGTTTGCGGCGGCGTATGCCACCTGGTTCATCGGGAAATTCGGAGCCACACCCGGGAAGATGGCCTGCAAGCTGTGCGTGGTGACTTCCGATGGCGGCAAAGTGAGTTACGCCCGGGCCCTCGGCCGGCATTTTTCGGAGTATTTGAGCAGCCTCATCCTGTGCATCGGGTACCTGATGGTGGCGTTCGACAAAGAGCAGCGGCGAGCCTTGCACGACCGCATCTGCAACACACGAGTCATTAGGAGATGATCGACAAGGGTGAATATCCAAGAGGTGCGATGTACCGGATGCAAAACGCCCCTGCCCTTGGCCGCGTTCCGCGCCGGTGAGCTTGCACCCTGCCCCGTTTGCCATGCTCGGATCCAAGTCGAGGTATTCCCGGCGCTGTTTCGCGACATTCGGCCGGGCGATGCGGCGGAACCGGTCCTGGTCGATAACGAATCCAGTTGCTTCTATCATCCTCGCAAGAAGGCCGTTGTCCCTTGTGACAGTTGCGGACGATTCCTGTGCGCCCTTTGCGATGTGGAATTGAACGGCCAGCATCTGTGTCCCGCCTGCTTGGAGTCCGGGAAGAAAAAGGGAAAGCTGAAGCATCTGGAGAATGAGCGCACTCTCTATGATCGGCTGGCGCTGGGCCTGGCGACGCTGCCGTTACTGGTGTGGCCGGTGACGGTCCTTACCGCCCCGATGGCCATCTATGTGGGCATTCGCTATTGGAATTCGCCTCCCAGCCTGGTCGCGCCAACGAAACGTCACTACGTGTTCGCCATCGTCATCGGGACGCTCGAACTCACGATCTGGGCGCTCGTGCTGTACTCCGTGTTCAACCGATGAGCGGATTGGAACTCACCGTGCCCAAAGTCAGAGAATATACCCGGTTGCCCGGTCGCGGAATTAGAAGCGGCTTTTTCTCGGTTTCCGTCTCTTCGGCACGTTGCAGCCTCTGGCTGGGCAAGGACCATCTTATGTCCGTGGAATCACAGGGCTTCACGGAAGGATACAAACGGTTCTATTTCCAGGATATTCAGGCATTCATCATCCGTCGAACAAAGACGGCATTGATCCAAAACGTCATTCTGTTGGGGATCCTCGCTCTGTGCTGTCTGCTATGGCTGCTGATATCCGACGCGGTTGGCCGGGCCGTCGCCGGAGCTTCGGGCGGTCTTATCCTGATCGCGTTGAGCCTCAATCTCCATCGGGGCCCGAGCGTCATCTGCCACATCTGCACCGCCGTGCACGTCGAGGAATTGCCCTCGCTCAAGCGTTTGCGAACCGCGCGCAAGGTGATCGCGCGGTTGAAGCCCTTGATTGAACAGGCTCAGGGCACTCTCTCACCGGATACGATTCAGTCGGCCGCTTCGGCGGTGAGCGCGGGCACTCGTCCACAACCGTCTCCCATGCAACCGGGCGAGGCGTTGACACACAATGACGGGCGCTGGCACCAGGCCCTGTTCCTACTGCTGCTGCTCAAGGCGGGCATGACCGCGGCGGGCTACTATCGCAACTCACCGGTCGTTGGCGTGGCCAATATGCTCGGAGTTCTGGCCATCGGCACGGTAGCGATCATCGCCATCGTCCGACAGCAGCACACCGACATCACTGAAGGCATCCGGCATCTGACGACCGCCGCCATCGTATATGTGGGCATTAATATCATCGCGGGCTACATCTTGTTGATCACGGCCATCATGGAACACCCCCGACCCATACGCACACAATGGGATACCTTCCGGTTGCTCGCCGAAACGTCGCCTCAATCCTCCGTGCTGGGGACAGTGGTGCTCGGAGGTCTGTTTCTGCTGGGATCGGGACTGGGAGTCAGCGGGCTGGTTTTGGTCCACCAATTTCGCAAACGTACGTATCTGCATTCCGGGGCGACCCGGGAGCCGGCCGCCCCTGCCGTTGCGGAAGGAACCAAATAGGCATGCTGCCGCTGGCCGACCAACATTGTTATAATCACGCCCTCCGCGAAGCCGTCGCCCGTTGCCCGGAATGCGGGCAATTCTATTGCCGGGAGTGCGTCACCGAACACGAGGATCGTGTGGTATGTGCCTCGTGCCTGCGGAAACTGGTCCGTCGCTCACTCCGCCGGACACGGCCACTTGCCTGGCTGACACAGTCGGCACAAACGTTGTTGGGTCTCTTTTTGTGTTGGGTTTTCTTCTATTATTTGGGACGGGCTCTGCTGGCGTTGCCTTCCACGTTCCACGAAGGCACGGTTTGGCAGGCGGGGTCCGCGGACGACCGATAAATGCGCGATAATCTCCGTCAACGAGGCAAAGGGGCGATCGACCTTGTCGAAGAAGCCGTTCATCTCCTCCGCCTCTGTCCCGTGCGCGTCTTTGTGCTGTATTATCTGGGAAGCGTGCCCTTCATCCTGGGCCTGCTGTATTTCTGGGCCGACATGAGCGCCAGCGCGTTCGCGTACCGTCATTGCAGCGAAGCCGCGCTCGGCTTGTCGCTGCTCTATCTGTGGATGAAGTGCTGGCAGTCGGTTTTCGCCCACCATCTTCATGCGCGGCTCTGCGGTAAATCGTCGGCGGGTTGGAGCGTTCACCGTCTCGTTCATCTGGTCGTAGCCCAAACGATCATCCAGTCAACAGCTCTGTTCGTGATGCCCGTCGCGGTTGTGATCGCGTTGCCGGTCGGTTGGGCTTACGCCTTCTATCAGAATGCGTCGTTATACGGCGATGGTGAACTGGGGGACATCCGCGAAGTCATCCGAACGTCGTGGCGGCAGGCGTCGCTTTGGCCCGGCCAAAATCATCTCCTGCTCGGCTTGCTATACGCGTTTGGCTTCTTCATTTTTCTCAACTTGATGATCGCCATTCTGCTCCTGCCCTACCTGCTCCACACACTTCTGGGGATCGAAAATGTCTTCAACATGAGCGGGTTGAGCCTGTTGAACACGACGTTCTTCACCGCGGTTTGTGGGCTGACCTACCTGTGCGTCAATCCGCTGATCAAGACGGTGTATGTGTTGCGGTGCTTCTACGGCCAGTCCTTGCGGACCGGTGAGGACTTGAAGACCGAAGTGCGGTCCCTTCTGACGCGGGGAATGACCATGACGCTCGCGGCGATGCTGCTCGTTGGCGTGTGGGCATCCCCATTGCGAGCGACACCCCCGTCGGAAGTCAGCAAGCCCCCCCCGACGACCTCCGTGTCACCGGCAGATCTGGATCGTTCGATCACCGAGGTCATCAACCATCCCGAGTATGCCTGGCGAATGCCCCGCGAGAAAATCACCGCACCCGACGCCAACAAGAGCCTAGTGGCCAGATTCTTGGATGCTCTCATTGACATCGTGAGCCGTCAATGGCGCGCCTTCAAACATTGGTTGTCCAATCTTGCCGACAAGATCACCGATTTCCTTCGGAAGTACATGAAAAGCGACCAACAGGAGGTTTCGTCTTCATCATTTGATTGGATGACGATGCTCCACGTGTTGGTGTTTGCGCTGATTGCCCTGGTCGCCTGCGCCCTGACACTACTGATATGGAAGGTCTGGCGGGAACGGCGACGACCACTGGTGGTGGCCGCGACCGAGATTGTGGCTCCCGTTCCCGATCTGGCCGACGAAAATGTGGTCGCCAATCAACTGCCAGCCGAAGGCTGGCTCGAACAGGCTCAGCGGTTGCTGGAACAGGGAGAATTGCGGCTGGCGTTGCGAGCGCTGTACCTGGCCAGCCTGGCGCACCTGGCACAGCGGGAGTTGATCGTGATCGCAAAGTTCAAGTCCAACCGCGATTATCAATCCGAATTGCAGCGGCGGGCACATTCCCGACAGGAACTGCTGGCGGCGTTCGGGCAGAACGTCTCCCTCTTCGAGAGCGCCTGGTATGGGATGCATGAGGTGACGGAGGAAATCATCCGGCTGTTTACCGCAAATCTGGAGCAGATCAGGGGGCCCGTTGAGAGCTGAAAAATACCTCCCCTTGCTGTTGTTGGGCCTCGCCATCGGGTCGGTTATCGGTCTCGTCCACCTGTTTGCCCTTCGCTTTGCGATGGGGGACGTCTATCCGCCGTATTCGTCACTCCGTGCCGATCCACTCGGTACGAAAGTCCTCTTTGAAAGCCTGCGAAGCCTGCCGCACGTGTCCGCCCGACGGAACTATCAACCGCTCTCCCGCCTGTGCGACCAGAAGAAGCAGACCGTCTTTTGTTGCGGCGTTCATCCCTACTCGTTAAGCGATCTGGAGGAGGCGGAAGCCAGGGATTACGAAAACCTGGCAGCCTCGGGAAACCGGTTCGTCATCTCCCTGTACGCAGTCAGCAGTGCGCCGCCAAAACCCCGTCATAAAGACGCCGCGGAAGATGAATCCGGAGACACGAAGAAATCACATGCCAAGAAGAAGTCAACCGACAACAAGGGCATCGGGGAGACGGGCGCGCACCTGGTTGATTTGACCAACCGCTGGGGATTCGCGATGGCGTACGCTTCCAAAGAGAAGTCTTCAGACACCGCGACCCAAACGATCTGGCATACTGCCCTCTATTTTGACCAGCTCGACAAACATTGGCGGGTCACCCAATCGAACGACGAACACGCGGTGGTGATCGAGCGGAGTTTCGGCGCCGGCACCATCGTCCTCTGCGCAGATTCCTACTTCCTTAGCAATGAAGCGATGCGCAAAGATCGCCAACCGGAATCGCTCGCTGAGTTGATTGGCGTGAACACCGACATCGTCTTTGACGAAACCCATTTGGGCGTCAGCGAACATCCCGGGGTCATGAGCCTGGCATACAAATATCACCTCCAGGGGCTGTTCGTGGCGATCATCTTGCTGGTCGGCTTGTTTATCTGGAAAAGCTCCGTGAGTTTTCTCCCCCGACGGATCAACGAAACCGCCGCAACGTCGGCCGTCGTTTCCACCGACAAGGATACGGCCGCCGGGCTCGTGAATCTGCTGCGCCGCAGCGTTCCGCCGCAAGAACTGTTGCGCGTGTGTTGGGACGAATGGCAGAAATCATTCGCTCGCGGATTTGGCCGTCTTGCTCGCAACCGAGAGAAAGCCCAGGTGGTTGTGGACACGCATGCCAACCAATCCGCCAGGGGAGAAACCATCGTAACCGTTTATCAGGACATCAGCCAACTCCTGGCAGGAAGGAAATAGAGACATGAATATGGACACCGACAACCTACTGGCTGTTTTGGCCCGCGCTCGACAGGAAATCGCCAGGGTCATCATCGGTCAGCACGACGTGGTCGACAAATCGCTGATCGCGATCTTCACCAACAATCATGCCCTGATCGAGGGCGTGCCCGGCGTGGCCAAGACGCTGCTGGTCCGCACGCTGGCGCACGTACTGGGATGCGAGTTCGCCCGCATCCAGTTCACCCCGGACCTGATGCCCGCCGACATCACGGGCACGAACGTGTTCAACATGCAGCGCAACGAATTTACCCTGGTCAAGGGACCGCTCTTCACCACGTTCCTGCTGGCCGACGAGATCAATCGCGCGCCGGCCAAAACCCAGTCGGCCCTCTTGCAGGCGATGCAGGAACGTCTCGTCACGATCGACCGCGAGACCTATTCGCTTTCGCCAAACTTCACGGTCTTTGCCACGCAGAACCCGATCGAATACGAGGGCACGTACCCGTTGGCGGAGGCGCAGAAGGACCGCTTCCTGCTCAAGATCAGCATGCGAACGCCCGGCCGCGAGGAGGAATTGACCCTCGCCCAGCGAATGCTGGGCAATGAATCGCCCGAAGCCACGCTGGCCGGCGGCGCGGTGCAACAGGTGATCACCGCCGATGCGTTGGCCGAGTTGCGGAAGACTCTCACCCACATCCTCGTCAAGGAGGACCTCGTGGCCTATCTCGTCGATATCATCCGCAAGACGCGGGATCACGAGAGCGTCCTGGTCGGCGCGGGCCCGCGTGCCACCCAGGCCCTGCTGCTCGGCAGCCGCGCCCATGCGGCGATCTCGGGCCGGGACTTCGTCACTCCCGACGATATCAAATCCCTGGCGACGGCGGTGTTGGAGCACCGGATTATTCTGCGACCGGAATACGAGATTGAGGGCTTGACGGTGGCCGAGGTCATCCAGGACATCCTGAAGGAGATCGCCGTGCCGCGATGATCGTGCCCCGGTCACGGCTGTTGTTCTGGGTGGCGATAGTGGTGATGCCGTTCTCCCTGCTGGGCGCGGTGTTGCCGACGGGAACACTTCTGTCGGTATTGGTGATCGCGTCGCTGGTGTTCCTCGTCGTACTGGACGCGGCGCTCGCTTACAACGGGTTGCAGGGCATCCATGTCAAACTGCCGGATGTGGTGCGACTAACCAAGGATGTCGAAAACGCGATCGATCTGCAGATTGAGAATGATCGGGGCGACTCCCTGGAATTGCGCCTGGGCCTTGCCTTCCCGCGAGAGATCGCGTCCCCGCACGAAGACCTGCTGGCGCGGGTGCGCGCGGGGACCCGGTTCTCACGGATTTCGTGGCCCTGCACCCCATTACAGCGCGGGATTTACAATCTGGACGCCTGTTACCTGGAACGGGCGTCGTCCTTCGGGTTCTGGTCCGTGCGGACCGCTGTGCCCGCACACGCGGAGATACGCGTGTACCCCAATCTGCTGTCGGAGCGGAAGAACCTGGCCGCGGTATTCCTGCGTCGGGGAAATTTCGGCATTCACGCTCAGCGACAGATCGGACAAGGCCGCGATTTTGAAATGCTGCGGGACTATATCCCCGGCGACGGGATGGAGGAAATCCACTGGAAAGCGACGGCCAAACGCGGACGCCCGGTGACCAAGCTCTTCCAGATCGAACGGACCCAGGAAGTCTATGTCATCGTGGACGCCTCACGGCTTAGCGCCCGGACCGCGATGCCGACCAACAGCGTGGTGCTGGAACGATTCATCACCGCGGCACTGGTTCTGGGATTGGTTGCCGAGCAACAGGGCGATTTGTTCGGCATCTCGAGTTTTGGCGATCGGGTGCAGAACTTCATTCGCGCCAGCGGAGGAAAGGAACACTACGGCGCCTGCCGCGATGCGTTGTTCACGCTCCAACCGCAAATGGTGACACCCGACTTCGACGGGTTGTGCACGTTCATCCGTCTGCGGCTGCGGCGGCGGGCCCTGCTGGTCATTCTGACCAGCCTGGATGATCCGATCCTCGCCGAGAACTTCGCGCGCAACGTGGAACTGATTTGTCACCAGCATCTCGTGCTGGTCGGCATGCTCCGCCCTCCGACCGCGCGGCCCATCTTCGCCGATGGTCGTGTGACTTCCGCCGACGACGTGTACCAGGCTCTGGGCGGCCATATCCTCTGGCATGACTTGCGCGAACTCGAGCGTTCCCTGCAACGGCGAGGGGTGCAGTTCTCCCAGTTGGATGACGAGCGGATGGCCGTGCAACTGGTATCCCAATACATCGACATCAAACGGCGTCAACTCCTGTGATCATTGACCTGAACAAATTTGTGACCGAAGAGCGCCCGCATTGGAATGCGTTGGACGAGATCCTGGCGCGGTTGGAAGAGGACCCTGGCTACCGCCTCGATCTCGATCAGGCGCGGCGCTTCCATTACCTGTACGAGCGGGCATCCGCGGACCTGGCGAAGATCGCGACGTTTTCCTCCGAGCTCGAAATCCGCCGCTATCTCGAATCGTTGGTTGCGCGGGCGTACGGCGAGATTCACGAAACCCGGAAGCGGCCGCATCGGTTCGCGCCGGTCGAATGGTTCTTCCAGACTTTCCCCCGGACGTTCCGTCGTCAGATCAACGCGTTCTGGCTGTCACTCGCCGTCACTTTGGTTGGCTGCGCGTTTGGCGGTGCGGCGATCGCCCTCGATCCCGCCGCCAAGGAAGCGCTGATGCCATTCTCGCATCTCCAGGGAGACCCGGGAGAGCGGGTCGCGCGCGAGGAACAGGCGCAGGAAGATCGATTGAGCGGCCGCAAGGCGACCTTTTCGTCGTTCTTGATGACTCACAACACCAAGGTGTCCATCCTGACGCTGGCGATGGGAATCACCTGGGGCGTCGGGACCGTGATCCTGCTGTTTTACAACGGGGTGATCCTCGGCGCCGTGTCGCTGGACTACATTCTGGCGGGAAAAACGGCGTTTCTGGTGGGATGGCTGTTGCCGCATGGGGCTGTGGAAATCCCCTCCATATTGATTGCGGGCCAGGCGGGGTTGTTGCTCGGACGAACGCTGATCGGGCGGGACGATCGTCAGCCACTGCAGTTACGACTGCGGGGAATTTCGCGCGACCTGGTCACGCTCATCACAGGGGTGGCCGTGCTTCTGGTCTGGGCCGGCTTTATCGAGTCGTTCCTCTCCCAGTACCACGAGCCCGTGATCCCTTACTCGATCAAGATCGGATTCGGCGTGGTCGAGATCACCCTGCTGGCGGTGTTCCTCGCGCGATCGGGACGGAAAGAAAAGAATGAAAACTAACTCCCTGCTGATCAAGACGCCCGAAGGCATCGTGTTCTCACTGATGCTGGCGGGGCCGGTCACCCGGTTTCTCGCGTGGACCGTTGACCTCGCCTGCATCTCGGCGATGACAACGGCCGCCTCCATCGCGGTATCGCTGCTCGGGTTGATCAGCTCCGACTTTGCCTGGGCGATGATGGTTCTCGTCTTCTTCGCCATTTCCATTGGGTACGGCATGTTGACGGAATGGTTATGGCGCGGGCAAACCCTCGGCAAGCGCCTGTTGCATCTGCGCGTGATGGACGAGCAAGGACTACGGTTGCAGCCGAGCCAGATCGTCATCCGCAATCTGCTGCGATTCGTGGACAGCCTGCCGGCGTTCTACCTGGTGGGTGGGATCGCCTGCCTCTCCAGCCGACGGTCGCAACGGCTGGGAGATTTTGCCGCCAACACCATTGTCATCCGCCATCCCCAGATTGCGAAGTTGGACCTCGATCAGTTGTTGGCGGGAAAGTTCAATTCGTTCCTCAAGCATCCGCACCTGGCAGCTCGCTTGCGGCAGAATGTCTCGCCCCAGACGGCGGGCGTCGCCCTCCAGGCGTTGCTGCGCCGCGAGGACCTCGATCCCGTTGCCCGGGTCGAACTCTTCAGCGAAATGACGTCATTCTTCCGCTCGCTCGTCGAATTCCCCCCGGAGGCCACCGAGGGGATTTCCGATGAGCAGTACATCCGGAACATCGTCGACATCCTGTTCCGCGACAAGACCTGAATCAGATTGTGGATCCGCGAAGCCGTTCGTATACTTGTCACGCATAGAATCGAGGAGACAATCGGTGTTCACCGTTTCGGTCGACGAATCGAAGAACCTACTGGCGGTGACGTTCTCCCAGCACGTCGGCTTGGAGGAAGCCAGGCTTTATCTCCAGAAGATCGAGCCCGCTCTTGGCCGCCTGCAACCAGACTTCAAGCTGCTGGTTGACCTGAGCACGTTGGAGTCGATGGACTATTCCTGTGCCTCCTGTATGGAACAGGCCATGGACCTGTGCAATCGGAAAGGCGTGGCCACGGTTGTCCGGGTCATCCCCGATCCACACAAAGACATCGGGTTTCATGTCATGTCCTACTTCCACTACAGCCGCAAGGTCCACATCATCACCTGCGAGAACATGACAGAGGCCCGCCGGGTTTTCTCGGACTGACGGACCGCTTGCTGCCCGGGATCAATCCCCCGGTCACTCAATTCGCCAGTAACCCGCGACTGGATCGTCAGGCCGATTGTCCGTCCGCCGCGGGGCCCGGCTCATCGGGGTGATCCAGGATCGTCCGAATCCCCCGGAGCAGATCCTGCCGCGTGGTGGGCTTTTGGACGAAGGTGCTTCGTCCGCTGTTGAGCATCCGGGGTGGAATGTAGTCGTCGGAAGCGGACATCCATAAGACGCGCACCGCCGGATTGACGTCATGCAACAGACTCCAAACCTGATCGCCGCGCAGCCCGGGCATGTAGTAGTCCAGCAACACCAGTGAGATCGTCTGCCAGTGTTCCCGATACGACTGGAGACCCTCGACCGGATCGGAAGCGGTCAGCACCACCCAACCCTCGCGAATCAAGGACCGGCGGACGTTGTCCAGTTGCCCCGTGTCGTCGTCGATGACGAGGAGCACACCCTGCTGGGGAGGGGCTTCTGTGGAAACGGCTGTCGCTGAGAACGGACGATCCGAATTCATTCTTGAACCCAGATGCATACTCCGTGCCATGCTCCCAGCTCCACCTGACGGCCAGCCAGTGAAGATAATTCCGGGCCTACGCACCGCAATCGGCGGAAATCCAAGTCAGTCTTGGGAACCGTCCCAGGCCGCCAGTAGATGCCTGAGAAAACCATTCCCCGGGCGGGTCAGCTTCCTTGCGCAAAGTGTATGCGCAAACGTACCATCGTCAGCCAACCTGAACTCGCCCCATTCATGGCATCACCCCTGCCCCTTCGACATCGATTCCCGGCGGAGTTGTTCCCACAAGCCGCGTTCGCGTTCGTTCACATGGTCGGGAGACTGAATGTGCATCACGACGTACATGTCGCCCCGGCCTCCTCCCGGTTGGGGAAGTCCCCTGCCCCGCAGGCGGAAACGCTGGCCGTTTCGCGTGCCCGCCGGAATCTTCAGGTTTGCCTGTCCATCCAGCAGTGGAACCGAGACGGTCGCGCCCAGGACGGCATCCCACGGCGCGATATCCAAGTCGTGGTAGAGTCCGTCTTCCTCGCGACGGTAATCGGGATGATCCGTGAACCGAATCCGAAGGTAGAGGTCCCCGGATTGGCCGTCTGCGCCGTGCTCTCCCTGCCCGCCCAACCGTAGAAGTTGTCCTTCATAAACGCCCGGGGGAATCTTGACCTGGTAGGTTTCCGTCCGGGGAACCTGGCGTCGGCCCCTGCATTCCGGGCAAACCCTCTTGTTGACGCGACCTTTTCCACCACACTTCTCACACGGAACGAGCCGCTGAAGAGAGACGGTGCGGGTCGATCCGCGCAAGGCTTCACCCATCGTGACCATGATGTCGGCCTCAACATCCCGTCCCCGCTGCGCAAACCGCCCGCCTTCGTCTGCTCCGCGCCGGGAAGACCCGACTCCTCCCCCCATTCCGAAAAGGTTCTCGAAGAAGTCGCTGAACCCGGTGCCACCGAAATGGAATTCAAACTCGCCCGGCGCACCTTCCGTCCATGCCTGTTGACCGAACTGTTCCGCCCAGTCTGGCGGAGGCCGGAACTCTTCTCCCTGCTTCCAGTTCGCCCCCAGCGCGTCGTATTTCTTCCGTTTCTCGGGATCGCTGAGCACCTCGTTGGCTTCGTTGATCTCCTTGAACCGTTCCTCGGCGACCGTCTTGTCCTTGGCAACGTCAGGATGATACTTGTGCGCCAGCTTGCGGAAGGCGCGACGAATTTCGTCCTGGCTGGCCGCGCGCGGCACACCGAGAATTTCGTAGTAGTCCTTGAACTCAACCGGCATGAGGTCCTCGCAATCTCAGCGAGCGTTCCATCCATGGGCCGTGCGTTTGCCCCGGATTGAATCGCCTTTCCGAGAAAGCTAATCTTAAACCCTCGCTTTGACAATAGGCAGAGATTACACGAAACCTGCATCGACGGACCTCGGGACGATCACAAAGAGAGAGGGCGCTCGTCGACACCGTCTCGGAGCGCCCTCGTCAGCAATCATAACGCGAACTAGCGCGCCCTATTTTGCCGCCTTGGCCTTCTCATACATCTCGGGCAGATCTTTCGCCGCGCGCTTGGCCGGTGCAAACCAGTAGTTGCGAAATCCCCCGCCAAACGCGCTCTCACAACGTCGTTCCGACAAGACAACCTTACGCGTGGCGATGTCAAAAAAGACCACGTACATGCAACCCGTCTTTTCGCTTTTGACCAGCCGGTCCATGATGAAGACCAGACCCAGGCCCTGTTTGTACTTGATATCGTACGCCTTCACTGTCGCGGCAATGTCTTGCTGCGTGATGTGCGTTGGCTGAACCATCTCGGCTTCGGAGCCGTCCTGCCGAATGATGCAGTCGGCGGTCAGCTTGGCATTGCCCGGTTGGACAGTTTCGGTGCTGGTGAGCACTTCCGGCACATCCTTCTTCAGCCTGGGCAACGCTTCGTTAACGAACATCGTATTCCACGCTTCCGGCATGCCCGGGAAGATCCCCGCGGGGTTCCTGAAATCCTTGGTCCCGATCATCTTCACGCGCGAATAATCCAGACCACACCAGACCAATGTCTTGGGCGTGACGGTTTCTTGGGCTGAGACCAATCCCCCGTCAGCAAGCACTGCTGTTGCCAAAAGAACCACTGCGAGCTTCGTTGTCACATGATCCTCCTCGTCAGTTGAGATTCCCGACACCCATCTGTCGGTGGCCGAATCCTACAAGTTCCGTCCGGAGGTGCCAAGAGGATTTGTCGCGAGACTTGGACGCACACCTCGGCGCTCCCAGCGCTCGCAAGTTTGGTGTTGACGATGAGAGGCGCTGGGAGCAGGCTAGTGAATCGAAACCCCGGTTGTGAGTTAGGAGAAACGAAGGGTACAGCTTGCTGCTCATCCGAACCTGCAAGCAGGACGCCGACGAAGAGTCGTGACTTGTGCCAGCAGCGGTCGTCGCCAAAGCCCGAATTGGCCGACGCCCTCGGAAACCTGTGTTTCGATCCGCGCGCACGAGTCTGAAGAATCTTGCTGTAGCGTCCCGCCGGGCATTTGGAGCGACGAGCATGCCCACGAATAAACGCGGAGGAGGTCTTTCATGAAACGCATGTTCGCATTGTGCAATGTGTCACTCGTGGCTGCGGCGCTCCTGTTCGCTGCTGGGTGCGCGAGTGATTCCGCCGAAAAATCATCCAAAGGCAAGAGTGACAGCAACCCGAATCATCAGACCGTCACACAGCCGTCCAAGGTCAAGTTCAGCGAGTTCAAGAGCTTTGAAATCAAGCCGTTCACCATCGCCAACGCGAAACAGGCGAAAGACAAAGGGAACCGGAAATCACAGCAGGTGATGGACGGCATCCTCCAACGGGAGTTGGCCAACGTTTTGCCGAACCTGAAAGTGCTGGCTCCGGGAGAGGATTTCTCCAAGACGGCGGATCGCACACTCCAAATCACGCCCGTGATCAAAGACATCGACATACAGTCTGTTGGCACCAGGGTCTGGGTCGGCGTCATGGCCGGTGGTTCAGACCTGACTGTGGTGGTGACCTATCAGGACAGTTCTACGGGTGAGGCCATTGCCACCCCGCAGTTCTGGCGCGGCATCAACGCCTGGTCCGGTAGTACGGGCTGGGGGGCGGGAGACAACTCTCTTCGCGACGCGGTCTGCAAAGACATTGTGGATTATACTCAGCAGAATAAGTGACCAGGTATCAGGGCTGCCGCGCCAGCGTCTCCCGAAAGAGCGCCAAAACCGTGAACGAGAGGATCAGTCAAACCGAAAGGCTTGCCGCACCTACGAATATGAACCCAAACGAGAACTATTCAATGAGACATCGCAGTATGCTTTTCGCAACGGTGTTGGTGTCGCTCGCGCTGTTCAACGGATGCGCCGGTCCAAAGGCCAGGACCAGTAAGTATATGGCCGCGGAAGCAAGCGCCCCCACTTCACCTCCATCGGGCAAGGTGCTGGTCTGCATTCATCGGCCGAAAGCGTACTTCGGATGCAAGCTCTACAGCTCCGTTTGGGATGGCACGAAGTTCATCGCCGATCTGGGCAACGGTCATTCTGTCGCCTACGTCTGTGACCCCGGGGAACATTACTTCTTGAATCGTTCGGCCGAGGAACAAGGCTGTGTGGAAGCGCAATTACTCCCGGATCAAACCTATGACCTCTGGGTAAAGAACGGCTACGGTACCTGGGTGGCGAGCTTCAAGCTCGTGCCGGTTGATCAGAATCAAGAAAACCGGCAGAAGGTTGCCGAATGGACCCAGAAAAACCGTTGGGTTTCTCCCGCTTCGCCGTCGGAAGCGTACGAGGCAAAAAAACAAGAGGAAGTTAAGCAATTGCTGGACGAATTCATTTCCGGAAGAAGACATGACAAACTCCAGCAGTTGTCCGCGGACGATCATCGCTGAAATGGCTCGTTGTTGAGCCGAAGTGACCCGACCACGGTTGCGGGTCAATCTGACTTGGGAGTGCGAACGCGATTGTAGCTTCGCATGTTGGTTCGTCCCGCACCGCCGGGCGGCGAACCCAGTTTGGACTTGTCCGTCGGCCCACAAATCTGCTACGAGCTTGGGTGCGAGCAGACCATGAATTGCACTTCCCCAAGCAACGGAAAAGTGCGCCTTGGCATGGCGGAACGTTGTGACCTCGACACGATCTACCAGTTGCGCCATGAGGTCTACGCCCGCGAACTCGGCCAGCATCCGGTCTCCGCGGAAGGCCGACTGACCGACCATCTGGATGGGCACAACCACTACATCATCGCCCGACAAGACGACACAATTGTCGGTTTCATTAGCATCACCCCGCCGTCGTCGCCGCGGTATTCAGTGGACAAGTATTTTGGCCGCGAAACGCTGCCGTTTCCGTTCGACGAGAAGCTGTACGAACTTCGTATCTTGACCGTATTAAAGCCCTATCGCAGCCGCGAGACTCATCTGGCGCTCATGTATGCCGGGCTGCGTTGGGTTCAGGAGCGTGGTGGCACGCGCATCGTCGCCATCGGCCGACGCGACATTATGGGATTGTACGAAGGCGTGGGACTGAAGCCGCTCGGCCGTCTGGCCCAGTCAGGCGCGGTCACCTACGAGTTGATGAGCGAAACCGTCACCGGCATTCAGAACTATCTCTGCCGGCTCGATCGCGTCATCAGCCGGATCGAGCAAACCGTGGACTGGCAATTCGACTTCCCGTTCTGGCCCACCAACGGCTGTTATCACGGTGGCGCGTTCTTCCAGGCCGTCGGCGTCGAGTTTGACAGGCTCGAAAGCCGCTCGGAAACGATCAACGCCGACGTGCTCGACGCGTGGTTTCCGCCTTCGCCCAAAGTACTCCTTGCGTTGCGCGACCACCTCGAATGGCTCGTCTCCACTTCGCCGCCCACCGGCTGCGAAGGACTGATCAGCGTCATCGGCCGGGTCCGCGGCGTTTCGCCCGACTGCGTGCTGCCGGGCGCGGGCTCGTCAGACCTGATTTTTCGCGCGTTCCGTCACTGGCTGAACCCAGCGTCGCGCATCTTGATTCTCGATCCGACGTATGGCGAGTATCCGCACGTCCTGGAACATGTCATCGGTTGCCATGTGGACCGGCTGCCGCTGCGGCCGGAACAAGGGTACCGGTTTGATCCAGCCGCGCTCCGCGATTATCTCGACCGGGCGTACAACCTCATCGTCATCGTCAATCCGAACAGTCCCACCGGCCACGCCACGCCGGCCGACGCGCTCCGCGAAACATTACGACACGTCCCGGCTGCAACCCGCGTCTGGATCGACGAAACCTACCTCGAATACGTTGGCCCCGACCAATCGCTGGAACGGTTTGCCGTCAGCACCCCCAATGTCCTCGTCTGCAAATCGATGTCGAAAGTCTACGCGCTGAGCGGCCTGCGTGTCGCCTACCTCTGCGCGTCGGCTGCGACCCTCAAGGAACTGCGGCCGATCACTCCGCCGTGGGTCGTCGGTTTGCCGTCGCAGGTTGCCGCTGTCAACGCGCTCGAAGATCCGGGATACTACGCAACCCGATATCAAGAAACCCACGCGCTCCGCTACCAACTCGCCGAAGACCTCGGTGCGCTGCCTGGTTTCACCGTGTTCCCGGGCGTCGCCAATTTCCTGCTCTGCCAACTGCCCCCCGACGGCCCGGACGCCGCCGCGGTGGTCCACCGGTGCCGGAGCCGCGGCCTGTTTGTCCGTGACGCCTCGAAAATGAGCGCGCACCTCGGCGACCGCGCCATCCGCATCGCCGTGAAGGACGCTGCCACCAACCAGCGCATCGTCGCCATCCTCGAATCGGTGCTTACATGATAACTCTCGACGGACATTCCCTGACGATTGATGGGCTCTGGAAGATTGCCAGCGAGGCCGCGCCATGCGCGCTCACCGAGCCGGCCCGCGAACGCATGCGCGCCAGCCGCGCCCTCGTCGATAAACTCGCCGCCGAACCGCGCGCTGTTTATGGCATCAATACCGGCTTCGGCCCGCTCAGCGGGTGCCGGGTGCCGGCGGACGACCTCCGCCAACACCAGATCAACCTCCTCTCGCATCTCAGCGTCGGCCAGGGTCCGCTGTTCAACGACCGCGAAACCCGCGCCATCATGGCGGCGCGCGCTAATGCGCTGGCGCGCGGTTTCTCCGGCATCCGCGTCGAGGTGGTGGAACTCCTTGTCAGCGCCCTCAACCGCAGCATCCTGCCGGAGATTCCGTCGGAAGGTTCGGTCGGCGCCAGCGGCGATCTCGTGCCGTTGGCGCACATGGCGCGGATGCTCGTCGGCCTCGGCCACGTTCGCGCCAACGGGCGGCGCGTGCCGGCTAGCGACGCGTTGTCCCCGGTCGTTCTCGAATCGAAGGAAGGGCTCGCGCTGGTCAATGGCACGTCCGTGATGACCGGTCTCGCCGCACTGGCCGTCCACGAAGCCGGAAGGCTGTTGAGTTGGGCGGAACTGCTCAGCGCGTGCCTGTTCCAGGCGCTGTTCGCGTCGCCGGAAGTGTTGTGCGAACAGGTGCACCACGCGCGCGGATTCCGCGGCCAGTCAGCGGTGGCGGAACGGATCGCCGAGTCATTGCGCACGCACCCGGAATACAGGCGCGAGATTGACCAACACGAGTGGGGCACGCACGCCAAGCCGGTCGATCCCGGCGTCGAGATTCAGGACCCCTACTCCGTGCGGTGCGCCCCGCAAATCCTCGGCGCGATCCAGGAAGCCCTCTGGCACATCGACTACGTCGTCACCCGCGAACTCAACGCCTCGACCGACAACCCGCTGGTCTTTCCCGCGACCGGTGTGGTGATTCACTGCGGCAATTTCTACGGTCAGCAAATCTCGATGACCTGCGATTACCTGCGGATCGCCCTCGCGAAACTGGCGCTGTTGGTCGAACGCCAACTGGACCGGTTGGTGAACTGGAAATACAGCATGGGGCTGCCGCCGCTGCTGGCGGGTGGCGATCCGGGCCTGAACTCCGGGCTGGCCGGCTGCCAGTTGCTGGCCACATCTCTGGCGGCCGAGTGCCGGCTGTTGAGCCAGCCGGCCTCCGTGCAGACCATCCCCACCAACGCCAACAACCAGGACGTCGTCAGCATGGGCTGCATCTCCGCGAAGATGACCGCCGAACTGGTGCGGAAGCTGTGGACGCTCACCGCGATCCAGGCCTTGGCGCTGACGCAAGCCGGCGACCTGCGTCCCGCCGGCACCATGGGCACGGCGTACCGGCAACTGCACGACCGCATCCGCGAAGTCTCGCCGCAGTTGGCCGCTGACCGGCCCTTGTTTGAGGATATCGCGCGCGTTTCCAGTTTGCTCCAGGACAACGGCACGCAAACGCGATTCCTCCGACCACGGACGGAGCCGCATGGCCGGGCGTAGCCGCATCCTGCTCGTCTCGGTCAACACCGAGGACCAGCCGTACCCGGTCTACCCGCTGGCGCTCGATTACCTGCGCGCCCCGCTCCAACAAGCGGGCCACGAAACGCGCACGTGGGACGCCCGGCAAGGCGTCGACCTCGGCAGGCTCGTGCAAGATTACCGGCCCGATGTGGCGCTGGTGTCCATCCGCAACGCCGACAACAACGATGCCGTCAACATCAAGAACTACCTGCCCGGCGCGTTGGCTGTCGTGGGCGCCATCAAGGATCACAGCGCCGCCACGGTTGTGCTCGGCGGCAGCGGCTACTCGTTGTTCCCCGAAGAAATCCTGCGCGGTTCGCGCGCCGACTTTGGCGTCGCGGGCGCCGGTGAACACGTCGTCGTTCCGCTGATCGAGCATCTGTTGGCCGGCACCGATCCGCGGGCCCTGCCGGGGTTGGTCCATCGCGACGGCAGCAACCCGCCAGACCCTCCGCCGGGCACCGCGGTGTTGGCGCGCGAGCCAGAGCTGGTGCGCTTTTACTGGGCGCAGGGCGGCATTCCCGGCGTGCAGCTCAAACGCGGCTGCCCGTTCGAATGTGTCTATTGCACCTACCCGTTGTTGGAAGGCCGGAAGTTCCTACAAAAAGATGCGGTCGCGGCGGTGGACGAAGTCCAGGAGCTGTACGAGTTGGCCGGGGTGGACCAGTTTTTCGTCGTGGACTCGGTCATGAACGCCGTGCCGGAGCTGGCGCGGGCGTTTGCCGAGGAACTCCGGCGGCGCGAGCTGCCCGTGCGCTGGAGCGGCTACTTCCTGCCGCGCGGCATCACGCGGGCCGATTTGGAATTGTGGAAGGCCGCCGGCCTCGATGGCGTCGAGTTCGGCGTGGACACGCTGAGCCCGTCGTTGTTGAAGCGCTGGGGCAAGGCGTTTGAGCTGGCGGAATTGCGGGAAGCCGTGCACGCCTGCCTCGCCGTCGGCATGCCGTACTCGATGTATCTGATCCTGGGCGGCCCCGGTGAAACGGAAGCGACATTGGAGCAGACCATCGCCGAAGCACAAGCCTGTCCCCGCGCCGTCGTGTTCGCGTTTGTGGGCATGCGCATCTACCCGCGCACACAGTTGTACGACCTCGCCCGGCGCGAGAGCGTGATCCGCGACGGCGAGAGCCTGCTCGATCCGAAGTTTTACATCTCCTCCCTGCTCAACCGCGATCTGTTGCTAGCTCGCTGCCACGAACTCGGCCGGCAATTGAACTGGCTCGTGGTCGGCCCGAGCCTCGAAAAGAAAAGCTGCGCCGCCGCCCGGTTGCGCGGCCGCGGCCGCAAAGGCCCGCTGTGGCAGGAGCTGATTGTGCCGTGAGCGGGTCGTCGGCCACAGCGTGGACCGGCAAGACGCGCGGCGGGCGGTTCGGCAACTGGTGGTTTCTGATGTTGCTGCGGCGCTTCGGCCTGTGGCCGGCGTACGTCTGGCTCGTGTTTGTCGCCGCCTGGTTCACGCTCTTCGCCGGCCAGGAACGTCGCGCGTCCCGGCAGTACCTCGAACGCCTGCTCGGCCCGCAACCGCTCTGGAAATGGCCGGGGCTCGTCTACCATCACTTCTACTCCATGGGCGTCTCCCTGCTGGATCGCGCCGCCGTGATCATCGGCCGGGCGCGGATGCAGTTTGATTTCGCCGACGAAGCCGAAGTGTTGCGGGCCCTGGCCGAGGAACGCGGCGTGATTCTGGTGGCCGCGCATGCCGGCAGTTGGGAATTGGGCGGCCATCTCATGGCCCGGCACGGCCGACCGGTCAACCTGGTCGTGCTCGAGCGGGAGGAACAGCGCCTGCGGCAGATGTTCGACGAGGCGTTGCGCGCGAAGAAATTCAATATCCTTACCGCCAACGACGATCCGTTGCGCAGCATCCCCATCGTCGCCGCGCTGCGACGCGGGGAACTCGTCGCGCTGCACGGCGACCGCACGTTCGGCAGCGACGCGACGGTCCGCCTGCCATTCCTCGGCGAGCCGGCGAGTTTTCCCACCGGACCCTACCTGCTGGCCGCGGCGACGGGCGCGCCGATCATCCACGTCTTCGCCATGCGAACGAAGCTGCGGCACTACCGGTTCATCGCGTTCCCCGCGCGGCATGTCCCGCGCGAGCGCGGGCCGGCTCAGCAAACCGTGCTGCGCGAGTGCGTCGCCGAATACGTCGACCACCTCACCACGGTGCTGAAACAGTATCCGTTCCAGTGGTACAATTTCTACCCGTTCTGGAATGACAACGCCCGCTGACAAACCGGTGGCCATCACCGGATGCGCCGCGATCACCGCGTGCGGCGACGGCCTTGCGCCGCTGGAACGCGCACTCGCCGACAACGCCAGCGCGCTGCGTCCCTGCGCCCGGTTCACCGGCTCACCGTACCAGACCAACGTCGTCGGCGCCGTGCCCGACGAGGCGTGGGCAACATTGCGTGAGGGAGATCCCGGCCACGCCGGCGCGCCGGCATTTCTGCTCGCCAACCACGTGATCCGTCGACTCCGACCCCGGGCGACCGGTCGCGTCGGCCTGGTGCTTTCGACGACCAAGGCCGACATCGTCGCGCTGGAACGCGGCGACACTGGAAACCGTCACATTCTGCCCGGCCAACTCGCCGCTGACCTGGCCGCGGCGAATGACATCACCGGACCGGTGCGTTGCGTCTCGGTCGCATGCGTGTCCGGCTTGTTGGCGATCCAGACCGGCGCGGAACTGATCCGGCGCGGTGAAGCCGACTCGGTGATTGTCGCCGGCGTGGATCTACTCTCGCATTTTGTGGTCGCCGGGTTCAGCGCGTTGAAGTCGCTCGACCCGGAAGGTTGTCGGCCATTCGACAAGGATCGCATTGGCCTCAGCGTGGGCGAAGGCGCCGGCGCGATCCTGCTGGCCCGCGGCGCCGGTATGACTGTCGCCGGTTGGGGCAGCAGCAACGACGCGAATCATCTGACCGGGCCGTCCCGCGACGGCTCAGGCTTGGCGTTGGCGATGCAGCGCGCGCTCCGCCGCGCCGGTGTTGCTCCCGGCGATGTCGATTATGTGCACGCCCACGGCACCGGCACGCTCTACAACGATTCGATGGAAGCCTTGGCGCTGCGCTGGGTGTTCGGCGACCGCGTACCGGCGTTCAGTAGCTCGAAGGGTCTGTTCGGCCACACGCTTGGCGCCGCCGGTGTGTTGGAGACAGTTCTTTGCGTCATCGCGGCGAACGACGGTCTCGTGCCCGGCACGCCCCGGTTGCGCGTGCCGGCCGATGACATGCCGGCCACGCTGCAAATCGAGTCGCGCCATGGGGCGAAGTTGCGGACAATTATGAAGATCAATGCCGGTTTCGGCGGAACGAATGCCGCGCTCGCTTTGCGAATATGAACCGTGCTGCCCACATCCAATTCCCCACGGCTGAAGTCCCCGACGGCGCCTGGGCGGCGCGGTTTTCGACATCCTGTCCGCGTTTCGGCCGGATGGACGGGCTCAGCCGCCTGGCGTTGATGGCGGTCGAATCGCTGGGCGTCGAGTTCGAAAACCGGGACGAGGTCGGCGTCTGCCTCGAAACCCGGTATGGCTCGCTCGGCGCTGACCGGCAATTCTTGCGGACGCTCAGTCCGAGCGTGTTCTCGTACACGCTGCCGAGCACCGCGGTCGGCGAAATCTGTATCCGCCACAAGCTGCGCGGACCGGTGTTGTGTTTGTTGACGGAAAGCGGTGACGGACGGCAGGCCCTGGAGCACGGGCAGGCCTGGTTGATGAGCGGCGAGGCGACAAGCTGCCTCTGTCTGTGCGCCGACGCGTCCGGCGATCATCCCGCCGAGGCGGCGGCGTTGTATCTACGCGAGTCAGTGAAGGTTATTGGTTCGTTGCGCGAGCTTTGCATTACCCTGGCGCGTCCTGTATAACATACGACCATGCAAGCGCTGATTGAGGAACTGAAACGGAAGATCGTCGCCGCTGTCAATCTGCAAGAGGTCAAGCCGGAGGAGATCAAGGAGGACGAGCCGTTGTTTGGCGCGGGACTGGGGTTGGACTCGATCGACGCGCTGGAACTCGTCGTAATGCTGGAGCGCGACTACGGCATCGTGATCCAGGAGCAGACGGTCGCGCGAGCGGCGTTCACCTCCGTTCGTTCACTCGCCAGCTTCGTTTCGGAAAAACGCAAGAAATGACCCGCCGCCGCGTCGTCATCACCGGATTGGGGATCATCAGCGCCGCCGGCTGCGGCGCCGGCGAAGTCTGGCAAACGGTGCGCAACGGCCGGAGCGGGCTACGGCCCCTCACACTGTTCTCTTCTCCCCGGTACGGTCACGTGCCGGTCGGCCAGGTCACGGCGGACGTGGATCGGTTGGCCGGCAACGTTCGCGGCTCGCGGTCGGACAAGCTCGCGTGGATTGCCGCGCGCGAGGCCGTCGCCGACGCCGGTGGAACTCTGCCCGCCGACCGGCAGGGCGTCGTGATCGGGGCCACCGTCGGCGGAATGTTGGGCACCGAGAAGTTCGTGGCCGACCGGCTGCGGAATCGGCGGGCCAGCTTTGGGGTGCTCCGCTACCACGAATGCGGCGCGTCCGCGAATCTGATTGCCCGGCAACTCGGCGCGCGCGGGCCGGTGCTGACATTTTCCACGGCGTGTTCCAGCGGCGCGATGGCCATCGGCGCGGGCGGCGAGCTGATTGCCAACGGCGAAGCGGACGCCGTGCTGGCCGGCGGGTGCGATTCCTTGTGCCGGCTGACATTGAATGGATTTGGCTCGTTGCTGCTTCTCGATCCGCAGGGCTGCCGGCCGTTCGACGCGGCGCGTGCCGGGATTTGTCTCGGCGAAGGCGCGGCGGTGCTGGTGTTGGAAGCGGAAGAGACGGCGGCGGCGCGCGGCGCGAGAGTGCTCGCGATGCTGTCCGGTTGGGGCGCGAGTTGCGATGCGTTTCATGCCACCGCGCCGCAGGCGGACGGCAGCGGCGCGCTGGCGGCGATGCGGGCGGCGCTGGCGCGCGCAGGATTGTCGCCGGCCGAGGTCAGCTACGTCAACGCGCACGGCACGGCGACGCGGGATAACGACGCGATGGAAGGCCGCGCGCTGCGGGAACTGTTTGACGGGACCATGCCGCCGGTCTCGTCCACGAAGCGCTGTTTCGGCCACACGCTCGGCGCCAGTGGCGCGGTCAAAGCGGTGGTCTGCGTCCGCGCGTTGCAGGACCAGGCGTTGCCGCCCAGCGCCGGGCTCGGCGAGGCGGATCGGGAAATCGGCATTGAGCCTGTGCGAGAATATCGGCCCGCAACCGTGCGGCATGTACTGAGCAACTCGTTCGGGTTCGGCGGGAACAATGTCGCGCTGGTGTTTTCGCAAACAGCCGCGGCGACGCCGGCAACCGCATCCGGCCGGATTGCGATTGTGGGCGCCGGCACGAGTGCCGGTGATTTCGTGGCGGAGGTCAACCCAGCGCGGCGTCGGCGGTTGAGCCGGTTGCAGCAAATGACTCTGGCAGCCGCGAAACGGTGTTTGCCGTCGGGAGTGGATCCGACGCGGACCTGCGTGGCGATGGGGACGGCGCTGGGCGCGCTGAACGAGGCGACGGCGTTCGTGGAGAATTTGCTGACGAAGAATGAAGCGGAGCCATTGCCGCAGCGGTTCACGAACTCGGTCCACAACGCGTTGGCGGCGCAGGTGGCGATCGAGTTTGGACTGAAGAAGCTCAATTCGACGGCGACGTGCTACGAAGCTTCATTCATGGCGGCGCTGTGGCACGCGACGCAGGAACTTCGCGCCGGCACGGCGTCCGCGGCACTGGTCGGCGCGGCGGATGAGTCAAACGCCTACGCGACGGAGACGGAAAAGCGTTGGGGGTTGCCGTCGATGGCGGAGGGCGCGGCTGTGTTTTGCCTGGCGACCAACCCCTACCCGGCCAGGCCGCTGGCTTATTTGACGAGTGTCCGGCTGGGACGCGACGTGGAAATGCCGGGGGGAATGGACGTGGTGGTGAGCAAGGGCGCGCCGGTGGTTGGATTCCAGACGGCGTTGGATAAGATCGAGGCGGGGTGTCGGCGCGCGGCGGTGTTTACCGTGGCGGCGGACGGGCAGAAAGCGTTATGCGTGCTGGAAGGTTGAGCCGATTTCATTTGTGGACGGCAGCGGCGGTCGTCGCGTGCGCGTTTGTGACGTGGCCGGCCCTCGTGACGGTAATCGGTCTGTACATGTTGGGGGTGGCCGCAGGTGTGACGTGGCCGAAACTTCAATTTTTCATGCCGGTGATTTGCCGCGGCCCGACCGGGCGCAACGCGCTGGCTTTGACATTTGATGACGGCCCGGATCCGTCGGTGACGCCGGCCCTGCTCGCGCTACTGAGGCGGGCCAACGTGAAGGCCACGTTCTTTTGCGTCGGGGAGCGCGTGCAACGACACGCAGACGTGGCTCGGCAAATTGTCACGGACGGACATCTACTGGGCAATCATGGTTTCAGTCACAGCTACCGGACCAACCTGTTTTCCACGGCCCGGCTCCGGGATGAATTGCGCCAGTGCCAGGAAACGCTGGCGAAAGTGGCCGGGGCGCCCCCGAGGTTTTTCCGTCCCCCGATGGGCCTGACCAATCCGCGCGTGGCGCGAGTGGCGCGCGAGTTGGGCTTGACAGCGGTGGGCTGGTCGGCCGGCGGGAAGGACCAACGCGCGCGGTCGGCGGACGAAATCCTGGCGCGGGTGCGGCGCGGGCTGCGACCGGGCGCGATCATCCTGTTGCACGACGCCGGAGTGGATAGCGCGGTCTGGCTGGCGGCGATCGAGCAGTTGCTGGCCGAGCTGCCGCAGAAAGGGTTTGAGACATGTCGGTTGGACGAATTGTTATCGCGGTAATATGTTCCATATGCGTTGCCGGCGCGGCGCGGGCGGAAACAAACGACGCGGGCGCGTTTCTCCGGCGGCTGGCGGCGACCACGGCGAAGGCCGACACGCTGTTCGTCGAGTTTGCGCAAGAGCGGCATCTTGCGTTGTTCGAAGAACCGCTGAGAACCGAGGGCTATCTGGTGTTTCAAAGGCCGAATTCGATCCGCTGGGAAGTCACGAAGCCGTACGCGTCGATCCTGGTTTGCGCCGGCAGCAACGCGGCGCAGTTTGAGCGGACGGATGGCAAGTGGAAGCGGCTCGATTTGAGTTACATGAAATCAATCGGTAACTTCGTGGCGGGAATGGCGATGTTTCTCGAAGGCCGGTACATGGAGCAGCAGAGCGACTACGATGCCTCCGTACGCACCGGGGACGGCACCGTGCTGACCTTGAAGCCGAAACAGAAACAAGCCGCGCAGTTCATCGACGCGTTTGAGTTGCAGTTTGGCGACGATCTCACGGCGGGCGCCCGGCGCGTGACCATGCGGCAACCGGATGGGGATTGGACGAGCATCCAGTTGACGAACGCGGTAGCCAACAAAGCGCTTCCGCCCGGGACATTCGACATGCAGTCGCCGCTGGACATCGAGTCCGTGCGAAAGGCGATCACCAATGCGGACCGGTAGCATCCTGTGGCTGCTGCTGGCCGGCTGCGCGACGGTGTCACCGGTGCGGGACGCGGCCACCGAGCAACGGGCGCGGCAGGCGCTGCAAGAGGCGTGTCCGCGCGGGGTGCGCCTGACGCAGCGCGCCGTCGTGAACGCGGCGGGCCGGCAGTTCTCGTGCGACGGGATTGTGCAGGTTGCGGCGGACGGCGAATTGCGCGCCGCGTTGTTGTCGCCGGTCGGCGTGATGGCCGAGGTCCGCGTGTCGCCAACCGGTTCGGTCGACGTGCTGAAGACGGCGCGGAGTTTTCGCGAGGCCTGGGCACGCCGGTATGTGGCGACGACCGCACAATGGTTGTTTGCGCCAGACGAACCCGCGTTGCAGTTCGGGCGATTGGCGGACGGGCGGGCGACGTTGTGGCGTGAAGGCCCGGAGCGAACGCGGTGGGCATACGTGTTCAGCGCGGACGGGACGCGATGGGAAGAGTTGAGCGTGTCGCGCGGGTGGCAACGGTTCTACCGCGCGGAGCGCAATGGAGACGGCGGGTTCCATGTGACGGCGACGGGATGTGACATCGACTTGAGGATGGTGAAATGAGCCGGTGGCGCAACAGACTGCGTTGGCTGGGATACATCGCCGGCGCGTTGGCGGTCTTGGGCGTCGCGGCATATTTGTATCTGCGCAGTTGCGTGGCCGAACCGCCGGCTCTGCCGGCGGATGTTTCGATCACGAACCTCGTGGCCGAGACGCGCGGCGGGCGGGTATGGTTGGGAAAGAACTGGTTTGAACGACGCGACGGTTTGAATGTGCTGTATCTGACCGGCTCGGCCTTCGAGCGCGGATACGCGAACGGGAAGTTGACCGAGAAACTTGTCCACCAGCAAGAGCAGGTGGTGGTAGACCTGATGAACAAGGCGATCCCGCAACGCTGGGCGCAGTGGATCATCGAGGCGACGGTGGTGTTCCAGACCCGGTATCTGTCCCGGTACGTGTCGCCGGAAATCCAGATGGAAATCCTCGGGATGACGTACGGGTGCCCCGATGTTCGCCCGCAGGACGGGCCGTATTTCGACCGCGTGCTGAGCTACCATGCGGCCCAGGATATTTCGTACATGTTGATGAACCACCCGCTCGTGCGTGGCTGTACCGGCTTCGGCGCGTGGGGCAGCGAAACGGTGGGCGGGCACCTGCTCTGCGGGCGGAACTTCGATTGGGAAGCCGCACCAGTGTTCGACGAGGACCGGGTGATGATCCTGTGTGAGCCGGACAAGGGGATTCCGTTCGCGTCCTTAGCGTGGGCCGGGATGGCGGGGTGCGTGTCCGGCATGAACCGCGAGGGAATTTCCATCACCGTCAATGGCGCGCCGTCGGATTTGCCGGCATACGCCCGCACGCCGACATGCATGGTGGCGCGGGAGGTATTGCAGTACGCGCATACACTGGACGAGGCCACCGCGATCATCCGCCGCAGTGAGGTGTTTGTGTCAGCGCTGTTTCTGGTCGGGAGCCGGCGCGACGGACGATTCATCATTATCGAGAAGACGCCGACCCGAACGGCGCTGCAACCGGGGCCGGCGGGCGATTTCATCGTGCAAGCCAACCATTACCTGACGACGGAACTGAAGGACATCCCCATCAACGTCAAGTTTATGAGCGTGGACACGTCGGTCAGCCGGGCGGCGCGGATGGATGAGTTGCTGCGGGCGCGGGCCGGCCGGCTCGACGCGCCGGCGGCGGCGGCGATCCTCCGCGACCGGGAGTTGCCGGGCGGCGTTTTCGCAGGCAACGGGCACCGGACTTCGCTGAATCCGCTGATCGCAACGCACGCCGTCGTCATGGATCTGACCGACGGCATCTTCTGGGCTGCGTGCCCGCCACATCAACTCGGGAAATTCGTGGCGTTCGACATGAACGATTTCAACCGGGCGCTGCCGGACAAGACCATCGCTGCCGACCCGTTTGACTACGAGACGTACCGGCGATCGCAGCAGGCGCTGGAAAGCGGTTGGGCAGCGCTGAAGCGGCACGACGCGGTGGCCGCGGCGGAATCGGCCCGGTGGGCCGAGGAGCTGAACCCAGGTTACTACAAGAACTCGTGGCTGCGGGGCGCGGCGCTGCTGGAGCGGGGCGACAAGGAGGCAGCGCGGACGGCGCTCATGGAGGCGGAAGCGCGGCGACCGGCGCTGGGCCGGGAACGCCACCAGATTGAGGAGTTGCTGCGGGCGTCGCAACCATGACCACGGAACGCCAGCCATTCTTTCCGTTCACCGTGCTCCGGTTCCTGATCGGGTACGCCACGTATTACGGGGCGAACTTCGTATTCATCACGGTGGGCGGACCGCTGTTGTTGTTGCTGACATTCGTACCGCGCGCGAAAGCCTGGATCATGCAAGTGGTGGTGCATCATTACCTTGCTTTCCTGAGCCGACGGTGGCTGCCAGTGCTCGGCATTTACCAAATCGCGGAACTGCCCGCAGCGATACCGCCGCAGCCGGTGGTGTACGTGGCCAATCACCGGGGGTTCATGGATGCCCCGTTGCTGCTGGGCCTGTTGCCGCGCACGGGCGTCCTGGTGAAGACGCATTACACGCGCTGGATGCTGCCGGGGATTCTGGCGCGGCATTTCGACCTGGTGGCGATCGATCCGAATTCGCGCGCGTCGGTGCAGGCCGCGCTTGAACGTTGCCGGGCGATCACGGCGGCCGGCCGCAGTTTGCTGGTGTTTCCCGAAGGGACGCGGGCGCGGACGGGGCGGCTGGGGCGCTTCAAGGAAGTGGCGTTCCGGTTGGCGGTGGAGACGTGCACGCCGGTTGCGCCGGTCGTGATTCACTCGACGCAACCGTTCATGGCGAAGGTCCCCGGTAGCGTGTTCCCGCGCCGCCGGAATGTGTACCGCATCCGCCTTCTTGACCTGGACGCGGTCTTACCGGATGATTCCAGCGATGCGCTGGCGGACCGCGTGTACCAGCGCATGGCGCGCGAGCTCAAAGAACTCGACAGAGGTACGGTGTGGGAGACGCTGTGAAAACCTTCGAGAACGACGCGGTGCGGGAAATCCTCCCGCACCGGCCACCGTTTTTGTTCGTGGATCGCGTGACGCAGTTGGCGCCGGGCCGGTCGATTGTCGCGGAGCGGTTGCTGCGCGCCGATGAGCCGCAGTTCGCCGGACATTTCCCGCAACGCGCCATCATGCCGGGCGTGCTGGTGACCGAGGCCCTGGCGCAAACCAGCGGATTGCTGTTGGGACTGAGCCGGTCAGCGGCACAGCCGGCGGGCGCGATGTTCTATCTGGCAACCAGCAACATGAAGTTCCTCAGCCCGGCCGTGCCCGGCGAAACGCTGACGCTTCGCGCCGAGAGCGAACGTGACCTCGGCAGGCTGTCGCGGTTCGCCGTCGAAGCCGCCGTCGGCAAACGGCTCGTCGCGACCGGGACGATCACGCTCGCGATGGTGGAGGGTGCACCGTGAAGTTGCTGCTGGCGCGCGGCTATCCGCGCCGGACCGGGTTCACGCATCGGGTGACCGAGCTGTTCCTCGAAGGCGTTCGTGACACAGGCGCGACGGTCACCGACGTCGATCTGACCAGCGCCAACATCCAGCCGTGCACCGGTTGTTACGATTGCTGGTTTAACACACCGGGCCAATGCATTCACCAGGACGACATGAATCAACTGCTGGAGGCGGTGCTGGCCGCCGACGTGCTGGTGTGCGCCACGCCGCTGTATTTTTATTCGATGACGTCGTGCATGAAGACATTCATCGAGCGGTTATTCCCCCTGTTCTCTCCGGGCGTCGAGCCCAGCGGCGCAGGCTATCCCCGCAACCACCTCCGCTACCCCGAGCGCTGGCGCGGCAAGAAACTGATCACCATCGTCACCGGCTCGTTGCGTCATCCCGAGATGTACCGGCCGATCAATGACACATTCCGCCTGATCGCCGACGGCCTCGATCTTGAGTTGGGCGGACAGCTCACCCGATCCGAATCGTACATACTGGATTTCACCTTATCCAAGCCGCGCACGATGAAGCTTGTCGAACAAGCGTTCCGTGCCGCCGGGTGCGAGGCGGGGACAACCGGGCGGTTGTCGGCGAAGACGACCAGAGAGGCCGCGCTGCCGCTCACGGCCGACGAGCTGCACTACGTGACGTACACCAACCTCTACTGGGAGCATGCCTCGCGGCTGGGACGCGACGGCGTGGATCTGGCGGCCGTCCAACAGCGCGTCGCGGCTGATCCACACATTTTGATGCGCGAAATGGCCCGCAGCTTTGACCCGCAAGCAGCGGGCGACATCCACGCCATTCTCCAATTCGATTTTCCCGACCGCAATATCCATTACCGGCTGACGATCGACCGTGGCCGCTGCGAGCTCGAAGAGATGGAGACGACAACCCCCCACTTGCGTATTACCTGCGCGTCGGACACCTGGTTGAAGATTCTCAGCAAACAAATTGCGGTGCGGGACGCGCTCGGCAACCGTCAACTCGCGTTAAACGGCGAGAAGGGATTGTTTGCGAAGCTGGAGCGTTACTTTCCGCCGACCGCACTCTGAGCAGCCGCCAATTCCACCCCGCGCAGGTTGTTGACGTGAATGATCCGCACATCGTTGCCGAACCCGTTGACGCGCGCCAAGCCGGCCAGCACGCGCCCCGGGCCGACCTCGAACAAAGCGGCCGGCGACAACGCCCGCAACGTCTCCATGCACATACGCCAGCGGACCGGCCCGGCCAGCGTGTCGGTGACATGTTGTTTGATGAGCTGCGGATTGTTTTCACTCCGGCCGGTCGCGTTGAGGATCAGGCGCGTGCGTGGCGGACGGAACGTGAGCGTCTCGGCCCACGCGGCGAACTCGCGGCGCGCTTCCGCCATGAATGGGCTGTGCCAGGGCCCCGCCACGGCGAGCTTGCGGCAGTGGCCCAACCGGCGAGCCAATGCGTCGAGCGCGTCGAGTTCGCCGGACAGCACGATCTGCGTGGGCGCGTTGTCGTTGGCAATAACGACATTGTCGGGAAGTTCGGGAAGGTGATGCCCGTCCTGAATCGTCACGGCCAACATGCCGCCGCGAACTCGCGAGGCGACTTTGTCCATGAGTTCGCCCCGTTTGCCGGCCATGATGACCGCCTCCTCGAACGTCACCACACCGGCCGCGGCCAGAGTGCTCAGCTCACCGAGTGAGTGTCCGAGGACGACATCGGCTTTCACGCCGCGCGCGGTGAGGTGACGGAGATAACCAAGCGAGACAGCCACCAGTAGCGGCTGAAGGTAAACGGTCCGGCACAGCGTCTTCTCGGGCCCGCGCAGGCAAATTGGTTCGAGGTCGGCGCCGACGCAGTGGCTGGCGCGCTGGACCAGCGTTCGGAACTCGGGGTCGGTGCGGAACAAATCGGCCGCCATGCCGACTTCCTGCGAGCCCTGACCGGGAAACAGGAACGCGTTCACGTGGCTGCCGAAGTCAGGCCACCGTCCACGACGATCGTTTGCCCCACAACGAACGACGCCTCCGCTGATGCCAGGAACGCCACGACGCCGGCAACCTCTTCGGGACGGCCGAGCCGCTTGAGCGGGGTGCGCTCGATGTTCGCCTCCTTGATGTCGCGCGGCAGACGCGCCGTCATGTCGGTTTCGATGAAGCCCGGCACAACGCAGTTGACGCGGACGCCCTTCGGGGCGAGTTCGGCGGCCAGCGACCGGGTGAAGGCGATGAGGCCGCCCTTGGAAGCCGAGTAGTTGGTCTGCCCGGCCACACCGATCAGACCGGAAATCGACGCGACATTGATGATGGTACCGCGCCGCGCCATCAGCATCGGACGGGTGACGGCTTTGGCCCACCGGAACGCGCCGTTGAGATTGGTGTCGAGCACGCGCAGCCAATCGTCTTCGGGCATGAGCATCAGAAACTGGTCCCGCGTGACGCCGGCGTTGTTGACGAGCACATCGATCCGGGCCGCTTCTTCGAGCACACGCCCCACCACCGCGTCCACGGCTTGCGGGTCGGTTTGTGAACAGCGGATGGCCGTCGCGCCGGACGCCCTGGCGACGCCCGCGGCGGCCTCCTCGTTCTGGTGGTACGTGAAAAAGACCTTCGCGCCCAGCCCGGCAAATCGGCTGACGACGGCAGCACCGATCCCGCGCGAGCCGCCGGTCACGATAACGACCCGATCCTGAAACTCCCCGCTCATTTCAGCGCCTGGTAGCGCTGCCACAGATCGTCGGGCCAGCGCACGATGAGTTCGTTGGTGTTGAAGTCGACCAACGTGGCCACTGTCACGCCGCTGGCGGCTTCGACCTTTGTCGCGGCGTGCACCAGCGAGTGCTCGAATTCCAACCGGCCTTCGTATTCCGTCTGCAGCCGGTGGGTCGTGTACAGCACCAGTTCGTCTCCGTACCGAACGGGCTGCTGGTAGTGGCAGGAATTGTGAACCACCGGCATGGCGACGCCGCGGCGGATGGCTTCCCCGAGGGGTAGCACCTCGAATGAGATCTGCAGCCGTCCCTCCTCGAACCAGAGGAAATACTGCGCGTTGTGCACCACACCCATCATGTCCACCTGATGAAACTCCGGGTGGATGACGAGCTTCCGACGGATTAAATGCGGCGCGCTCACACTTCGTCCAACTTCACCTTGAGGCTCTTGGGCAGAATCGGCGGCATGGAAATTGTCCGCACCGTCTGACCGGACGCGAGACGATAATCCAACCCCGAGTAGGCCTGCCCAATCGGCAACACCGCCAACCCGAGCGGTCGATCCAACACATCGGAAAAACAGGTTGCCACAACTTCGCCACCCGGGGCCAGTTTCCGGCGCCCGTCGATGCTGGTGATGCCGACGAGTTTCTGTTTCAGTCCGGCCGCCCGTCGCTGCTTGATGGCGGCCGCGCCACGGAAATCCTCCTTGTCGAAGTCGATCATCCACTGGAGTCCAAGCACCAGGGGATCGCGCACCCGCCGGCCTTCGGCGTGGATGTTGAAGAAGCGGCCTTCCAGCCGGAGTTCCTGATGAATGTCGAAGCCGCAGCATCGGCCGCCGCATTTCTGCGTGACTTCGTGCAGCTTGTCGAACAGCGCTTCCGCCACGCTGACGGGCGCCAGCAGCAGATAACCGAATTCACCGGTCTTGCCAGCCCGAAAGAGATACACCGACCGGGCCTGGAACGAATACATCTCAACGGAAAGGTACGGCAGCCCGAGCACGTTCGCGCCGAAGATCTCGCGAACCACTTCCCACGCGCGCAACCCGTCCACGCCGAGCAATACATGGGAGCCGGTCAGGTCCTCGAAGCTCGGATCGAGGAGGCGTGTGATTTCCGCGTCGGGCACGATGCTCTCACAGAGGAAAATGAATTCGCGGTCGTTGTTGGCGATGTAGCAATCCGCGACGAGCATTCCGTCATCGTCCGCCAGGAACGTGTGGAGGACGCGGCCGAATCGGATGCGCGGCACATTGCCGGCGACCAGGGCGTCGAGGAGATCAATTCCCTTTTCCTCCGGTACCCGAAACGCCTGCACGAAGGAAAAATCCGTCAGCCCGACGGCGTCGCGCACGGCGGCGTATTCACCAGCGCGTCCCGCCACACGGGTGGCGATCTCGCGTCCGTGTTGCTCGGCAAACGTGGCGCCGAGCGCGGCCGGCTTCGTGCGCAGGGGAGACAGTCTCATGGCGCACCGCTCCGCTTGTCCTGCTCCGTGATCACAAAATCCACGATCGAATTGATGGAACGCAGGATGGCCGTGCTGTCTTCCGGGAACTTCAGCTTGAAGCAACTCTCCGTGCAGAGCACGATTTCCAAGGCGTCCAGGGAATCCAGGCCGAGTCCGGAGCCGAGGAGCGAAACATCTTCGTGGAGATCTTCCGGCGTATAGGGCAGATTCAACCGGCGGATCAACTCCTCCTTGAGGGTGGTGATCACCTGCGCGCGACGTTGAATGATCTGTTCCGTGCTTGTCATGCTTGAGAATCTCGCAAGTGTCGCGGGGTCTTCTTATACCGGTCTCGCGCGACGGCTGGCAAGCACTATCACGGCGCCCGGGTGCTCGGCCTACCGGAAGTCCGCGTGGCAGGCCCGGCAACTGGCGCGCATGGCGCCCAGCGCCTCGGAGGCCGCCTTGACGTTCTTCGATTGCGCGGCGGCCGTAAGTTCGCCGGCCTGCCCGGCGAGCGAGTCGGCCAATTCGTTCCAATGCTGGCCTTTCGAGAAATCGCCCTTGATTTTGGCGGTCGTCAACTGGAGTCGCTCGCCGATGGCGAGGAACGCGGCCCAATCGGCGTCCGAGTACGCGGGAGCGTTAATCTTCTTGAATGCCGGATCGGTCAACTGTGCCTGCGCCCACATTACGGACTTCAGGTCCTTGGCGGACGGAATCTCGGCGTTGGTGAGATAGCGTGTCGGCGCGCAGGCGGTCAACGCGACGGCGACCAGCGCGGGAATAAATCGTCTCATTTGGGATCTCCTGGTGATTCTGGTTGGCGGACGACGACGACAAAATTGTAGCCGATGTCGGTGCGGGCGGCAAGGGTGTTTCGTGGCCTGGGGGAACCGGTGGGTACATCATGACCCCCCTGCGGTGAAGTTGAAGGTGGTGAGCACTACTAGGTTGAATGAGCTGCGGGGATACCTCCGGAGGTATCCCCGCAGTGGATTGAGGAGTACAACGCTGGGTTTGTGCACTCGCGCTACTACGAACTCTACCGCATGAAGACGGATCGACATTGGCTGCACCAGAAGCTGGTCAGTCACGCCCGGCAGCATGGCATCAAAGACGCCGCGCGGGTCTTCGGTTGCTCCCGCAACACGGTGCGCACCTGGCTGCGTCGCTACCAACCCGGTAAACCCTCGTCGCTGGCCGAACGCTCCCGCCGCCCGCATCACTGTCCCCATCAGACGGCGGCCAGCGTCGCCGGAGTGGTCGTGCGACTGCGCCGTCAGACCGGCTTCGGTGCCGAGCGCCTGAAAAAGGAGTTCACCCTGTCGGCCGGCGTCAGCGCCATTCAACGTCTCATCCGCCATCACGGCTTGGTTCGCCCTCAGCCCCGCAAGCACGCCCGTAAGAAACACCTCCGCCACCTCAAGAAGACGTGGCTGCTGTTCGGCCAACTGGTGGCCGATACCAAGTATCTTCAGGACATCCCGGCCTATTGGACGGCGATGACCCGCCTGCGCCTGCCCCGCTTCCAGTACACCGTGCGCGAGGTTGTCAGTGGTCTGGCCTTTGTCGGCTACGCCGATGAACTATCCAAGACCTACACCACTCTGCTGGCCGAACAGGTCAGTGCGCATCTGGCGTGGCACGGCGTGGATCTGCACCGCGTCGTCTGGCAGACCGACAACGGTAGCGAGTTTCTTCAAGGCCAGGACCAACGCGGGCTACCCGCCACCGTGCGGGCACTGGGCAGCGACCATCGCTACATCCCACCCAAAGCCTACACCTGGCAGAGCGATGTCGAGACCGTGCATCGGTTGGTCGAAGATGAGTTCTTCGACCGCGAGCGCTTTCGGGATCGCGCCGAGTTCTGGGCCAAAGCCACCACCTACTGGCATTACTTCAACCTCGCCCGACTCAATCGCGGCAAGGAATGGCAAACCCCGCTCCAGATCATCCGCCGCTGTGGCTCCCACGTCGACCCGGCCGTTGCCACTTGGCGCTGCCTTGACCTCGGCTCGCTTCATCGCCAATACTTCCCCCGTTACCCCAAGGGGGGTCACGTTCTACCCATCGATCCCTTTTCCCTGACCGGCGGCAGGGCGGCGGACAGAACAAGAGGAGGCGTTTGGAAGCGGGTGGTGAAACCGCCAGTGCTACACCTGATAATCCGTAGACGAGATTGCGTTTGCCGGGCTCGCCGCCCCGCCCGCTACTCCCGAGGCAAACTCCGCGTCGGAACCATCTCTTGCCCCGGGCTGTTCCTGCGAACCAGATGGTGCTGTCGGGCCGTCAAGGACTTCCCTGACCTTGAGCGCCAAATCCCGAGGTGTCACTGGCTTCTTGAAGAATGGAAGGCTCACGTCGGTCATTCCCGTTCGGTTGGCGAGTCTCTCCGCACAGCCCGAGCACAGGATAACCTTGAGCTGCGGACGGATTTCGCTCAGCCGACACGCGAGTTGTTTGCCGGTCATGTTTGGCATGAGGATGTCGGCGACGACCAGGTCGATTTTCCGGGCCTCGTCCTGACAGCGGCGGAGGGCTTCGATTCCGTCAACGGCCTGAACGACCTGATAGCCGTGCTCCTCGAGGATGGCGGCGAAGACTTCACGTACGACCGCTTCATCGTCAACCACGAGGATCGTTTCGTTGCCCGTCGGTAGGCCATCGGAGGTTGGAGCAGACCGCCGCTGAGCTTCGGTCTCTGCTGTATCCGATTTACGAAGAAATCCGAACATTGGCATAATTACTGAATATGAAGCAGGATGGATACCACCTTTGCCCGCCAGTTCTGGCCCAGAAAACACGATGCGTTTGTATGGCTGCTTGCGAGGCGGTTGAGAGCTTTCCCGAATAATGGCGAACCCAGACCGTCTCCGGAAATCCCGATTAAGCCAATGTTTGCAGGGTTTTGAACGCTGACGAACTTAGGCGAATTTGCCCTGCTCGTATCCGGAGGCCAACGCTCGATCCAGTTGAGCTACGGGCGCGCAGATGACCAACAGTTAGGGATGCTGCAATAACGCAAGGCGGTCACGCCGCACCTCGTCAAGATGGCGCTGGACTAACGCTTTCAAGTGTTTCCCGGCGTAGGACTTGACCAGCAACTTCCCTTTTGCGCCGAGTTGCTCGTCCAGCTTGGTAATGTCGAACTTCGTCGGCCCCCGTTTGTCCCGGTTCAAATGATTGTCCAATTTCTGCCGCATTCGGTAAATAAGCAGGTCAGCACATTGGAGCGGACGGCAACTGCGCGAGTTCTCGAAAGTCGGTCGCGCTCCCATGCGGTCATCAACATCAAACTCATGCTTGATCCAGTCCCATACTCGCGGTGCCCGCTCCTTGAACTGGGGAGAGTCGTCCAAGCAGAGGGAGTATTGCTTCCCCGGCGGCACGTAGCCCGTTTCCATTCCATCCAGGACCATGTTCAGGAACAGATGCAGGCAAAAGAAATACGGGTGGACGTAGAGGTCTTTGTGAAATTGCGGCAGAATTTTCTCGTAGTCCGTTACCGATACAAGGGCGGCAAACCCGAAACGGGGGATCGTCCCGGCTAGCATGGCAAGTTTGTCCAGAAACTCTCCGGCTCGTTGATCCGACCATCCATAGTATAATGTTCCGGGCTTTGAACGTGACAGGCTGCCAAGCTCGCTGAAATGAAAACGATCAACCCCGTATTCGTCCAAGACCTTTCTCCATTCAACATCGAGTTTCGCCCAATCGTTGGGAGATGCGATGTAGCCAGCGATCCCCATGACAGGGGCGTCAGTCGCCCGCCCCTCTTTGTAATGGGTGCCGGTTTCGTCAGCGTATAGGACGAGACTCATATTGAATTAGTGTCAGCCATTTGTTTCAAAGTCAACGGCTGGCATGACCCGCCGCCCAATCCCGCTACCTCCGATGCTGGCAGACTTGCACGTGCATTCTATAACCGCTCCATGAACAAGCTCGTCGATGTCCACCGCAATGCGGACGGTAGTTTGACCTTGAGGATCGCTCCGGCTTTGGCTGACGCGTTCGTCTCAGGAGTCCTACAAATTGCCAGCCAACTCCAAGTTCAGTATCCACAGCCCCAGACTGACATCGCACCTTTGTCTGTCCCCGCTCGATTGGGATACAGCGGTCGAATGAAAATCTCTCCAAATGAGCTATGCGAGACTCTGGGAATATCCCGACGTACGCTCAACAACTGGCAGCACCGGAGGGTCGTTCCCTTCTACAGAATCGGTCGCCGAGTCCTCTTTGATTTGGCTGAGGTGGATGAGGCGCTAAAGCGATACCGTTGCATCGCCATCGGGGAGCCCCGCCGCCGAATGGGTAGACTCCAATACTGACGGGCGGTGTGCGGGCCAACCTAGAAAACGACATCGGCGGCAGCGGAGAAATTGCTTGCCGGGACGGGAGTGCATGACCATGCTAGCAAGACATGAAACGCGCTGACGGTCGCCTTCCGAACGAGCTTCGTCCTGTAAAAATCCATCCGCACTACGTGAAAACAGCCGCGGGATCGGCATTGATCGAGATGGGGGAGACGCGGGTGCTGTGCGCGGCGTCGGTCGAGGACGGCGTGCCGCGGTGGATGCGCGAGCAGGACGTGAAAGGCGGCTGGATCACGGCGGAGTATTCGATGTTGCCATACGCGACCGCGCCGCGCAAACCGCGCGAGGTGACGCGGGGCCGGCTCGAGGGGCGGACGCAAGAAATCCAGCGGCTGGTCGGACGGGCGCTGCGGTCGGTGACGGACATCGAGAAGCTGGGGGAGCGGACGGTGTGGATTGATTGCGACGTGTTGCAGGCGGATGGCGGGACGCGGACGGCGTCGATCACAGGGGCGTACGTGGCGGTGATGCTGGCGATGGAAAAGCTGCTGAAGGCCGGCGAGCTGAAGGAATGCCCGGTCACGTCGGCGGTGGCGGCGGTGAGCGTGGGGATTCTCGATGGCGTGGCGCTGCTGGATTTGTGTTACGCGGAGGACTTCAAGGCCGCGGTGGACATGAATGTGGTGATGACGGACGCCGGGCAATTCGTGGAGGTGCAGGGAACGGGCGAGGACGCGCCGTTCACGCAACGGCAGATGAGCGCGATGCTAAAGCTGGCGCGGGAAGGAATCGCCGAGCTGATGGCGATCCAGAAGAAGGCATTGCAAGGCTAGCGCGGCGGGTTACTGACGGCAGTTGTCGACTGCCGGATGAAATCGTGGCCAGGCCGGATCGGTTGAGTGAGGCTGGCCGATTTGGTCGAGGAAGCGGCTTCGGAAATCGTTGGCGTATCACCTTCGCATTCGTGTGATTTTCCGGCTTCACGGTACCAGTCGCACGCGGTAATAGCGGGTGGGCGTATTGGTCGCACCGCCAACATCGAGGTGGTTGGTGGTCGCGCCAACGGTATTGGTGACCGTGAAGATGTCTGCGAAGTTGGTGGCATAACTGCCGCCTGCACCGGAACCCACCTGCAACGCGTTGGTCCTGCCGATGCCGGTCATCCACGAGATGAGAAAATTGTTGTTGGTCTGAACGACACTCGTGATGTGGAAGTAGGAGGCGCTGTTGGTGGGATCGGTACCGGTCAGAAACTCGGCCATGTTATTCTGGCCGTCGCCGTCGGGATCGGCAGCAGGGTCGGCGGCCGGATTATTATTCGTGCAGCCAAAATACTGGATCTGCCATGCGGCGAACGTGACTGCGCCGGTGGTTTGAAACAACTGATTGCTGAGCGAATCGAACGTGGCCTGGGTTAGTAGGGACGTGGTCACGGTGCTGGCGTCGAAGCGGACGGTGACGGGCGCATCCACGATGTTGGTCACTCCGCTCGTTTGGGGCGTGATATCCAATTCCCCGTCGATCAGATCCACCTCCTGGGTCGTCGAGCAGGGATCGATCTGGACGATAAATTCCGTGCCGCGGATGCCGAGATTGCCAACGGGAACCTGGACGTGGACGCCATCCGGGTTATTGTGCCCGATCAGTCCCGAGGTGTACACGAACACCCCGCGCAGGAAACTATAGTGAGCTGATCCTTCACCGGTATCCGGGTCGTACACGTATTCATCGACAGTCAACTTCGCATTCTGGCCGAGCGTAAACTGCGTGTCGTCGATGGCCTGAACGCTGACGCTTTGACCCGCGCCCGTTTCGATTACGTCGCCCATCTGCAGACCCTGGGCCGGGAGGAGCGGCCCGGAAGAGCCGTCGGGGTGGGTCACGGTAGCCCCTTTTGAACCGACCACGAACGCCACGAAGCCGGCGCAATTGGTTGAAATCGTAAAGTTGACCGAGTCGATGGTGGGAATCACACTGTGGACCGAGATCGTGTGGTTGCCATAGGCGTACGCCGGCATGGGAAACGAGATTGTTACATCCCCCGCTTCGCTGGCGTTGGAGCTGATTCCCGAGAAGCCGCCATCAAACCAGATCCCCACGGGGTACGTGGCCGGATAGTTATGGCCGGTCACGGTGACCGGCGTGCCGGGCGGCCCGCAGGTGGGGACGATGCTGGTGGTTGGCGCGACGACGTTGTAGGTGGCGGTGCCGGTTTCGCCGGTGGGCGGGACCGGATTGCGTCCCGTGACGGCGTGCGGCCCGAGCGCGATCGGCATGCGAATCGGCAGGGAGCAATTGGCGACCGAAGAATCCGGGCCGGCGCTGCCGGGGCATGTCTGACCGGTCCAATTACCGTCGATGTAAAAGCCGGTGTTATAGAAATCATTGGAATAGGACGTGAAGCCGGACGAGGTCACCGTGACAAGGGCGTAGCCATTGCCGCTGCTGGAACTGAGCGACACGCTGGCCGCCAGCGCATTCACGGCCAGGATCAGCGCCGCCGACAGGAAGAGGATGGCCAGAAGTTTATTGCACGTGTTCATAAGAATGGAATGCACTGAGTTATTCATTTGGTAATCGGCTATTGCCGGTGATAGATGTGGGCGATGACGAGGCCATTCACGTAAAATGTCCCGTCCGACCCTTCGGTGCCGCTGCTGGCCAGGGCCACCATCGCGCGCTTCATGCTGTCGATGTCGTCGAACCAGCAGGTGTGAGACGTATCGCCCGTCACCCGAACGACGCCGTAGTCGGAGACGTTCTTGCCCGCGGATTGCGCCACCTCCAGAAGCTTGTCGCCCAATTTCGCCCCATCGAACTCGATGAAGTTGTTGGGGTTGACGCGGATGAGCGTGTAGTCGTTGTTGGCGTCCATCACGATGTAGTAGCCCTTGTCGATTGCTGCCATGAGAAGCGTGTTGATCTTGGCCGAGCCGTCGGCCTTGATCGTTATCATCTTGGTGGCGTTACAGTCGTGCGTGATAACCACGGAGTTCGTGGTCTTGTCGTCATTTATATACGTATATTGGCCCTCGGGGATCGGTGCGACGCTGTCGAAAAAGCTGATGAGCGGCGTGTCACTCTTAAAGCAGCCGGACAGCGCCAGCACCAACAGCAACAAGACCGCTCGAAATGTGTGGAACCGTTTCATAAAGACTCCTGGGTTTTGTTTCTCAGGGCACGAGGCGAACCCGGTAATAGCGCGACGGGGAATTTGTGGCGGCGCCGGGATCGAGGTAATTCGTGACGACGTCGCTGCTGTTGCTGGTGCCGACAATGAAGAGATTGGGGCTGATGTTGGTGTAACTGCCGGACAGGTCCGGCGCCGCCTGCACGATGTTCGTGAGACCGGCGTGCGTGTGCCAGGTAACATTCAGATCCGCATTCGTTCGCGTCACGCTGAGGATGCGGAACGCCGAGGTGGCGTTGGTCGGGTCGGTACCGGTCAGAAACTCGGCCATGTTGTTCTGGCCGTCGCCGTCGGGGTCGGCGCTGGGGTCGGCGGCCGGGTTGTTATTGGTGCAGCCGAAATACTGGACCTGCCACGAGGCGAAGGTGGCGGCGTTGGTGAGCCCGGCTTTCAGCGCATCGTAGGTGGCCTGCGTCAGGGCCGACGTGGTGACGGTGCTGGCGTCGAAAAAGACCATGACCGGCGCATCGACGATGTTGGTGACGCCAGTATTCTGCGGGGTGATCGACAACTCACCTTCGATCAGGTACACCTCCTGCGTCGTGGAACACGGATCGCGACGGGTAATGAATCGCGTGCCGCGTTCGCCGACGCTGCTATACGCAGTGTCTACGCGCTCGTCATGTTTGTCCATCAACCCGCCGATGATTTCAAGAGCACCCCGCACGAATGAGAAATGCCCGGTGTCGCCGGCGCCGTTGGATGGGTCATAGACGTACTCGTCGATCGTGATTTTGGCGTTTTCCGACACGGTGAACAGGGAATCGTCAGAGAAGAGAATATTCACATGCTGCCCGGCGCCGGTCTCGATGACATCGCCGAGCTGAATCGGGTCGTTGGGATTCAACGGCTGCGGTTGTCCGCCCGGGTGAGTAATGGTCGGCTGGCCGGTCAAATCCAACACCTGGCCAACCTTTGGGCAATCGTTGGAACCGACCACAAAAGTCTGCGAGCCGGCGACTTCGCCATCGCCATTGTAGGCGGTGATCGTGTGCGAGCCGCTGGTCAGGCCAAGGGTGATCTTGTTTGCGAATCGGCCAGCGCTGTCCGTGTGCCCTTGGCCGAGAAAATCACCGCCATCCAGGTACAAATTGATGTTCGCGCCCGCGGCGAAATCATTGCCGGTCATGATGAGCGGCGTTCCATTGGTGAGGCACGAATGATCCAGCATGAAGACCGGCGAGAGAACCGTGAACTGTTCTTGTGCGAAGGCGTTTTGATAACCGTACGCGTAGACCGTGTGGGGGCCCGGTGTGAACGGCATGCTCGTCTGGATTTGACAGGAACCCGAACCGAAGCATACGCCCCAATAACCCGGCTGCTCGAAACCCGCCGGCCGGTCGAGGTAGAAGAAGACGGCCATATTGCCTGTCTCGTCGAACCCGCTGGCCGTCACCGTAATGGGTGTATTGCCGACGGCGCTGTTCGGGCTGACATCGACGCTGTCTGCCACGGCGTCCGCCCCGAATGCCAGGCTAAGCACCGCGAGGCTTGCCAGCAGGACCGTTGATGGGTCGCGGAAAAGGATGTTCGTCCTCATGGTCGCTCCGGTAGTTTCACTGGCGGCAGTCTTCGACTGCGGGATGAAGTCGATTCCAAGACGGGTCGGTGGAGTGTGGCTGGGCGATCGTGTTGCGGAAACGGTTGCCAAAATCGTTGGCATAATAATACTCTTCGTCGCGGTTCATCGAAAACCGGTACTTCTCGGCCATACACTGGCACCACGCGCTGGATTGTCCCGTTTTGTAGTGCGCGTTCTTCGGGTCGCGATACCACCCGTTGCAGCCGTCGACGAAACGCGTGTACTTGCCGGGCGGCAGGTTCGGGTCGGTTTCCTTCTCGGCGCCGGCAACCTTCTCGCCGGCTTGTTGCAGCGAGAGCCGGTCCTCGGCGGCGCGGAGGAGGTTCTCGGTGAACTGGTGCATCGCCGCGCTGTCGCATTTTTGGGTTTTGAAAAACCGTTCGATGTCTTCCACCGGGTCCGTCAGATCGCTCATGCTGGCGCGATGCATCGCCATCGCGCCGACAATGGCGGTGGCGCGTCTCACCAGTTCCAGCGCGTACGCCTTGTAGTACGGAGCAAACCGGGAATCACATTCCACCGTCCAGGTCTTCACCGTCTCCCGGCCGAGGTAATTGCCATAGATGTCGCGCATCTCCTTGGACTGCGTCATGGTCACCGATTCGTGCTTGGCCGGCAGGTGAGCTTTGCAATCCCTGTCGAACGCTTCCACGTAATGCGTGAAGAGGATTTCGAACTGCGTATCGTCGCCGATGCCGTCTCCAAAACCGCCGTCGAAGATTTCCCGGATCAGGTCGCCATGAAACCCATCCCAGTACTCGCGCGATTTGCGAACGACATCCTTCGAGGCGAATTCTTTCGGTGCCGCCGCCTTGATCGTCGCTGCCTGCTCCTTCTGCGCGGTGACCGCTTTCTCCTGAAGTTCCTTCGCGTGCGCCGCTGCGTTCGCCAGAGTTTCCGGATTCGTCGCCTCCTCACTTTGGGCCGCCATAACGTCATCGAGCCTGGCTGACTGCGCCTCGTCGCGGAGGAGATCGATGTCGCAATTGGCGCGACTGGCCACATCGCCGAGCAGGTGCGTGGCAATCGCGCCCATGCCTTCGGTATTCCGGGCCACAAGTGTTTGGATCGCGTACGTGAATGGCGCTTGCGCGCCCAAGTTCATGGCATCGACACGAATCGAGCCGAGATGCCAGTTGCCGGTGAGCTTGTAGGTGGCGGGCGAGCCCACGTCGGCCGGCAGGTCCACGGTGAGAATTCCGGTGACGACGCCGTAGTTCGGCGAATCCTCCACCTTGAGCGAGAGTTTGGCTTTCATCTTGCCGCCCATCGCGCAACCGACAAAGCCGGTATACACGCCGGTCATGTAAGACGGCTTCGGTCGATCGTCGGTCGCCAGGGCACTTGCCGGAGAGGTGATGAGACTTGCGATATTTGCCGACTCGGCTGCGTCGCGCGTCGCCTCAAATGGATCGTGCGGACCATTGACGAGCGTGCCGGTGACCTTGCCGGTATTCGGATCGAAAGCGCCGGTGAGGCCTAGCAAGAAATAGCGGCCAAACGGCGATAGACCACTCGGCGGCTGCAACCTGAATTTGCCAGTCGCCGCCTCGAAGGTGCCGTTCAGGCCGTAGCTGTGCGGTTTTTCGTGGGACGTGAAAGGGTCATAGAGGGTCATGATGCCGGCCAACGTGCCGTTGTCGAACGTTCGCAACGCGAGCTGGAAGGTTCGCGACTGGCCCCACGGCGTGCACGTGCCGTTGTAAACGCCATCGATCGCGGTGTTGGCCGTGGCCGATTGCGGCGGCACAGCCGATTGCGGGGCTGGCGGCACAGTGCCTGGCGTTTCGACAGGCGCGGCGCTTGGTGTTTCAGTCAGCGCGCCCGCTTTGGCCGATTCGGTCCCGCCCCGTATCGCTTGGAAATTAATGGGACGATTACCGGCGATCAGGATTGTGCCGGCAAGCTGGCCGGCGTTGGGGTCGAACGTGCCGCCGATGATCAGCCGCGTGCGGTTGCCGGTCGGGGCTTCTCCCCTGGTAATGTTGGAGCGGAGCTGGAAGCGGTGAGCGGGTGCGGTGTAGGAGCCGATCAGATCGTTGGTGGTGACGGCGTCGGGGCTGCTTGCCGGATGAGACGTGAAGGTGCCGGTCAGGCCTGCTCGCCCTTCCTGAGGCGTGAGCAACAGCGTGAACTGGATCGTTCCATTTGGGACCTCATAGCTGCCACCGTAAACGCCGGTGATGTCGGTCGCGGCGGCGGAATTTTGGGCTGGCACGCTGGTAGCCGACACCAAGAGGGCGAACACGACGGCGATCCAGAGTCGGGGAATTGCTGTTGTGGTGCAATTGGGAATCATCGGGATAACCTTTGCTTTCATTCCGGCGGCCAGAAGACATCGACCTGATAGAAGCGGCCGGGCGAGTTGGTGGCACCGCCGGGATCGGTGAAGGTCAATACACCGCCCGTCCCAGACTGCGCCGCGCCGGAGTTGGTCCAGACCGGAGTGTCAAGCGACGGCGAGACCTGGAGTTGGTAGCCGAAGCCGCTGGCGGAGGGGACTTCGATGATCACATCATTGCCGGCATTGGTAATGACCGAAACATGCACCCAGCCGGCATCCAGAACGACGCCGTTGTTGACGAACGAACCGTGGAAGTTCGTCGTGCCGCCGTTGTACAAGAGAATCGCGCCGTTGTTGACCACCGGGCCGTAGAACTCGAGGACACCGCCGTCGACGCCGAGCGCGTAGTTGTTGGTGACCGTGCCCGTGAACGTCAGCGTGCCGCAATCGGTGAAGACCCAGCCACCCGAATCGATCGTGACATCGCCGGTGACGGTGCCGCAACCGGTGAGCACGGCGGCGTTGGGAATACGCAAGCCGTCGTGGAAGGAGTGGATGCCGCCGAGGAGATGGAAGTTAGCCCCCGTCGCGCCATTGCCAACCACAAACTGCTGGTTGTTCGTCACAAATGTACCGGCGCTGTTCAGTCCACCACCGCCGAATGTAATTGCACTGTTTGCGCCATTGGTCAGTAGAAGTTGATTGACGGTCATGGTTCCGCTGTTGAGCAACAGCGCACCCCGCCGGACCACGAAGTTGTTGTTGAAGAAGTGAGTGCCGCCGGCGGCAATGTAAGTGGCGTTGCTGCTCGTGCTGCCGATGATGAAGTCCTGGCCATTGTCGATGAAAGCGGAGCCGGCCGTGAGCGTGCCACCGTTGAAGGAAATGATACTATTCGCGCCATTCGTGGCGATAAGCTCATCCGCCGTCACCGAACCTCCGTTGATGATCAAGCTGCCGGCACCGCCGGTCTGGCTCACCACCAAGGCGCCGTTGCCCATCGCATTGGTCACGAACAGACTGCCGCTGTTCACTTTAATGAAGTTGTAGACAGAATCAGGGTAGTAGCCCACGAACGCATTACTGGCCACGACCGAACCGCTGTTGATCGTCAGCACGTTGTTGGTGCCGAGGAAGCCGACATACAGGTTGCCCCCGTTGTTCCACACGGAGCCCGGACCCGTGACCGACACGGCATTGGAGGATCCAAAAAAGCCGAGATAGCAGTCGTTGTTGAACACCACGCCGCCGTTGGCGATCGTCAACGTGTTACTCGTGGCGTACTCGCCCAAGTCGAGATTGTTACGGTTGCTCCAGACCGAGCCGGTGCCGGTGACCGTCACCTCATGATTGCTGCCACCGGGGGCGTAACCGATGTAGCCCGCGAGGTCGAACACCGCCCCGCCGTTGGTGATCATCAACGTGTTGCGCACGCCTGCATCCCCGACGGAGACGACACCCAGGTTGCTCCAGACCGAACCGGTGCCGGTGACAGTCACCATGTTGTTGCTGCTGCGCAGGACGCCGTCGTCGCTGAAGACCGTTCCGCCGTTGGTGATGGTCAGTGTGTTCCCCGCACCATCGAGGCCGACGTAGAGATCGTTACCGTTGCTCCAGACCGAGCCGGCGCCGGTGACGATGGCCACGTTATTACTCCCGCTGGTCTCGTAGCCGATGTAGGCGGCGCCATTGGAGAGGACACCGCTGTTGATCACCCGCAGCACGTCCTTGAAGGTGTTGCTGCCGACGATGTAGGAGCCATTGCCGACCCAGTTGCTGTGTACGCCGTTGATCGTGTTGGTCTTGATGCTAGCGGTGAACTGGGCGCGAGCTGGTTGTGCGATCAGAAGCACGGAGCCTGCGATCCCGAACATAAGAGATTTACTGAACCTGTTCATCGAACCTCCTGAGTTTTATTTGCTCTTATGTTGTCCTTTCATTCCGGCGGCCAGAAGACATCGACCTGATAGAAGCGAGCGGGCGAATTGGTGGCGCCGCCGGGATCGGTGAAGGTCAACACGCCGCCCGTCCCTGACTGCGGTGCGCCGGAGTTGGTCCAGACCGGAGAGTCGAGCGACGGCGAGACCTGGAGTTGGTAGCCGAAGCCGCTGGCGGAGGGGACTTCGATGATCACATCATTGCCGGCATTGGTAATGGCCGAGACATGCACCCAGCCGGCATCCAGAACGACGCCGTTGTTGACGAACGGACCGTGGAAGTTCGTCGTGCCGCCGTTGTAGAGGAGGATGGCGCTGTTGTTGACCACCGGGCCGTAGAACTCGAGGACACCGCCGTCGACGCCGAGCGCGTAGTTGTTGGTGACCGTGCCGGTGAATGTCAACGTGCCGCAATCGGTGAACACCCAGCCGCCCGAATCGATCGTGACATCGCCGGTGACGGTGCCACAACCAGAGAGCACGGCCGCGTTGGGAATACGCAGTCCGTCGTCGAAAGAGTGCACGCCCCCGAGTAGCTCGAAGTCCATCGCGGTCGAGCCATTGCCGATGGCGAACGGCTGGCCGTTGGCGATGGTGGTGCTTTCCGTCTGGAACAGGCCACTATTGAGAACTATCGCGGCGGCGGGGTTCGTCAGCACCAGCTGGCTGACGGTCGCGATGCCGCCATTAAAGATGAAGGCGTCGTTGACGACAAGGCCCTGGGTGTCGATGACACTGGCGGAGCGGACCGTGAAGGTGCCGCCATTGAGGGTGATGATGCTGTTGAGACCGTTGGTGGCGATGAGGGTGTCGGCGGTGATCGAGCCGCCATTGAGAATCAGTTCGCCCGAACCCGCGCCGACCAAGCTCACCGCCAATACGCCGTTGGCGAATGC
>DATKNW010000033.1:0-31106 GCA_035541135.1 Verrucomicrobiia bacterium
GAAACGAATCCCGCGTTGCTCCAGCCAGCCGCGCCAGTCGAACACGCCCGGATTGCGCGCCGGCGCCGGTACGCGTAGCACGCCCGAAAACTGGATGAGATCGCCGTATCGCAACAGCGGGACTTTGTTTGTGTCGCTGACAAACACGAGAATCGCGCCGGTCGCAGGAGTCCATTGACCGTTGCGCTGCACAGCCTGCACGTCGAGGGAGAACCGAAGGCGCTCGGTATCGGTATCGCTCGACGGCGTGGCGGGTTTGCCCGTGTCCGTGACGATCACGCCCTGCATCGTCGCGTTTTGATCCCGAGCTTCGAGCAAGCGTGTGATGTCGATCGGCGAGGAAATGGTCGTGGCCTGCCGATAGCCGGCAATGCCCAGCACGAACACCGCTCCGAACAGCGCGATCCGGCCGAATTGTGTTTCCCGCGACAGCCAGAACAGCGCAAGGCAAACGACCGTCGCCAGCAGCGGCAATGTCAATGCCCCACCGGCTGTCCCCGATCCAACCGCGACCAGCCGTCCGATCCAAATCCCCGAGGCGTACAAGACCACGAGCCCCGCGAGCGGACGTTTCATATCCTCAGGGCCCGGTATTTTCCGGCCACCAAAGAATTGCGAATCGCCGCCGTAACGAACCGCTTCGCGCGCCCGATCGACTCCGCCAGCCCGGGCCCCAGCGTCAGATTGGCCGCAATCGCTGCCGAGAACGCGCATCCCGTGCCATGCGTCTTGATCTTCGGCACCATCGCGGCGCGAAACTCCCAAAAACGTCGGCCATCATACAACACATCCACGGCGCGGTTCACTCCCGGCAGATGTCCGCCTTTGACGAGAAACGGCACGCCATGTTTCTCCGCAAGCGCGCAAGCGGCCGTGCGCAAATCGTCGATCGTGCGGATGCTGCGTCGGACCAGGACCTCCGCCTCGGCGAGATTCGGCGTCACCACCGCCGCCAGCGGGAAAAGTTTTGACGTGAGCGCCGCGACGGCATCTTTCCTGAGCAATACGGCGCCGCTGCTGGCCACCATGACCGGATCGACCACGAGCCGGGCGAACTTGCGCCGGGCAAATCGGTCGGCCACGGCTTCGATGATGGCCGCGTCGTAGAGCATGCCGGTCTTCGCGCCGCGCACGGGAAACGCCTCGAAAACCCGATCCATCTGCTCGGCCACCAACCGTGGCGGGAGCGCCTGCACGGCGCTGACGCGGGACGGATTCTGCGCGGTGATGCAGGTGATGGCGCTCGTGCCGAAGACGCCGTGCGCGTGAAACACTTTCAGGTCGGCTTGAATGCCGGCGCCGCCGCCGCTGTCGGAACCGGCTACTGTAAGGGCGACTGCCGTTATGCTTCGCCGCTTCACGGCGCCGGGCTGGCGGGCGGCGGGGGGGACGCGGACGGACCGGGCGGCGTCGAATTGTCCGCAGGCGAGCCGTAGGCTTTGATGCGGGAGATCGTGCTGACGCCGTCGCTGTCGGTACTGAACCGCACCGCGATGATCTCGCCGACCTTCAATTTGTCCACCGTGATCTTGTCTTTGTTGCGGAAAATGTACGTTCGCGGCGTGTAAAGGAACGCCCGCACCCCATCGATGGTCTTCAGTTTCAGCTCGTGACGCGTGACATCGATGTTCGTGAGCGTGCCCTTGGCGAACGGCAGGTCCTGGCGTTGCCGCCGGGCCCGTTCCCGCGCGGCATCGACGGCCGACGGAACCTGATTCGTCGAATCTTCCGACCACACGGGCACGGCCGAGGCCATCACCATGCCGAGGGCAAGGATGACGAATCCGACGCGTGCGCGCGCCACGTTGCGGGGACGCCGGGAGGAACTCACTTGGGTTCGACTGTCGGTGCCGGCGGCTTGAGCGACGGCGGATTGACCGGCGCGGTCACCTGTTTGTTGAGGTCCGGACGCGGCGGCGCCGACCCGCCCACCGATAGCGGCGGCGCGACCATCTGCGGTATCTGGCGCAGAACGCAACTGTTGTTCTTCGTGTCGATCTCGAACACCAGCGTTGTGTTCCCGACCTGAATCTTATCGCCCGTCGACAGCGCGCACTCGAATACGCGCGCACCATTGCGATACGTGCCGTTGGTCGAGCCGAGGTCCTTCAGCGTGTACTGGTTGTTGGCGTAGGTGAACCCGCAGTGCACGCGGGAAATGAACGAATCGCGCACCGAAATCTCCGATTCGGGCAACCGGCCGACAATCAGCGGCTTGTTACCGAACTCGAGGGTTTTCTCCGTGCCATCGGGCCGTTTATGAATGAGCATGGGCATGATCGGCTAGCATCTCCACAATTTGATCCCGGCGCGCGCTATATTCAGCATCTGGCAGCACTGGCGTCAAGCCTTCAGTGGACAACGTGCGTTCCAGTTCGACCCAGCTCTTGCACCCGCCATAGGACTCGCGCAGGCCGAACCGCTCCGCCGTCGGACGGCGAAACACCCGCGTCACAAGCGCGTGCAGGCCCGGTTGCCGGCCGAATTGAAACCGCTCCTGCAGAATCTGCTCGGTCCAAATATGCTGGCCCTGCAGACGTTTCAACGCCTCCGCGTCCGTAATGCGGAGGACGGCGTCGGTGACGGCGTAGTACTCGATATCGACCGCATCCTTGGGCGCCGCGGCAGCGATCTCACGCAGTCGCGGGCGCATCGACGGGATGACGGAACGCTCGGCTTCGTGGAATTGCGTCGGGAACAGCCAGAATTCGCCGTGATCGACGTGGAACTCGCCGCGCTCTTCGCGGATGCCGCCCTTGCGGAGAATGAGGATCTGCTCCCCGCAGCCCAGCGCATCGACGACGACGGCCCATTCCTTGAACGCGATCTGATTGCTGGTCAGCTGCATGACGCCGTACGTACTTAGCCTATCCGCCGCAGACTGTCCATCGGGAAATCCGGCCGCGGGACAAAATCCGGGCCGCGCTGCCGTGCGTTAGGACCGGTGGCGCAAGCGTCCCTGCTTGCGGCGGTCGCACTTGCCTCTCGTCGGCCCGCGTTGCCGCGCCGCCATCGTGCGGCGTGTCACCCTGAGCGAAGCGAAGGGCCTCCCCCGCCTACTATTGGTCAGACACGTTTCAGGCGGGCCTTAATTCACTGCACCCTTGATTGCTCGTAACGGTGCCTCAGCCAGATACGCTGCCGAAAGAGTTAGGACAACAGCAATCATTATCAGACACGCATGGAAACGATTGACTGGTTCGGGTTTCCATGTCGGCTCTGTCTTTGCATAGTGCATTACGGCCACAATGATGGCGCCGAGAATGATGGCCACAAGGCAGATAACAGCGTATGATGTCACGATTCCGAAACTTGCAGACGGACTTCGTAACCCAGGCAGGCTGCCCAGGGTGACCTTAACCAATCCCAGACCGTACAATAAGGACAGCAAGCCCCCTGCAGCACCAAACGTCAGCAATCGAATTCCCAGAGCGCGATCCTTCCAGGTTCGCATCAGAATCAAAGACATAGCGTAAGTGCCAAAATATGCGCCGGTAAGGGCATAACACAGTAGTTCATGGAGCGCCCGGTTTATCTGAAGAACCGTATGCAGTAGGATCGTCGAACATGCAATAAGACCGATGTCTCGGACCAGACCGTAGAGGTTGATGAATTGCCCTTCGACTGACCGTGATCCAAGGCTCCGCTTCACAATTATCTATTCCACCTTTCTATTGTCCAAGCTCGGACCGGTCAAAAGTATACGCAAATCTCTGTTGGTAGCCAGCCTTTGTGCTCGACCCCATCACAGCATAAACAACTGAGGCGGCGTCAAAATGCTCCCCGGATCACCAATCGGCTTGTACAATGCGAGCGTTCTGAGCTATATATTGAGGAGTGACGTATCTCGGGTTCGCTATGAAATATCGCATTCTAAAAGGCACCAATCTCAAGGTTTCGGAAGTCGGCTTCGGCGTGTGGACCGTCGGCACGAAAATGTGGGGCATCGCCGATGAAGATTACGCGACCGGCGTCCGCCTCCTGCGCCAGGCGTTGGACCTCGGCGTGAATTTCTTCGACACGGCGGATGTGTATGGCGACGGCAAGGGCGAGGTCGTCCTGGCTCAGGCCTTCGCGGGACATCGCGACGACATCGTGATCGCCACGAAATTCGGCTACGATTTTTATAATCATCCCGGCGTCCAGCCCGGCCAGCGCGAGCGTCCGCACAACTGGTCGCCCGATTTCATCCGCAAGGCTTGCGAGGAGAGCCTGCGGCGATTGAAGACGGACCGGATCGATTTCTATCAGCTCCACAATCCCCGCATCGAGACCATCCGCGACGACGCGGTGTTCACGACGCTCGAGGAGTTGTGCGAGGCCGGCAAGATCCTCTCGTTCGGCGTCGCGCTCGGGCCGGCGATCGACCGACGCCAGATTGCCGAAGGGATCGCCGCGATGCGGGAACGCAGCGCGCACGTCCAGATCATCTACAACCTGTTCGAGCAAATGATCGGGGAACCGATTTTCCCCGTCGCCCGCGAATGTGACCGGAGCGTGTTCACGCGTGTGCCGCATTGCTCGGGATTGCTGGAAGGCGCGTATTCCGCGTCGACCGAGTTCAGCAAGGACGACCACCGCAGCTTCCGCGTCGCCGACGACGCCAAGCGCAAAGCCTGGCTCGTGGACGGACTGAAGAAAGTGGACCAGATCGCGTTCCTGACGAAGGACACCGGGCGAACGCTCGGCCAAGCGGCCATCAAGTTCATTCTCGCGGAACCGAGCATCGGCTCCGTGCTCCCGAACATCTACAACGAGCAGCAGCTCCGCGAATTTGCCGGCGCTCCGTCGACCCCGGACCTATCCGGGGCGGAACTGGCCGCGCTGAGCGAATTGCACGCGAACAACTACGGGCTTGTCCCCGCTGCCTGAACGGACTCCTGCGACTCTTCGGCGAACAGACGGCTTGACGCCAACGACTTTGGCTCGTCAACTGGCCGGTGCGGCGGCCGGCGCGGTTGGAGCGGCTGGCGCGGCTTTGGGGGCGGACTTCTTCTGGCGCGCCCGGATGCGTTTGAGGTAGGCAGTACGACGACGGCGTTTTTCGACTTTGTTATATTGTTGGCTCATGAGGCGTTCTTCTTCGGTTTCTTCACAAAGCGGGCGATGGCTTGCTTGGCGTCCTCGGTGATCGGATCGCCATGGGCGAAGGTGGCGATTTTGAAATCCAGTTCGAGCACCTTCTGCAACGACTTCAAAAGCTGTTTGCGGTCTTCGATGTAGGCATCCGCCAGGAGGGTCAATCCTTTGCCGCGCTGGTTGAGCAGCGTGTCCCCCATCAACACAATGCCCCCGCCCGACCTGGCGAAATAGGCCATTTCGCCCGCCGAACTCCCCGGAAGATGCACGGCCTTGACTCCGCCGGGCAGCCGCTCCCCATCCATCAGCAGAACGTCGATCTTGCTTTCGCAATCTGCTGCGGCCTTTTCGTGCGCGTACACCTGAATCTCGTACCGTTTGCGGAACCAATCCGAGTCGCGGTTATGATGGGCGTTGGTCAGGAGGATGCCGATCGGTTCACCCAGGGCTTTCAGTTTCTCCACCACGGCGTCGTCCGGTCTCAGCGGGTCGATGAAGACAACTCCTTCGGATGTTTTCAGAGCGTAACTGTTGAAGTCGGTCTTCCATTGCGCATGAAAGCTGGCCCAGCCATAAAGGCTTCTCGTGACTGCGCGTAGTTCCGTCGCGGGTTTCAGATCCATAAACGACCCCTCATCAAGATTGCCGTTTCAGCGCCGCTTCTCCCATCGGTATTGCGACCCTATACGCCTGTATTCTAGCGCGTCGGGCGGAGCGTGGCAAGTCCATGTTCCGTGCTCAATCCAGGGCGGGCGAGGTGATGCAAGTCACGTTTCCCATGACCTGGCACTGGCAGCTCAGGCGTCGATTCTCCGGCCGTCCTTTCAGACGCAGCTTTTCGCGGCGGGTCCGGGGTGAGAGATTCTCGGCTCCTTCGACAATCTCCATGACGCACGTGCCACACAGGCCGTTGCCCTGGCAATTGATCTTTTCGTCGATCCCCTTGTAAACGGGAACGTTATGCAGCAGCGCGACCTTGCGGAGGTTCGCATACTGGCCGCAATCGATCTTCTTACCTTCATTCAAGAACTCAACCGTCGGCATAAATCTTCTGTGCCCTTCCTGGCTGCGCGCGATAACTGCACCGGTTTGCCAGCCCCCTGTATAGCGCAAAACCCCGCCGCTTGGCAACGCTTTCAGCTTCAGTCATGGCGGACGGACGGATCCACGGGCCACAGGCGTCGCTGGTCAAATTCACGAAACACCAGTGGAAAACTCCGGGCAAACTGCTCGGGACGAGTCGCCAGCAGTTGCCGAACGCGCTCCCGAGTCCAGAACTTGCCCGACTCCAGTTCCGCGAGGTTGATCCGCGGCGCCGCGTCCGTGATCACGCTGTACACCCACACGAACTCCCAGCCCGTGTCGGCACACGCCTCGATTTTGAAGTGCTTGCGAAACATGCTGGCCGGCAGCATCACTCCCAGTTCCTCTTCGAGTTCGCGCACGGCGCAGGCGTCGTAATCCTCCCCGCTGTTGAGGTGTCCCGAGGCGCTGGAATCGTAACATCCTGGAAACGTATCTTTTGCCGCCGATCGCTTCTGGACGAAAAGCTCGTGATGGAGATTGAAGAGGAAGACGTGGACCGCACGATGTCGCAACTTGCGCGCGTGAACCTCCGAGCGCGGCGCCGCGCCGACAACCCGGTCACGCCCGTCGACCACGTCGAAGATCTCTTCGGCCATGGTCTCTCATAAAAGCACAACCGTGGCCGCGCGGCCCAGACAAAAAGAAGGCCCCCCGCGGATGCGAGGGGCCTTCGGTAGTTGCTTACGTGCGGTAAGACTAGAACTTGACGTTGAGCTCGGCTCGAAGTTCCTGTGCGGCCCGGCTTACGCCCGCGTGCTCGTACGCGTCACCCGGCAGGAACACCCCGTAAACGAGTTGCGCGCGGACATCCTTGCTGTAGTCGTAGCCGAGGATGCCGTCGATTTCCCATCCGAGGTACGCATCGTTCGCCGTATTGCCGGGCAGAGGAGCCGCCCATGCCGGGCCACCCCAGTCAACATTGCCGTTGCTGCCCGCCAGGCCCATCTTGTCAGCCTTCATGTAGTAATAGCCTTGAATCGCGAGCGTCGTGTTCTCATACGGCTTCACCGACGCGCCCAGGTTGAAGATCGCGATGTCCGTCAAGGCAGGCATGAACACATAGCCGTTGTAGCCGTCCGCATAATCAAACCACGGACGGAACTGGGAATTGCCAATGCCCTCATCGTCGGTGCCCTTGCCGCCACCGGACGCGTAAATGAAGTTCCCGTTGAACGCCGGCACCCACTGCACGTCCTTCAATGTGTACTTGCCGCCCGCGTTCAACAGAAACGCTCCGATCGTGCCAGGAGTAGCGCCGCCATTGGCGCCAAACTCATACGCGGCTTCCCACCACGTCTGGAACGCATCCACGGGATTGATGTCGGCACGCACCCCGAAAATCATTGGGGAACTCCCGCCAGTGGCCGGAGGTACGCGACTCGGCGATATCAAGTTGTTCTCACTCTGCGAAAGCCAGCCAAAATAGGCTTCGACATCCTTGACCGCAGAGTCACTGAACTCGTAACGGGCGTTGACGAACAGCAGATCGTTGGCGCCCGTGTCTTCATCGAAGGCCTTGTTCGGCGTGGCCCCAAAGATCTGGTTGTGGACGACTTCGGCGCCGACGAGGTCAATCGTCAACGGGTAATAGTCGAGCACGAGGCGGCCTGCGTCGTAGTTGTATTCCTGTTCCACGCTGCTGAGGATCAGCCCACGACCGTATTGCAGGAATTGTCGCCCCACCTTGAGGGTGGCTGGCGTGTAGAAGATCTCGTTGAACTGGACGTACGCTTCCGCTACACCCACGTCCCACCGGCGGTTGATTGGATTCTCGTTGATCGAGCCAGCCCCCGCGTCGACGGTGTTCAAGTTGTCATCTCCCCACTCGCCTTCGGCCTGCAGGGTAACCACTACGAGCACGTGGTCTTCCAGGTCAGCCTCGCAGGAAACTCGCGTCCGCTGGGCGATAAACGACGTGTTGGCATCAAGCTGCTTCGTCGTCCCCGACACGTTGTCTTCCCCTGTGAACTCCGATCCCGCGCTATCGAGAAAATACCCGCGGATGCGAATGTCGCCACTGAGGCGGATATTCTGGACATCGGCGAATGTCTTGCTGGCCAATCCCCCCAGGGCTGTCAGCGCGACCACTAGCCATACTTTCTTCACTGTGTCCTCCTTTGTTTGTTTACGTTCGTTGTGCTACACGGCACAAGTCTTTGATTTTTCTTTGTTTAGAGGCCCCCGCCCCCAACGACAACCCTCCATTGCCGTGGTACTGCCAGAACGCCATCCCGAAGCGGAAGTTGAACCTCCCACTACTGCTAACGTAATTGCCGCCGAGTATAGAGCCCGCCCCAAATGTGTCAAGCCCGTTTTCCCGAGGCCCCAGACGCGGCCGGTGTGCGCTCAACGCAGCCTTCCGCGACCTTCGGCCCTACACTCCCGGTCAACCAAACGGGAAAATATAAAAACGCCTCCCCAGATGTCAAGCGGCCAAATCTGGCCAAATGCCCGCCCCTACGGCGTCATCGGCGTCGCCGGCAGATGCACTCCGCCCGACGCCGGCGCGGGCGACGGATTCGCGGCCGGTGCCTCGGGCTTCTCGGGTGGCAGGTCCCGCCCAAGTATGATCATCCGGACATATGCCTTCTCAAACCACGGCGAACTCTGCCCTCCAGCCAGTATCTCCTCGTAAATCTGCCGCGCCTCCTTCTTCTGCCCCTGAATTTCCAGGCATCGCCCCAGTGCCATCCGCGCCGCCTGCGCAACGTACCCGGTCGGGTCCGAGCCGATGATCTGCGTGTACTGCGCCTTGGCACCCTCGATATTCCCCTGCGCTTCCAGCGCCATCCCCAGCCCGAGCCTGCTCGACACGCCCAGCGGATGCCTCGGGTAATCACGAACAATAGATTCGTAAGTGCTTGCTGCTTCGGTATATCGGCCATTGCGATAATAGAGCTCCGCCAACCGCGCCAGTGCCTCCGGCGCTACCGCCGAACCGGGAAAATCCCGCGCCACAGCCTGCAGCGCCCCCACATCCCTCGCCGCCGCAAACCTCGCTTCCGCCTCCTCGGCCTGATACGCCGTCTGGTGCTGCCAATACAACACCACCAGACCCAGCGCCACCACCGCGATCAACACCCACGTGATCTGCTTGCCGTGTTTCTCCCAAAAAACCTCAAAATCAAACTGGTCCGTTATCCGTAGATCATCTTGCGCTTGCTCTGGCATGGGCCTCCCTCAGAAATCCATATCTCCCCCCCATTTTTCCCAAATCACCCCAAAAGGCAAGCGGGAAACTGCATCCTGCCCTGCCAAGCAAGCCACGAGGGGTAATTCCGCCCAGAGGATTGATCTTATCGCAAATCCCGCGCTCCCGTGTTATCCACAAGCCGAGTCCAATGGATATGCCCGCCGCAACCACCACTGAGACAGCGACTCGCCATCAGCCACGTTCCGTCCTCCCCTTCGGCCTCGCCATGGCCGCCGCGCTCCTCGTCTCCATGTCGCTCCATTTCTGGAACATCGGCACGATGCCCCCGGGGTTCTACCTCGATGAAAGTTCCAACGCCTATAACGCCTATTGTATCGCCTGCACCGGCGCGGATGAATACGGGACGGCATTCCCGGTCTTCTTCCGCTGCTTTGATGACTACCACGATCCCGTCATGATCTATTTCCTCGCGCCCTGGGTCAAAACCCTCGGCCTGAAACCCGCCGTGGCGCGATTCCCCAGCGCCTTGTTCGCCCTGCTGGCGTCCATTCTCTTTTCGTTCCTGGTGTTTCGCTTCACCAACAACCGCTGGCTGTCCCTGCTCAGCGGTCTCGGCTTTTCCATCCTCCCCTGGATTTTCGTGGTCAGCCGCATCATCACCGGCGGCTACACAGCCATGCTGTGTGGAATGATTCTCGGCTGGCTCCTGCTCGATCTGGCCCTCGACCACAATTCCCCCAGCCACGCCGCCGGCGCGGGCGTCGCCTGGGCCTTTGCGATGTACTCCCACAATATCGGCCGGCCGATGACCGCGCTGCTCCTGCTCGCCTTTGCCGCCGCCTATTCCGACGCGCTGAAGTCGAAATGGAGGATCGGGCTCGCCGCCGCCGGGGCCTGGCTTCTCGCTCTCGTCCCCATGATGGTCAGCGTCGCTCGTTCACCCGTCGCTCTCACCAGCCGCTTTCAACGAATCAGCGTTTTCGGAGACCGGCCCTCGTGGACCGAAGCCGCCTCCAGGATCGCGTCACGATATGTCGAGTATTTCAGCCCGCAATTCCTGTTTCTAAGGGGCGACTCGAATCTCCGCCATCACAGCGGCCACGGCGGAGAACTGTTCCTGTTCCTGATCCCGATGGTCCTCGCCGGACTCTATTGCGTGGCGCGCTATTCCTGGACCAGCCCGCGCCACCGGTTCCTCGGGCTTGGCCTCCTCCTCTATCCCGCGGCTGCCACGCTGACCACCGACCACATGCACAGCGGCCGCTCGATCAATGGCGCCATCTTTTGGGCCGTCACGGCGGTCATCGGCGCGGATTTCCTCTGGCGGAAAGGCCGCGTCGGCAGGACGCTGCTGCTCGCTTGTTGCCTGGCCGGCGTCGTCGAGGCGCCGCTGTACTTTAACGATTATTTCGGCGATTATCAGGTGCGCACACGCCCCGAGTTTCAGGCCGCGTTCACCGGAGCGTTGGCCGACTGCTTCCGCGCGCTCGGCGAGGAAGAAACACTGTATGTTTCCGGCTCCGTCCTGGGGTCGCTGACCCCGCCTGCCAATTGGGATTTCCAGCCGTTCTGCTACGCGGACATTCTCTTCTTCGGTCGCATCGATCCCCGCGCCTACCTGTCGGAAGGCATCCCGAAAGACAGAGTCTGCCCGTATCGCGGCGTCATCCAAAAGCCGGGATTGCTGTTGCGGTGCAATTTGTGGCTGGTCAGGCCCGGCGGAGCCGGACGGCCGCCCGAATTCAAGCCCAACGACGAGCCCATCCCGCCTGAGACGCAACTGGTCCGCGTGGTGCCGGTCGCCCCGTTGATGCAATACGAGATCTATCGCATCCGCCGGCCGTGACCGGGCCCGGCCCCCAAATATCAGACATCCGCACCCGCGCGCCGCAGCCTACCGGACGTTCCGTCGCCGCGCACAAACCAGCACTGCGCCGGCGCCCATGGCCAACAAACCAAACGCCGACGGCTCCGGCACGATCTGGAAGGCCAGCCCCGCCGGATCGTTCAGCCCCGAGGCAAACGTGCTCTCCACCCCGTTCGTGCCAAACTCGAGGATCTTGTTGCTCCAGAAATCTGACTCGTACAGATTCCCCGCGCTGTCAAACGCCAATCCCACCGGATAATTCAGCCCCGACTCCACCACGTTTGTCGTCTTGCTCGGCGTCACCTCGACAATACTGCCGCCACTGTATCCGTTCGCCACGAACACATCCTCCGCGCTGTCCAATGCGATCCCGTGCGGCGTGGTGAACCCCGACGCATACGTGCTCCGCGTCCCGTCCGGCGTGAACTCATAAATGTTACCACTGTTGATATCGGCATCAAACAGGTTGCCGGCGCGATCGAACGCCAGACTCATCGGACCGGTCAGCCCGGTGGCAAAATTGGTCCGTATTCCGCCCGGCGTGAACTTCGCGATATAGCTGCTCCCGCTCCCCACGAACAGGTTGCCCGCGCTGTCAAAGGCCAGCCCATATGCGTTGATGTTGGTGGCAAACGTGATCTGCGTCCCACCCGACGTGATCTCAATAATCTTGGCGGCATTCGGCTCGGACACGAACAGATCTCCCGCGCTGTCAAATGCCAACCCCCACGGGACGGCCTGCAAGGATGCGTAGGTGCTCTGCGTTCCGCTCGACGTGAATTCGAAGATGTTGCTGCTGTTCAAATCCGCCTCAAACAAATTCTGCGCCGCTGCGCCCCGCGCCAACAGCACGACGGCTCCGACGCAAACCACCTCGGCAAATACATGACGCACGACTTGTCCCGTTGTTCTCACCCGATAGTTCCCGACGATGTTCATGTGGCTCCCGTTACGATCCCAGTGTTCTGATTGGTCTTCCCGTTATACGCAGGGAGATGGTCGGCTCTATTACAGGCAGGAAACTGCGACCGACAGCTCACGGTCGCGCACAACCCTAACCTCACCGCTTCTCATCTGCGCCCCTTGATCCTACACTTTTGACCACACGCCGGTCAAGACTGTTTGTGAAAGTTTTCACTAGCAAAGCAACCCTTTTCCCCGACATTCCTCGAATCTGAGAATTTCAACGGGACATCACGCCTCGCCGCTTTGTCTCTCGTTGACGCTGCGAACCGCTTTACAGGATCGTCACCTCAACCCTGACCGGTGGCGCCCTGATTCGCCCAAAGTAGAACGGGCCCTGGTCGCCTCCGGCGCCCCGAACGCCTTCGGGGGTAAACATCTTGCCCGGAGTTGTAGCCGCGAATCTCATTCGCGGTCCGTCGGGAGGGCGAGCCGCGCCCGTTCACCCTGCCTGCGGTGAGCCTGCCGAACCGAGCAACGCCGAAGGGCCTGTCCCCATCCCCCAAACGCTGAGATCGCCGGAGCCGAGCAACTGACGAGACGCGTCAGGGTGCGCTGCTGACGCAACCATCCCTGTCGTATCCGGCTCCGCCCGACTCCGCATCGGCTCAACCAAACCGCCAACCCCCGACGAAAATCAAAACGTCGGCGCCGCCATGCATTGCCATCGATGCCGTCCTCCATCAGCCATTCGCCATCAACCATCTTCCTGCGGACCGACCCACCCGCCTCGCCGTCCTGCTCACCCCCGTCAGCGAAAAATGGCCCCACCTCGCCCCGCCCGCCCTTACCCCGCTCTCCGACTGGCGATAAGCTGCGCGGTCAGTCCCAGGGATAGCGCGAGCCCAAGGTGACTTTTCCGGCTGTAGCTGCGCTTCTGCGAAGCGCAGGCCGTTCACTTCTCGAACGAATTCGGCGTTTCACAGAAACCCCGCTGCACCGAAATCGTGAAAATCCGACTCGAGCAACAGGCCCTTGACACCCAATCCCCCTCCGGAGCCAACGGCCACTGTTTTGACAGAGCCGTGAAACTCGGTCATCATTGTTGCATTGCCGAGTTGGCCGCCGGTGGCCGGGGCCCAGCTTCGGACCGATAGACAGCGTTCACGCGTATGCGAGGACTTCAACTCAAACCAAGATGGCGGCCAGCGATACCCGCCGAGTTGCGTTCTTTCGCGGCCTTCTTCCGTCCCATCCTTTCGCAGCTTGCTGCTTACCACTGGGTTTACGACGAGCTTCCATTTCGCGGTGGCGGTGGCGAGGATGAAAGCTTTGAGCACTTGATTGAGACGGTCTGTTCCGAGGGTTACATTCCACCCGCCACGCTTTTACCGAAGTTCGCGCATTACGTGATTGAGGATTGGGCCGACCTCTACGGCTTTCAGAAGTCGCCCGATGTGGCCGCGACCCGCCGGCACTTGCGAGAGAGTCCGACTGATTACGAGTGGCTGAGTCGCACCGTTGACATCTGCTTCTTCAATGTGGACGGGGCGTGGTGGGAGGTTTACGCAAGAGACGAGGCTCTGCTTGCGGCTGTTCGCCAGCACGTCACCAGGTTGCCCGACATCACAGTTCAGGAGAAACAGTTGGTGGAGAGAGTTGTTGCGGTATGACGACCACGCCGTCCAACATATCGCTGACGCCAAAGTAAGAGCGAGTGAATTGGTTCTCAAGGGCGTCATTCGGGCCGACCCTTGACACATGCCAGTTCTTCCATCGCCGCCGGCAACCAACCTCCCCTACGACCGCCTCGCCGTCCTCCTCACCCCCACCGGCGAAAAATGGCCCCACCTCGCCCCGCCGACACTCACTCACCTGGCCGACTGGCGCTAAGAGTGCCTAACAAAAAAGCCTCGTAGGCGGGGTATTCTCACCCCGACCGGGCGCGACAGGAATGTCGCAGCCGCGGTGGCCTGCTCCGAACGCTTTCGGGGTCTGTCGCCCCGCTTTCCGAATGTCACCCGCCATTGCCCCCTGCCGCCATCACGTCGCCACTGCCCGATTGTCCTCTTGCGTTTTTTGGCAGTCAGTCCTATCGTCGCGGCGCAGAGGCTCCTGATGACAGACAATGACAGAGCGGCTCAAGTGTGGTCACTGTTGGTTTTTGCCGCGCGCGACCAGAAAATCCTCAGTTATGGCAATGTGCACCAATTGACAGGGATTCCACAGCAGTTGGTTTGCAAGTTTCTTGTCCCGATTCAGGGTTATTGCGAGCATCACCAATTGCCCCCGTTGACTTCCATCTGTGTAAACGAAATGACGGGCATGCCGAGCGAAAGCCTGATGGAGGCGAAAGAGATATTCGGCGCGCAGGCACGTGTGTTTGTTTACGATTGGTTCGCCCGAAAGGCTCCGGCCCCAGAAGATTTCCAGAAGTTTTTAGATTGAGACGTCGCCCCCTCGCGTCTGAGGGGGAGGTTTTTTGGATGAAACACAAATTGCTCGTTGCTGTGGACGGGGAGAAAGCCTCGTTGCGGATTATTGACTACGTTGCCCGCGCCTGCGCAGGCTCAAACGATAATGAGTTCGCCATCGTCGTTTTCCATGTCCTGCCCACATATCCAGTCTACGACTACATGGCGGGGATCACCATCCCGATTGGGAATGCGTTGGACTGGTTTGACAATCAAACACGTCTCGCAGCAACGGAGATTTTGGCGAAGACAAAGGAAGCCCTGGTGAAGCGGGGTTTGAAGCCCGAGCAGGTGACTACGGAGCTCGCCAAGGAACGAGGCAACATCGCGCCCCAAATCTTGCAGGCAGCGGCAGATCACAAGTGCGACACCGTCGTCGTCGGACGACACGGCGGGTCTATGGTCGCCGCGTTCTTATTGGGCAGCGTCGTCGAACACCTCTTGCGAAACCCCGTGGGCTTTGCAATCTGGGTCGTCGAGTAAGTAGTTCAGTCATCAGGGGCAACCCTTGACACATGCCAGTTGGCGCCATCGCCGCCGGCAACCGACCTTCCCTACGACCGTCTCGCCCGCCACTCCCGCCAGACCAATCGGAAAAATCCCATATCATCCCGCAGATAGCGACGCCAGAGTCGACGCGGTTCCTGCGCCAGACGATACAGCCACTCCATCCCCACCCCCTGAACCCATCTCGGCGCGCCGCAGCACCTAATCATCCAAAGCTGAGCCACGCCGACGGGCGAGTGACTCCGCACACTCGATAATCGTTGTGTAACCCAAACGATCCATACACCAAAGACGCAGTCGGCGTCGGCTCCAAGCCGGTGTTGGGCTGCAAAATCATACAACCAATCTGACAACCAAATATGACACAAGCCAAACAGCCAGCACCGTGCCTAATGCCACCAATGCCTGATAGCTCCGGTGACGAAAAATATCTACCAACGCCTTAATCCCCCAGGCAACATTGAGCAAGAGACAAACCAGCAAAACGGGGGCAGCAATAACGAGAAATCCGATACTATCGCCGGCATCGTAGTAGTCGCGCTGCTCCATCCTTGCCAGATGACAAATACCCGCCACAGAAAGCAAAATGAGAAACAAGCCAATGAGATTGGCAGCCGAAAAAATGATGGTGCTTGTTCTTCTCATCCGGCTCACCTCCTGATACACGTCAGATCGTCCATCGCCGCCGGCAACCGACCTTTCCTATGACCGCCTCGCCCGCCACTCCCGCCAGACCAATCGGAAAAATCCCATATCATCCCGCAGATACCGACGCCAGAGCCGCCGCGGTTCCTGCGAAAGCCGGTATCCTCGGCGCCTGCCATTCCCGTCAAGACTGGGTGCTGTGTTGAGTTGCCCCCTTAGAGGCGTGCATGGTTTCACGATCCGGTTATTAGCGCAAATAGACACCCCTTAAACAAGGCCAAAACGACGCCGCAATTCCAGGGCTTTAGCCGGCTCATAAAACTCCGAGGAGGGGTTACCGTAGATAGCTAGCAGGTTATCCACCGCCAAGTGATATCCCGCCTCGAAAGCTCTTTCAGACCATACCTTAAATAAATGGCGGTCAGGTTTAACCGGGGGCATGCCAGCTTGGTAATACATGGAGAGTACATGCATACACTCTCCATCGCCTTCTTCGGCTTTTCTTAGCAATAATGGGAAACTTCTGGTCTGATATTCCAATGCTTTCGTGTCAGATGCATCGATTGCGGCTTTGACTTCGTCGGGCATAAATGTGGCGCCTTCAGAATACACAACGGCCAGCATGAAGCCAGCGACTCCATTACCCTTTCTAAACTCTTGCTCAAGAAGACCTATGCTTTGCTTCGCCTTCTCCACGGTTGTGAAGTTATTGTGATCGAGAGTTATCACACTTGAACACCTCACGGGTTTATGACTATCGAGAGCCCGTTTTCAGTTGCAGCTTCACATGATAGTCCGTCCATCACCGCCGGCAACCAACCTTCCCTACTTCCTCCTCGCCCGCCACTCCCGCCAGACCAATCGGAAAAATCCCATGTCGTCCCGCAGATACCGACGCCAGAGCCGCCGCGGTTCCTGCGCCAGACGATACAGCCACTCCATCCCCACCCGCTGCACCCATTTCGGCGCGCGCTTGAGCACCCCCGCCGTCACGTCGAAACTCCCGCCCACGCCCATCACGAACGGCACCGCCATCTCCTTCTTCCACTTGCCCAGAAACAGTTCCTGCTTCGGCGAACCCACCGCCATGCACAGCACCGCCGGCTTCACCCGCTTGATCTCCGCGACCACGCCCGCTTCTTCCTCGGGCTTCCAATAACCGTTCCGCCAGCCCGCAAACTCCAGCTTCGGGTACCGCGCCTTCAACACATCGACCGCCTTCGACACAATCTCCTGCCGCGCGCCCAACAAATATGGATGCAGCCCCTTCTCCGCGCATCGACCCATCAGCGCATCGAACAAATCCACGCCCGTGACCCGTGCTTTGATGGGACATTTCAGAAGTTTCGACGCCCAGATCACCGGCTGGCCATCCACCGTGATCAGATCGCAATCGAGCACCGTCTGCCGCAAGCTCGGATTCGTGTCCATCTTCACCAGCTTGTCGACATTGACGACCACATGCTGATGAACGCCACCGTCCTTCACCATGGCCTCGATGCGATCGAGCACCTCGGTCATGTTCAGGTTGTCGATCGGCACGCCAAAGAGAACGACCTTCTCTGTCGGAGGGAGGCTCACTGTCCCGGCGGATGCTCCAGCAGAAATTGTATGATCCGCGACGCCGCCTTGCCGTCCCAATACTTCGGCACCCGGCCCTTCTTGCCCTTCCCGCCCAAAACCTTCGTCGCTTCGGCGATCATCTTGTCCCGATCCATTCCCACCAGCGTGCTGGTCCCCTCGGTCACGGTCACGGGCCGATCCGTATTCTCGCGCAACGTCAGACACGGCACGCCCAGCACCGTCGTCTCCTCCTGAATCCCGCCCGAATCGCTCAGCACCATCTTCGCCCCGGCCATCAGACAGAGCGAATCCAGATAACCCAACGGCTCCGTGATCCGCGTGTTCGGCCATTCGCTCACCCGTTTCCAAAACCCAAACTCGTTCAGACGCGCCTTCGTCCGCGGATGCACCGGAAACGCCAGCGCCACCCGCTTCTGGATCGTCTCCAGCGCCGACAGAATTCCGCTCAGCGTCTCCTTCGAATCCACGTTCCCCGGCCGATGCAGCGTCACGTAGGCGTAATCTGAGTTCAATCCGAGCCGCTGCCGAATATCCGACTTCAAGCTCTCATCGCGCAGCTTGAGCAGCGTGTCGATCATCACGTTGCCCACGAAGACAATTTTCTCCTTCGCCACGCCCTCGTGCAGCAGGTTCGCATCCGCGTCCGCGCACGTGGTGAAGCAGTAGTCGCTCACCGCATCCGTCAACAGGCGATTGATCTCTTCCGGCATCGTGCGGTCGAAACTCCGCAGGCCTGCCTCGACGTGCGCCAGCGGGATGCACAGCTTCGCCGTCACCAACGCCGTCGCCAGTGTCGAATTCACGTCGCCCACCACCATCACCAGGTCCGGCCGCTCCGCCGTCAGCAGTTTCTCCATCTCAACCATCACCCGCGCCGTCTGCTCGGCATGCGTGCCCGAGCCGACGCCCAGATACACGTCCGGCTTCCGGAGGCGCAATTGCTGGAAAAACAAATTCGACATGTTGTCGTCGTAATGCTGGCCCGTGTGCACCAGCACCGGCGCGAACTCGTCCGGATGACGCGTGTACTCCGCCATCAGCGGCGCCATCTTCATGAAATTCGGCCGCGCTCCGACCACGTTGACAATCCGCATCTTCATCGGTCTCGTTCAATCACCGCCAGCAGCTCCGCCAGCGCGTAATACATCCACGCCTGCGTCCATCGCATGTAACACAATCGATTGATTCCCCGCTGCCCGCGTTGATACCAAAAAAAGCCGCGCGTGTCCCACATGTTTTCCACCGCCCACTCCGCAACGTGAACGGCCTGCTCCACTCGCCCAAACGCCAGAAACGTGACGATCCCCTGCGCGCTGCAATGGGTATCGAACGGATGGTCCGCGTTGTGGTAGTACCGCGGCGCGCCATCCGCCCGCCAGAACGTCTTTTCCCAAAACGCAAATCCCCGCGCCGCGCTGTCGGCAAAACCGCGATCGCCCGTCTTCGCCTCGTAGTCCTTCAACGCCACGAGACTGTAGCCCGTGTGAAAATTATCGATCCAGTGCTGGTTCTCCGACTCGCCGTACCACCACGAACCGTCCGCCCGCTGGCGCTTCACCGAAAACTCCAGGCAATCTTTTCGCCCAAGAAGCGCCGCGCCGACCATGTTGACGTTGTGCACCTGCGTGTCGGAATGCAGCACATACGTCAACCAGCGTTCGCCGGCTCGCTCGCGCAACAGATTCTTTTCGAGAAAGCTGATGTCGCACGCTCGTTCCAGCCGCTCGTACGCCCGCGCCGCAAACGCCGTGCAAATCAGATTCGGCGTGCCGCGTGGCGCATAGAACGCCCGCGATTGCCACGCGAATGGATATCCCCAGCCACCTTGCGACGTTCGCAGCCGCTCAAGTTCGTCCAACCATCTCCCGTCGCCGCTTCCCAGCGCGGCCAGCGCCAACGCCTTCGGATTCAGCGTCGGCCGGATTCCGCAAAACGGCCGGAGATTGACCGGGCTGCGCCGATGCAGTTGCGTCCAGGCCTGACGCGCCAGTTTTCCGGGCAACAGGCAGGCCACGGGCGAGTTCAAAGCGTCATACGGATCGTAACCGCGCCAGCCGCGCGTCGTGCCATAATCGTGCAACTGCTGCCACACTTCGCGAAATCGATTGCCGCCGCGAGGGGAGGTTCGGGAAGTGTTCGGCGCGTTCATCGGCGGCGACAGTCTATCATTCGCATCGGAGTTGGAAGCTGTCCTCCGGACATGTTGTCCCGCCAGATCGATCCGATGCGCCTACTTCGCCGCCCCCACAAATTTGTCCTGCTTCCACAGGCCGTTCTCCACCTTGCCGTTCGGATAAGTCATTTTGCCCGTCCCGTCCATTCTCCCATCGCGAAACTGCCCCACGTACGTGCGGCCATCGGGCCAAACCATGGTCCCGGTTCCATCCGGCATCTCGCTGGGACCCAAGCTCATTTTCCAGTCACCGGTGTATTTGGGGCCATTCTTCCACTGGATCGTTCCCCCACTTCGGCTGCCGTCGGCGTTCCAAGTGCCCTCTTCCCGCGTGCCATCCACGGACACCAACGTCCCACTCACCCGGTATTCCTTCCCCGCACGCCATTCGCCCTGCTGACGCGTCCCGTTGGGTGCCGAAACTTTTCCCGATCCGTCCGGCTGGCCGTTCTTGAATTCTCCGGTGTACTCCCACCCGTCGGACAGCGTGCTCGTTCCCTGGCCATTTGGCAGGCCGTTGAGAAGCTGGCCGACATATTTCCGCCCGTCACCCGACGTAATCGTCCCAAAGCCGTTCGGCTGGCCGTCCTTGAACTCGCACTCGTACTTCGTTGCATTCGGCAATGTGCTCACGCCCTTCCCGTTCGGATGGCCATTCCGGAACTCGCCCACGTACACCGCTCCGCTCGGCAAGATCTCCGTGCCATGTCCCTCGGGCTTGCCATCCTTCATGTCACCCACGTACTTCGCCCCGTTCGGCAGCGTGTTGGTCACCTGGCCGATGCACACACCGACCAGCCAGAACGCCACGGAAGTCGCCAAAAACAATCGCGCCGATTTCTTCATCACGTTTTCTCCTGCCAACCCCTTACAGTTCAATCGCCCGTCCCGTCCGAATCGATTCCGGCACCGCCAGCGTCGCCCGCGAGCTGTCCATGATTTCCTCCAGCGGAATCGGCATCGGCCCGCCGGTTTTCGCCGCCTGCACGAATTGCCTCACTTCTTCCGCCTGTCCCTTGTCGCGAAACTCATCCACCACGATGTGCCGGCCCCCGCCGAACGCCTCGAAGTGTTCCTTTCCCAGATCGGCATCGGCCACGTTGAAGTAGTCGATCGATCCCACCGACCCGTCAGCAAATCGGACCGCGACCTGGACGTTCTCCCCGCCAAACCCCTGCGCGAACACGGACACCACCCGCGAGCGGGCCGCGAACCGCAGGAAATCGATGAAATGGCACACCTCGCCGAGGATGCGTCCGCCGCCGGTCTGCGGATCGTTGATCCAATGATCCGCCGGCAACGGCTGGACGCTCACGCGATACCGCATCACCAACGGCCCCGCCAGTTCCCGCACTTTCGATGCGAACGGAGCGAACCGCCGGTTGAATCCGACCATCAGCCGCGAGTTGCCGCTCTTTTGGATCGCGTCGGCAATCTCGTCCAGTTCTTCCGCACGCAGGCACAGCGGCTTCTCGCAAAACACCGTCTTGCCCGCCCGCAACGCCTCGATGGCGATCTCCGCGTGCAAATCGTGCCGCGTGGCAATCACCACGGTGTTGACCGCCTTGTCCGCCAGCACGTCCCGCCAGTTGGTCGTGCTCGTTTCAAATCCAAATTTCTCTTTCGCCTTTTCCGCTTTCACGCCGGTGGACGTGCACACCGTCCGCAACGTCACATCGCTGCTCGCCTTGAATCGCGGCAACAGCACACCCTGCGCGTAATTCCCCGCGCCGATCACCCCCAAGCACACCGATGAGGAACGAGGCGCGACCGCTGATCGGCTTGCCGTCGTCTCGATTTGCCCGGCCCGATCCTGGGTCCGCGGATATTCCAGCAACACGCCGACGCAACGCTCGTTGGTCTTGCCGGTGATCAATTCATAGGCCTTCGGAGCGTCCACGATCGGAAACGTATGGGTAATCAACGGCGCGACATTCATCCGTTGGCCCGCCAGCAACTGGACGAATGCTTCCATGTTCCGTTGCTCGGTCCAGCGCACGTAGCCGATCGGATAATCCACACCCTTCTCCTCGTACAGCGGATCGTACCGGCCCGGGCCGTAACTGCGGGACAGCTTGAACTCCAGTTCCTTCTCGTAGAACACGTCCCGCGGAAGCTCCATCCCCGTCACGCCCACCATCACCACCCGCCCGCGTTCCCGGCAAACCTTCGCGGCCAGTTCCACGGGGTCGCTCGTCGGCGCCGCCGCCGTGATGATCGCCGCATCCACGCCGAACCCATTCGTCAGTTGCGCCGCCGATCGCTCGATGTCACCGCTGGTGCGCATCGCCACCGCGTCGCATCCGCATCGCCTGGCCAACTCGCACGCTTCGGCGCTCACGTCGATGCCCAGCACCACGCAGCCGGCGGCCTTCAGGATCTGGACGGTCAGTTGCCCCACCAATCCCAGCCCGATCACCGCAACGGATTCGCCCACCCGCGCATCCGCCTGCCGCACGCCCTGCATCGCAATCGCCCCCAGCGTGCCGAATGCCGCGTGCTCGAATCGCACGGCCTCGGGCAGTTTCGCGCACAAATGTTGCGGGACCACGACCTCCTCGGCATGGCTCGCGTAGTCCTGCCCGCCACAGGCCACGCGGTCGCCCACCGATAATTCTGTCACGCCTTCGCCGACTTCGAGGATCGTGCCCGCGCACGAGTAGCCGAGCGCTTTCCATTGATCGAGTCGCGACTGGACCTTCCTTACCGCGGCGGAAATCCCTTCCCGCTTCGCCGTCTCGACCACGCGCCTGACCAGGTCGGGGCGCGACCGCGCTTTGCCGACGAGCGATTGCTGTGCGAGATTGACCGTGGCCCGTTCGGTGCCCGCGCTGACCAGCGAGAACGCGTTGCGCACTCGCACACTACCCGGCCCCAGCGCCGGCGCCGGGACATCGACCAGCTTGATGGCGCCGCTCTTGAAGTCCTGAACGAGCTGTTTCACGGTTGCAACAATCCTTTGGCCCGCAGCTCCTGTACGATCCCGAGAAATCGTTTTACCTGATCGCGGCTGCCAACCGTCACGCGCAAACACCCCTGCATCTGGGGCACCGAATCCTTGTTGCTCACGTACACCCGCCGTGCAGCGAGCGCTTTCGCCGCCTGCTTCGGGTCGTGCACCCGCCAGAGAATGAAATTGGTGCACGTGTTGTGAACGCCAAATCCGAACTCCTTCAAACCCTCGACGATTTCATCGCGCGCCCGCCGACAGTCCGCGACCGTCTGGCGCATGTACTCGAGGTCCTCCATCGCCGCGCGCGCGGCAATCTGCGTCAGCCCGCTCACCGCCCACGGCGCCAGTACGCGCTGGAGTATCTCCCGCACGGCTGGCTGCGCGACGACGTAGCCGCACCGCATCCCCGCCAGCGAAAACGCCTTGGAAAACGAGCGGAGCACCACCAGATTCGGATGGGCGGCAACCAGACCGACGCCGCTCTGGCCGTAGTACTCGACATAGGCTTCGTCCAGCACGATCAGCGCGTCCCGCCGCTTCCGCACCAACGCCTCAATCTGTTCCCCGGGATATCCGACGCCCGTCGGATTGTTCGGGTTGGTCAGGTAAATGAGTTTGTGCCCGCCGTCCGCCGCGAGCAACTGGGCGAAATCGGGCTCGAACGGTTCGCGGAACAGGAACGGCTCGATGCGGGCCTGCTGCAATTTGCACTGGACGGAGAACACCGCGTAGGCCGGCGAGACAATCATCACGGGATCGTCCTTCGTCAGGAACGCTCGCGCGATCAATTCCATCGCCATGTTCGATCCGTTGGCCACAAGCACGAACCCCGCCGGCACGCCCAAATACCGCCCGATGGATTCCCGCAACGCCGTGCATTCGCTGTCGGGATACCAATTCAGCGCCACGTCGCCGTCGATGGCCGCGCGCAACGCCGCCAGCACCCGTGGCGACGGCGCCGCCTGGCACTCGTTCAGGTCCATCTTCAGAACGTCGGGTCCGCCCGCCACCGGCTCGACGGCATGATAGCCGTCCATGGCCGCGACGTGAGGTGGGATCCATCTATCGATCGGGAAATCGCTCATCCCAGGAATTCTTTTCGTACCGGTTCGTGTGATTGGCGCTCGATTTGACGCTGCACGCGCAGCCAGTTTACCTTTTTGGCACAATTGCGCAATCCTTTCGGAAGCAGTTTGCGCGCCCGCGGAGCCGTATGGGCGCGGAACGCGGAATCGGCCGCGTGCAGTCCCGCCAGGTCCTGTGCCGGCCCGAACAGTTTCCGCGCCGCCCGCCGCAGCACCTCCGGCGTCAACTCATCCGAGGCATCCGCGAATTCCACGCAGGCCCGTCCCACGTCCACGGCGTAATGCGCGTCGCTCCCCGCCTGCGCGGGCAACCCGCGCTCCCGCGCCAGCCGCGCCGCGGACTCGTTGCGCTCGAGCGGCTCGTAGCCGTTGCACACCTCGACGGCATCGACGCTCCGCAACAGCTCCTCGTCCACACCGTTCCGCAACAATCCCGAAGTCGGATGGAACGGATGCGGCAACACCACGAATCCCCGTTGCGCGCGAATCTCTTCTGCCGCCTCGCGCCATTGGCGGGCCGTGATCTTGCGTTCGAGGAACAAGCCGATGAGGTGCGCGCCGCCTTCCAACGACACCTCCGTCCCGACGATGATGGCCAGGCCGTGGTTCTTGTCGCGCGCGCGCAACGCCCCCTCGATTTCATCGTGGTCGGTGATCGCCAGATGCGTCAGGCCGCGACGCGACGCCTGCTCGAGCACCGTATCCACCGCCGCAAAGCTGTCGTGGGAATAACACGTGTGGCAATGAAGGTCGGCACGGATCATCGTTTCACCAGCGACACCACGTTGCGGATCTTGCCGCTCGGCTCGGGGGCAAGATGGTCGACCATCTCGAAATCGATCTGCACGCTGTCGCCGAGAAACCGCGCCAGCTTGCCCCGCAATTCGTCCGTCTCCGCACCGTCGAACGCGCGCGCCGGCACCAGCCGCACGACCACCGCGTTCGGCTCGGTCTGAACCACCTGAAACTGGCGCACTTTGTCATACGTCTCGAACAACGTGTAAAACCGCACCGAGGGGATGTATTTCTGTTCGCCCGTGATGATCGTGTCGTTCACCCGTCCGAGAATCCCGGCAATGCACGGCAGACCCCGGCCGCACCCGCAGGGTTCGACGGCCGGCAGCGCCAGGTCGCCCAGGTCGTACCGAATCAGTGGCATGGCGTGGTTGACCAGGCCCGTGCCGATCATCCGCTGGCCGGCGTCGCTCCCGCCGTTCGCCAGCGGCACGAGCTCGAGGACGCCGCTCTCGCCATTGATATGAAACAGCCCGCGCCGCTCGCACTGACAGGCGGTGACCACCCGCTCGTTGCTGCCCCACCAGTCATACACGGAGCACTGCAACACGCGCTCGATGACCGACCGCATCTCGGGCGAGAGTGTTTCGCTCGAAGTGAGCACCGACCGCGGCGCGTGCACACGGAGGCCCTCGCTGGCCGCAAACTGCGCGAAGATATAGATCGACGACGGATAGCCGCGCACGAATTCGGGCTGGTAGCGATTGAATTGTTCCACGTACGCCCGCAGGTTCGCCGGCTTCATGTCGTACACGCTGAAAAACAACGTGCGGGTGCGCCGGTCCAAGTGCCACAGCGGATCGGTCTCGCGCTTGGGAATATAATGGCGGAACGCGGCGATGCGTGCCCCGGTCCGATACCCGGCCCAGCGCCAGAACCGGATCGATTGCGCCATCTCGCAGGCCTTCTGCTCGGACGTCAAAAAGAATCGCAACGGTTCGCCCGTCGACCCGCTCGTGTGATCCTCAATCAGGCAGCTCTTGTCGGTATAGCGGTGGAAAAACTGCTCGGGGTTCTCCCGCACCTGGTGCTTCTCCAATATCGGCAGACGCGAGAGATCGGACAGGTCGCGAAAATCATCCGGGGTCGCGCCGAGCTTCTGGAACAAGGATTGGTAATACGGCACGTTCTCGGCAGCGTCCCGCAGCAGCCAGCGCAGTTGAGCGACCTGCCGCGCGCGGAATTCGCTGGCCGAAAGCCACTGCGTTCGGCGCATCTCATGGTAATACCGCCAGGCGCCGCGCAAGTAGCGCCGCACCACGCCGGGTTGCGCCCGCGACGCAATCATGCGTTCAATGTTGCCGGAGCCCGCCATTCAATACGCTCCCTGACCACGCACCACGACCGAGATGGTCCGCGCAATCAGATACAAATCCAGCCAGACCGACCAGTTGCGAATGTAGTAGGTGTCCAGCCGTTCCTGGACTTCGATGTCGCCTTCGCTACGAGCGCTCACCTGCCACAAGCCCGTGACCCCCGGCAGCACGCGGTGCCGCAGTTCGCGGAACTTCGCGTCGAACGCTTTCAAATGGTAATCAGGGAACGGACGGGGCCCCGCCAGGCTCATCTGGCCTACGATCACGTTCCAGAGCTGGGGAAGCTCGTCGAGGCTGAACTTGCGGAAGAACTTCCCCACAAATGGCAGAATCCGCGGGTCGTTCTTCAGCTTGAAATACCGCTGCCATTCACTGCGCGCCTCGGGATCTCGCTCCAGCAGTTCCGCCAGCCGACGGTCGGCATCAATATACATCGTACGCAGCTTCCAAATCCGGATGCGCCGCCCCCCGAGTCCTTCGCGCTCCTGACCGTAGAACGGATTTCCCGGACTAACCAGTTGAATCCACGCCATCAGCACCAGCAGCAGCGGCGCGAGCAGAATGATCAACGGGATGGCCACGACCAGATCAAGGGTGCGTTTGATCCAGCGGTTGGTCGCGATGAGCAGATTGTGCCGAATCTCCAAGCCCAGAATGCCGCCCACGTCCCGCGCCACGATCCACAGGCTTGCCAGTCCGGCCAGATCGGGGATGACCATCATGTGCGGGAAGCAATCGCCGTATTCCTGATGCACGTCGAACATGCGCTTGTTCGACCCCTCATCGAGAGCCACGATGCAGTAGGGAATCCCCCGCGTCCGCCCCAACTGCCAGGCCCGATCCAGCCCCCCCAGAATCGGCACGCCATCGATATCCTGCTCGGCGCCGGGTGTGTCGGTGAGGATCGCCACCGGTTTCAATCCGAGCTCGGGTTGATTCAACAGAATGTCGATCACCCGATGGGCCGTTCTCCCCGAACCAAACACCACCACCGACGACCCCCACCAACTTCGCTGGGAACACACGTGCCTGACTAACGCGCGGCCGCAAGGCACCAAAACCAGCGCGATGATCCAGGCGATGCCCACAACGAGACGTGAAATGAATAATCCGCCCAGCATGATGTACATTCCCACCACGACGGTCATGAACGCCCATGTCGTCCCCACGGTGGTGCGTCGCAGTTCCTCCACCGGCGTCAGGAAAATCCTCGCCGTGACCCCGGCTCCGCGGTACAGCCCCTGGATGCCAAACGCCATGACCCAAATGAAAAGCCCGGGCCACAACCGAAAATAGCGCGGATGGTCGAACGGGCCGAGCGCGGCGAACCTGACCATCATGCCGATCCCCCAGGAGATTGCCAGGCTCAACAGATCGGTCATCACCAGCAAAAACATCATCGCCCACGGCCGGGTCAACCGCGACGCGCGGGAAAGTGCCGCCGCTCGCCGCGCTTCCATCTCAGGTGTCGTTGGCAAACCTGCAGGATGATTGTCCGGATTCTCTTGCACGGAGGGGGTCACATCCATCGTTGTCAGTTCCCAACCGCCCGGCGACCGTGGGCCCCGCCAAACAGTTGGCGGGCCATGAGCCACATAAACCGCGGATTGTTCCTGAAATATCGTCGCCATAACCGGCGCGGATCCATCAACAACCGAAACAGCCATTCCAAGCCCGACCGCCGCATCCACAGCGGCGCCTGCCGAACGCGCCCGGCGTGAAAATCAAACGCGGCGCCGACGGCCACCATGACCGCTCGCACCCGGTCTCGATGCGCCGCAACCCAGTATTCCTGTTTGGGACAGCCCAGCCCCACCAGCAGAATCCGCGCTCCGGACGTATTGATCGCCTGCACCGCCGCTTCATCCTCATCATGTGTCAACGGTCGGAACGGCGGCGAGTAGGCGTATACGATCTGCAATCGCGGGAATTGTTCGCGGTAGGTCTTCTGCAATGCACGGAGAACTTCTTCGGTCCCGCCGTACAGTCCGACGGCGATTCCCGCTTCCTCAGCGGCCCGCAATACGTTCAGCGTCAGGTCCGGCCCGTACACGCGGTTCTGGCCTTTGATCCCCAGTTGCCGCAACGCCCAGACCAACGGCATCCCGTCCGGCGTGACAAGATCCGCCGTATTGGAGACCTTTTGGAAATCCGCGGTGTCGTGCCCTTCCATGACCCCATGCACGCCGCAGACACAAACATAACGCGAGTCCCCTGCTTGCGCCCAGTTCACAATCCGCGCCGTCGCGTCGGCATAGCTCGTCGCGTCCACCCGTGTGCCCAGAATGAAGCGATGTTGGAGCTCGGTCATCACAGCGTGTGGCATTCCGCCGTCACTCGTACCATAGGGCCCTTAGAATAGCAATTGGCCTACCAAACGGGAAGACCAACATCCACCCACAACAACTTGGAAACGAACATGTTACGCAATTAGCCCGTCCCAGACACTACACGGAAAGCACTGGCGCGGCACCGGCTACGACTTTCGTCAAGTCAAGGCCGTCGATCGGTCGATCAAGCCACTTTGGCGGCCTTCGCCGATGCCTTCACCTGCGTCTCGATCCACGCATACGTGCGGGCCATCCCATCTTCGAGGGAAATCTCCGGTTCCCATTTCAGGACCTGGCGCAGCTTCGTGTTATCGGAGTTACGACCGCGCACACCCTGCGGGCCGTCCACGTGCTTCTTCTTCACCGTGATGCCGGCGATCGTTGCGGCCATGTCGGCCAGTTGGTTGATCGTCACCATCCGGTCCTGGCCCAGATTCAAGGGGTCTCGATGGTCGGAGCGCATGAGCTTGTAGATGCCGTTGACACAATCGTCGATGTAGCAGAACGACCGCGTTTGCTCGCCATCGCCCCAGATCTCGATTTCGTGGTTGCCGGTAAGTTTGGCAATCGCCACCTTGCGGCACATCGCCGCCGGGGCCTTCTCGCGTCCGCCCTCCCATGTTCCCAGCGGACCAAAAATGTTATGGAAGCGGACGATGCGCGTCTCCAATCCGTAGTCTTGCCGATAATGCGTGCAGGCGCGCTCGGTAACGAGTTTTTCCCAGCCGTAAGCATCCTGCGGATAGGCCGGATAGGCATCGTCCTCTTTCAGCGGCACCACGTTCGCGTCCATTTGCTTGAACTCGGGATAGATGCAGGCGGAGGACGTATAGAAGTAGCGTTTGACGCCGTTAACGTGCGCGGCATCCAGCGTGTGGATATTGATCAGTAAATTGTTGTGCAGAATCAGCGCGTGATGTTGGGAAATGAACCCCATGCCGCCCATGTCCGCCGCCAGCGCGTACACTTCGTCCACACCGCGCGTGGCCTGCAAACAGTTGTCCCACCGGCGCAGGTCGAGCAACTCAAACTCGTCGGCGTCCGTTGGCGAATACTCCGGGTATTTCAAATCCACGCCCCGCACCCAATAGCCTTTGCTCTTGAGAAACGTCACGAGGTGATGGCCGATGAACCCACCGGCGCCGGTTACGAGTACCTTTGTCTGCTCTTTCACAATTGCTCCCTTGGTCGTCGGTTCGGCCACGTGAATTCTCTGATCCGGGGTGGCGACACGCCGTGGAGAAAAATCCTGTGTTCCAACCCCACCGGCGCTTCCGGCGACCTGCCATGGCAGCCGCCGCCCTCACCGACACGTTTGTTTGCTGGCTTGCTTTCCCTGTCGTTTGCGGCGACGACAACCGTCCCGCGCGATTCAGTTACTTGGACAACCATACCACGGAAGCCGCTCAAGACAAGGCTGATTTGGCCCGCCCCGTCCGCCCGGGTGCATCTTGACACTGTCACCGTTAGTTGGGTTGCCAGAGTTCATCCCAGTGGCCATTGGACCGGGCTTCGACCAGCGCGCCCAGGTGCCGTAGTCCGCTGGCTGTCCAGAACTGGCCCGAGCGCTTGAAGCGGCATTGGCGTTGCCGACAGGCCGACTCGACGGCCCCGCTGCCAATCGGCCAGCCCCGTGGCGCAACTGATGGCGGCGCAGTTCGACCCACGCCGCCGCCTGCGCTTCGTCGCCGCGACTCACGGCGCGGCCCAGTTCCCAGAGATGTTGGCTGGCGTGGTAGAAGTCCAGCAACTCGGTGGCTCCTCTCCAGCGGTCGGCCACCACGTTCCAAATCCACGGCGCCCCGTCGGCCACGACCAGCGTATCCCGACTACGCGCCAGTCCATGCTGCAGGGCTTCCCAGTGCAACCGCCGTCCCAACTCCAGCGGCTCGCCCTGCCAACTGACCACCAACTTCCGGGCCAGCAGCCCACGCCCGCCGGCGGTCTGGCCGGCTTGGTCGTGGCGGTAGGCCACGGCGGTCTTCAGTTCGTGCCATTCCACGCGGGGTTGGTTCGTTCGCTTCCGTCCCCAGCCGGGCCCGCGCTGGCGCACCTGCCAGCCGTCCAGCTCGAGCACCGTCAGCGCGCTGGGCGCACGCTGAGGCAGCACTTCCGCCGAGGTCGTGGCCAAACGTTGCTGGGTCTGTGCCTCGGCCCGCGCCCCGAGCCGTTGCGCCAAGGCGTGCAGCGTGGCATCGTCGGTCAGACAACCCCACTTGGCGGCGACAGCGGCGGCTTGTTCGTAGCTGCCGGTGGCTGTGACCGTGAAGGCGAGCCGGTCTTGGAGTCCCGGACTGAGTTGCTGGTGTGCTGACAGCGCCCACTGCTGGCGAATGGGGCAGCCCCAGTGGTGCGCGGCCGGGTCGTAGCCGTACCACACGCTCAGTTCAACGACGCCGACGACGGTGCGCAGGTGCATCGTCTTGGCGCGGGCGTTCCACAGACGGCGCTGGCTGTGGGGGAAAAACCCGACCCGTGCGGTCGGCTTGCTCTTGCAGTTTCTGTTGCAGGCGCTGGCGCATCCATTCCTGGCCTTCGGCCAGCACCTCGTCTTCGAGTTCCCGCAGCGAGCGGGCAAATGGTTTCTCGGTGTTCATGGTCCTCCCACGGCTGGATGTTTGTTCCATACGGGTGGGGAACCGTTCACCCCTTGATTATAGTGGCAGTGTCAAGATGCACCCGACCAAGCCAAGCTCTCCGATGGCTGCGTAGTCGAGAGCTCCGGGGATGAACAGGCAACGCATGATCAACGCCGTGGCTCCAATGGCGGATAGCAGAAGCAGTAGCGCTCCTATCCACTGGAGCAATTTCAGCAATCTTGCCATAAATTTGCGCGATTTGAGTTTTGTGGAAGCTACCACCTACAAGTTGGCTGCTAACAAGCTCGGTTTGTCATCTGCATTTCTGAGGCAGACCCTTAGCATTGCTGAGCTGAACACCGCAAAGGGCAAATACGGCAAGGAACTCCCAAACGGTGGAAGCGCCAGGCACGCCGCCGATTTAAGGAACATGTAGCCGATGTTGGACGCCCGAACACGATCACACGCCGGTTTGCGATATGACCTGCGCAAGCCACGTAGTGCCAACACGGCTTGGTTTGTTGAATCACGCATATGCCTTCCGTTCGGTTCTTGAAAGTCGGATGAGGCACTGAA
>DATKNW010000034.1:0-175464 GCA_035541135.1 Verrucomicrobiia bacterium
TTGGTGACAATGCATGCAGCTACTCGAGTTCCAGCCGACGCCGACGCGCTGTCCGACTTTGAGACCCTTGGCATTCGGACCCAAGGCCGTGACCCGACCGGTGACCTCGTGGCCCAGAATCGCGGGGTACTGCGAAATGCCCCAGTCATTGTTCAAAACGGAGAGATCGGAGTGACACAAACCGCAGTGCTCGACGGCGACTTCAACGTCCTCGGCCCCGAGCGGTTCGAGATCAACGGTTTCGAGCGCCATCGGCTGTTTCGCCGCCTTCGCGACCCATGCCTGATAAGTTTTCGCATCTCCGGTTCCGAAACCCCGGACAGATGTAGACACCGACTGTTTCTGGTTCAAGCCGCTGGCCGGCTCGGTCCGGCTTTGGTCAGTGGTTTCTTTGGTAATTCTGATTGCACTCATTGATGAACCTCCTGTGGTTCGATGGTTATTATTGAAGTGTACTGGTTGTTTTCACTTCGACTGAACGTAGCGATCGAAAAACGCCAGAATCAGTACTACGCACTGCTTCCTGAGATTCGAGAGAAGAGATCGAGTCGACGACTTCATCCGTGGTCACAATCACATTGGCGTAGTTTGGGATATTGACGTCGAGAGCCGCGTGCATTTCCTCATCCGAGTAATCCGCGGTCGCGTCTTTCACCATGGTGACCTCGTAGCCAAGCTCGGCGGCGTAGCGAACCGTCGCCTCGACACACGTGTGGGCGATGAGTCCCATGACAATCAGCTGATGGATGCCGTGTTTCTTGAGTTGCAAATCCAAATCGGTGTTGGCAAAGCCACTCGAACACCAATGCTCTTGTGCCACGATATCGCCCGGCTGAGGTTTGAACTCGCTGCGGATCTCGCCACCCCAGGTGCCGTGTGCGAAGGTCTTGTGCATCCATGCTGCCTTCTGGATGGGCGCCATGTACTTCCAGGTCTCGTAGTCGCCGGGGCGGTATGGATGATGCAGCGCATAGAAGACGCGAAGCTCCGCCTTCCGCGCCGCAGTCAGGACCTGCATCATATTCGGAACGCAGTGATTGGCTTCCGCAACACCCTTCAAGCGATTCCATATTTTGCCTCCTTCGGAAATGAAATCGTTGTAGGGATCGATTACCAAGAGTGCCGTGATGTCTTTGTCATATTTCGGATTTGCCATGTTCATTCCTGCCATGCGATCACCCAGGTTCGGCGTTGTTGTTAAACGTAGCCGCCAAGTCACCCGGGCTGCGTATCCGCGTCATCGCCATCCGCCCGCCCAAATGCAGGCAGATGCTTGCCGAAGTTCAATTCGAAGTCGCTCCGAACGCCGTAGCCGATGTTACGGAGCTTGCCACGGCGCGCCTGCGCATCAGGCCACGCCAGCATTGGAAAGATCATGTCGTTGCTCGACTGAAGCTCGGTAGCTGTCGGTGTCCCGAAGCGATTGATCTGGGTCTTCGCCGCGGCCAGCGTTTTACGGTCGAACGAGGCCAGACGCCGAACGAGAGTGTCGACAAACGAGTCGAGGTCGCCATCGTCCAGCGTGCGGTTCACCCAGCCATAGCGCTCGGCGATATCAGCGTCGAAATCATCGGCGCTGAGCACGAACTCAAGTGCCCGCGAGCGGCCGACCAGACGTGGGAGCCACTCCAGCGCTCCACCGCCCGGGATCAGTCCGACGCCGACCTCGGGGTTGCCGAACAGGGCGTTTTGCCGACTGGCGAAGCGCATGTCGCAGGCCAGCACAAACTCGTTACCGATGCCGCGCGTGCGGCCGCGAATCTTGGCGATGCTCACGACTGGAGCGGAAGAAAGACGCAGCACAAACTCGCGCCAGAGGTCCAGCACGCCTAGCTTTTCTACTGCCCTGGCGACGTCGAGATGGGCAGTGAAGAACTCGGGATTCGCCGACTGGAACACCACGACCTTCACGGGCGGGTCCCCCTCGAGTTCGGTCATTATCGCTCCCAACTCGACGATCGTTTCGGGAATAAACATATTAATCGGCGGATTGCTGAAGGTGATCGTCCAGCAGCCCGGACAGGTGCGGTCAATGTTGAATTGCGAATGGTCAGACATGGTGCATCTCCTCCTCTCTTGTGAAGAACCTCACCGCAGCGATCGGAAGCCCGTACGGACTTCCTGTGAAAAGAGTTGCGGCTGTTCCCACGCGGCGAAGTGCCCGCCCTTGGGGAGCTTGTTGAAGTGAATGAGTTTCGGATAGGCCTTCTCCGCCCAACTCTTCGGGGCTGGATAGAGTTCGTCAGGGAAGACGCTCACGGCGACCGGGATGGAGACGCCTTTGGCATTGAAAAAACCGAGTTTGCCCCAATTCTCCCAATAGAGACGGGCGCCAGAAAGCGCCGTGTTCGTCAACCAGGCGATCGTGATGTTATCGAGGATGTCGTCGCGCGTGAGGCCCTCCTTGTTTCCGTTGAATACGCGGGTGATCAGCTCGTAGCTGCGCGCGTCGTGATCCAGGAAATACGCCGCCAGGCCGACGGGTGAGTCCGCGATGCCGTATAATGTCTGCGGTCGCAGCCCCATCTGGTAGCCATAGGCGATTCCCTTTTGATATTCCAACTGCAACGCCTCGTAAGCGACCTTCTCATCGGCGGAGAGACCCGCCGGCGCCGGCGCCCCGGCAAAAGCCGCCTTGTCAATGTCGACGGGAAAGATGCCGGGCATGTTGGTGTGAATGCCGAGCAGTTCGGGAGGCGCCTGCACGCCCATGAGTTCGGTGATGATCGCACCCCAATCGCCGCCTTGCGCCACGAATTTCGTGTACCCGAGGCGCTTCATCAGCATGACCCAGGCACGCGCGATGTGGGCGGCATCCCAGCCGGTCGTGGTCGGCCTGCCCGAAAACCCGTAGCCCGGCATCGACGGAATCACCAGATGGAACGCATCCGATGCGCTGGCGCCATATGCCGTGGGGTTGGTCAGCGGATCGATGATCTTCATCTGTTCGATGATCGAGCCGGGCCATCCGTGCGTAACGATCAGCGGCAACGCATTTTCGTGTTTGGAACGGACGTGGATGAAATGAATGTCCAGTCCGTCGATCTCCGTGATGAACTGCGGCCACGCGTTCATTCTCGCCTCGATCTTGCGCCAGTCATAATCTGTCGCCCAATAGCGCGCGAGTGCCTGCATCGTCGCCAGCTGCACGCCTTGCGTTGCATCCGTGACCGTTTCCCGTTCCGGCCACCGGGTCGCATGGATGCGCCGGCGCAATTCGGCAAGTTCCGCTTCCGCAACCTCAACGCGGAAGGGGCAAATTGTGTCCGCCGCTCCTGTACTCTTGCCACCCAACGGTCGTACGCTTGTTGACGCGGAACCTGTTTTGGTTTCCACCGATTCCATTCGTGTGGTCTGACTCATGGCGTTCATTCCTCCTCTGGTGTTATGGTTGGTTGCCAACTGCGATTCCCGGCGTTGCTCCGATCCGTTCCGATGGACGGCGCTGCACCTTTCTTGAGCACACGGGCTCTCCTCGGCTGAATTTGAACTTCGCCATCTCGCCACACTGCGAAGCCGCAACTGAACAACCTGTGCCCACCTGCTAATTGGACGTTGTTGGGAGAACCTGATCCATTCGGGTGCCTCCACGCATCGCCAATTCTATGGACCCACCTCGAAAATGACTTCCAGTTCGACCGGGGTCCCGAGCGGAAGGCTGGCGACGCCATACACGAGCCGGCAGGGGTTCTTGTCTTTCCCGAAAACGTCTTGCAGCAACTCCGAAGCCCCGTCGGCGACTTTCGGCTGATCGCGGACGTCTCCCCACGTCGCCACCGATACACCGAGCCGAACGATTCGCGTTATATCGTCCAGCGATCCCAAATGTTCCCTGGCGACCGCAAGGGCATTGAGCGCCGCCAGTTGAGCCGCCTCGCGCCCGGCGCTGACATCAAGTTCCGCGCCGACGCGCCCGATGAATTTTGCCCCCCGACCCTCGGTGGGAAGCATCCCGGTCAGAAACAGCAGATTGCCCGTCTGCACCGCCTCCACATAGGTGCCGAATGGCTCCGGCGGCGACGGAAGCTTGATCCCAAGTTCTTTCAACCGCCTCTCGGCGCTGCCCGGCCGAAGGCCTTCGCGGCTCACGGTCTGTTTCCTTGAAGTGGCATTCATTTGTCGCTCCCCTGGCCGAAATGAGTCGACGCCGCCATGCGTCGCCATTGAAGACAGCACACCTCGTATCGCCGGCCCCGAGATTGGCGAAGCCATCAGATCGCCCCGCGATACGCCCCCAACGGTCGCCAATGATATGTCGGTCGCGCGGAACCATCAATTGGGTGACCTTCCTATTCTGGCCTAGGGGATTGTCCTAGATGCACGGAGAGAAAACTGAATGTCCGGCGAACAGCAGCCACATCCGATCAATGTAGCGATGGCCCCAGATGCTTTGGCGATCTCGAGCCGGCGGGTCCCTACTCCCGCTTCAACGCTTTCACGGGATCAATGTTCGCCGCGCGATTGGCCGGCAGCAGCCCGGCCAGCAACGACACCACCGCCGCCCCGACGATCAGCAGCACACAAAACCCCAGCTTGATCGAGAAAATCGAGTCGGGAATCAGCAGCGCTTCCTCGGGATCGAACACCGACCGCCGCGCGAACCCGATCACCCAGTGGCTGATGCCGATCGCCAGCAGCCAGCCCAGCCCCATCCCCACGATCGTCCCGAGCACGCCCTGCAGCATCGCTTCGCCCAGAAACAGCCGGCGGATGTCCCGCTTCGTCGCCCCGAGCGCGCGAAACAACCCGATATCCACCCGGCTGTCGCTCACGGTCTTCGACGTCGTGCTCCACACCAGCGCGCACGCCAGCGCGAGGATCAATCCCCCGAGCGCAAACGCCACCTCCTTCACGATGTGCACCGTGCTGTCGAACGCTTCCGCCTGGTTCTGAAATGTCCGCGCCCGCGTCGCCACGTTGAACCCCAGGTCTTCGATCCGTTTCGCGACGGCCTCGACGTCCGCCCCGTGTTTCACCAGCACGATGCCCTCGGCGTACTCGCCCGGCTTCGGCGCGCGACGCCCTCGCTCCCCGTATGACTCCGGCTCCTCCGTCCGCGACGGCGGATTGCGCGCCGCCAGCCGCTCCCGCTGGTCGATCCATTTCTCGCACATCACGGCCGCGTCAAACGGGATCAGCGCCTTGCTCCCGGGACAGAACCCGACCACCCGTCCCTTCAGCGGCAGCGTCGTGTTGAAAATGGTCATGTCGTACATCCCGCGATAATTGCGCTCGATCGCATCGCGCTGCTCCGTCACGTCTTCATCCGCGACCCGCTTGTACTCGTGCTTGCCGTAATCGTAATTGAAATGCGTCAGGTGCGCGTAGTTGTCCCCGAGCACAATCGTCACCTCGCGCCCGAGCCAGGTCTTCTCGCCGTCCGGATCGTCCTCCAGTTTCCCGCGCTTCTCGTCGAACCGCAGCCGCACCTCGCGCTCGCCGACCACCATCGGGATCGCGTTGGTAATCCCCGTCGCCAGAGCGCGGTCGGTCACGTATCGCAGCAGCAGCGCCTCGGGCACGCCCTGCAGTTCGTTAATGGTCCGCGGCCGCTTGTCCAGCGAACTGATGCTCACGGGTTCCACCGATACAGGACGGTCCGCCGCCTCCACGCCCGGCCAGCCCCGAATCTCATCAAACACCGACTCCGTCAGGTACTGTAGCCGCTTCTTCGCCTTCTGCTTCTGCTCGTCGGGGGTGATCACGTATTCGTACGGGTTCTCGCCCGTGTACACGCGGATCACGTCCGGATCGAGCTCCTCCGTCCAGATCGTCTTGACCGCCACGTCCCGCACGCCCGCCATCAGCGAATTCACCGTGACCACGACCACAACGCCCAGCGCCACGGACACGATCGCAAATGCCGCGCGCTTCTTCCGCAGCGCCAGCTTCTGCGTCGTCAACCGCAAATAATCCCGCCGCCGAATCACACCAGTTCCCCCTTCTCGATCCGGATCACCCGCTGCGCGAACGCCGCCGCCTTCTCGTCGTGCGTCACCATCAACACCGTCACGCCCCGCTCGCGATTGATCCGTTGCAGCAACTCCATCACGTGTGTGCCCGTCTCGCGGTCGAGGTTGCCGGTCGGCTCGTCCGCCAGGATGATCTTGGGATTGTTGATCAGCGCCCGCGCAATCGCCACCCGTTGCGCTTCGCCGCCCGATAGCTGGTCCGGCTTGTGGTCCAGCCGCTCCTGCAACCCAAACTCCGTCAACAACGCCCGCGCCCGCTCCCGACGATGCCGTTCGTCCACACCCGCAAACACCAGCGGCAGCGCTGTGTTGTCCACCGCGTCGTAATACCCGGGCAAATTGAAAAACTGGAAGACAAACCCGATGGTCCGATTCCGAAACGCCGAGATCTTCGCGTCGTCCAACCGGCGCAGGTGCTCGCCCGACACGATCACCTCGCCCGCCGTCGGCGTCAGCAGACCCGCGATCAACTGGATCAGCGTCGTCTTGCCCGAGCCGCTCGGCCCCATGATCGCCTCGAAACTTCCCTCCAGCAGATGCAGGGTCACATTGCGCAGCGCCTGCACCCGCTCGCTCTTGAGCCGATACTCCATGCTGACGTTTTCCAGCCGTATCATGAAATCTCTGGAGTGCGATGACTCACCCGCCCCGATTCCGAGTCGGGGTCACCGCTCTGCCGTCACTGATGCAAACGTGTTTGCCGCAGGCGGCGCACCCGCAGGGCCTCTCAGCCCCGTCTCACTTCCCCTTCACCGACACCTTCTCGACCCCCACGTTTCCCTCTTCATCCGTCGCGCGGACGGCGATGTAATGCGGACCGGCCGCCAGCGGCCCGATCTTGACTTCAAAGGCTTCTTCCTTGCTGTCGAACACGCCGTCCTTCGGCGCGAAGAATTTCCAGTCCCCGCCGTCGACCGCGTACTCCAGATACCGGATCAAGCTCAGATTGTCCCGCGCCACGCCTTTCAAAACCCCGCTCGCCGCGTCATACGCTGGCTCCACCACCTGCGGCCGCGTGTTGTCCACCTTGACGAGGTCGCTGACCTTCTCGTCCGTGAGCGCTTCACCGGCGGGATTCGATTCCTCGTCGCTCGCGACCACCTTGATCCGATACCAGCCGTCGGGAATCGATTCTGTGTCCCACGCGTATTCGGTCTTGTGCAGCGGCTTGTCCAAAAACGCCGGCACCCACACGTCATCCCCGTCCGCCTGGAAGTACAATCGATACACCAAGGTGTCGCCATCCTTGTCTCGGGCCTGCCAGCGGATCTGCTTCACGGGATTGGCCGCTTTGGGACGCGCTTCTTCCGCCTTCGGCGTCGGTTCCACCTCAACGTTCACATTCACCGCGGTCCCGCCTTCGTTGTCCCCGGGCTTCTGTTCGCTGGCCACGTCGACCTTCGGCTTCTCTGCCGGCTTCGGTTTCTCGCCAATCTCAATCGACAACACCTCGGGCTTCTGGTTCTGCATCTGGTAATACAAACTCAACGACTTCAGCATCGGCTCGGACGTCGCCGCCAGTTGCGCCCGCACCTGGATGAACCGCGCCCGCGGACTCGCCACTTTCTCGGGCGACTCCTTCAACGCCGCGGACCAGTCCGACCACGTCGAATCCGGCAGCGCCGTGTTGCCCGTGCGGGTGCTGACCGATATCGCCCCGCTTCCCATCCAAAACAGGTTGCCCCACGTCGTCAGAAACCGGCAGTCGCGCACCTGGCTCGTGAAATCACCGTCCCGCGCCTTCTGCGAGTTGATCTCATACCCGTTTCCGACGTTGCCCGTGCCGACAAACACCAGCTTCCCGTCGCGAACCGCCAGCGTCAACGCCTGCTGCTCCTCGAAACCAAACAGCAGCTCCCAGTTCTGACTGTCCCGCACGCGGTACACGCGGCCCTTGCCCGCCATTCCCGCCAGCACCGTGCCGTCGCCGTCCACCTTCAGGTCGAACACCGATTCGTCATTCCAATTCGCCAGCCGGTCGGTACGCCCATCCGCATGCAACACGTACACCGTGCCCGCCAGCAGGTTCGCCAGCCGCGCCTCGGGCGGCGTCTCGCGTCCCGGCCCGGCCGTCTCCGCCGTCACCGCCGCGCCAAACTGCCCGGTCAAGCGCTGTGTCAGATCCTCAAACTCGGCCGCGCTCGGCCGTCGCGCCGCCGCCCCGCGGGGACGCCTGACCTTCTGTTTGTTGACGCCGACATAGACGTTGTCGCCACTCACCGCCAGCGCCTTCACCTCGTCCTCGGCGAACTCGTGAAGCACAACGCCCTTGCCCTTCTCGGTGATCCGGAACAGCAGCCCCCGGTCGCTGCCTCCGGCCAGCAACGCGCCCTTCGCATCCAGCGCGAGGCTCAGGATGTTCGAGTCTTCCGCCGTGAACCATTCCTCCGCCTTGGCGTCCGGGCTGATGTGAAACACTTTTCCGTCAGGACCCGTGCCCGCAAAAATCTGGTCCTTCTTGTCCACGATCAACGACCAGATGTACGGCGCGCGCAACCGGCACCAGGCTTCTTCCGGCTTCGTGCCCGCCGCCTTGTTGGTCGTGGAAATCTTGTAGATCTTCCCGTCGGGCATCGTCGCCGCGTACAAATTTCCCCGCGAATCCAGCGCCAACGCCGTCACCGCGATCGTGTCCGCCTCGAACAGCTTTGTCGTCCGCCCGTCCTTGCCCAGCGCGTACACGTCGGCGGGCGAGCCCGTGCCGAAATAGATCGTCCCGTCGCGATCCACCGCGGAACACCAGATTTCCTTGGCGAATTCGCCGAGCTTGGTCGCATCATAGCCCAGCCGCAATTCCCCGTCGCTCGTCACCACCAGCCGCTGGAGCTTGCCGGTCATGAAATCCTGCGCCGACTTCAGTTCCCACTGCTCGGTCTTCACGGCAAACAACCGAACGGGCGCGAGAGCCGCTGCGACGGCGACAATTATTAGCAGGCGGGCGATGGAGTATTTCACGATTGTATCGGTTTCTCCGGTTTCAACGTCGTTCATTCCTGTCGAATCGGCACACGAACCGTCGCCTGGCCGCTGAGCACCCAGTCGGTTGATTCCACCAACTGCTGGAGATCAGCGGCGCCGGTCGTGTTGGCGACACTCGAATCCTCCAAAACGCCGACCGCGCTCGGCGGAAGGTTCTTCAGCAGCTTGCCGCGATATTGCATCCCCGCACCGGTCGTCGGCATCAACGCGACGAGATCCGTGTTGCGGTGCCCCTTCTGAATCACGTCCAGATAATCGTCCAGACTGTCCGGCGACGCCGCGTCGGTTGGCGCCGCATCTCCTGACAGGACGGTTACCGTCAGGGTGCGCATCGAATCGGTCTCCGCCGGCACCCGAATGGCTATCGTCTTCGTGACCTCCGGCCCTCCGAACGGCTTCAGCACGACGGACAGCGGCACGGTTTCGCCCCGCTCCACTTCCGATTTTCCAAAGTACGCGCGCTTGATCTCGGCGGTCTGACGGCTCAGCGACGCGTCCACTTTCACCTCCAGCCGCTTGATGGCCGGGCTGCCGAACGGCGTGTTGACCATCGCCACCAGCGGCATCAACCCGTCCAGGCTGATGAGTCCCCCTCCCGGATTGAAGAATGTGTCTGTCACCGCCACGGTCCGGGCCGCACCGCCGGTCTTCGTCGGCCCGAGATCGGCGCTCACCGAAACGCGCACGGTCGTGTCCTGGGTCGAGCCCGATGCCGCGCTGACCGTTTGCGCGACGCCGGCAATCAGCAGTTGCGCCGTGAATGCCTGGTTGTCCATGATCTCCACGTCATAATGTTCGGTCTGACCCGTGTCGCGGTTTGCCGCGTCAATTGTCAGCGGGATCATCCGCGCCTGCGTTTTGGTGTCCGCCACGATGCAGCTCTGCCAGTCGCCCACCATCGCCCCAATCTCGGCGACCGGCGTGGCCAGTTTGAACGAACGCTCCACGCTCGACATGATCGTGTGCACCTCGGCCAGCACCGCCGGAGCCTGCACCGATCCGCCTTCGAAAAACGGATGACCAAATGCCAGGACCCGGTTCTTGTCAACGTACGTCGCCGTGCCCACCGCGGTCATGTTCAGATCGCCCCGCATCAACTGCACGCCAATCGACCCGCCCGGTTCGATGTCACCGCTACGCCGCGGCAACGCCGCGCGGCCCGCCCCGCCCGCGACCACCGGCATCATGCCGAAGCCGGCAAACCTCGACGCGAATTGCCCGATCACGCCCGGGCTGAATCCGCCGAATGACAACGGCGTGACCAACGGGCGCGGGGCATCGACATCGGCCGCGCTCCGTGAGAACGCTTCGTTCGGCAACGCAAACATCGACGGCGCGCGCCCCAGCGACACCGAAGCCATCGCGGTCGCCGGCGGTACGAACGGCCGCGTCAATTGCTCCAGCATGTTGTGGATCGGCGTCACCCCGGCCAGCGGCTCGTTTTCAAACGTCCAGCCGTACGCCAGCGCCCCGATCAGCTTGTCATTGATGTAGATGGGGCTCCCGCTCATGCCCGCGATGACCTTGTGCTTCTCGAGGTCCGCCCCGCTGAGCCGGATCAGGATCATGTCCTGCTTGGGCATGACGTTCTTGAGCACGCCCACGATCTCGACCTCAAACCGCTCGGGCCGGGTCCCCTTGAATACCGACAGCCCGTAGCCTTTCATGCCGGGTTGGACCTGCTCGGGGCGCAGTGTGTCGATGGCCCGCGCGGACTGCAAAAAAACAAACGCGCCGACCAGTAAGAGCGAGAACGTCCGGATCATGGCGTTGGTGGTTTGGACGCCGTGTCCCTCGTTTGTGTTGAAGAAGCCGTCTCCGCAGTCTTGGCCTTGGGGTCCCTGTGCACGAATTCGTCGATCTTGTCGTAGTAGGTATCGAACGACTTGACGAACGCCTCCCGGTGCGAGCCGTGAATCTCAACCAGCTCCTTCGGTTCGTGCGCCAGGACGTACAGCCGCCGCGAGTCGTTAAACGGGACCACCTCGTCATCGCTGCTGTGGAACATCAGCACCGGTACATGAACGTCGCCCATCTTGCTGACGGCATCGAACTGGTTCCGCAACAGGTACTGCCACGGAATCAGCGGCCAGTCCTCCTCGACCTTCTCGATGATCGACGCGTTTGCCCCTTCCGTGATCAATCCCGCCGGCTCCACCTTCGCCGCCAGACCGATCGCCACCGTGGCACCGAGGTCTTCGCCGCAGATGTACATCCGCTCCGGTTTTACGTTGCGCTTCTCGACGAGGTAAAAATACGCCGCCAACGCGTCGCCCGTCAGCGCGCTCTCGCTCGGCGTGCCTCCACTGGCGCCATAGCCGTGGTAATCGATCGCAAATACATCCAGGCCCATGTCGTGGAACAGATGGATTTTCTCCAGGCTGTCGCCCATGTTGCCCGCCCGGCCATGGAGATAGAGTAATGTCAACGCCGACGAATTGGTCGGCGGCGGATCCGATGATTGGGCGGGGATAAACCACCCCTGGATGTTCACACCGTCATCGGAGGCGAACACGACGCTGTCAAATGCCATCCCGGCATCGTGCGGCGTCTTCTTGACGAACGGGCTGGGCGCGTAAACGAATTCCTGTTCGTAGTTCAGCATCAGGAGATACAACGCCCCTGCCAACAGCCCCACCAGAATGAACCGGAGCCACAATCGCGTCTTGCGTTTCATGAAAAAGTACGTCTGTCCTTGGCCAACTCCGTTCATACTGGCAACCGCCATGCCGCGCAATCCGAAAATCTGTCTCGTCGATCTTCCACGAAATGAAACGCCCCACAATGCTGATTTGTATCCTTGCGTCGCCGCCGGATCCTCGGGTTCCAAAGTTGCGGAAATCCAGCCCCGCCGACGCGGGATACAAGCCGTTTTCTCAATTCTCAGAAGAGGCATACTCCTTGCTCAATTCTGTCGGGTCCACGCTGAGGCATCCTCATGGCACAGTCAACCATCAGCAGGGTGGAAGCGCGGGAATGGTCGCCGCGGGCGCGATTGTACGGGGTGGCGTTGATCGTCACGCTGTGCTACTTGCTCATCGGGCGGCTCAACAGCAACAACGATTCCTGGGTACAGGTCAGCCTCCCGCTGAGTAGCGCCTCGCTCCTGATGATTTCCCTCGCGGCGGCGGAAACCTACCTCTACGTCCAACGCGTCCAGCGAAACCAGGAGGAACTCCGCGCCTCCCGTGCCCGCGAAATCGAGTTGTCCCAGCGCCTCGCGTTCCAGCGTCAATCCACGCTCAACCAGATCGCGCGCGCGCTGATCGACTCGCTCGACATGGCTCGCATCTCGACGGAGGTGCTGGAAAAAATTGCCCAACTCTTCGAAGCCAACGCCGTCACCGTCTGGCTCACCGAGACGAACGGGCAAACCCGATTCCATCTCAAAGCGGCCTGCGGCTTCACGGCCCACAAACCCGATCAACTGGAAGCAGAGGAATGGACGTTCCCCGCCTTCGAGAACCCGACCAAGGACGTCCATCCGATCGTCGTCACCGGCGCATCGCCAGACATGCCGGCCCTCGGAGCCCTGTGCGAACGCGAGCGCATCGCTTGCACCGTGCTGGCTCCCATCGTGTGCCACAACGGGGTGGTCGGCCTCATCGGCGTCTTTTACCTCGATGCCCGGGGTATCTCGCCGTCGTCCACCGCCGAGATGCAAACCGTCGCCAACCTCGTCGCCGGCGCCCTCCAGGCCGAGGAGTTGTACCGCGACCTCGTGCAGGCGCAGAAAATCGAATCCATCGGCGCGCTCGCCAGTGGAATCGCCCACGATTTCAACAACGTCCTCGCCGCCATCCTGGCCTGCGCCGGTTACGTGAAGCAGCGAACCGACCGCTCCAACCCGATGTATCGCTATCTGGAAGCGACCGAGGCCAGTGCCTATCGTGGCGCGGCGCTGACCAAGCAGTTGCTGGCCTTCGCCCGGCGGGAGGGGCCGCATTGTACCGTGATCAATCCCAACGATTGCATCGAGCAGACGCTCACCATGTTGGAGCACAGCTTCGACAAGTCCATTCTCATCCAGCGCCAGTTCGCCAAAAACCTTCACCCGGTCGAGGTGGACCCATCGCAGCTCGAGCAGGTATTCCTCAACATCGCCGTCAATGCCCGCGATGCGATGCCCGACGGCGGCATGCTCACCATCACCACGCGTAATCTCCTTCTGGACGGAGCCAATCCGTTCCGCCCCGCCGTCCCTCTGCCGGACGGCGACTACGTGCTGCTGTCGTTCCGCGATACGGGCTGCGGCATGGACGCGGCCACCCTCGCGCACATGTTCGAGCCGTTCTTCACCACCAAACGCGCCGGCAAAGGCACCGGCCTCGGCCTGGCACTGGTGATGAACATCATCAAGAGCTTCCGGGGCGAGATCCACGTCGACTCCAAGCCGGGACAGGGAACCGCGTTTGAGATTCTTCTGCCGGCCTCCCGCAAGACGCCCCCGGCGGCCCCGGCAAAGACCGAGGCGCCGACTCGTGGTGGAGACGAGTGCATCCTCCTGGCCGAGGATGAACAAGTGATCCGCGAGATGGCGCAACTCGGTCTCCAGGAAAAGGGGTATACGGTGCTCGCCGCGCCCGATGGCGCCACCGCCCTGTCCACCTTCCGTGAACGGCGCGAGGACATCGACCTGGTGATTGCCGACATGGTGATGCCACGCATCAGCGGGCCCGAGTTGTTCGCGCGGATGAAAGAGATCGATCCCGGCGTCCGGGTCATCGTCTCCAGCGGCTACAGTCACGATCAGGAAGGCCGGCGGATGCTGCGCCACGGGTGTCTCGGCTACCTCCAGAAACCTTACGACCTCGAATCTCTCAACCGGCTCATCCGCTCCGTGCTCGACTCGGGGTTGTGAAGACAGGCCGCGGCGGCAATCAGATGCCCGGCTTCTCAAATCGCGATAGGGAGCCGGCGGGAGGAATCGAACACTCCATCTGCTGACTTACTCGGTCAGCCGCTCTGCCGTTAAGCTAAGCCGGCACACTACACAATCCACGCGACATTGTCCTGAATGACTCGCCCCCTACTACCACCTTGTTCCCGGCAGAAAGGACACACCCGGCCTTTCTTGCACCTGTAACTAGCTTGTCAGACGACCACGTCCTGCACCTGGCCGCCACGGCTTGCTGAGAAATTGCCGAACGCCCCCGGGCGCCTGTTCGAACGGCGCCACCACGAACCGGGTGAATCCGCCTACGCCAAACGCCCCGGCCCTCTCGATGACCTTCGCACCGTTCCCGCGATTCAACTCGCTGTACACTCGTATCGTCTACGATCTACTCTCTCTCAAACCGGAAGGTACGACACCCGACACTTGGCGCACTCACGGCAGGTTCGCGTTCACCGATGACAGCGTGTTGTTTATGTGTCTGCCGAGACCCCGCAGCAACGTGACTGCCACGATGGCCACGAGAGCGAGAACCAGCGAATATTCAACCAGACTCTGGCCTCTTCGCGATCGGAGTGCCCTGTAGAGTTTCTGCATCATCCTCTTCATGTTTCTCTTTGCCCTTTTTGCCCTTTGCCGAGGCGTAATCCCATACAAATGCCTCAGTATACTAGTAGCGTAATCGGCGGGAACCGTCTGCGGGGGGAAACCCTGTTTTTTTTGACGGTGAAAACCCTTACATGCCCCTCGTCGCCAGTCGCCGGGTATGGGTGCGGCCCCCAGCTCCGCCCGTCCAACGCCAAGGGGCACAATCGGCGGGGAGGACCCAATTCAGAGGCAGATGCCGACACCGGGCGGCTTCCTCATGGATCGCCCCTGCTGGATGGCATACTGCCGGAGTGTCCTCGCGTCGCCAATGTGTAGCTTCTTCTTGATGCGGTCCAAGTACCCTTCCACCGTTTTGACGCTGACCCGCAGTTCCTCCGCCGTCTGGCTCGGTCCATACCCGCAGCCGAGGAGCTGGAACACCTCTCCCTCGCGTTTGCTGAGGCTGGGCCGGTCCGATGTCGTGGCACGATGGCTTTTGACTGCTGCTTTCCGCAGAATGTTCTGCATGGTCCACTTCTAATGCAGACGCGCGAGGATGTCTGTGAGGGGAAGCCCTGTTTCTTGTGAGAGGGAAACCCCCTACACAAGAATCAAGCTGAACATCCCTGAGTCGCCCGGCGTCAACGGTTGCCGAAGCGCTGTCGCGACTTGCGGGTTTGGGATGGGAGCGGGGGCGGCTGTCGCGAAGATTCCGCGGATGCGCCCGTCCCGCCGAGTTTGTTCCACTGGATGGCTTGCTGGACCAGTTGGCGGGCATCTTTCAGGAGCAATTTCTCCTTGATCCGCGCCGTGTAGCCCTCCACGGTCTTCACGCTCAAGTGCAATTCGTCCGCGATCTGGCTCGGGCCGTACCCGTTCCCGAGAAGTTCGAAGACCACCAGCTCGCGGTCGCTGAGGCTGTCCACCGGCAACCCCACGGGGACAGGACCGCCGGCGCTGGCCTTCTTCAGGATCCGTGCCTCCACCGTCTCGCTCACACAGACCTCTCCCTTCAGCACGCGAAAGATGGCCTGGCGGATCTTCTCGGCTCCTTCCCGTTTGGTAACATAACCGCGGGCACCGGCACGGATGGCCCGCTCGGCGTAGAGAGCTTCGTCGTGCATCGACACAACCAGCACCGGTAACCCTTCGTATCGGGTCGTGATGTCCTTGATCAGGTCCGTGCCGTGAGCGCCTTCCATCGCCAGATCGACAATGGCCATGTCGGGATGCAGGGTCTCAAGGGCCTGCAGCGTCTGCGCCGCGTCGGCGGCTTCACCGCAGACGGCGAGATCGGCCTGCCGGTTGACCAACTGTGCCAGCCAGTCGCGGACCATCGGATGGTCGTCCGCAATCAGGATGCGCGTCTTCGTCGTTTGACCGTTCATGAGTTGCTCTTCATTTGGGTGTGAAAATCCTTCGGCAGGGACAGGACGACGGTCGTGCCGCCGTGGGGGCCGCGGCGCACGGTGAGTGTCGCTCCAATTACGGACGCACGATAGTTCATGGTGCCAAGTCCCATGCCGCCACTATGCCGTGCCCGCTCCCGAAACCCAAGGCCATTGTCGTTCACGGCCAGGACGACCCGGTTGTCCTCCGTGTGAAGCTCGATCTGGATTCGTGAAGGCTTGCCGTGCTTGACCGCGTTGGCCACCGCCTCCTGGACAATCCGGTAAATGTGGGTCGCTTCCGTGTCATCAAACAGGTCGGCCAGGCCATCCGCATCCACGTCGCAGGCAATTTGGTACACATCACGCACGGACCCCGATAGATTATCCAGCGCCGCCATCAAACCGCCGGGGCCGATTTCGACCGGATGAAGTCCATGGGCAATCTCCCGCGCCTGAGTCATGGCTCGCTGGATGAATCCCGCGATCTGCTTGGCATCGGTTGCCTGAGGCAATGATTCGTGGGCCAGCTTGTCGGTCAACAACTGCGCGGCAAACTCCGTGGCTGCCAGGTGCTGGCACAGCCCGTCATGGAGGTCTTGCGCAATCCGCCGGCGCTCCTGATCCGATGCTTCGAGCACCTGCCGCTCCAGTTGCCGGCGCTCGGTGTTCGTTCTCCGGATGGCGGCCATCAGAAACGAGATGGCCAGAAGCACGCCAAAGTCCACCCCGGAGTTCCAACAGGCAACAACAATCTCGGAAGCGGTAATGGGCGAGTACAGGTTGGCGACAAACCCCGCGACGGCCGACGCCGCCGCGACGAATACTCCCCCCGACGCGTCGGTAAACCAACTGACGAAAATAACCATCAGCACGTACAGAATCGAAACCCGGACGTGTGGTCCCGTCAGGTCATCGATCAGCCCAACCACCGCGGTTCCGACCAAGCCGGCTGCCACCACCCAGAGCTTGGATCGGCTCCTGAGCCAGAGATTTAACCTTTCCATAACGGCACCCCCGCCGCCGAGCCGGTCGGGCCTCACACGCACAGCTATCACAAACTCACGTCCACCGTCCAGCGAATTGCGCTTCGCCGACCGCCCTCGCTGAAGGCCGCGCCAGACGCGTGCCGACTCCGTGCCTCAACACGGCGACACGCCCCCGGTGGCCAACCGGTTAGGTTTGCACCTCGATCGGCTCCCGCAGGCCGTTGACCGCGGCGAAGTTCGTGAGCCGGTCCAGCAGCATCGGCGTCACCACGCTGCCGGCCTTCACAATGAGCATGCCGTCCGCCGTGTACACGTTTTGCGTGATGACCTGGCCTTCCCGCAGTTCCGCGGCGGAAACGGCGCGCGGCACGCAGGCGATCGTGCCGGTAACGGACTGGCCCTTGTCGAAACGCAGACAGGCCGTGTCGAGCACCCGCGGGTCGTACCATCCGGTGCGATTCTGCATCTCCTCCAACGCCTGCTTTTGAGACACCCCTTTGGATTCGAGGTCCAGCAGGTCGTTGAGCACCTTCAGAATCCGTGCCCCCACCGGAATATCCGCGCCCGCGCATTTGTCCACGGGAAACCCGGAGCCGTCAAAGTGTTTGTTCTGGTACAGGATGATCTTGGCGACCGTCTCCAGCCGCGGGATGTTCGCGATCAGTCGGCTGCCAAATTCGGGCACGCGCATCCACAGGGTCAGTTCCGCGTCACTCAGCGGCAGTCTGGCCCGCGCCTTGACGAGCACCGGCGCGGGAATGCTCACACACCCAATCGGCGCCAGAAGCGCGGCCAGTTCCAGTTCCCAGGCCCGTTCCGTCGGCGGCACAATGTACAACCGCATGGATTCGCGCAACTGCTGGCCGCGACCGAACGATTGCGGGTCGATGACCGACAAAATCTCGGTGAGAACCTTGACGCTCCCATTGAGTGTCTTCTCCAACAACTCCCGCTCGGCGATCAACATCTCGTATTGCTTGACGCCGTCGCTGACCACGATCGCCAGCGTCTCCGGCGGACAGGGCTTCGTGAGAAATTGGTAGACGTGTCCGCGATTGACCGCGTCGACAGCCGTTTGCTGGTCGGCGTTGCCGGTCAGCATGATGCGGATGCTGTCGGGCGCCTTGGCGCGGGCCCGGGTCAGGAACTCCACGCCATCCATCCCGGGCATCCGCATGTCGGCCACAATCACCGCATACGGTTCCCGACCATCCAGCAGCGTCAGGGCCTGCGCCCCGTCGGTGGCCGTGTCCACGGCAAAATACTTCCGCAGGTTCCGCTGCAGAGCATTCAGGACGTTGGTTTCGTCGTCTACACAGAGGATTCTTCGGTGCATAATGTCGGTTCTCCCAAAACAATTTCGTCTACAGCCTGCTGCCACTCCTCGACCCCCCCGGCCAACCCCAGCGACTCCAGATATGCCATGTCCAGCGACGGACCGGGGACCCCCTCGTGGATGACGGTCCGGCCCTGGACGAGGACATTGGCGACGTGACACGTCAGCAGCGCTCCGGAAGTCTTGAGCGCGCTCCGCGATGGATGGTGATGGAACGCAATCGCTTCGACCACCGGGACCGGCAATCCCCACAACGCCAGCAGATATCCGCCCACCTCGGCGTGCGTCGATCCCAATATTCGTTGTTCGGCTTCCAGGAGCGGGATCTTCTCGTCGTGCGCCAGTTGCAGGACTTTTTCGTAGGCGTCGCGGAGGTTGGCCACAAAAATCAACCGCCCCGCATCATGTAGCATCCCGGCCACAAACGATTCATCCACCACCTTGCGGTCCGCGCCGATGGCCCGCGCCACCACCTTGGCGGCCGCCGCCGTGAGCAGGCAGTGGTCCCAGAACGTTTCCACGGACCAACCCGGCAGCGGCTTCGTGTCCAGCTGCGAAAACACGCCCATCGACAACACCAGGGACTTGACCGTCTCCAGTCCGAGTCGGGAAATGGCTTCGGCCGGATTCGACACGCTCTGGCCGATGCCAAAGAACGCCGAGTTGGCCAGCCGCAAAATCAGCGTCATCATGCCGATATCGCGCGAGATGATCGCCGCCACCTCGTCGAAACCAACGTCCGGTTTCTCCAGGGCCGCGACCAAATCGCCGTAGAGCTTCGGCAGGCTCGGCAGCCGGTCCATGCGCGTCACCAGCCGTCGCACCGTGCTGTCGGGAATCGAGAGATCGAATGTCACCACCCGCTGGATCACCGCCCGCAGTTCCTCGGGGTCGCAGGGTTTGCAGAGATGCTGATGAACCGGACCGACGTTCTTCACCATCACGCCCTGGTCCGCTCCCCCCGACAGGATCAACCGCACGGTATCGGGATACCGTTTCATCACCTCGAGCATCAACTCGGCTCCGTCCATGCCGGGCATCTGCATGTCGGAAACCAACACCTTGCACGGACGCTCGGCCATTACCCGCAATGCCTGTTCCCCGCTCGTGGCGAACTCCAGGTCCCACTCCCGACGCAGGGAATGCAGTTGCCGCCTCAGCGCCTGAAGGATCATTGGCTCGTCATCCACGAAGAGTATTCGCTGTTTCATGGTGTGTCTCCTCTTCGACTGTGACCGAGTCGCCGAGGGGCAGACGGATGATGAATGTCGTGCCCTTCCCGACCTCGGTTTCAAAATGAATGTTGCCGCCGTGCTTGTCCACCACCACCGAATGGGCGATGGCCAATCCTTGCCCGCTGCCCTTGCCCACCGATTTGGTCGTGAAAAATGGATCGAATACCCTCGAGCGTATCGCCTGGGGGATTCCCGTGCCGGTATCGCCGATGCGCACCTCCGCCCAGTCTCCCACGCGCCGGGTGCTGACGCGGATCCGCCCTTTGCCGTTCTTCCCGTCGCCCACAACGTCGGCAATCGCGTGCGCCGCGTTGACAATCAGATTCAGGGTCACCTGGTTGAATTCGCCCACCAGACACGGCACCAGCGGGAGGTTGGGATCATAGTCTGTCTCCACCTCCGCGACATATTTCCATTCGTTGCGGCACACGGTCAGCGTGCTCTCGATGGCCGCATTCAGATCCGTCAGGGTCTTGTCTTTCGTGCCCGGGTGCGAGAATTCCTTCATCGCATGCACAATCTTGGAGACGCGACCGATCCCTTCCAAGCTTTCCTGAATCGCCTTGGGAACTTCGGCCATCATATAGTCCAGGTCCGCACCGGCCATCGCCAATTCGGCCTCGCGGATCATTTGTTCCGTGATCGCGCCCGCGCGGGCCGCCTCGACGAACCGGCGGTACTGCGCCAACAGCGGATTGACCGTGCCCACCGCTTCCTGCACGAAGCGAACGTTGTCGCCAATGTACTGCGTGGGGGTGTTGATCTCATGCGCGATACCGGCGCTCAATTGCCCGATGGCCTCCATCTTTTGCCCGTGCCGCAACTGCAACTCCAGCGCCACGCGCTCGACTTCGGCCAGCTTGCGCTTGCTGATGTCCCGGAATGTCCCAACCCCGTGCCACGCGCCGTTGAGTTGAACCGAAGCCAGGAAGATCTCGACGGGGAATTCATGCCCGCTTTTTCGGACCCCGGTCAATTCCAGCATCTGGCCGATGGCGACATTCTTGTCATCGTGACAAAGCGCGGCGAATCTCCGTTCCAGATCCGTCTGGCACCGGCTCGCAAGGATGTGCTGGTACACGCTCTTGCCCAAAGCCTCCGCGGCTTCGCAGCCGAAGATCCGTGAGGCCGACTGGTTCCACAGCGTGATCTGACCTTGGGAATCAAACATGATCATCGCATCTTGGGCGGCCCCGACCAGCGCATTCAACTGCTCCTGGCTCTCCCGCAACTCCTGCTGGAACTTGTGGGTCTCCGAGATATCCGTCTTGATGGACACGTAATGCGTGATCGCGCCACGGCCATCGGTCACGGGCGTGATCGTCATTTGCTCCCGGTACAGGCTCCCATCCTTCCGTCGATTGGTCAGCTGGCCGCTCCAGGCTCGCCCGGCACGGATCGTCTCCCACATCTTCTCGTAGAACGCGCGGTCTTGCCGGCCGGACTTGAGTAGGCGCGGGTTTTGCCCCACCGCTTCGCTGGCGGTGTAGCCGGTCAGCGCGGTAAACGCCGGGTTGACCCAGGCAATCGTGCCGGAGCCATCCGCAATCATGATGGCATTTGCCGCCGCTTCGAGCGCCGCGGTTTGCAGCCGTGTCTTTTCCTCGGCCCGCACTCGCCCCGTGACATCACGGAAGGTCGCCTGATACATCGTTTCGTTGACCCGGAACAGGGTGACGTCGATGATGCAAGTTGTGCCGTCACCGCGCATTGCCTCCCGCTGATATTGGGTAGCTTCGCCAACCCCAAGCGAGCCATAGTGATCTAAACCAGCCATCCGATGCCCGGGCGGATAGGTCTTCTCGGCGGGCATACCCAGCATCTTGGTCCGCGAATACCCCAGGACCTGCGCCGCCTTATCGTTGGCGTACGTGATCCGCCGGTCGAGACCGATCGACAGAATCCCGTCCTGAGAGTGTTCCACCAACAACCGGTACTTCGTCTCGCTCGCCTCCAACGCTTGCTGCGCCCGCTGGCGCTCCGTGATGTCGCGCACGACGCTTTGAATGCAGCCCTTGACATGGATGAGGTTCACCTCCGCCTCAAAATAGCTGCCATCCTTCCGCCGGATCCGCCGGCAAAACTGCCTCGATTCGCCGATGCCCAAGGCGCGACGCTGCTCGTAGCCGGCAAGCTCCTCGCTGATATAGGTATCCGTGACTTTCAATCGAATCATCTCTTCCCGCGTGTATCCCAGAAGTTGGCATAATGCGGGGTTGGCATTGATAATGTTGCCATCTTCGTCCGCCAACATGACCCCGTCCACCGATTGGTCGAACAGCAGGCGATAGTGCTCTTCGCTTTCGATCAACGCCGACTGCACATCGAGGCGCACGGTCGCATCGTGGCAGTACACGACCATTCCGCAGATGCCGGGTTCCTCTAACAGGTTCTTCCCCACACATTCCAGTATCCGCCACGAACCATCCTTGTGCCGATAGCGGTATTTGAGAGCTTCGGTATGCCCGGGTTTGCCAACCGCTTCGAGAAAACCCTTCCTAAGGGGTGCGGCGTCTTCCGGGTGCACATGTTCGAACGCGTCGCGCCCGATCAACTCTTCCGGTTTGTAACCGAGTATGTGCTCGATGGACGGACTGACATACTTGGTGATCCCTCGTTCATCACAGCTCATGATGACGTCCGAAATGTTCTCGACCAGAACGCGGGACCTCCCTTCAGCCTCCTGTCGCGCAGCCTCGGAGCGCCACAACGAATTTTCCAACCTCCATCCGTACCAGGCCCCCGCGGCAAGCGTCAAAAGCATTCCCCAGCCAAATCCCATCTGCAACCTTTCGAGCTTGGTGACGTACGCGGCCTGCCGCTCCAGGAATGCCGACCGTAGACCGCGCAATTGAGTCCGAAACCCATCTAATTGCTTTTGGAGGATGCTGTATTCGTCGTTCAGTACGGACACTTCCCCGTCCATCTTCGCGGTGCGGTCGGCCTGGAACAACGAAATGATGCGTTTGGACCCTGTAACCAGGACGTTCATCTGACCCGCTATCGAAGACAGAGATCGCTGAACCTGTGCCGTTTCCTCCGGCCGCGCATTGTTCGGAAGCTGCCGTCGCACATCGTCCAGAACCTTGTCGAACCGCTGATCGGCCGCGTTTACCCGGGCCAATTCGGATTTCGGATCGCCAGATTGGGTGAGGTTAATCGCTGGCGCATTGGCCTCGGTGGTTGCTTCATCCAACTTGTCACAAAGAGACAACAGCTTTACCCATTGCCGGTTGCCGTCGATGGTCTGACGATGCGCGGCGGCCAATTGATAACTCAGGAACGAGCCGGAGAGCACGGCGATGACACCGAAGAGTAACAGCAGAATGTACAACTGTAGCCGCTTCATCCGTGAAAGAATTGGCGCCGGCGTATTACGTGTTGCGGGACGCTTGCTCGAATTGTGCATTTACTGGGACATTGCTTTCCAGCCACCCGGGATTCCGATCGACGGCTCTGGCCGCGGCGAATCTCGCGTCGCTTGCGAGTCCATTAAGGCAGTTTGTATGCCAGTCGCAAAAACGGCTCGTTTTCCGGCCTGCGCGGAACTGCGCAGCGCGGAGCGCCTTACAAGGCGTTTTTGCTGGGGACTTCCCCTCAAGTCCGGGGCAGTTTTATCCGAATAACCGTAAGGGGTGGATTGCGTCAGTTGGCGGCTTCTCGTGTCAATGGCACGAATACCACGCGGGTGACGTTCCGCATCGACGTCTGACCATCCTGAGCCTTTTCGACGAGCAATAACGATTGCTCCCCGTGCGGTTCGCCAACGGGGATGACCATCCGGCCGCCGGGCTTGAGCTGTTCAATCAACGGCGGCGGCACGTGATCGGCGCCGGCGGTCACGATGATCCCGTCGTACGGCGCGCGCTCCCGCCAGCCCAGATAACCGTCGGCGTGCTGGACATGCACGCCTCTGTAGCCGAGACGCTGCAGCCGATCCGCTGATTCCCTGGCCAGTGGTCCGAGAATCTCCACCGAGTAGACCGCCACGGCCATCCCGGCGAGAACCGCCGCCTGATATCCGCAACCGGTGCCCACCTCCAGCACGTTCGCGCCGGGACCGGCCCGCAGCAACTCCGTCATCAGCGCGACGATGTACGGCTGGGAAATTGTCTGTCCGTTCCCGATGGGAAGTGGATGGTCTTCGTAAGCGGCGTCGATCCATTGTTCCGGCACGAATTCGTGCCGTGGGACATTCCGCATCGCGGCGAGCACGCGCGAATCCGTGATGCCGCGTGATTCGATTTGCTCCCGAACCATGCGGTCGCGGCTTGCGCGAAAATCCACGGCCTTCACACGCGTTGCGACCACCACCGCGGTTGCCAGCTCACCACAACGTCCCGCTCACCCGCTTACGTCGGGTCTTCCTCGGGCAACGGGCTGTGACCGCCCTTTCGGGCCAGATATTCCTCCACCCGCAACAACCCGCCCTCGCCCGCTCGGCGAATCACCTTGAGAAGATTGTCCATGGAAGAAACTTCCTCGAGTTGTTCTTTCACAAACCACTGCAGGAAATTGTCCGTCGTGTAATTGACTTCCTTCTTCGCCAGATCGACGATTTTGTGAATCTGCTGCGTCACTTCCACTTCCCAATCCAGCGACAACTGGACCGCTTCCTCGGCCGTCGCGAATTTGTTTTTCGGCGCTTTGACCGTTGGAATGACCACTTCGCCGTCGGTTTCGACCAGAAACTTCACGAACCGCATGGCGTGATCGCGTTCTTCCTCGGCCTGCCGGTAAAAGTGGGCCGCCAGTTGCGGCAGCGCTTCCGCGTCGAAATGCGCGGCAATCGCCACGTACTGGAGGAACGCCCCGAATTCGTTGCCGATTTGCTGGTTGATCGCGTCGTTGATCTTTTTGCTGATGAGCATAACGCCGCTACGATGCGACCGGGCCCGACAGAAAGCAATGCTATTTTGCGCCCAGATCGTCTTGCCGAATCGGCGACCGGGCCGGCGCGCTCTTTTCTCGCACCATCCTACCCTTGGCCAGAAACATCGACTGTCGCGCAAACGCCACGGCAAACTCGCGGAAACCCTCTTCTTGTTTGAGCTTGTAGGCTTTGATGGCTTCGCCCACGGCCTCCAAGCCGATCCCGTAGAGAAGTTCGGGCTTCACCTGGCGTTGCGCCACTTCCGCCGCGACGATCCGCAGGTTGTGATCCACCATCTGCAAAATCTCCTCGCGCGCCTGTTTGCCGAACATGCCCTTCGCCTTCTTGACCAGGGCGCGATCGATTTCCGCATCGGGCGTCCCGGCTCCCCCCAACGATGCGTAATCGAGGTGAATCGGCGGTTTGTCGTGTTTGCCTTGCATGTTATGAAATCGGTGAAATCGAGAGCACTTGAAATGCCTGTAAGCGCGTCAAATGTACAGACAAAACGTGTCGACTCAATTCGCCCGCTCAGTATACAGCAATGGAAAAACCTGGCATGTAAAAGATGTGTAAAAAAATGCCGCCCTCCGAAACTGTGCCCGGTTCACCATTTCATCCGCCTGCGGGTCGTGCCTTTTGCGCCACCCATTGTATCGTGCGTTCCATCACCGGCATCGACATCAACACGCTGATGTGTCCATGCCGCAGCCGCCACATCTCTGTAACACCCCAGGTCGCGGAAAGTTCCTCGATCGTGTCGATCGGCGCAAACAAATCGTGCTCGCAAGCGACGATGAGTATGTTCTCCGCCGCGATCCGCGGTCGGTGGCTCGTCAGGTTCATCGAATCCAGCCGCACGTTCGCGCTGCCAAGACTGCGGCGGATCGGCGCGCAAAAATCCGCTTCCGCAATCAGCCGATCCATCCGCGCCACCGGCGTCATCAACACGACCACATCCACCCGCTTCTCCGTGCACGCCAGCATCCCGCTCAGCCACGCCCCGAGCGAAATGCCCCACAACCCGATCCGCGGCGAACCCTGCTCCTTGAGCCACGCGATCAGCGCCCGCGCGTCGGCCAGCGATTGATGGGCCGCCTGGGCCACGTGCACCAGATCGCCCGATAGAAAGTTCCTCACCGCGCCCCGACCCCGTGGTTTGCGCCGACTATGGTACGGCAGCTCGAACATCGCCGCGTTTACGCCGCGTCTCGCCAGCCGCCGGGCGATGTGCGGAAACAACGTGTGATACATCGTCTGCGCGTTCCACCCGTGCAGCAGGATGATCGTCGGTTTGTCCCGCCATGATTTCGACGCCTCGTACAACCGGCCGTGCACCGTGTTGTTCCGCCTCCACGGAGAGGGTGCTGGCGACGAGAATTGAAACGCGCGCTTCGTGACGAATCGGAAATCCGGCGGCGCCACGGCCGGGCCGCCGAGAAAATCAGGATTCTCCAGTACCGCCTGCGCCCGGGTTGCCAGTCCTTCTGCGTTCTTGGCATCGGGCACATTCAAGCGCGCCAGTTGAATTGTGCACCAGTCCAGTGGTTTGGCGAGGGCTGCCCGCATGAGATAAGTTAGTCGCGATTGGTCGCCGCGACAAACCGCTCGACACGCTCTCGCGCCGCGCCGCTGTCGATCAACTCCGCCGCCAGCGCCCAGCCGCCGGCGAAGTCCGCCGCCTTTTCCGCGACCACCAGCGCTGCCGCCGCGTTCAACAACACGATGTCCCGCCGCGCCCCGCGGTCTTTGCCGCCCAGCACGTCCCGAACGATGCCCGCGTTGGTTGCCGGATCGCCTCCGACCAGTTCCTCCGGTTTCACCGTCACCCCGCGCCACGACGTGTGGGGCACGCGGAAATCGCGCTCGGTCTGCTCGATTCGTCCCGCCCACACCTCGGCCACGATGTTCACGCCCATCGTCGACAGCTCGTCGAGCCCGTCCCCGTACACCACCATCGCGTGTTTCAACCCGAGCAGACGCAGCACCTCGGCAAACTTCGGCACCAACGCGCGGTCAAACACCCCGATGAGCTGATGCGTCGGGCGGGCGGGGTTGACCAGCGGTCCGAGAATATTAAACACCGTGCGCTGCTTGCGCTCGGCCAGCGCGCGTCGCACCGGCGCGATCGCCTTGAACGCGGGATGATAAAACGGCGCGAACAGAAACGCCACGCCCGCTGTCTCCAGGCAACGCCGGGCTTCTTCCGGGGTCAGTTCGATTTTCGCGCCCAACGCCGCGAGCACGTCAGCGCTGCCACACTTGCTCGTAATCGCCCGATTCCCATGCTTGGCCACGGCGACACCCGCCGCGGCGGCAATAAACATCGTGCACGACGAAATATTGAACGTGTGCGCCATGTCCGCCCCCGTCCCGACCATGTCCAGCACCACGCCGCCAAATTTCGCGGGATCGATCTGCGGATCCACGCCCCGCCCGCGCAACTCCAGCGCGAACGCCGCGATTTCCTCCGCCGTCTCCCCCTTGTTCGCCAACGCCGTCAGAAACTCGGCCTTCGCACCGTCCGCAACCGCCGCATCGAGCAGCGCGCCCATCGCCTCCGCAACGTCCTCTCGCGATAGATGCTCGCGCACCGTTACCTTCCTGGTCAATAAAACCAACGATGTCATCGTTGAAAAGCTTACCACAAACGGATGCGAATGCCGGTCCCGCCAAAAAGAAAGGGGCAGACTTTCGTCTGCCCCACGTTCTCTCGGTTAAAATCGTGCTATGACTTGCTCGCAGGCGTCGGGACGGGGTCGATGTTGACCCGGCGACCATTGCGGTCGAAGCGGACGTGGCCCTCGGTCAGGGCGTACAGGCTCCAGTCGCGACCCGTGCCGACGTTGCTGCCGGCCACAAACTGCGCGCCGCGCTGGCGAATAATGATGCTTCCCGCGGTGACGAGTTCACCGCCGTATCGCTTCACGCCGAGGCGTTTGCTGACGCTGTCGCGTCCGTTGCGCGAGCTGCCCTGTCCTTTTTTATGAGCCATGACTAAAACCTCCGCCGCGTGAGGACACGCGGCCTACAGCTTTGCTACTGCTATACGACGATTTCTTTGATCTTCAACACGGTGTGATGCGCCCGAATGCCGCGCTTGCGATGGTAGCCTTCGCGGCGATGGAATTTGAACGCGATGACCTTCGTCCCCTTCTTGTCGGGATCGACCACCTCGGCGGTCACGCGCGCGCCTTTCACGTTGGGTTTGCCCACCTGCACCTTGTCGCCATCCGCCACCAGCAGCACGTCCTCCAACGCGATTTCCTTGCCCTTCTCGCCGTCGAGGAGTTCGACCTCGACCACGTCGCCGGGCTGGACGCGATATTGCTTGGCGCCTGTTCGTATGACTGCGTACATGAATGTTTCCTCGTTCCTCTTGGGAAGGGGCGGAAAAGGTAACGGAACCGGCCCCGTCCGTCAACGCTTATCTTATCCCCTCCGCCGCGCCCACGCAACCTACTGCTGGGAGGACTGCGCTGTCGGCTCGGGCATGTTTTGCAACTGCTCGATGGTATCCTGGGCGTTTTCCTTCACATCCTCATCCGAATCATTCAAATACCCCTGCAAAAGCTGGATCGCCCGTTTGTCCTGTGTATCTCCCATCCCATCAATCGCTTTCAAACGTACTTCCTTGGGCTGATCGCTCCGCAATGCCGTGTTCAGGATCGCCAGTTTCTTGTCGTTCTGGCCATCAACGTCGCCCAACGAGTCGACCAGCTCAACCTTCAACTCCTCATCCTTTTCATTCAGAAACAGGTGTGCCAGGGCGTCGACCACATCCGGCGCGTCATCGTTCGAGCTGAGCTCATAAATCAAGGTCACCCGCTTCTGAAAATCGTCCGCGTTCTGATAGTCGGTCACCAACTGCTTCACCTGCGCGGCCAGTTCCGTCTGCGATTGCCCGTCCCCGCTGGACTGGTTCGTGTTCACGCCGGCAACGGCGGCGCCGGGCGCGGCGTTCGTCGCCGCAGGAAGCGCCGGCTGCGGCTGCTTCGCCGGCAGCGTCGTCACCGACGGTGGCGGCAGCGGTGTTTCCTGGGTTTCCTTTTTCGTGCAACCCGCCGCCATCAACACCGTGAGCGTCACGGCGGCGGCAACGGCTGCCGAAACATACGACACGTGTCTGATCACCTTTTTCATATCGCCGCGCGCAGCATACTCGCTGAAAAGTCTCTCGTCCAGCCCGTGTTGGGCTCCCATTCGCTGCGCCCCGCCGGTGCCAAACATCCTTTCCCACCGCAGCAGTCCGCCGCATTCGTGTGAATTCGCGTTCATTCGTGGTCAACGCTGTCGCCGCTTCGCCACCCTCCCTGCCTCCTTGCACTCACACACCCACGCGCTCAGGCACTCCGACACTCCGACACTTGTTTCCCGGCTTTGCTTTCTTCTCCGAATTCACCGATTGTCCACCCCATGTGGTCTTATCTCCTCATGGGTGTCGCCGTCGTGTTGCTGGCCGTCATCCTGTACCCGTTGTGGGGCGGCATCCGCTACGTGATCCGTCAGCGCCAGCGCGAAGGCAACATCATCATCGGCCAGCCCCGACACAAACCCGTGCCTCAACAATGGCGCTCGGACCAGACGACCATTGCCTGGCTCGGCCATGCCACACTGCTGATCAATCTCCACGGCAAATTCATCCTCACCGATCCGGTCTTTAGCTCGAGCGTTGGCCTCCATCTGCCCTTCGGCATGAACCTCGGTCCGCGCCGCCTCGTCCGTCCCGCGCTCCAGCCCGACGAACTTCCTCCACTCGATCTCATCCTCCAGTCGCACGCCCACATGGATCACCTCGACGTGCGAAGTTGGCGCGAGCTTCAGCCCGGTCCCGCTGTCGTGATGGCCACCCGCAATCAGCGCTTCATCCGCCATCTCGGGTTCGCGCCCGTCACCGAATTGGGCTGGGGTGATTCCGTCAACGCCGCCGGCGTGACCGTCACCGCGGTGAAGATCAAACACTGGGGGGAACGCTATCCGTGGAGTCGCGGCCTCGGCTACAACGCCTACCTGCTCGAACACAACGGCACCACCATCCTTTTCGGCGGCGACACCGCGGACACCGACTCGCTTCGCCAAGCCTGCGCCAGCCGCAAAATCCGCGTCGCCATCCTACCCATCGGCGGATACCGACCGTACATCCACATGCACGCCTCACCCGAGCAAACGTGGAAAATGTTTCGTGAATTGGGCGCGGACTTCCTGGTGCCGATCCACCACCAGACATTCCTCCTGTCCTACGAACCTCCCGACGAGCCCCTCAGGCGATTGATTGCCTCCGCCGGCGGCCAGGCCGACCGGATCGTGATTCACGAGATCGGCGAAACGTTCGTCGTGCCCTGATGCGCACCGCGCCCCGCGGGTTCAGATCAGATACTGGACGTTGAACGCGGCCACGATCAGCGAGATCATCCCGATCGACACGAAAAACATCCGCTCACCCAGTGACGTTCCCACCGGCGCGCCGGCGGAAGAATTGCCAAACACGCGCGTGGCCAATCGGCAACCGAGAAAAATCGCGGGCGTCGTGATCATCGCTTCGTACGTGATCAGGCCCATATGATGCCCAAACACGCTCAATACATGCCGCGCAAATGGTTCGGCTTCGAAGGCCCGCCCGCGCCCGATCGCCACCCACGTCGTCGCAAAATCCAGGCCCCGACCGAACGCGCACACCGCCACCGCACCGGTTACGCTCCCAACTTTCCCACACCACTGCCGCAAATTCGTACTCCCCTCCATACACCATCCCCAATCACCCACCCCGGTTATATATCCGCCCACTTCCGGCTTCGCGCAAGCGCCTTCTACTGACCCGCGCGTACAAACGTCACATCCTGCCGTCCTCCGCCGTCCGGTGACGGGACACTCGCTGTAAAATGTTTCGCGGCCACGTCGTAAGCCACCGGCACCGCCTTCCCGTTCTCCAACCGGCACACCGGCGCGGCTTCGGCATAACCATGCAGCCGCACAACGGGCTCGCCCGGCACGGTCACCACCGTCACGCTCAGACTCGTCGCCGTCTCGCGAATGTCCGCAATCCGTTGTTTCCCGGTCGCCGCGATCTTGTCTTCATCACCGAGGAACGCGATGCCCGACGGACCAATCGGCGCAATGATCGCCAAGGCGTATTGACCGGGTCCCAGCGCTAGGTGACATGTCTGGCCGGCCGGCACCACCATTCCCTGCTTCAGGGTCACGTCGTACACGTACGAAGGGGCCCCAATTCCATATGTCCCCGGTCCAATTTCCCAAAAATCGTCAGGGCCATCCGCGCGCGCCAAAAACGCGAACGCGTATAACGTGCGATGATCGCGATGATCAGTGCACGTCCACGCCGTCAGAGCCCTTCCATCTACAAGCGCTTCCCGTAAGTAGGTTTCGTCCGTGGGGACCAATGGCCGATCCGGTTTGACCAGCACGCCATCCGCGCGCGCCGCCCGCCGGATATTCTCGGGCGCCTCCTTGCCCATCGCGTCGCCTGTTCCCACCACGCCGGCCGACAGTACCGCCACGGTCATGTTATCCGTCTCGTCGCTCTTGAACACATCGCACCACGGCCACATTCCAAGCGCGGATGCCAGTTGCGATGTGTACAGAAAATGCCGCCACTTGCTCGGCTCGAACCGATCCTCGCTGCAGCGGATGGTCGTCAGGTTCGAGTATTTTGCCCCCTGCAGGAAATGTCGCGGCAATCCCATGCAATACTGCATCACCAGGCCGTGGCGCGCGCTCGCTGCCGCCATCCCATCGGCAAACGCGTCGCCCAGTCCCACCACGCGCGGCAGCTCGCTGTTGAAATAAATCCGGTCCAGCCAGTCCTGCTCGTAGCAAACCACGCCGTTGGTCGCCAGGTACGTCATCCGATCTTCCCAGTACGTCGGGTCGACCGCCGCCACTCCGGAAAACTTGTACTGCTTCTGGTACGGGCTCTCGCGGTCCACCCAACGCCCGTGCGTCACCAACGGCAGCCCAATCTCCCTCGCAAACGCGCCCAGCCCTTGTGGAAACAAATCCGGGTCCGCCGTGTACTCCATCATCCCGCCGTTACGATTCCAGCGTCCCGACGGCGAATCCGCCACCTTCTTCTCTTTCCCCGGCTTGCCGTCAGGCTCGGTCATCGATTTCGGGTACCACCAACTGTCCAGTTGCAGGTACCCCGGCGCGATCTGTTCCTGCCGATATCGTTTCGCCAGCTTCGTTAGCGTGCCGCAATACCCAAGGCTCTTGTCGTACTTGTAGTAGTAATCCGACCCGTTGTCCGTCCAGTACCCGAAGTACTTCAGCGTCGGATCCGCGTCGTACGCCGGCCGCGTCTTGCCATAGAGATCGGTCAACGCGCGCCCCCACGCGTCCAACGTCCTGCCGATGCCGCGACCCAGCACGAGCAGGCTCCGATGCGTCAACGGCTTCGCGAGCGCGCCGATCTCCGGGTTCAGTCCGCTCGCGACACGCGTCCGCCCGTCGCCCGACATCTTCGCCACGAAAAAATTCGCCGCCGGCGAAATCACCACCGCATTGGTCGCGTCATCGAACATCAACCATGGCGTGCCGTTCTCTTCGAGAGCGAACTTCGCCGGAGCGAATGGCTTCTCGCCATAACTGAATCCGTGCAGCCCGGCAGGCAATCCGTCAAACACCGGGAACGCCACGTTCGTCACGTTCACTCCCGCCGGCGCATCCACCGAAAACAGCACCGCCGGCCGATCATCGTACCGACGAATGCTCCCGGCGAATTGCCCGCTCCAGCGAAATCTCATTTCCTGATACGCGCCGACCTCGTCCCGCCCGGCAGCATTCGTCACCTCCTCGATGGGTTGGCCGACACTGCCGCGAAAGGTCCATCCCTGCTGCCGTCCCCGCACGACGTACTCGCCGTTCGTCTCCACCTGTACGCCGATACCGTCCCGCGATTCCGGCAATACCACCGCCGCCCGGCATTCACCGGTAATGAGTGCAACCATCAAGAGCGCGGTTCGCGACATCATGACGCCATCAGTCTACCGACGACTCCTCGCCCATATCAAGCCGCCGGCTGGCAGGTGGTCTCCAGCCGAGAATGTCCGAAGTGCCGGGACCGGACGCGTCCTGTTCGTGCCTACGCCTCCGGACCCGATCCCTTGGTGACGATGGAGAGCAAATTTCTTCTCAAGGCGCAAGAAGCGCCGATGGCCCCGCCAAACAACGCGCCGACAACCCCCGGGCTGGCCACATCCTGTCCCGTGAGATACAGACCATGAATCGGGGTCCGAGCTCCGAGACTGCGAAGGGTGAAACGCTCCGGCGTCGCCGCGACGCCATAGATCTCTCCGCGGGTGTAGTTCATGAAATGGCGGGTTGTGACCGGCGTGGACAACTCCACGTGTGCGATCTTGCCAGCCACGGAGGGCGCCTGTCGCTCCAGTTCGGCACACAGGCGCGCCGACAGCTTCTGCTTCAGGGCTTCGTACTCGTCGCCACGCCGCTTCCAGCGCGCATCCGCCCAGGGCTCAAATGGACCATACGGCGCCATGGTGATGGCCTCGACGGTCCCGTTCCCCGGGTGGCGGCGTTGAAAGTCCGGGTCCTTGGCCGACGGAAACGAAATGTAGACGACCGGGAACGGCGCATCCATGTCCCGCATGAACCGTTCGACGTTGGCATCGTGTTCAAACGACGGATAAACCCAGAGGTTGGTGCCGGTCAACCCCAGTGCCGCGTCGCTCTCCGACAGCCCGACGTACAGGTTCAGATGGGCAGTGGATGGCTGCAATCTCCGCAGTTGCTCGCGCAGCGAACCCAGTGTGGGCAGTGCCGGGGGCAAGAGTCGCTCGAATGTATTGGCCGCGCCCGCGTCACTCAGTACCTTCGTCGCCCGGAACTCGCGTCCATCGCTCATGCGGACACCGGCCGCCTTCGAGTCCTCCACCAGGATCGAAGCCACCTCGGCGCAGCTGACGACGCTGCCGCCACGGTCCTCAATTCGCGGAATCATCGCGGCGGCGATCGCGCTGGCACCGCCCACCGGATATGCTCCCCCCTCGAAATAGTGCCCGGCGATGGTGGCGTGAATGGCGAAACTGCTTTGGGCGGGCGGCAAACCGTAGTCGCCCCATTGCGCGGCAAGCACGCCGATCAGCTCACCGTTGGTGGTGAGACTCTCAAGAACCTCGCGCGTGGTTCGCCTCGCCCAATGCAAATATGGCGCCCGCAGCCACCGGCCAATCACCGCCGCCACTTGCCGCGGCATGATCTTTTCGGCGTAGTACAGGCCGCTCATGCGGTTGCACGCCCGAACGGCGGCGAGGTATCGGTCAATGGCCCCAATATCGCGGGGAAAAGATCGCTTCAGATCATCCCGAAATCGCTCCAGCCCGGCAGAGAACTCGAATGTTTGGCCCTCGATGATTACGCGGTCGTAAATCTCCGGCATGGACTGCCACCGCACCCGGCCTCCCGTGACATGGTCGAACGCTCGCCGCACCCGGGACCGCTCGTCCTGCATTTGACCGATGTAATGCAGCCCCACGTCCCACTCGTAACCGGGCCGATGAAACGTATGCGTGAACCCACCAACCTCGTAGTGCCTCTCCAGCACCAGCACCCGTTTCCCGCCGTGCCTCGCCAGCAACACGGCCGCGGTAAGGCCGCCGATGCCGGAGCCGATCACGATTGCGTCCCAATGATCGGCCAGCTTGGCCTGTTTGTACGGAGTGCCGCTCGCCATCCTTTTCTCCACGCAACGCATCGGTCGCGCCGCTGAACCCACGGGGCCGCGTCGCAACCCAATCACGTATCAACCTCTCCCTCCGCCACTCTACCGGCAGCTCCCCACCAATATCAAGCCACGGCCCGGGCACTTGGTTTGGTGTTATAGCTTGGTGTTGTAAGTCGCTTGACATTTTTCGGACGCAAGTCCAAAGTCCCGCTCGATTGATGAACTCGTGGCTGCAATCAGTGGTTTGCGGGGTCTACCTGAGCGTGACCCTCTTCTTCGGGATCGACCACCATCACGAACACGCCAAATATCCCATTCGCGGCCACGAGGATTGCGCGGCGTGCGTGTGGCAACTCAATGCGATCGCGGATGTTCCTGCTGTCGCGCCCCTCGTCGTTGCGTGCGTTCTGGAAACCCCCGTTCAGGTCTTTGATTTCGTTTCGTACGCTGCACCGTCATTTTCCTTCTCCCCCAGCCGCGCTCCTCCTGTCGCCCTGGCATAATCCGGTTATCACGTCGCGCTCGCTCAGAAGGCGGGTCCGGGTTCTTCACAACTGCGTTGGCAGATGAAGTATGCGCCCGGTTCGTTTTGGGGAATTCACCCGATTCGGCGCCTTGAGTCGCGGACGCGACGCTCACAAACCAGAATGTTCCGGTATCTCCTGCCTGCATTCCAGGCTCCAGAGCCTGTTAGACCCAGGAGAAGAGACACGTATGGGAGTCGGAAATGAAATCGAACTTCAAAAAACAATCTGTTCGCCATGGTGGACGGGGTTGCGAAGCCTGTCCTGATTATGTCCGCGCCTCTTTCGTAGTTGTTATCGTCGTTGCACTGTCTTGTGGTCACGTCGTCTTGGCCCAAACCGACAATCCACCCGATACCGCCGTCCCCGAAACGGCGCCAACCAACAATCCGCCGGCCACGCCGGTCGTCCCCACTATGTCCGAAACTAACAATCCGTCGGTGCCTCCTCCGCCGCCACCAGCGATCGAAAGTCCGGTCGTGCCCGTTCCGCTTGCCACCAACACTCCCCCGGCCGCCGCGACGCCTGCAACCACCGAAACGAATGCTCCCGTGGTTGCCTCCGTACCGGCAAGTTCGGGAAATTCCACCAACGTATCGACGCTCCCCGAGGTGACCGTCTACGGCAAACTCGACCAGGCTCGCAGCCAGATTCAACCCGATCTGGGCGCAACGGCCTACGCCGTCAGCGCCCCGCAGATCGCATCCGAGTCGCAGGGCGAAAATGCGCCATTCAACCAGATCGTCCTGCGCGCGCCGGGCGTGGCACAGGATTCGGCGGCCAACGGGGACCTGCACGTTCGCGGCGAACACGCGAACCTGCAATACCGCATCAACGGCGTGCTGCTGCCCGAAGGCATCACGGGGTTCGGCTTGGAACTCGATCCGCGGTTCGTAAACAGCATGGAACTCATCACCGGGTCGCTGCCCGCGCAGTATGGTTTCCGCACTGCCGGCATCGTGGACATCCAGACCAAGAGCGGGTTCGAGAATGGCGGCGAAGCGGAAATGTATGGTGGCTCGTACGATACGCGGCGGCCGAGTTTCGAATACGGCGGTACGCAGGGCAAATTCAGCTATTTCGTGGATGGCAGCTACGATCAAAACGGCATCGGCATCGAAAACCCAACCGGCAGCGCAATCCCAATCCACGACGACACCCAACAATACAAAGGGTTTGGTTATCTCTCCTACATCCTGGATGACACCAGCCGCATCAGTCTGATGGGAAGCACATCCTACAGCACGTTCCAAATTCCCAACGCGCCGGGAAACACAACGCCAGCGTTCGCCAATGCGCCCGGCCAGCCGCCGACATTTGATTCCGCCAATTTGAACGAGAACCAGGACGAGCGGAATTACTACGGCGTGTTGGCCTACCAGAAATCCGCGGGTGACTTGAATTTCCAGGCCGCCGCTTACGGCCGCTACAGCGAGGTGCATTTCCTGCCCGATCCCGTCGGCGATCTCTACTTCGACGGCGTGGCCACCGACATCAATCGGTCGCTCGACTCGGGTGGTTTTCAATTGGACGGCAGCTACCTCCTCAACGACCAGCACACTCTGCGGGCCGGCGTGATGGTCTTGCAGGAATTCCTCACGTCGGACACCACAACAACGGTCTATCCGACCAACAGCAGCGGCGCCGTGTCCGGGCCGGCGTTTCCCATCGTCGATAACGGTCACCAGCACGCGACGTTCTTCGGCATCTACCTGCAGGACGAATGGAAGATTGTGCCGCAACTCACGGTCAATTACGGCGCGCGCTTCGATCTGTATTCCTCTTCCTTCGACGACGAGAATCAGGTCAGCCCGCGCGTGAACCTGATCTACCAGGCGACGGACGAGACCGCCCTGCACGCTGGGTACGCGCGCTACTTCACGCCGCCCCCACTGGAGAACGTGCCCGCCTCGACCGTGTCGCAATTCGATGGCACGTCGAATGAATCCGAGGTGAAGCAGGACGATCCGGTCAAGGCCGAGCGGGCCAACTATTTCGACGCGGGCATCAGCCAGAAACTCGCCCCCGGACTGCAAGTGGGTGTGGACGGATATTACAAGGAGGCGCGGAACCAACTCGACGACGGCCTGTTCGGGCAATCGCAAATTCTCTCGGCGTTCAACTATCGGGAAGGCCGGGTCTACGGCGTGGAATTCACCGGCAGCTACGCGACCAACGGTTTCTCTTCGTACGCGAACGTCGCCTACTCGGTCGCGCAGGGCAAGGATTGGGACTCGTCTCAATTCCTCTTCGGCGCCAGCGACCTCGCGTACGTCCAAAATCATTGGATTTACCTCGATCACGATCAACGGGTCAGCGGCTCGTTTGGCGCGGCGTACTCCTGGAAACAAGTCCACGGCAGCACGCACGTCTACGCGGATGCGATTTATGGCACTGGACTGCGTCAGGATGGAGGCGGATTTGAACCCAACGATCCAACCGCACCCATCCCCAACGGCGCCACCGTGCCGGCGTATTACTCGCTTAACATGGGCGTCGAACAGGACGCGAAGCTCGATAAACACCGGGTGCTGAAAATGCGCCTGGATGTCGTGAATATTACGGATAAGGTCTACGAACTCCGCAGCGGCACCGGCGTCGGCGTGAACGCCGCGCAATACGGCATGCGCCGCGGCGTCTTCGGCACACTCGGGTTGGCCTTCTGAAACAGCGATGAGGCACACGTGAATGCCAAAGGCACCATTCAGTTCGTCGGGCCGCCGGTCACGGCACGCCCGGCCGACTCGATTGCCCACATCGGCATGGAGCCGGCCGAAGACACGTCCCTCATGGAAGTGCTGACCTTCGTGATGTGGGTCGCCTGCCTCGCCGTGGGACTCTTGGGATTTGCGTTTCACTACTCCCGCCCGCCCCGGCCCGTCAAACAGCTTGAGCCGGTCAAGATGGAGAAGCTGTTCGTGCAACTGAGCAAGCAGCCGGCTGTGCCGTTGGAGAATATGCGTTTGTCGGCCAACGCCGGGCCTTCACCCTCTGCGCCAGCCGATCAAATGGCTCCGCCAGCAATTCCGGTCGCCGCGCCGTCCCCGGCCATCGCGTTCGCCGTGCCCGTGGAAGGCGCCACGCGCGTCGTCCCGCTCAGCCAGGCGGCCTATGGCCGTCCCGCCAAGCCATCGCCCGCGGTGCAACAACTTACGTACGGCGTCGGCGAAGGCCAACAACCGGCTCCCGAGTATCCCGCCGAGGCGCTGGCGCAACATCAGGAAGGCACGGTCGTGGTTCGCTTCGTCGTCGGCGAAAGCGGCCTGGTCACATCGGCGGAAGCCGTCCAACCCTGTCCCTGGCCGTTGCTGAACGAATCCGCCGTGCGGACGATCCGGCGCTTTTGGCGGTTCGCCGCCGGCAACGTCCGCGAGTACGAAATCGCCATTCACTTCCAAATCGCGCCCCAATGAAAGGCATCAAACCATGATTCACATTATGCTGGCCAATATCGTCGTGGACTTCTTTATCAAGGGCGGCCCGGTCATGTGGCCCATTCTCCTCGCGTTCCTCGCCGCTCTCGTCGTCATCGTGGAACGCGCCCTCTGGTGGCTCGGCCTTCGCCGTCGATCAAACCCCCGATCGTTACACGACGCGTTTGACGCCATTGCCAACGGCGACTTCGACCGGGCGGTGCAGATGACCGACGCCAGCAACGACCCATTCCTGAGCACCGTTCATCAGGGCCTGCTGCACGCCCACTCCTCATTGCTCGGCGCCATGCAACTCCGCGCCAATGACGAAATCGAGAGAGGAGAAAAATACGTCTGGATCCTCGGCACGCTCATCACGCTGGCCCCGCTCCTCGGGCTGCTCGGCACGGTCACCGGTATCATGCGTTCGTTCAGCTTCGTCGGCCAGGAAGAGCTCGCCGCCGTAAAAGTCAGTGGCGGCATCGCCGAAGCCCTGATTGCCACTGCCTGCGGGTTGAGCACGGCGATTCTCTGTCTGCTCCCGTTCAATTACTACAACCGCCGCCTGGCCCGGTTCCGCTCGCGGCTGGAGCAGACCATCAACCACGTCGAACTCCTCGTCGAATCCGCCAAACACCACGGCTACGATCTCGAGGAGTATGCCCGGCAACGCGCGCAACGTGGGCGCGCCGGCGACCATCCCGCTCCAGCGGCCCAATCCCAACCCTGAGCGCCACCATGCCACTGAAACTTGTCCCCCGCCAATCATCCGAGTCTGAGGGCCGGATCGAAATCATTCCGCTGATCGATATCATGTTCTTCCTGCTCGCCAGTTTCATGCTGGTCAGTCTGAGCATGGTCAATTTGAAGAGCGTCAAGGTCAACCTCCCGACGGCCACCACGGCTACGCTGGAAACGAAGAACGATTTTGCCAGCATCTCCGTGGACAAGGATGGCGCGGTGTACCTCGACAAACAGCCGCTCGGCCCCAACGAGTTGGTGTTGCGGTTGGATGCCTGGCATCACACGAACGAAAACCTGCGCGTGTTCATCAGTGGCGACCAGGACGTCCGCTACGGCGCGGTCATCCACGTGCTCGACCTGGTGCGGTCCACAGGCATCCAAAAAGTCGCCTTCGAAATCCGCGAGCCAACCCCGGCCCAGCCATGAATGACCGGTTGAAATACGTGAACTTGGTCGGCGTCCTGGCTCTGGCGGCCCTGTGCGTCTGCCAATGGCTGCACGACCGCCGCCTGAACCTCGAAATCAAGCGGCTTAATCAGGTGCGCCAGGCGCAATCCGCCAAGATTGACGATCAGGCGAACCAGTTGACGAGGTTGAATGAAGATCTCATCCAGCTCAAAGCATCGCTGGCCACCGAGCGGGACTGGCGGTCGCAGGCCGACAAGAAACTGATCTCTGCCGAGACCACCGAGGAGCAATTGACCCGGGAGCGCGACCAACTGAAGGGCGCGATTTCCAACTGGTCAAACGCCGTGGCACTTCGCGACGAGCGCATGAAGGAAGCCAACGCGCGGATCGAACAACTGGCCGCCGACCTGAATGCCAGCATCCGCAAATACAACGAGTTGGTCACCAATTACAACGCCACCGTGAAATCGTTGAATGCGATGCGCGGTCAATCGGGCAAGTCGAATTGATTTGGGGGTTGTGCTGACGGACAACGCGGCTCATCCGTGTCTCGCGCCGCGCACAACACATTCCGCCACAACTGATTGCATCAATACACACCAGAGCATCCAGCACGTCCTCCCCGATTCGATCCCGTCTCGTGCTGGAATAGCGCTTGCTCCAGTTCTCCCTTCACTATGGAGGCGCTCGATACCGCAACGCGTGACGCCGTCCTCGTGATCGACGACGAGCCCGAGTTGTTGGAGCTCGTCCAGGGTTGCCTCGAACCCGACTTTCAGGTCTACACGGCCCTCAGCGCCAGGGAGGGGATCGAGTTCTACGAGAAGAACTGGCAGAATATCAAACTGGTCCTGCTCGATTTCCTGATGCCGGAGATGACCGGCGACCTCGTCTTCGAGTGCCTCAAGCGCCTGAATCCGGATGTGCGCACCATCCTTCTGACCGGATGCGAAGACAACGTTGCCCAACGGATGTTTCAAGAGGGACTCTTCGGATACATCCACAAACCGTTTCATTTCCAGGAATTCATCCAGCGTGTCCACGAGGCCGTGGACGCCGTCTGATCGTACCCCTTCGAGAGTTCGCGTGCCCGGCTTCCAACGGGATTCATCGCTTGGCTCAGGCGCGTGCGGGTGTTACACTGGGTGACGCAATGAGTCGAACGTGGCTGACAATCTCACTGGGCGCAATGCTCGGATTCGTGACCGGCGGGTGCAATGCCGCCGCACCCGCCCCGTACTACAGCAGCCGACGCGATCTCTTGGGCCAACCCGTACCGGGAAAACCCCCGCCAAACACGGTCGATCAGCGCTTGTCCGGCACCCAGGCGGCGCCGACAAATTCGACATCGGTCGCGTCGACGAACGCGCCACCACGCCAGTCCCCATAGCGAAGCTAGGCCGCGCCCGGTGGGGCCATTGACTGGCGGCGAATAATCTCCATGGGGAACACCAGGTGTTCCACCTCCGGCCCACCTTCGGTTTGCAGTCGCCGAATCAACAGCTCGGTCGCCGCTCGCCCCAGTTGCGCAATGGGTTGGCGCACCGTCGTCAGCTTCGGGGTGACGTGCACGGCCCCCCGCGTATCGTCAAACCCCACCACTGATACCTGCCCCGGGCAATTGATCTTGTCCGCCGCGAGCGACTCCAGGACGCCAAACGCGATCGCGTCGTTCCCGCACACCACCGCCGTCGGCAGCGGGCCGTGCCGTTTGATTTGCTGCCAGCCCAGCATCCCCGCCTCCGATGAAAAATCTCCGCGCACCATGATCCTCGGATCGATGATGCCTCCATGTTCCTTCATCGCCTTCAAAAAACCGGTCCCACGTTCGCCTGCGTCGCGGGACGTCGCCAGGCCATTGATGAACCCGATCCGCCGATGCCCGAGTTGGAGCAGTTCCCTCGTGATCTCGTAAGCTCCCGTGACATTGTCCGAGCCGACCGTATTGACGTGGATTGCGGATAATTCGATGCCCGGCGGCAGGCACCCGCTGATGACCACCACGGGACGGCCCAGATCCTCAATCTTCGCCAATTCATCCGCGTCCAGCGGCCTCGCCGTGTAGAACAATCCGCCCGCGCCAATCGCGACGCGCTGCATTTGCTCCGCGATCTCCCCGTCCGCTTCCGTGTCGCCAATCAGGGCCACCCTCGTCTCCGTGCCCAGGTCGCGCGACGCCGAGATCACCCCGGACAGCACCGTGCCGTAATAGTCGCTCAGGAAGATCCCGCTGTTGAACGGCAACAGCACGGTGATGAGATGGATGTTCGGCTTGCGCATCAACTGCGCCGCCGGATGCGGAATGTACCGCGCCTCCCAGGCGACTTCGCGAATCTTCTTCCGCAACTCGGGAGCGACCAGATTGCTCGTCTCCTTCCCCAGCGCCCGCGACACGGTCGACACCGAGACATTCAGCTTTTTGGCGATGTCCCTGAGACGGACAACGGAAGTTTTTGTTGAAACCACGAACCCTATTCTGCCCCCAACCCCGCGCTTTTCCAACCCTAAAATGTGGTTGTGCAAGAACGGTTTTGGCGCCTGCCAAACCCATTCCGCACTGAAACCGCCCCCTTTCGAGCCGGGCGGGCTTGGTCGACTTGACAACCGCGCATTGTTAGACATAATGTTAGACATGAGAAAGGCCAGTGTCCGACAGTTGCTGCACAATGTGACCGGCGTCATGCGCTGGGTCGAGGACGGCGAGACCGTCGAGCTCACCAAGCGCGGCAAGGTCATCGCCGAGCTGCGCCCCCCCGCCCTCCGCAAACGGCGCAAAGTCAAAATGCCGGACTTTCTCGCCCGCGTAAAATCCTACTGCGGCGATTTCGTGCTCTCCGACGATGCCTACCGGCAGCTGCGCGACGAAGACGAGCGGTTGCTGTGAACGCCTATCCGGACGCCAGTTTCATTTTCAGCCTTTACGTGAACCGACCTCACACGGCTCTCGCCGCGAGCCACGTGGCCACCATGGCCGAGCCGATCTATGCCACGAGCCTGTTGCGTTTCGAGGTGACCAACGCCATCCGCCGGGCCGCGTTCCAACGGATGATCACCGACCAGTTGGCGGTAACGGCACTCGCCGCTTTCGAATCTGACATCGACCGCGGCACCGTTGCGATTCCAGCGGTCGCTTGGGAAGCCGTCTTTCAAGAAGCCGAACGCCTGAGCCACACTCACACCCCGCGCACGGGGCTCCGGGGTTTCGACATCCTCCACGTCGCCACCGCGCTGACGCTGAATGCCCGCGAGTTCCTCACCTTCGACACCAAACAACGCGCCCTCGCCTCCGCCGAAGGTCTCAAGGTCAGACCGGCATAAACCTTACCACTGCGCGTGCGCAGATGGGTGGGTTTCCATCGGGGTCCCCATACCCTTCCCGCTTCGGTCTTCCGACTTCGGATTTCGGTTTTCGGATTCCGGCCTTCGGATTTCGTGCTTCGCCCATTTGAAACTCCCCTTTCGCCCGCATCCAACGTGTGTTACCTTCGCGCTCGGGCAACGGCTATGCAAACAACACTCGCAACCAATCCGCTTCGAGAAGGCATCAGTACGCGGCGGGCACCGGAGCCGTGCGCGCTGGTCATCTTCGGCGCCACCGGCGACCTGACCCACCGCAAACTCGTCCCCGCGCTTTACAACCTCGCCCACGAAGGCCAGCTCCCGCAATCGTTCGCCATCGTCGGCTTCGCCCGCCGCCCGAAAACGCACGAGCAGTTTCGCGCCGAACTTCACGACTCGGTCGCGCAGTTCTCGCGCTTCCAACCCATCAATGCATCGGTCTGGGATTCATTCGCCCAGGCGATCTTCTATCACCAGTCCGAGTTCGCCGATAGCCAGGGCTACAAGTCCCTCGATCTGTTCCTCCGCAAACTCGATGCCGAGCGCGGCACCGCCGGCAATCGCCTGTTTTATCTGGCCACGGCCCCGACCGAGTTCATCGGCATCATCGAACATCTCGGCGCCAGCGGCCTGGTCGAATCCGGTCCCGCCGCGCGCCAGCGGATCATTGTGGAAAAACCGTTTGGCCGCAGCCTGGCCACGGCCGGGGAATTGAACCACTCGCTCGCCAGCGTGTTCGACGAACATCACATCTTCCGTATCGACCATTACCTCGGCAAGGAGACCGTCCAGAACATACTGGCCCTGCGCTTCGCCAACGAAATCTTCGAGCCGCTCTGGAACCAGAAATACGTCGACCACGTCCAGATCACCGTCGCGGAATCGCTCGGCGTTGAAGGTCGCGGCGGCTACTACGACCAGTCGGGCGCGATTCGCGACATGGTGCAGAATCACATGATGCAGTTGCTCTGCCTCATGGCCATGGAACCGCCCACCGCCCTCGAAGCCGAGGTCATCCACGACGAAAAGGTCAAGGTCCTCCGCGCCATCCGCCCGATCACACCCGACCAGGTCCAGCAGTTCACCGTCCGCGGCCAGTACGCCAGCGGGTCGATGGCCGGCAAACCCGTCCCGGGCTATCGCGAGGAAACAAGCGTCGCGCCGGACTCGCGCACCGAAACCTTCGTGGCGTTGAAACTGTTCATCGACAACTGGCGCTGGGCCGGCGTGCCGTTCTATCTCCGCCACGGCAAACGCCTCCCCAAGGGCGTTGCCGAAATCGCCATTCAGTTCAAAGCCCCGCCCGCCGTTCTGTTCGCCGCCGAATCGTCCGAGCCGCTGGAGCCCAATGCGCTCGTGCTCCGCATTCAGCCCGACGAAGGCATCGCCATCCGCATGAACGCCAAGGTGCCGGGCAACACGATCAACTTACAGCCCGTGAAGATGGATTTCCGTTACGGCGGCAGTTTCGGGGCGCGCTCACCGGAGGCCTACGAGCGTCTGCTGCACGATGCCATCATCGGCGACTCGACCCTGTTCACCCGCCGCGACGAGGTCGAGCGCTCCTGGCAGATCATCGACGCCATCATTGCCGGCTGGGATGCGTCCCCCGCGCCGTTCCCCTACGAGTCCGGTACATGGGGCCCGGTCGAAGCCAACGAATTCATCGAGCGGGACGGACGGGAATGGAGGCGCCCGTAACCCATGCCCAACAGCGCCCAGCTTGAAACCTTCACCGCCGGCGTTGAAACCGCCGTGGACGTGGCGCAAATCGAGCGCCAGCTCCACGAACTCTGGCAGCTCGCCGCCGAATCGGAAAGAGACCCGACCCAGCGCCAGGTCACGCGGGCCTGCCTGTTCAATTCCATCGTCCTCGCGGAAACCGACGCGGCGGCCGCGCACGCCAGCGAGGTGATCGGTGCGCTCACAAGCCATTATCCCTGCCGCGCCATCGTGCTCGCCGCGGGATCAAGCGACTCGACCTCGGAACTGTCGGCCTCGATCACCGCCCATTGCCACCTGGCCGGCACCGGCCAGAAACAGGTGTGCTGCGAGCAGATTGTGATTCGGGCCAGCGGCCAGAGCGTCGCCCACCTCGGGTCGGCGGTGTTGCCGTTGCTCGAATCGGACCTGCCGACGGTGGTGTGGTGGCAGGGGAACTTTCTGACGCGAATGGATCTGTTCCGCCGGTTGGTCGCCGTGTCCGATCGGGTCATCTATGACACGTCGGCCTGGCCGAACCCGCGCTCCCAACTCGCCGGCCTCGCCCGCATCCTCACCGAGCATCCGCGGTGCAGTTTTACCGACCTGAGTTGGACGCGGCTCGGGCTGTGGCGTCAACTCGCCGCGGAGTTCTTCGACGAGCCGCGCTGCTGTGGCGAATTGCCGCAAATCCGCGCGATCGACATCATCCACGGCTGCGCCCCGGGCGCCGCTTTGCGCGCGCTGCTGTACGGTTCGTGGTTCGCCGCGCAACTCGGCTGGCCGTTGCCCATCGCCCGTGCCAGAATCCACCTGACCGAGATCGATGACCAGGACACGACGTCGGTGGGCCTGTTGTCCGTCGCCATCAAGACCGCTGACGCGACCTTCACAATCCGCAAGAACCACGGCGAACGCACTGCCAGCGCAACCGTCGATATGCCGAATACCTGCGGGTTGCCGCGCAAACGCGCCTTTTCGCCCGCCGACGATGTCTCGCTGTTGTCGGAAGAGCTCGACCATCCCGCGCGCGATCCGGTCTACGAAAAAGCGCTGGCGATTGCCGTGTCACTGCTCGAACCCGATCACGGGTAAACGTCAGCGTGATCCCGGGCATTCGAACAGCCTGCGGTCGAACTGATCCGAATCCTCACTCTGGCCACATTTTTCCTTGCCCTCGGGTCAAACTCGCGTTAACAATCGCTTCCGGGGAAGTTCGTAACTACAAGGAGGATGTAATGAAGCGATCATTCTGGATTTGCGCCCTGCTTTGGGGCGCTGTTGTGGGTCAGCCCACGCTTTCGCGTGGCCAAAACACCTCGCCGGTCGGCACCTGGCAGGTCACCATCTTGGGCTCGCAAAAAGGCGTCCTGATGATGGCCTTTTCCAATAACAACAACACCAATACCGTCACCGGCTACGGCATCAGCCGCAAGCAGTTCGGCTTCATTACGTTGTCGGGCAGTTGGGGTTTCAATTCCAAGGGCGACGTGGTCGCCGCCTATGTCCAAAACGTTGGCACCACCAGCACTGCCTACACGTTTACGGCCAAGATGTTGCCCTCGGGCCAGTTCCAGGCCAAGGCCATCAGCCACGGTAGCGGCAGCTATGTATGCAAGGGCGAGCAGCCCACGAGTTTCCCGAACCTGAGCGGCACATGGAATGCCACTCTCAAACGCAAAGGCAAAATCTACAGCGAGCTGTTCGCGGTCTCGGCCTCGACCAACTATCCCTACGCCTACGATGTCACCGGCACCGGACTGAGCGAGGCAGGCTCGTTCACGCTCTCCGGCTCGATCATCGCGTCGGCGGAGGACAAAGTGAACGCGGCCGTTGCCCGAACCTTCGGAACCGACGTCCAGAACAGTTCTCTGTCCGGCGTCTTCAAATCCAAACACTCCAGAATGATGCTCTCGGGCAGCGACGACACCGGCGCCCATCTGTCCGAATCCGCCGTGCGGTAAGTCCTCGCTACACTTCCAACCCGCTTCACGCCGGGCCGTCTTTCTCCAAGATTGACCCCCGCCGAAACTTTCACCTACAGTGGCGCCCGTTGTTGTCATGAAACTCCTCGTTATTGGAAGCGGCGGACGCGAACACGCGCTCGTCTGGAAACTCGCGCAAGAGCGGCGAGTTACAAAGCTATTCTGCGCTCCCGGCAACGGCGGCATTGCCGAGTTGGCCGAATGTGTGCCAATCCCAGCCACCGACATCAACGCACTGGCTGAGTTCGCTGCCAAACAGAAGATTGATCTCACCGTCGTCGGCCCCGAAGCGCCGCTGTGCGCTGGTATCGTCGACGTCTTTCAAGCCAGGGGCCTGCGCGTCTTCGGTCCGAACAAGCGCGCCGCCCAGCTCGAAGGCAGCAAGGTGTTCTCGAAAAAGCTGCTGCTCAAGCACAAGGTGCCGACCGCTGCGGCGGCGATATTCGACAAAGCCGATGCCGCCCGCGCCCATCTGCGCAGGGTCGGCGCGCCCATTGTGGTGAAAGCCGACGGTCTCGCCGCGGGCAAGGGCGTGATCGTCGCCGCATCCGTCGAAGAAGCCGACCGAGCCATCGCGGAAATCATGGAGCAGAAAATCTTCGGGGCGGCTGGCGCACAGGTCGTCATCGAGGAATGCCTCCGCGGCGAGGAGCTCTCCGTCATGGCGCTTGTCGACGGCAAATCCTTTGTCACGTTGGCCTCGGCTCAGGACCACAAGCGCGTGTTCGACGGCGATCGCGGGCCCAACACCGGCGGGATGGGCGCGTATTCGCCGACGCCCGTGTTGGACAAGAAACTCGACGCGCAGGTCGCCGACATCTTCCAACGCACGCTCGCGGGGTTGCGGGCCGAAGGCATCGACTACCACGGCGTGCTCTACGCGGGGTTGATGATCACCGGGCGCGGGCCGCAGGTGCTGGAGTTCAACTGCCGGTTCGGCGACCCCGAAACCCAGGCCGTCCTGCCGCGGCTGAAATCCGACCTCGCGGACGCCATGGACGCGACCATCGACGGCTCGCTGGATCGCTTGCGACTGGCCTGGGCCGAGGACGCCGCGGTTTGCGTGGTGATGGCGGCCGGCGGCTACCCCGGACCGTATGAAAAGGGCCGTCCGATTGAGGGGTTGAAACGGGCCGCCAAGTCGGATAAGGTTTCCGTGTTTCACGCCGGCACGCGGCGGGATGCGGATGGTTCGACGGTAACGGATGGCGGACGAGTCCTCGGCGTGACGGGGCTCGGCGACAGTATCGAGAAAGCGGCCAGCCGCGCGTACGAAGCCGTCCAACAAATTCATTTTGACGGCGCCCATTTTCGCCGCGATATTGCCGCCCGTGCGATGCGGAAATGACGGCCGCCGGCGCGAGAATGTTCGGTAGCGAGGGACGATGAAAATATCTGCTGCAAGACTCAATGTGGTGATGTTGCTGGCCATGGCCGGCGGGGCGGTGTTCTGCCGCGCTGTCGCCGCCGATTCGTCCCTGCGGGACACGTCGGAAATCATCAGCGCCCTCAAATCCAACTATGTCGACCGCGACAAGCTCAACGACAAATTGCTCAACGAAGCCACTGTGAAAGGCATCCTCGATGCGCTCGGCCACGGCGTGGCACTCATTCCGTTGGCGACGCCGTCGACCAATGTGACGGCCACGGCCGTGACCCAACCGCAGCCGACTTCCTCGGTTGCCCGGGCGGAGATCATCGACCCCAATATCGGCTATGTCCGTCTCGCGGACGTGCAGGATGAAACTGCCGCGGCGCTCGATGCGCAATTGAAGCGATTCGCTGACGCCAAGGTGACCGGCTACGTGCTGGATTTGCGGTACGCTGATGGGACGAACTTTGCCGCCGCCGCCGCGGTCGCCAGCCGGTTTCTCGCGGACGGACAGACCTTGTTCACGCTGAAGAGCTCCGAAAAGGGCGCCCAAGTCTTTCGCGCCGGTTCCGAGCCGAAGACCAACTCCGCCGTCGGCACCGACCCAACTTCCGCGCCGCTGATGTTGCTGGTTAACTCCCGGACACAGGGCGCCGCCGAGGCGCTGGCGGGCGCCTTGCGCGCGCAGGACCGCGGCATCATCATCGGCTCGGGAACTGCGGGCTCCGCCGCCGCCTGGCAGGATGTGAAGCTGACGGACGGACGGACGTTGCGGGTGGCAACGGCGAAGATCGTGCTGCCACCGCTCACCGAGGGCGGCCAGCCGACGGACCTGTTCCCGGGCGGCATTGCGCCGGACGTGGCCGTGAAGATCGATGCGAAGGTCGAGCACGAGGTCGTCCTCGCCCCGTCCACCAACGAGACGTTGACCGCCAGTCTGCAACCCCGAGTGAAGAAGAAAGACCTGACCGAGGCGCAGTTGGTCAAGGCGTTTCACGGGCAGGCGGTGGACGAGGAAGATCTGTCGCCCGGCCGGGACCACGATGGCCAGATACGACCCGCCCCGGCCAAAACCAATGGGGACGAACCGGCGGCGGACCGCGAGCGCGAAGAAGAAGGCGAGATTCAGAACGTGAAGGATGTAGTGCTGCAGCGCGCGGTGGACATTCTGAAGGGTATCCGCGCGCTCTTGTCCTGGCAATGACGGGCGCCGGGCGTCACAGCCTGCCGGTACACAGCACGCAGTGAGGATTCGATGAAGAAGATTCTCTTCATATGCACAGGCAATGTTTGCCGCAGCCCGATGGCGGAGGGCATCCTCCGCCACATGTTGCGCGGCCGCGACGACGTCCAGGTCGCCTCTGCGGGGCTCGGCGCGCTCGACGGCCTGCGCGTGACCGATGTCGCCGCCGAGGTTGCCGCCGAACTCGGCGTGAACATCTCCTCGCACGTCAGCCAATCACTGAACAGCGACCTCGTTCAACAATCCGACTTCATTTTTGTCATGACCCGCCAGCATCAGGACGCCCTCCAGACGCTGTTCCCGTCCGCGGCGGAAAAAACGTTTCTGGTGCGGGAGTTTGAGGAATCACGCGCGGGTGAGAACAAGGACATTGCCGACCCGATCGGCCAGTCGATTGAAGTCTATCGGCGCACGCGTGACCAGATTCGCGACGCCCTGCCGAGCCTGATCGTGTTTATCGACCAGACCGCCGCCGCCGCGCGCAAGACGGCGACGGAAGCCGCGGCCCCGGCGGCGAGTCAGGACGCCCGTCCGTTGCGCATCGCTCTTGCGGGCGATCATGGCGGCGTCAGTATCAAAGCGGCCCTGAAAGACTGGCTGGCGCAGCACGGTTATCCGTTTTCGGATTTCGGCACGCACTCGACCGACCCGGTGGATTACCCCGACTACGCGTTTGCCGTCGCCCGCGAGCTGCTCGCCGGAAATTTCGACCGCGGCGTGCTGATCTGCAAGAGCGGCATCGGCATGAGCATCGCCGCCAACCGTTTTCCCGGCGTCCGCGCCGCGATGGTCAGCAACGAGCAGTGGGCTCGGCTCAGCCGCGAACATAACGACGCCAATGTCCTCGTCCTGTCCGGCATCGAGACCGATCCCGAACAGGCGAAACACCTGCTCGATGTCTGGCTGCATACGGATTTCGAGGGCGGCCGTCATGCCCGGCGCGTCGGCGAAATGGATCACCCCCCACAAATCATGAATACCAGTTCCACTCCCACGAAAAAAACGTCCGCGCTCGCGGTGACCGATCCGGAGATTTTCGACGCGGTCCAGCGCGAGAAACAGCGTCAGCAGGAAAACATCGAATTGATCGCCAGCGAAAATTTTGTGTCGCCGGCGATCCTCGAAGCCGCCGGCACGGTGTTGACGAACAAGTATGCCGAGGGCTACCCCGGCCGGCGCTACTACGGCGGATGCGAGTACGTGGACATCGTCGAACAACTGGCCATCGACCGTGCGAAGCAACTCTTCGGGGCCGAGCACGCCAACGTCCAGCCGCACTCGGGCTCGCAGGCGAACATGACCGTGTACTTCGCCTCCATCCAGCACGGGGACACCATCCTGACGATGGAGCTGGCCCATGGCGGCCATCTCACGCACGGTTCGCCGCGGAATTTCTCGGGCCGATTCTACAAGGTCGTCCATTACGGTGTGCGCCAGGACACGGAGCAGATCGATTACGATCAACTGGCGAAACTCGCGAAGGAGTGTCAGCCGAAGATGATCACGGCGGGCGCGAGCGCCTATCCGCGCGTCATCGATTTCAAACGGATGCGCGAGATCGCCGACAGCGTGAAGGCGCTGCTGTTTGTCGACATGGCCCACATCGCGGGTCTGGTGGCCACGGGCCTGCATCCGAACCCCGTGCCACATGCCGATTTCGTGACGACCACCACGCACAAGACGTTGCGCGGGCCGCGGGCGGGCCTGATTTTGTGCAAGGCGAAATACGCCAAGGACATCGATAGCTGGATGCTGCCGGGGATTCAGGGCGGGCCGCTGATGCACATCATCGCCGCCAAAGCCGTCTGCTTCCTCGAAGCGATGAAGCCCGATTTCAAGGCCTACCAGCAGCAGATCATCAAGAACGCCAAGGCGCTCGCGACGGCGCTGGCCTCGCGCGGGTTCCGCATCGTCAGCGGCGGCACGGACAATCATCTCATGCTCGTCGATCTGCGTCCGAAGAAGCTCACCGGCAAGATTGCCCAGGAATCTCTCGACAAAGCGGGCATCACGGTCAACAAGAACCTGATCCCCTACGACCCCGAAAAACCGCTTGTCACCAGCGGCATCCGGCTCGGTTCGCCCGCCGTCACCACTCGCGGCATGAAGGAAGCGGATATGGACACGATCGCCGCGCTCATGACCGAAGTCCTCGAAAAGCCCGAGGATGCCTCCTTGCAAGCCAGCGTGAAAGCCAAAGTCCGCGCCCTGACCGCCAGGTTCCCGCTGCCGTATTAGAGCGATCGATGACTGCTGAGCGGTAGTCGACCTGTGAGATATGGCTGTTCCAAAACATCTGACCGTCGATATAGAGGGATTCGACTTTACAGCTCTTTTGAACGACTGGCAGTGGTTGCTGAAGAAATCCTACACGCCGGTTCTGATGACGGCCTGCGGCGATTTGTTTCTGCGAGATCAGTCAGGCCATATCCACTTTCTTGACTTAATGTGCGGCGAGATCAAAAAGATAGCCCATTCTCAGGCGGAGTTCGACCTGCTTCTGGAGGATCGAGGGCAGCGGCGGACTTGGTTCATGGGCAATCTTCTCATGGAGCTCAAGAAACTTCACGGAGACCTGCCATCCGGCAAGTGTTGGGGCTGCAAAGTGCCTCTGACATTGGGGGGCAGTTTGGAGCCGTTAAATTTCGAGCCAATTGACGTTCAGGTTCATTACTCGGTGCTCGGTCAGCTCTACCGGCGGACCAAGCACATGCCCCCGGGCACGAAGATTTCGAGTGTTCATTTTGACGACTAGGAATTCGTTCGGCAGAGGTCCCCTTGATCTCGCTGACCACGTGACCGCAGGGTCTCCAAAACCTGCTGGAGACCTTCGGTCGGCAAAAGTGTTCGGTCAGAAGACCGCGCACAACGGAGCGAGAAAGCGCCAACCCCGGTCTTGCGCGATCCCTTAAATCCGTCTAGCCTTGGTGAGTGACCAAGTCCTTGCTCCCGCTGAAGGAGCAGGACGCGCTGGCCGCATTCCTTCTGGAGGAACTGGCTTCAGAACGGAAATGGGATGAGCAATTCGCCACGTCCCAAGACCAGCTGGCCCTTCTGGCGCGCGAAGCCGTTGCCGAGTTCAGAGCAGGCAGGACCAAGCCCACGATCGTGTAGTTTTGCTGCGGGTTATCTCGTGAGCGCGTATTCACCTGCAGTGAGAGATTCTTCGCTTCGCTCAGAATGACAGGATTCGGCTCGCCGGGAGGCTCGCCCTCCCGCACATGCCAAAATGGGGTTTGACCCGGTGGACGGGCTCCAGTAGTCTGCCTCAATGGCGTTTGGCTGCACCCCGTTGTTAAGGAGGATTTGAAATGATTGTTACCACGGCTCAGTTGTTCAAGGTCGCGTACGGCAAGTATGCCGTTGGCGCGTACAACATCAACAATTTGGAACAGACGGTCGGCTTGTTCAAAGGCAACGTCCAGAGCAAGGCGCCGTTCATCATCCAGCTCAGCAAGGGCGCGCGCAAGTACACCGACAAACGGTATCTCGAGGCGATGATTCGCACGTCGGAACAGGTCTTCCCCGAAGCGATTTTTGCCGTCCACCTCGATCACGGGGATGAGCAGACCTGTTACGACTGCATCGATTCCGGGTTTTACAGTTCGGTCATGATCGATGCCAGCCACGAGCCGTTCGAGAAGAACGCCGAGATCACCAAGCGCGTGGTGGACAAGGCGCATGCGCGCAACGTATCGGTCGAGGCCGAGCTCGGAATGCTCGGCGGCGTCGAAGAGGACATCGTCGGCCACGTGTGCCTCACCGATCCGCAGGAAGCCAAGAAGTTCGTCCAGTTGACCAAATGCGATTCGCTCGCCGTCGCCATCGGTACGAGCCACGGCGCGTACAAGTTCAAGGCCGAGCCCGGCAAGAAGTTGGGGCTGCATTTTGAAGTCATCGAGGCCATTCAGAAGTTGCTGCCGGGATATCCGATGGTCATGCACGGCAGCTCGAGCGTGCCGAAGGACGAAGTCGACCGCATCAACAAGGCCGGCGGTCACATGCCCGATGCCAGCGGTGTTCCGGAGGAGGATTTCCTGCCCGCGGCGAAGAAGGGCGTTTGCAAGGTCAATATCGACACGGACGGCCGGCTCGTCTGGACGCGCGTCCATCGCGAATTCTTCAAGGATCACCCGGAGAAATTCGACCTGCGCGATCCCGGCAAGATTTACATCGAAGAGTACGCCAAGATGATCGCGCACAAGAACCAGGTGCTCGGCTCGGCCGGTCAACTGGACGACGTGCGAGCCAAAGTCGGCAAAAAGTAATGGCTTCGAATCCGCATTAACGCGTGAGGCGGGAGGCGACGGCTTCCCGCCTCGTTGCGTTTCAGGGTCTTCGAGTAAAGCCGTCGTAAAGATACTGGACTTGAAACCGCCGGTGATGCAATATGGGCGCTGAAAACGATTGCATCGGTGCGGCGCGTTATGAAATATAGCCTGATTTTCTTCAAATCTCCCCGCATCCTGAACGTGGCGCTGGCAACGGCTGTTGGCGGACAGCCCTTTGCATTGGCCGCAACAATCTGGTCGGTACCCATATGAAAATCCATTCTCTGGTTCGGACTCTTTTTGTGGTCGCATCTGCCGTGTTGTTCGTCACCCAGCTTTCGGCCGCCGATTCGCCGCGCGAACACCTTTCGCTCGACGCGAATTGGAAATTCCATCTCGGCGACGACTGGCCCGGCGCGCTGCATCTGGACAAGGCCGGTACCAGCACCGGTCCCGCCTGGGAGAAGGTATTCAGCGACGTGGCGTGGCGCTCCGTCAATTTGCCGCACGACTGGGCGGTTGAATTGCCATTCGACCGAACCGCCGACATGAACCACGGCTTCAAACCGGTCGGGCCCGGTTTTGAGAAGACCAGCATCGGCTGGTATCGCCGCACGCTTGAATTGCCGGAAACGGATTCCGGCAAACGAATCTGGCTGACGTTCGATGGCGTGTTCCGTGACGCGACGGTCTGGGTCAATGGCTGGCTCGTGAGACGGCATGAGGGTGGCTACTATCCATTCCGCGAGGACATCGCGGACGTGGTGAACTTCGGCGGCAAGAACGTGATCGCCGTGCGGGTGGACGCGACGAAATTCGAGGGCTGGTTCTACGAAGGCGCGGGCCTCTACCGCCACGTCTGGCTGGACAAGATCGCGCCGGTGGCCATCGCGCCGGATGGGATTTTCGTGTATTCCAATTTCAAGAACAACGTGCCGGCCGACAAGGCGGACATCCATGTGGAAGCAGATCTGCTCAACACGCTCACAAACGCTGCGACAGCGGTTGTGAACTGCGAAATCTTTTCTCCAGAAGGCAGGTCGCTGACACGCTTCAAGGAATCGGAAGAGGTGCCGGGCGAATCGCGGGGGACCGTAAAATTGGAATCGGAACTTTCCTCCCCCGTTCTTTGGTCGCCGGAATCGCCAAAACTTTACAGGCTCATCACGACAGTTTCTGTCGGCGACAAAATCGCTGACCAAATGGAAACTGTCTTCGGCGTCCACACCATTGGCTTCGATCCGGCGAATGGATTTCTGCTGAACGGCAAGCATTACGAACTTTATGGCACCTGCAATCACCAGGACCACGCCGGCGTGGGCGCGGCCATCCCGGATGCGTTGCAGGAGTTTCGTGTGAGAAAATTGAAGGAGTTCGGCTGCAACGCCATTCGCACCTCGCACAATCCGCCTACGCCGGAATTGCTCGACGCCTGCGACCGCCTCGGCATGTTGATCATGGACGAGAGCCGACTGCTCGGCAGCGATTCGGAAAATCTCCGCAAGTGGGACGACCAGATTCGCCGCGACCGCAATCATCCGTGTGTCGCTATCTGGAGCGTGGCCAACGAGGAGTATGGTGTGCAAGACTCACCGCAAGGGGCCAACGTTGCCCGCGCGATGCAACAATACGTCAAGCACCTCGACCCGACGCGGCCTGTGACCTACGCCGCGCCGGAAGGCGACAATGTTTGGGGCATCAACGGCGTCATCGAAGTGCGCGGGTGGAATTATCATCCCGGTCCGGACATGGACAGGTATCACGCCAAACACCCGCACCAGCCGAACGTCGGCACCGAGCAGGCCAGCACCGTAGGCACGCGCGGCATTTACGAAAACGACAGGGTGCGCGGCTACGTCAGCGCCTACGATGTGAGTTCCTCCCGGTGGACGCAAACCGCCGAAACATGGTGGAGTTGGTTTGCCGACCGTCCATGGCTGTCCGGCGGGTTCGTCTGGACCGGTTTTGATTATCGCGGCGAGCCGTCGCCGTATGGGTGGCCGTGCATCAACTCGCATTTCGGCATCCTCGACACGTGCGGTTTTCCGAAGGACAATTTTTATTATTACAAGGCGTGGTGGACGACGAACGTCGTGCTGCACCTGTTGCCGCACTGGAACTGGCCCGGCAAGGAAGGCCAGGAAATCCGCGTGGACGCCTATAGCAACTGCAAACAGGTGGAACTCTTTTTGAACGGCACATCGCTCGGCAAACAGGTGATGAAGCCGAACTCAAAATTAAGTTGGCAGGTGAAATACGCGCCGGGAACTTTGAGTGCGAAAGGTTTCGATGACGCCGGCAAGACCATTGCGGAGACCAAAGTTGAGACGACCGGCGACGCGACGCAAATTCAACTCACTCCCGACCGCAAGACGATCAACGCCGACGGGGAAGACGTGAGCGTGTTCACCGTTGCCGCGCTCGATGCGCAGGGCCGTGTGGTGCCGGTGGCGCAAAACAAAATCGATTTCGATGTCGAAGGGGCGGGGAAGATCCTTGGCCTGGGCAACGGCGACCCGAGTTGCCATGAGCCGGACACGTTCCTTCCGAACCGGCCCGTGCGCAGCCTTGCCCTCAATAATTGGCGCTGGCAGCTTGCGAAGATCCCGGGCAACAGCAGCCCGGTGCCGGAATACGGGAATGATTTTGACGATTCAGCCTGGAACGTCCTCCAAGCCAAAACCGACGGCGGCACTGGCGAATCGACGATCAAAACGGAAGATGCCACGGCGATTTACCGCGCGCATCTCGCGCTGACGGAAGAAGACCTGAACAATGCCGGCGTGCAAATTCGTTTCGCCGGTTGCGACAATGAGGGCTGGTATTTCGTGAACAACCAGTTCGTCGGCGAATCGCACTGGCAGGCGCCAGCGATGTTCGACATCAAAAAATTCCTTCACCCTGGGGACAATGTCATCGCCGTGGGCGTGAAAAATCATGGCGACCAGGGCGGTTTAAGTCCCCACGTGAATGTGGACTTCGTTGGCAAAGCCAGCGCCTTGCCGTGGTCGCGCAGCCTGTTTAACGGCCTGGCGGAAGTCATCGTGCAATCCACACGAGACGCCGGCGAATTCAAACTGGCCGCCAGTTCCGATGGTCTTAAGCCGGCGACAGCCGTTGTGCAAACGCAACCGTGCGCACCGCGCCCATCCCTACCGTGAGTGATTGAATATAAAATTGAATCGACCACGAAACGCCAGGGTAGGCAGAATACTCTTGCAGGGGCTGTTTATGATTCTGGGCCTGAGATGCGGGCGAACGCTCGCGGATACCGGCGCTGTTGCGGCGACGGTTCCGTATTCCACGCTCCAGGTCATTTCCAACAGTGACAGTGTGCCCATCATCGCTGAAAAAGCGGCAAAAGTTTTGCCGCGTGCCAATCAAACGGACTGGATGCGACTGGAGCGGACCTTTTTCGTGCACTTCGGCGTGAACACTTTCAACGGCGTCGAGTGGGGCAACGGACGCGAAGACCCTGCGATCTTCCACCCTTCGTCGTTAGACGCCAACCAATGGCTCGACGCGATGCAGAATTTCGGCGGCAAAATGATTGTGCTGGTTTGCAAACATCACGATGGATTTTGCCTGTGGCCCACTCGCTACACGCCGCACTCGGTGGTGGCGAGTCCGTGGCGCGACGGTAAGGGCGACGTGGTGCGAGCCGTTGCCGACGCCGCCCGCGCGCACGGCCTCAAGCTGGGCGTTTATCTTTCACCGGCAGACCTTTATCAGTTGAGGACCAATCCCAACAATCCGGCGGGATACTACGGCAACGGCAGCAGCAACGTTCTCTCGGTTATTCCCACGGATCCGGCCGGCTTCAAAACGAATCCGGCTTTGGCCCGAACGCCGGCGGCGGGTTCCACGAATTACACGTACGTGGTTGACGATTACAATCGCTATTTCCTAAACCAGCTTTACGAATTGCTCACGGAATATGGGCCGATTGAAGAAGTGTGGTTCGACGGCGCAAATCCGGATCCGAGCGTCAAACAGACGTACAATTACGCGGCGTGGTATGACCTGATCCGCCATCTGCAACCCGGGGCGGTGATTTTTGGCAAGGGGCCGGACGTGCGCTGGGTGGGCTCTGAAAGTGGCTACGGACGCACAACGGAATGGAGCGTCATTCCGCTGCCGCAGCCGCCCGATACCTTTATCTGGCCGGACATGACGGCTTGGGACCTCGGCAGCCGTGCCAAACTCATGCCCGGTTCGTATCTCTGGTGGTATCCGGCGGAAGTGAATGTCACCATTCTCGCCGATGGCCAATGGTTCTGGTCGCCGCGGAAACATCCGCGGAGCCTGTCGCAGTTGCTTGACATTTACTTCTCTTCCGTGGGGCGCAACGGGAATCTCATTTTGAATCTTTCGCCCGACACCCGCGGTTTGGTTCCCGACGATCAGGTCGAGGCATTACGCCGGCTGGCACAGGTGGTCAACGACACTTTCGCCACCAACCTCGCCGCCGTCGGCAAGCTCACGGCCGACAATTCCAATAGCGCCCACAGCGCGTCGCTGGCTTTGGACGGAGACCTTGACACCTGGTGGGAAGCCGCGCCGGGTCACACCAACGGCACCGTGACTTTGACGCTGCCGGCCGCGGTGACCTTTGATGTCGTTTCGTTGCAGGAAGCGGTGGATCATCGCGGCCAGAGAATCGAGTCCTTTGCCGTTGATGTTTGGAACGGGTCTGACTGGGTTGCGGCGGAAAAAATCTCGTCGGACGAACTCACGACTGTCGGACATCGGCGGCTCATCCGGTTGAAGTCGCCCCTCACCACAAGCCAGGTGCGCATCCGCATCATTGGTTCACGCCTGGAACCAACGCTGGCCGAGATCGGACTGTTCAAGCAATCCGTTGCCGCCTTGCCGCCCACCATTTCGCTTCGCGACGCCGGCGAACTTGGACTGTCCGCCAATTCCGATGGTCTTAAGACGGCAACAGTGGTCGTGCAAACGCAACCGAGCGCACCGTGCCCATTCCTGCCGTGAGTCGATGAATCCAAACTGAATCGAATGGAGGGATTATGATACTGAATCGAACCATACTGACCGTGCTGGCGCTGGGTTTCTCGTCTGCGGCAGCGATGGCGCAAACCAACTCATTTCACCTGCCGATTGCCAACGGCCCGTTTGTCGGCACCATGGATTCGCTCACGAACTATTCCTATCCGGAGTGGTTTCGCGACGCGAAGTTTGGCATTTGGGCGCACTGGGGACCGCAATCGGTGCCCATGGAGGGTGATTGGTATGCCCGCAAGATGTATCAACAGGGAGATCCCGACTACGAAGATCATCTCAAGCGCTGGGGCCATCCGTCCACCAACGGCTGGAAGGACATTATCCCGCTCTGGAAAGCCGAGCGTTGGGACCCCGAGAAACTGATGGAACTCTACAAAAAAGCCGGCGCGAGGTATTTCGTCAGCATGGCTTCGCACCACGACAATTTCTTCTTGTGGAACTCGAAGCTGCATCGCTGGAACTCGGTGCAGATGGGGCCGCACCGCGATGTCGTTGCCGAGTGGCAGAAGGCGGCGAAGAAGAACGGCTTGCTTTTCGGTGTCTCCGAACATCTGGGCGCGAGCTTTACCTGGTTCCAAACCAGCCATGGCGCCGACAAGGATGGTCCCATGGCCGGCGTGCCTTACGACGGCGCCAACCCGCAATGGCAAGACCTCTATCATTCCCTCGCGGAACCGGGCGACAATTACTGGGGTTACTCCATCAACCGTCGCTGGCAGCAGCAGTGGTTCGACGAAATCAAGGAACTGGTGGACAACTACAAACCCGATCTGCTGTACACCGATGGCGGCGTGGCGTTCGGCAACGAAGTCGGCCTGAGCCAGATCGCGAATTTCTACAACGTCAACGCCGCCGCCCATCACGGAAAATGCGAGGCTGTTTACACCTGCAAGCAATCCTCCGACGGACGCTGGGTGCACGACTACGAACGCGGCGTGAACGCCGGCATCGATCCGTATCCATGGCAGTGCGACACCTCCATCAGCGACTGGTTTTACAACCGGAACTGGAAATACCGGCCGTCGAGCTGGGTGGCACACATGCTTGTGGACATCGTGAGCAAGAACGGAAATCTGCTGCTCAACATCGTGCAGCGGCCCGACGGCACGCTGGATCCCGAGGTGGAAACGATGCTGCATCAACTGGCCGACTGGACGGCGGTGAACGGCGAGGCGATCTACGGCACGCGGGCATGGCTGGTTTACGGCGAAGGCGCCGTGCAGGCAAGCGGTGGCGCGTTCAAGGAAGACTTCCAATACAGCGCGAAGGACATCCGTTTCACGACCAAAGGCAAAACGCTCTACGCGATTGCGCTCGGCTGGCCGGATGATGGCAAAATGGTCATCAAATCGCTCGCCAAAACCACGGACCCCGCACAAAACAAACTCGAGAAGATCGAATTACTCGGCCACCCCGGCAAGTTGAAGTTCAACCAGACGGCGGATGGACTGGTCGTGGAACTGCCCGGCGAAAAGCTGAGCGAGCTCACTTGCTCGTTACGCATCACCGGCAGCAATCTCAAGCCTGCGCCGTTGCCGGCGGCGCAATGATCTCCCAAACCAACCGATGCAAGAGATGCGACCGGATTTTGGTTCCGCTCGACGCTCTTTGCCGTAGAAAAAAAGACACTGGACTTGGAACGGTCGGTGAGGCAACGTAGGGCTTGCAAACGATTTCATCGATCCGGCGCGTTATGAAAAACAGTCTGATCTCCTTCAAATCTTCCCGTATCCTGGACGTGGTGCTGGCAACGGCTGTCGGCGGACAGTCGTTTGCGTTGGCCGCGATGGCGACAAACGCGCCGTCAGCGGAACCGGGCGCGCGCGTGATCGCTGCCGATGTGAATGCCGTTCGCGGGCCGCTGAACACTTCCTTCAAGGTGTGCGTTGGGGCGGGCCGGGCCAACGAAGGACTGCGCGCGGATTGGCAGGACCAGTTGCGCGAGACGCGGCGCCGATGCGGCTTCCAGTACATCCGCATGCACGGATTGCTCACGGATGACATGGGCGTCTACAAAGAGGACGCACACGGCAATCCGATCTACAACTGGCAGTACATTGACCGGCTGTACGACTTTCTGCTCAGCATCCACATCAAACCGTTTGTCGAGCTGTCGTTCATGCCCAACGAACTGGCCAGCGGCACCAAAACCGTCTTTTGGTGGAAGGGCAACATCACCCCGCCAAAATCTCATGACAAATGGGCCGACCTGATTCGACACCTCGTCGGCCACTTCCAGGACCGCTACGGCCACGACGAGGTCAAAACCTGGTACTTTGAGGTTTGGAACGAACCCGATTTGCGTGATGGCTTCTTTACCGGCACGCGGGAGGATTATTTCAAGCTCTATGCTGTCACCGCCAAAGCCGTCAAAAGCGTCTCGCCGGACTATCGCGTGGGCGGCCCGGCCACGGCCATCGGACAGTTTGACGAACCGTTCATCACCTACTGCCACACGAACGACGTGCCACTCGACTTCATTTCCACGCACGCGTATGGCGTCAAGAGCGGGTATTTCGACGAGACCGGCCAGCAAGGAACGGTGCTTGATCCCGATCCCAATTCGGTCATTGGCCGGATGGTCGACGAGCGGAAGATGATCGACCGTTCGCCGATGCCCGGCCTGCCCCTGCATTTTACCGAGTGGAGTTCGGCCTACACCCCGAGCGATTTCATGCACGATACCTATCAGCAGGCCTCCTTCATCCTAAGCAAGGTCAAGGGTGCCTACGAGTCCGTGAACTCGATGTCGTACTGGGTGTTCACGGATATCTTTGAAGAAGCCGGCCCGCGCATGACCCCGTTCCATGGCGGCTTCGGCCTGATGAATTACCAGGACCTGAAGAAACCCGCGTTCTACGCGTTCCAGTTCCTGAACGAACTGGGCCCGCTGGAACTGGCCAACACCGACCCGGCTTCCTGGGTGTGCAAGAGCGGCGACAATTCCATCCAGGCCCTGTTTTGGGACTACACGCCGATCGTGCCGCCGGAGGGAATGAACGATCAGCAGTTTTATCAGCACGAAGTCCCGGCCAAGGACGCCGGCCGGGTGGCGCTCCGCATTGCCAATCTGCCTGAGGGAAGCTACACGCTGGAGGTTTACCGGACCGGCTACCGCGTCAATGACGTCTTCACCGGCTATGTTGATCTCGGCTCGCCGTCGCAATTAACTCCGGGCCAGGTCCAAATTTTGCGCCAGCAATGCAAGGGTGACCCCGAATCGGTGGAGACCATCCAGATTGAAAACGGCAGGCCGTTTGTCCGCAGCTTCACCCTGCGGCAGAACGACGTCTATTTCGTCAAGGTCCTGCCGCTAAAGCACTCCCCATAGAACGGCGGGCGGCATTCTTACGCGGAACACCTAGGGTTCAGAAACAGGCAGGGCCACCGGCCGCGGCACAACCGGCGGCTCAGGCGGCGAGACCGCCTGCGGAGCGGAAACGAAGCCGAACGCCTCCTGGGCTGGGCGACCGCCAACAGTCAGGATGATCTTCTGCTCCAGTCCATCCCGCAGCACCGTGAATTCCACTTTGTCGCCGACGCGATGGTAGAACATCGTGTTGAGCACATCGGCGGAACGGCGGACCTCGTTGCTCGTGATGGTCACCAGGATATCGCCGTCGTGGAACCCGGCGACCGCCGCCGGCGTGTTCGAGAAGACCTGTTGTACGAAGACCTGACGCTGGCCGGGTTCGGCGGCGTTGGCGGCAGGCAGACGCTCGGAAACGCGCAGGCCGACCCAAGGATGTTGCGCCTGACCGAAAGCCAAGATGTCCTGGCTGATTTTGTGGGCGGCATTGATCGGCAGGGCGCAACATTGACCATCCGCGTGCTCGGCAATCGCGATCCCGATGACCTCCCCGTGCACGTTCAGCAGCGGGCCTCCGGCCTGTCCGGGGCTGAGCCGGCACCCCGCGCGAATATGAGTCGTGGGAAACACGTGTCCGTTGCTCTGGATGTCCAGGCCACTGACAAATCCCACCACCGGCACGCTCGGTTGGTCATACGGAAACGCCACGGCGATCACCATCGACCCAACGCGCAGGCTGTCGGAATCCCCTTGCGTCAGGAACGGTGTCGGCGCCCCGTCCACCGGATCGATTTTCAACACGGCGAGGTTGGTCTGGGCATCGCGCCCGACGACGCGAGCGTTGATCCGTTGCCCGCGCCAATCGATCCAGCACGTGTCCGCGTCATCAACCGCCGTCGCGGTGGTCAGGATGTGGCCGTCCTTGTCAATGAAGAAGCCGGTCGCAATCCGATACGAAGGCAACAACAGCAAATTGCCGATCTGGATCTGGCGCAAGGCATGGATTTTTACCACCGCGTCGCGAGATTTCTCGTAGATGGACGTGACTTCGTGATCCATTGTCTCCAGCATACTTTCCGCCAGGACGCTGGAGGTGGTTACAGCAAGGAGAAGAACGACGCACCAACTGAGACGCGGCTTAGAAATGGTAACTGGACACTTCATAACTGGCAGGGGTGATGCGATCCAGCACGTAGCGCGGCACGGTATCATCCGCGCGTGTGGCGGCCGGGACCAAATCCATACCTCCAGTCGGGGTAGCCTGGTAATCGCCCGATTCGGCTTGCAGTGTGGCGGTGGCGGCAAGAGACGTGGTGACGACATCGGGGGAACCAGAGGGGGGAAAGACCGTTTGAGAATTCGCGAGCACCACGGACGGATTCGTCGAGGCCGTTTGGCCGGTGATGTTGTCGGCAATATCGGGCTGACGCACGCTCATCCACATCACGCCGACAACGACAGCCACTCCCATCGCGCTGGCAAGACCGTAGCGCCATACCTGGACCGTTCCCGCCACCAGAAGACTGTCGATGCGGCCCACGGCCCGCTCCCACCATGGGGTCCGCTGCGTTTCGGCGGCCAACCGTTGATGGAACTCCGAAAGAAAACCGTCCCGATACTCCGGCGACGGCCGCTCGTAACGCTTGAGCGCCAGGAGCCGCTGCAGCCGGGCGGCGCGCTGCTCCAACACGCGACAATCGGTACAGTCGGCCAGGTGCTGGCGGACCCGGGCCGCCGTCTCGGGATCGAGGCGATTCTCCGAGAGATCATCGAACAATGTTTGTACCTTTTCGCAGTTCATGGCGTTCATCACAAATAGTCGCTGAGCAATCCCTGCAGTTGTTGCCGCGCGTAAAACAATCGCGAACGAACGGTCCCCTCCGAGCATTTCATGACGCGGGCGATGTCCACGTGCGTCATTCCCTGAATGTCGTGCATGGTGACGACCGTCCGATGCGCTTCTGACAATTGTTGCATCGCTTCGTTCAATTTCTGCTGCAGCTCCGTCAACCCCACCTCGCGTCGCGGCGTCACGTGAGACATCAGTTCCACCAGGTCGGGGTCGGTCTGGATGGCGTTGTCGAGATCATCGAGGCTGTACTGGTTGCGGGTCTTGCGGCGTTTGATGAAATTGATCGTGCGATTGACGGCGATCCGGTAGACCCACGTGTAAAAGCTCGACTGACCGCGAAAGCCGCGGAGACTCTTGTAAGCCTTGATGAATGTGTCTTGCACCAGATCGTTGGTGTCTTCGTGGTTCGACGTCATGTGGTAGACCGTCGCGTACAACCGGTCTTTGTAACGGCCGACGAGGACATCAAACGCGGATTGATCGCCTTTCTGGGTGCGGCGAACCAGCGCTTCGTCCTCTTCGTGCTGGAGATCGATCTCGCCCTCGGTCACGGGAGGCGTGGCGGGCACAGGCGTGCCCGTCCGTTCTGCCATCCGGCCGTCGAGGTTGGTTGTTTCCTTCAGTTTCATTCCCGCGAAGATGATCCCCTTGAACCCGGTGGTTACGCTGCTACCGCTTCCCGAAGGAGCAATCGGCTCTGCCCCGAAAGATATTCCGTCAGTGATCCCAATGTGTTGCCGTACACGTTCGTGGGCAAGCCAGAAAGATTCTCCCGCGCGCGTGTGACGTACTTGTCGATGGCGGCCAGTGATTCGGTGACAACCCCGTTTCCAAGCACCAGCCGCAACAACCGCTGCTGCTCCTGTTGGTCGTTGCGGAAAATCATTGCCCGGAGTTCCTGGCGACTGGACGGCTCCGCGTGCTGAAGCAACAACAACAGTGGCAATGTCAGCTTGCCCTTCTTCATGTCTGTCCCCAGCGACTTCCCGGCCTGCCGTTCCTGGCCAAAAATGTCCACGCAATCGTCATAAATCTGGTACGCGATGCCCAAATTGGCTCCGTACTCATACATCGATTTGACAACAGCAGGTGGCGCACCGTTCAAAACGGCCCCCAGCTCGCAACTGACCGCAAACAGCGCCCCTGTCTTCATATTGATGATGTCCAGGTACTGGTCGAGACTCAGATCCGCGTCAAAACGGCGCTGTGTCTGCACGATCTCTCCCGAACATACCGTATTTGTGGCCTCACTAACCCTGCGACAGACTTCGGTCGTGGGGTAACCGGCCGCGAGCCGCAGGGCATGAGCAAACAGGCAATCTCCAAGCAACACACTTATCTCGTTGCCCCATCGATGGTTAGATGTCTGGATTTGATGGCGCAGTTCAGCCTCGTCCAAAACGTCATCGTGTACCAGCGTGGCTATGTGAATGAGTTCAACAATGACAGCCAGCGTGATGTGCTCTTCGCGGATGCCCCCGGTTGCCCCGCCCGACAGTAGAGCGAGGCTTGGACGCAGGCGCTTTCCGGTGCCCCCGAGAATGTATCGGATTTGATCGCCCAAACGAAGGTCGAAGCTGTTGACTTGCTGGGCCAGCGCCATTTCCACCCGAGGCAATTCCGCCCCGACTGGTTCCAACAGGTCCGAGAGTTCTCGCTTGGAAAGCGATGCACGAAATGATGCGGCTCCACTCCTCAATGTCGACCCCGGCATAGTTGCCGGTAGTTTACGGGCCGTCTGAGGGGGTGTCAACCCCGAAGCCCGTGATTACCGCGTCAGTTCCCGCTTGACCGCATTCCTCGTCCGGACAAAGAATGGCTCCCGTTTCCCGCTCCGTTGTTGTAAGGGACATACGACCGGGAGCGCATTACGCCACACCATGACACGTTTTGCCACGTTGATACTGATCGGGTTGCTCGCCGGCTGCGCGAAGAACCCGGAACGCGCCGCCCTCGACAAGGCAAACACCTTGCTTGACCAGGGGCGAATCCAAGCCGCTCGCGACGCGGTCGAGTACTGGCTTCAACAGCATCCCGATTCTCCGGCGCTGCTGCGGATGCGCGTCGTCGTTCTGCTCCGCGAGGGAGAACTTGACCAGGCGGCGACCGCGATGCAACTCGCCCCGACCGGTCGATCGATCCTCGTCGAGAGCCTGCGCCATCGAGACCGTGTCGTTCGCGAGAACGCGGCCCGTCTCATTTCCGATCAGCCCGCCGCAAGCGATTTCCGCGCTCTCGTCCGCGCTTCGGATGATTCCGATTTCTGGGTGCGGGGTTATTGCGCACGCGCATTGGGCCGATTGCGAAATCCGGCGGCCCTCAAACCGCTGTTCCAGTTGCTGGCCGACGATAACTGGTTTGTCCGCGCCGAAGCCGCCACCGCCGTGAGCAAACTCGGCAATCCGCGGGCGATAGGATGGCTGGCTCAATTGTTGCCGGACACGGACGGCAACGTGCGGTACAGTGCGGCCCGCGCCATCTACGACCTGGCCACGGACGCTGCGCGTCCCTCGCTTCGTCGTGCCCTCGACATGGTCGCCCCGGCGCAGAAGTTCGACATCGCCATCGCTCTGGCCAAGATCCACGATCCCGCCGCCTTGAAACCGTTGGGCGATGCCACCGAGAACAAAGATCCGAAGGTCCGGGGCCGGGCCGCCCAGGCACTGGGCGAATGCGGGTTGCCCGAGGGCACCAATGCCCTCACCCTGCTGCTGAAAGACCCCGACCAGCTCGTGAGAGAACAAGCCCAAGCGGCCATCGGCCAGATTCTTGCCAGGGAAATCAAATGAATGCGCGGGAACCCGCGGCCGGCGGCTCCGGTTTTCCGTTCAACCCCGCAGCGTATCTCCAAGCTACGGTTTCGGTGTGAGAGTCTTGCTGAACTTGATGATCTCGTTCAGTTGATCGCGGAAATCTTCCAATCCCGTCAGGGGGATAATGATGGCGTCTCGGCGACCATTAACTTCCTCGATGATTCTCAAGAACCGGCCCCGCGGATTTTCTCTCAGGTCGAACGTGAAATGCTTTCGTTCGACCCGGATACTCTGGTTTTGTAGCTGCGTGTCCACGCCTGACGCGCCTCCCGTCCCTGGCTGTGCCATCGTTCGCATATCCTAGTCGTAAGTCGCAATGCTTGTTTCTGCTACGCTTCCCCCCCCTCGCATGCGGCCCCAACCCCGAACGCTCTCGGGGCAAATCTTGGTGGATTTGTAACAACTCTTTGCAATAACGTCAACACTTTCAATCGTTTAGGTGAAAAACCACCATCTTTAGCTCTGTCATTTCCTCCACGGCATATCGTGGCCCTTCCTTCCCAAAGCCACTGTTTTTCAGGCCTCCATAGGGCATCAGGTCCATCCGCCACTGGGGTCCCCAGTTGATATGAATATTCCCGGTCTGAAGCTCCCGCGCGAACTTCATCGCGGTGTCCAGGCTCTCGGTGAACACTCCCGCCGACAATCCGAACCGGCTGTCGTTGGCCAGCGCCAAGGCCTCCTCCACATCCTGAAACGCGGTGAATGCCACGACGGGCCCAAACACTTCCTCACACGAAATCCGCATCTCGGGCTTCACGTCCGCCACGATGGCCGGCGTGTAGATGGCCCCGCGCCGCTCGCCACCGGTGACCACACGCGCGCCACCCTGCACCGCTTCGCTCACCCATTGCTCCACTCGCTTCGCCTCCGTCTCGTGAATCATCGGACCAACCTTCGTCTTCTCATGCAGCGGATCACCGGTCGTGAGCGCTTCGACCTTGCGCGCCGACGCAGCCAACACCGGCTCGTACACGTCCCGATGCGCGATCACACGCTGCGTCGAGATGCACATCTGACCGGCGTTCGCGTACCCCGTCGCCGCGACCGCTTCGGCCACCTTGCCGGCGTCGGCATCCGGCATCACGATGATCGGCGAGTTGCTCCCCAGTTCCATCGTCAACCGTTTGATGCCGGCGATCTGGCAAATCCGTTCCCCGACCGGTGCGCTTCCGGTAAAACTGATCTTGCGCACCCGTTCGTCCCGACACAGCGCTTCCCCCAGCTCGCCACCGGGCCCGGTCAAACACGAGATCGCCTCCGGCGGCACCCCGCACTCCAGCAGCAGTTCCGTCAGCTTCAGCGCCGACAGCGGCGTGCTCGACGGCGGTTTGATGACCACGGCATTGCCCGCCGCAATCGCCGGCGCCACCTTGTGCGCCGCCAGGTTCAGCGGGAAATTGAACGGGCTGATCGCCACCACCACGCCGCACGGCACGCGCAGGGTGAACCCCATTTTGCCCGACCCGCCCGGCGACGCATCCAACGGCACTGTCTCCCCGTGAATCCGCCGCGCTTCCTCGGCCGACAACATCAGCACCTGCACCGCCCGCCCCACCTCGAAACGTCCCTCGGCGATCACCTTCCCTTCTTCCATCGTGATCGTGCGGGCGAATTCTTCCGCACGCAGTTCGAGTTTCTCGGCCGCTTTCCGCAGTATCTGGTAACGGTCCCAGGCCGCGAGTTTGGCCATGGTTTTCGCGCCGCGCACGGCTGCCGCCAGCGCCGCATCCACGTCCGCCAGGCCGGCGCGGGGCACCGTATCGACGACCAAATTGTCGTACGGATGCACCACCTCGATCTTCCTGTCGGTTTCAACCCACCGACCGCCGACACACATTTTCATGGCTCGCTCCTCTTCGTCACGATGTTCATTCCGCACGCTGTCTCCCCACAGGGAACGACAGGAGCACTATACAGGAACTCGCCACAATGGAATAGACGGCGATAAAAACCCGGCCGCGACCGTCGATCGCATCCGGCCCAGTAGAGGAACACCCTTAATCTGACGGGTGACCGTCCGTCCGCCGGGTGGAACTGCAACCCAAGGAAGAACGTCCCCTCGCCCCTCCGGGGGAGAGGGTTAGGATGGGAGGCGCGTGTTAAATGAATCGTGTCACAGCACTAGCAGCTGGCCGTGAGCAACCCGGACTTGTCGGCGAGATCCGACGGAGCGGCGGCGATCGAGATCACGTTGTCCGCCATCTCCTCGCGCCAGTACACCAGCTCCAATCGACCGTCGAGATGCTCGACGAGCGCCGTGCTGCTCTCGACCCAGTCACCGGTGTTGTAATAGTTCACGCCACGAATTTGCCGGACGGCCGGCGTGTGGATGTGGCCGCAGACGATGCCGCCGGCGCGGTGCAGTTCGGCGTAATGCGCCACCGCCTCTTCAAACCGGCTGATCGAACTGACCACTTTCTTGACATTCTGCTTCACGTAGGCGCTCAACGACCAGTAGTTCAGCCCGAACAAATTGCGCACCAGATTCAGCGGACGGTTCAGCGTCAGCAACAGCGTGTACCCGAAGTCGCCCAGATGGGCCAACCATTTGGCGTGCATCGTCACGGAATCAAATTCATGCCCATGCATCACCAGCAGCCGCTCGCCGTCCATCGTCGTGTACACGTCGCGCTCTTTGACAACGATGTTGCCGTAGACGCCGAGAAAGTTGAGGCAGAATTCGTCGTGGTTGCCGGGGATGACGACGACGTGCGTCCCCTTGCGGGCCTTGCGCAGAATCTTTTGGATGACATCGTTGTGCGACTGAGGCCAGTACCGCTCTTTGCGCAACCGCCAAATGTCGATCACGTCACCGACCAGATACAGCCGCTCGAATTCGTTCTGCTTGAGGAAATCCAAAATCCCCGCCGCATTGCTGCCGCGAGTACCCAGGTGCAGGTCGGACATCCAGACGGTGCGATACTTCATCCAAGTCTAACTTCGCACCCGACAATTGCGAAACGGTGACCACTATGTTACGGATCGGGAAACGGTGTAACCAATTACTACTGCGTGTGTTACACACATATATCAGGGGTGGGCAAGCGGGGATTGGAACTGATAACTGCCTGATTCGATCGCAAACACGGCCCGGTCGCCGTCCCACCGAAGGAACTTCACGCCCGGTTGCCTCCCTGCCATCGCTCCGCCTTCCAGAACTTCCGCCCCTTTGCGGCTGGGGAGAAACACGGTCGCGGTTGTGTTGGCGGGAATGGTCGCGCTGAAAACAAACCGCGCCCCATCGCGCTCCCACCGGACATGGATCGGACCGCGAATCGAATCGTAGCTGGCCTCGACCCACGCAAGGTCGCTGACCGGTTGCGGTCTCAGGATGATCTTCTGGAATCCGGGGCCCGCCGGGTCGCAGTCGATCCCGGCCAGGTCTTTGTAGAACCATTCGATGATCTGCCCGAGCATGAAGTGATTGTGGGACGAACTCAAATTCGCGTCCCACGATTCCGTCAGGCTCGTCTCCCCATGCCTCAACTGATACCCGTAGCCCGGCTTGTCGTCGCGGTTGATCATCCGGTAAATCAGGTCGGAGCGCCCACCGTCGGCCAGCGCCTGCAGAAGGTAGCGGAAGCCGATATCGCCGGTCGTCATCAGGCCATCGTGTTGTTCCACGTCGCGCACCAACGCCGCCAGAACGCGTTTGCGCTGGGGCGGATCGACGATGTTCATCGCCAGTGCCAGCGCGTTGGCGCACTGTGAGCCCGTGGCGTAGGAGCCCGTATCGCGGTGGAAGAAATGATGGTTGTAGCTCTCGCGAATTCGTTCCGCGCAGGCGGCATACCGTTTCGCGTCGTCCGTGCGGCCCAACAGCGCGGCGGCCCGGCCCAGAATCGTCGCGTCATAAAAATAAAACGCCGTGGCGGTGACGGCCGGCGGCGTGAGCTGGGCGGCGCCGGGCTTCTTCGGCCCAAGGTCGTACCAATCGCCCAGGCCCTCGGACACGACGTCGTTGGTGGCGCGGGTCTCCAGATAGGCGAAGTATTTCTTCATGGCATCGAAATGCGCGCGCAGCAGCTCCGGGTCACCGGTAAACTCGTATTGTTGCCACGGGACGATGATGAACGCCGAACCCCATTCCGTCGCCGCCCGAAACGTGCCTTTGAATTTTGCGTACTCGGGTGCGGTGGTCGGGATCAGTCCGCTGTCGTCCTGGGCGTCGGCCATGTCGTGCACACCCTTGGCGAAAATCCGTGTGGCATCGAATTCGTACCGGATCGACGGCCCGTTGAGGTGATACTGCTCCAGCCACCCCAGCTTCTCGCGATGCGGACAGTCCGTGAGGATCGAGACCATGTTCGAGCGTTGCGCCCAGCGGACCAGATCGCGGATTCGATTGAGCAGCGGGTTTGACGCGGCGAACCGGCCGACGGGTGCCGCGCTGCTGTGCACGATGACACCCTCGATCGATTCGATGCGTGGTAATGCCTTGCCCGGCTCGGCGGGGAAAAATTCCGCCTTCAGGTATCGGCAGCCCACGTAGAAAAACTTGGGCCACCACACTTCCTCACCGTCGGTGGATTTCGTGTATCGCCACCACGAACTGCCCCGGCTCGTGCCTCCCATGGTGCTGCGATTGATCGTGCCGTCGAGATTCACAACCTCGGCGGGTGTGAGCCGCACGGCGCCGCCGGGCGGTCCGCTCACATGAAGGCGAAGCATGTACGACGCATTCTGTCCCAAATCATACACAACGCCGCCATCGGGAAACGTTCGCGTGGCCACGGGTGATCTTGTCTCGATCTCCCGCACCGGCTCGGCCGACACGCTTTCACCATGCAATGTATTCCCCGGGCGAACCAACGGAACCGCCCGCGGCCAGTTGCGATCGTCAAAGCCCGGATGCAACCAACCCACCGGCTCCAGCCGCGCGTCGCAATCCTCTCCGCCGTAGATGTTGTTGAATGTGATCGGGCCCGCGCATGTGCGCCACGTCGGATCGGTGCCGACAAACTCCACCGTGCCATCGGCGTACTCCAACCGCAGATGCAGGATCGCCCGCAACGCGCCGAACGAGCCGGCGAATTTCACAAAGCGATCCCGCCGAACCACCTTATACATTCCGTTGCCGAGGACGATCCCGACAACGTTGGTGCCTCCGTGCAACAGGGCCGTCACATCCCGCGTGTCGTACAGCGTCGTCCGGTCATAATCGGTCCAGCCGGGCGAGAGAACGTCGTTGCCCGCCTTCGTATCGTTAACCATCAGTTCGTATTGTCCCAGCCCGCAGACGTGGACGACGGCCCGGCGCAATCCGTTTCTCACGGGAAACTCGTGACGCAACAACAGTGCTTCCGTCGCGCCCGGAGCGACGATCCACATTCCCCGCCAGTCCTCGGGTCTGACGATCCCCATCGTCCACCACGCGTCGGCGCTCCACGGTGTGACGTGCCCGTCCCGGTCCCACGCGCGCACTTTCCAGAACGCCTGCACCGACGAACCGAGCGGCGCGCCGGCGTAACGAATCCCCGCGGTCTGGTCGGATGCGACGCGTCCGCTGTCCCACAGATCGCCATGATCCTCCGCGAGGATTTTCGGCGAGGACGCGACCAACACCTGATACGCCGTCTGTCGCTGTCCCCGCTCGTCGCTCGCCACGCGCCACAGCAGACGCGGATTCGATACGTCGATTCCCATCGGGTTGGTCGCGGACTCGCACTCCAGACCTTCAACCCGCAGCGTGCCACTGTTGTTCAACCGCGCCGGCGTCGGCTCGAGCTTGCTCGGGTCGAGCACGACGTGTTTGATGTGCCTACGATTCCAGGTGTAGGTGATATGGACCAGGCCGTCCGAAGTTTGGATCACCGCCGGGTAGGCGTAACCCTCAGGGCTCGGTTTGTCTTCCAGCGTCAGCACGTGCTGCCAATGCGTGCCATCGGATGAAATGGCCACGTCGAGCGGATAGCGCACGCCTTTGGTCGGCCGATCCGGCGGCGGGGCGGAGTGATTGTAAACCAACAATTGCCGGCCATCCGCCAGCGTGACAGCATCGATCCCCGAATTCGGATTTGGCAATTCCGTCGACGACAACGGACTCCACGTCTCCCCCGCGTCGCTCGACTCGGTCGAGGCAATGACGCCATCGCGCGTGCGGCACAGCGCCTGCAACCGGCCGTCGCGATGGAACAATATGCTCGGCTGAATCGCCTGTAGTCCGGTTCCCTTGTCGATCGGGCCAATGATCTGCCACGTCTTCCCCGCGTCGCGCGTGATCTCGAAATGCACCCGCCAACCGCTCAGACCGCTCTCGGTGCTCGACGGACAAAGCCATGCGCCATCGGCCAGCATCACCGGCTTGTTCTTGATCGGCCCAAGAACGCCTTCGGGCAACCGCACCGGCTGGTCCCACGTCTTCCCCGCATCCGCGGACTTCGTCATCATTCCCCACCACGCGCCGGGCGAGGGACCAACTTTGTAAAATAGCACCAGCGGACCGTTCGTCGGCTGGAACAAAACTGGATTCCATGTCGGGAACCGCGTGCCGTTCGTCTGCAATCCCGTCGCCACCTCGACCGCGTCAAGCCAGTGGCCGCCTTCCTGTCGCGCCACCCAGATCCCGACGTCCGGCGCGCGTTCGTGTGTGCCGCCAAACCACGCGGCCACGAGCTTCCCCGGCGCGGTTTCGGCGATCGTGGACGCGTGACACTCGGGATAGGGCGCATGTTCGTTGATGAACTCGGAGGTGATGATTGGTGACGCCCGCAAGCTGGCCGTCAATCCAAGGCCTGCCAGAATCAAGACGCAAAACAATGCGCTACGCATGGTCTACCCAACCACATCCGAACGTCGTACGTCGCCGGGCGCAAACCGAAACGCCGCCGTCAGCAACAGAATCGCGCTGATCACGTACACGATCGCGCCGCAGGCAACGGCTTCGCTCATATTGTCGATCGGTTGTTTGTGGCGCCCATATTCGGTCATGTATCCAACCGCCAGCGGACCGAGTGCTCCACCGCCCCAGCCAACCGTGTTCATGATGCCCGCCGCCGTCGCGCGCGCCCGTGGTTCGATGACGTCAAACAATGACGCGAAAATGTTAGCATCGTACAGCCCCTTGCACAGTCCAAAAAACGTCATCGACACGAGCAGAACCGTCACGCCGGACGTCAGCCCAACCAGCGCAACAAACGATGCGCCCGCCAGCAAACCGATCGCCTGCACCAGGATTCGCCCGCCGGCTAATCGTCGGGCGAGTTGATCCGCCAGCGCGCCGCCGATGGGAACGCTGACCGCGCTCGCGAGGTGAATGAATACGGCCCCGGACAGTCCCGCCGAGGTGAGTCGAAAGCCGAATTTCTCCACCAGAAATGTTGGTGTCCATGTGAGAAAAATCGTGGCGACAAAATTCGCGCCGAGGAATGCCCCCATCAGAAGCAGCACGGTCGGTCGACGCAGAATCACGTCCAAGGTCTCCTCCACGGAAAGCGCCGGCTGCTGAGATTCACTGCTTCTCTCCGCAGCGCCCCGGGCCGGTTCCTTCAAGAACCGGTAGAGAACGAGCGCCACTACCGCGCCTGCTGCTCCGAAACAATAAAAGCCCACGCGCCATCCGTAGGTCTCCGCGAACCACGCCCCCGCCCAACTGCCCATGATCGTACCGACATAGACACTGGACTGGTGCAGGGACAGCGCGCGGGACCGCGTGCGGCCACCGTGATAATCGCTGACCAGCGACATCGTCGCTGGAAAGTAGAATGTCTCCCCAAATCCTTCCGAGGCACGCACGGTTATGAATTGCCAGAGTCGACTGCACCAGCCCGTCATGACCGTCACCCCGCTCCAAAACAGGCAGCCACCGAGGATGAGGTGCTTGCGCGGCAGGCGGTCGGCAATGAACCCCGCAAGCGGCGCGCCGAGCGCGTACACCCACATGAACGCCGAGCCGATGAGGCCCAGTTCCACGGGGGTAAAACCAAACTCTTGCTTCAGTTTCGGGAAGACCGACGAAACGGCCTGCCGATCCGCGTAGTTGAAGAAGCAGATGAACCACAGCATGCCGACCACGGCCCACTTGTAGTACCCCTGCCCGCGTTTGAGTGGCGTGTCGGTTTCCATCGTGGCGCCGAGTGTATTCTCATACCGAATCTCCACGGTGCCTGTCCACATGCAGTTCTCAGCGAGCCGAAAGAGGACAAATATTATCCGTTTTATAAATTGACATATACTACGTGTGTTTTATATATCAATCATGCAAGACAAACCTAAAGTCACTGTCCCCGACCTTCCCCTGAACAGATGGCTTACTATCATTATACTCGTAGCAACCACAGTCTGGCCTCCGTCATATGTTGTTGCACAGCAATATAATATCGCAGCACATCCAACCGACGTGTCCTCTACTGCTGACCGCTACGGTCTGTTCAATTGGCTGGATCACCGAAGTGCATACGGCCAAGGCGTTTATCCCGAGCCTTTCTTGGTCGATGACTCGGACCTCGAAGTCAACGAAGCCCGTCTGGACTGGCTGCACACTCAGGCGTCAACCCGCGAGCGCGACGATGTCGCGACCGCCGAGGTCGAAAAGGGGTTCGGTCTGCTCACATTGGAGATTGAAGTGCCGTATGAAGTCGATAACGACATCGCGGCGGGAAAGACCACGGACGGTTTCGACAACATCGATCTCGGCGCGCGCTACCCGATCTATCAATACGTTTCGGACAACAAATCCGTCGACTCGACATTCGGCGCGGCGCTCGAAGTGGGTATCCCAACACATTCATCGCTCAGCCGGGACACGGAGGTTGTCCCGAAGGTGTTCGACGATCTGCGGCTCGGCAGCCATTTCACGCTCCAATCCATCGTCGGCCTTTCCCTGTTGTACGGCAGCGACGACAACAACGGCCTGAAGACATTCGAGTACGGTCTCGTCTTCGGCTACACGATCCCGCGCCAGGAACTGGCATTGCCGGATGTGTTGCAGCTCATCCCCGTTTTCGAATTGATCGGTGAGACCGAGCTGAACCACAGCGATCCCGGACACAACAGCCTCACCGGAAACGCCGGCGTCCGCGCAAACCTCAAGGCCATCGGCAGCGTGCAACCGCGGCTGGGGGCCGGGTTTGTCTTCCCGATCGATCACGGCGCCCGCGAGGACCTGCATTGGGGCGTCATCACCAGCCTCGTCTTCGAGTATTAGGGCCGCACGCACATGGAATCGGATTCTGACACACGTATCAGCCGGCGAGGGTTCCTGTTTGCAACCGCCGCCGCGTTAATGACCGGCTGCCAGTCCATCGTCGAGCAACAGAATGCCGGGCGCGGCAGTGCCGGGGCCGGCCCGCGAGAACGAGTGGTGGATGCCGGACCGGTGAGCCGGTACGCCGCCGACGGCGTTTACGATGAGTTTCGCCATCAGGGGTTCTTCCTCATCCGCAAAGGCGACAAGCTGGTGGCCCTGTCGTCGTACTGCACACACCGGAAATGCAAGCTGACCACCGACCCCGACCGTTCCTTTTATTGTCCCTGCCACGGCTCGACCTTCAGTCCCGATGGAAAAGTCACCGAAGGCCCGGCGAGACGCAGTCTCCCGACGCTGCCGTCGTTTACGGATGGAACAGGCGAGTTGTTCGTCAGGGTTCCCAGTTTGTAGACGGGGTCTCCGTCGAGGCGCACGCTAACGTGTCGCCTGCGATGTTGCGCACGGGGGTCTACCGCGAATGGACGCGAATCTACGCGAAGGGCAGGCCACAGCTCAACACGGACCGACACGGATGGAGCGCGAGTATCTTCATGATATGTCGCTTGGCGATATATCACGGGCGGCGCACGGGTCGAGGTGGTGTGAGAAGTGGCAGTCACGATTTGTGGACAGCGCTACCCGTGCAGCGGTGGGGTGTTGGGGGATAATAGGTGTCAGTGACACCTATCGCGTGATGCGACGCTGACGGTGGCGCGGCCTATGCATATGAAACATAGGTATCAAGGGGGCGAGACGGATGGCAGGGAGAGAAGACGGAATGCGGGGGAGAATTCAGAGGTCAGAATTCGGAAGACATGAGGCAGCGGTAAGACTGCGGATCGCGAAGGGCGGGGCCACGGCTCGACGTTCAGTCCTGATGGAAAGGTCATGGAGGGTCCGGCGCGCCGCAATTGGCTCCGCTCAATCCCCTGAGCTACGCCCTTCGGGCGTCGGCACGACGCCGTCTCGCGGCTACCCTTGCCGCTCGGCTTGCCGACGCTGCCGTCGTTCACGAATGAAACGGGTGGGTTGTTCGTGAGGGTGCGCAAGGCGTAGGTGGCAGCATCGCCGCCGAAGGAGAGGCCAGATCAGTAACGACTATACCAATGCTCCACTCGTGCGTCCCGGTGTGACGAGTCGCGGTCACAGAGGCACCCGTTGTTCTGTGAACCCCATGGCTCACCGTGTTTGGAACCCGATCGACTTTGGCTCTGGCAATTCAGGAAACGGCGACGATTTGTAGAACGAAACCGAAGCGACATAATCCTCATCGACTGCTACCGAAACTCGCTTTGCTTGTTTGCCTTCGTGTGTCCAGTATCCTTCAATGATAAGGTCTTTCTTGCTTGGGTGTTCGCTCGAGCTCGACGCCGTCATTCCATCTGCCAGCAAGCCCTTGCCGTTCTTCAGCTCCACGATCATGTATATTTTCTTGCCCGCGATTTCATCCCTCTCGGGCAAGAGGTCTTGATACAGCCCACTGATAGTCACGAAATTCATATAGTTCACCCCCGCACGGTTTCGGTAGCCCGATGAGTGGCACGCTTGGATTCCGTACGAATACCTGGCTGTGTTATCGCAAATCGCATCATGGCAGTTCATTTAGCATAACGATCTCGTGCGTTTTCTCTTGCACCAATCCGCCACCAGGAATCCGTTCGGCGAGGAGGCGTGCCGATAGCCTCCTTCTCGTCGTGTCGCATGAAATGACATTTATCGACATGTACGTGCCAGCATTCACGGTTGCAACTTTACCCACCGTACTTCCACACCCGATGATCGGAAGTCTCTTGTCGCCATGGAAGTCAATCCGAGGGATGTGCTTGTGACCGTGCAGGACAGCGGCCATCCGTCGTTGCTCAGCAAATTCAAGAAATGCTTTCGCATCCTTCAAGGCGACTGTTTTCTCAAAAACACTTCCCAGAACCCGTTCGTAGAACGGCTGCACGCGCCAAGCGGGCTTTACGACCGGTATGGGATGGTGGTGAAGTAGCCCGAGCATGGAATATGATTTCCAGTCCTGCTTTCGCTCGATTTCATTTCCTATGTCAATCATCTGCCGTTCGCCAATGTGGCCTCGGGCGAGATGTCCAGCGATTACCGAACTGAAACACGCGATTCCTATTCGACAATCGTCGTACCACACAACCCTGCCGCCCATGGTGGGAATGCGAATAGCCATCCTCAGCGACTCGTCCAAGTAGCCGTCATCCCGTACGTCGTGGTTGCCGAGAATTGTTATGGGGCTGTCCGTGCCCAAATTAGAGAGAAAGTCCATAAACCAGCGTACGGCGTCGAGGTTGTCTTCGCTTGGCGTATCCATTAGATCGCCACTCACAATGATCGCAAGTCTCTCATTCCCGAATTCTGGAACCAGGTTCCGTATGAGGCTGGCAGCACGGGGTAGTCTTCGTTTCGCTTCGTTGCTGCCAATGTGGATGTCACTGATTTGAATAATGTTAAGTCTTGTCGGTCTGTCCCTTGTAATGTCGGGAAATTCCCTATGGTATTGTGCTTCCAAGAGCTCAAGGTCGAGCCCGACGATGGTGGCTAGGTGTGAAAAGACCCACCGCGCACACAATTCAGCTTGCCCGACGCGTTTTGGAAGCTCTAAGAATACAGAGTCTCCTCTTTGGGTCCAAAGAAGGATGCCCGGCCAGTGAGTAGACTTTGCCAATGCTGTACGGAACGCCGGAAATACATCAGTAAGCGCGAATACAGCTCCCGGAGGGTCTTCAAGCTGGAGAATTAGTCCGGGATCTTCAGGTCGAATCCCCACCAGCTGCTGCAGGAACGCTTGAGAACACAGAAGCTGATCGATAGTCTCGTCACGACCTGATGGGATCAGCAATGCGGTCCAGGCTCGACCTGTAAAATATCCCCTGAAGCTCGCCAGCACGTCTTGCACTAAGACCGGTATTTGATCGTTTTCGAGTTCTCGCTCTAGATGGTCAAGTAGCATCAGCGCGCGCTCAGCGCGCTGACGGAAGTCGAATTGGGACTTAGGAGAAGAGTAGAAGTTGTGCCGAAGCTTTCCGAAGAACAGTCGCAATGTCTCTTTTTCTTCAGAAGCTTGGTCCAGTCGGGGAATGGGCGCACCAGGCTGCAAAAGATACGCCAACCAATTTGCGCTCTTGAGATCAAATCTTAGGCCCATTTTCTATTCCCCCTCCGCGCTGCAGTTGTGAAGAACTCTTCCATCCCACTCGACATATGGGCGTCGATTTGCCCGCGGGCTATTTCTTCGGGTGTCATGGATTGACCCACCCCACTGCGCTTGGAAACGTGGTGCAATTCTACGTCCCGGCAATGGCGCTGGCAATGCGATTCGAGAAGCGCCGCGTGAGAGCACGCAGCCTTTTCGCCTCCGGGGAGGGGAATGCGCCTGGTTATGGGGTGCATCTTGACACTGTAGTGGCGTGAGCGTCCCGCCCGCGGCCTTGGGAGCTGGCAACAAGGCGGGCGAGACGCCCGCCCCACTATTGCGGCACCCGATCTTGGTGGTAGTGCCCAAATGCGCTTGGTTATCGGGGAAAGATAATTTTGCTGGACGCGGGGCGGAAATTGTGATAGGGTCGGCGTCGTTGTTTTGTTGTTTGACAATTGAAGAACCGGGCTTGGAGACCTTCGGTCGAAGTTCGTGCTGGGTCGGGAGACCCGCGCACAACCAGAAGTGCATGGGTTCCCAAGTGCCTCGGTGAAGTGCTGGAGGGGGCCGGACGACGGGGATGGGAACGGCAAAGCGGCGACAAGCCTTCGCCCCGGAAGCTCTCGGGGCTACGGCTCGCAGGCAAGTCGCCGCAGTCCAAAGGGGGAAACGGACCGCGCTCACCGCGCGCGGCTACAACGGAAGATGTGGGGTACCCACCCCCCTGTTTCTGCGAAACGAAGCCAACGGTTTTTTGGGGTGGTGCGGGATGGAAGAGGCTGATCGGCAAGGGATTATGCAACTGGATTTCCTGAAAAACCGAATGGCTTCGTTTGGCTTCGTTTTGGGGTTTTTGAGGGGTTGGTGGAGACTATAGAAGGGCGTTTTGCCGGGCCACCACTATGACGCACTTGATTGGGAGAGTTGCATGAAACGAACCCTCACCCTGACCCGCCTTCGCCAAACAACGGGCTACGGCGGGCACGCCCTTTGCCGCAAACGACAGCGGCGTCTCGTCCGACTCGGCTCCCCTTACGCGGCAAGGGAGAGGGGATTCTCCTCGCCCCCGTCGTCTGGGGGGAGAGGATCAAGGTGAGGAGGAAAACCCGTCCAATGAGCTGTGTTGCACGACTACGGGTACGGCCAAGCACGGCGACAATGCGCCGTGGCTATAGTACGGCCTAATCTCCCTTGCCGTCCTTGGAGTCCTTCGGTTCTTTGGCGTCCTTGTCCTTCGCGGCTTTTTCCCGGGCTTCCTTCTCGACCTGCTTCTCGATTTGCTTGAGGGTGTCGGCGAGCTTGTCGAGCATGTCGTCGAGGAGTTCGTAGCTGATGTTGAGGGCCGGCTCGATGCGGATCGTGCGGGCGCTGAGCAACGTCCCTGCGACGAGCACGCCGCGCTTGAACAGGGCGGCGGCCACGCGATAGCCAATGAACCGGTCGCTGAACTCGATCCCGATCAGCAGGCCCTTGCCGCGGACGGCCTTGATGATTTCCGGATGCAAGGCCTGCAGCGAGCCGAGGCGTTTCATCAGATACCGGCCTTTTTCGGCGGCCTGCCCGGCGAGATCTTCTTCGAGCATCACATTGATCGCCGCGATGCCGGCCGCGCAGGCCAGCGGGTTGCCGCCGAACGTGGAACTATGAAGAAACGGATTGTCCTCGAGCACCTTCCAGATTTTGGGGGTGCTCATGAACGCGCTGAGCGGCATCACGCCGCCGCCGAGCGCTTTGCCAAGGCAGAGAATGTCGGGCACGACATTCCAGTGCTCGCAGGCAAACACCCGGCCGGTGCGGCCCATGCCCGTTTGCACTTCATCGAGAATCAGCAACACGCCGTACTCGTCGCAGAGCTGGCGCACGCGGGGCAGATAATCATCCGGCGGCACCACCGCGCCGGCCTCGCCCTGGACCGGCTCGAGGATGATCGCCGCGATGTCCTCGCCGAGATCGGTCAGCTTCTTGAGTTCGCGTTCGAGGTCCTTGGCGTCGCCGTAATCGACGAAATAGACGTCGGACAACAGGGGTTGGAACGGTTTGCGGTACACGGCGCGGCCCATCACCGAGAGCGAGCCCATCGATTTCCCGTGAAACGCGCCCGTCGTGGAAATGAATCCCGTCTTCTTCGTGTACAGCCGCGCCAGTTTCAGCGCGCCCTCGACGGCATCGGTGCCGTTGCTGATGAAGAAGCAGTCCTGGAGATCGCCGGGGGTGAGTTCGCCCAGCAACTCCGCGAGGAAACCGCGCAGTGGATCGAGCAATTCCTGCGACGAGAGCGGCATGCGCGCGAGTTGCGCTTGGACCGCCGCGATGATTTTCGGATGGCGGATGCCCATGTTGTATACGCCGAAGCCGCCGAGGCAGTCGATGAACTTGCGGCCCATGATGTCCTCGATGATCGACCCCTGCCCCGTCCATTCAATCGCCGCAAAATCCTCGGCTTCCGCCACGGATTTCCGGTAGTGCAAGAACCCGCGGTTGAAGTAATCGTCGAAATTCTCGAGCGTATGCGTGATGATGCGGTTCTTGTCTTCGGGATCGAGCTTCTTGCCGGTGCTGACGGTCTCGAGGTAGTCCGCGGACTTGCGGCGAAGCTCTTCAAGCTTGTTCGGCTTGGCCGGTTCACGAGACGCCTGCACCGAAGGCGGCGACGCAACTGCCGTCGCCTCTTTCGGTTGCGCGCTCTCTGTGACTTTCTCGTCCATCGCAATCTCCCCCGCTGGTCGAGTATAGCATACCACAGGCCCGACGAGTGGGCCAGTTGTGCAGGCAAGTTGTTGTGTACGAGGATATTGCGTGTGCATTGTCACGGGTCGCACACCGCAGCTCCGCGCAAAAAAGCCGACCATTTCCGCCACGTCGTTGCCCGCATCTGCTATGGTCTGAACAATGAGCGATTTCCTCGCCATCACGTGTCCGCATTGCGGCGAAGATTTCGAGGTCCCCTTCGACCCGAGCGAAGGTGGCGCCGAGTTCGTCGCCGACTGCGAGATCTGCTGCCGTCCGATGACGATTATCGTCCGCGCTCGCTTCGGTGAAGTTGACGCCGTGGAGGTGCGACCCGCGTGACTTCGGCGCAGGCAAAATCAAAATTTGCCGGGGCCCTATTGGGTACCTTCGTTGGGGACGCCCTGGGCATGCCTGTGGAAGGATGGTCAGCAGAACGCATCGCTTTCATGCTGGGTTCGCTGGACGAAATGAAGAGTGCTGCACCTTGGCTGAGGTTTTACAGTGCGTTGTATGGTCTGTTGACGGACCCCAAGAACGTGCTCGGCCCGGTCCGCCTGGGGCGCGGCACCTATACCGACGACACGCAAATGATGATCGGGGTGGCCGAGTCTCTCGCGGCCTGTGGCGGTTTCGACGGCGCCGACATGGCGCGTCGGTTTGTGGAGAACTTCGACCCCCGGCGCGGTTACGGACCCGGAGCGAAGAAGGCGATCTACGGTCTTCGGGAAGGCATTGCCTGGGACCGCGTGGGCGACCTGTTGTTCGGTGGCAGCGGCTCCTACGGCAACGGCGGGGCCATGCGCGTTGCGCCCATCGGCATATTTTACCACGACGATCCCAACGAGCTTCGTCGCGTCGCCGAGCTCTCCGCCTCGATCACCCACACGCATCCGCTGGGAAAGGAAGGCGCGTCACTGCAAGCGTTCGCCGTCGCCTGCGCATTTCGGCACGACGGGACCCACGGGTTTTCCCCGGCGGAGTTCCTGAATGGCCTGCGAGCATTCGCTCGCACCGATCCCGACGCATTCCCGCGTCGCCTGACGACGGTCGACGAACTGCTGCACGCCCAGCCGACCGTTGCCGAGGTCGCCGACGCGCTGGGCAATGACATCACCGCTCAAGGGTCTGTCGCCACCGCCCTCTACGCTTTCCTCAGTCACTCGCATTCATTCAAGGAGGCCGTTGCCTACGCTGTGAGCCTCGGCGGCGATACCGACACCATTGGCGCGATGACCGGGGCGATCGCCGGCGCGTTCCATGGCGTGGAAGCGATTCCATCCGACTGGCTCGAAGCGCTGGAGGCCGGCCCCAAGGGCCGTGATTACGTGGGTCAGTTGGCGGAAGCGCTTTACAACAAACGCTTTTCCCTTGCGTAATCGAAGCTCAACTCGCCTCGGGCTTGCGTCGCGCTCGTTCTTGCATCACGGACGTGGGGCAACGGCGCCGGTTGCCGACCACCCCACAATCCGGCCATCGTCCATGCGCACCACGCTGTCTTCCGTCGTTGCCGTGACGTCCGGTTTCCGGTCGGCTTCCAGATTCACTTCGGTCAACTGCCCGGTTCTGATGACAACAGGAACCTTGACCAACTCATAGCCGTCGGCCCAGGCCACCACGTCATATCTCCCCGCCGGTAGCGACACCAGTGCGGGAGCCAGGTCGTGATAACTGGCGGCGTTCCGAACGCTTCTGACTCGAGTGCCCTTCGTGTCATACACCCCATAATCCGTATGTCCGTAGTAAAACTGACGATCATAGGGATAGCATTTCACCGCCGAGTAGACCTTGAGAAATCCCGTCGCCGTTGCCGAAGCGGGAGCGGAGGGGTCTGGTCCGACCGTTCCGAGCACGACCGGTTTGGTGGTCAGCGCGCAAGACATCGCAAGCGTCGCGCCCGCCAGCCACCATAGTATTAGCAGCCGTTTCATGTTACCCGTCTTCCGAAGTACACTACTCCTCCCGATTCGTCGCCGCAATCGACGACACGCACGCCACGACGGCGGAACAACCATTCGAGTTCACTTTTTCGTAACAACACTGTATCTCAATCGTGACGTTTCTTCGCAAACATTCGTGGTGTTGGAGTGAGGCAGCGGGGGCGGAGCGTTTGCGCGTCCCAACCGACGGAGGATCCAGGATCCCCATGGTGAGAATGAAACAGGATACTGCTATGCGCACACTAATCAATCTGGCGGCCGCGCTGTGTGTAACCGTCACCGTCTGTGGCCAGGATACAAACAACGGCACGGGCCTGACGGACACCGACCGCATTCAGAAACTGGAGGATGCCGTGCGCCAGCTCAGCAGCCGAAACCAGGAACTCCAGCAGGAAATCAACGAGCTGAGGTCCCCGAAGTTAACGCATCTTCTGTCATCCGCCGAGACAAAAGAGCCGGCGCTGTTTGTGATTCCCGGGGGGAAGGAAGGCAAACTGGTTCTCGGAGGCTATTTTCAGGGGAACGCCGAGTTCGGCGACGTGGATGCGTATCGCGGCTCCTGGAGCGGCACCAAGGGTCACGACTCGCGCGTGTTCGACCGGTTCCGGATCCGGCGCGCTCGCATCGGCGCGTGGGGCGATTTTTGGGAGAATTTTGACTTCAAGGTCATGGGTGATTTCGATCAGAGCGACGGCACCAGCCCCCGTACCGCCTTTTCCGCCACCGACGTCTACCTCAACTGGCATCGCCTCCCGGAAGCCAACATCAAATTCGGGCAGTTCGATACTCCGTTCGGAATGGAGCAGTTCTCCATCCCCGACATGCTGACCCTGACGCCGGAGCGTTCCGAGGTGACCGAGGGACTGCGGGCTGAACGACAGATCGGCGTCATGGTTTGGGGAAAGCCTCTGGCCGATGCGTGGCCCGAGCAGAAGGACGTCCTCGCGTACTACTTCGGCGTCTTCAACGGCAACCTGAGAAATGTCACCGCCAACGATAACAACAAATTCATGTACATGGCCCGGGTGGAAGCGCAAGCCTTCCAGGGCCGGCTCTTCGGGCAGCCCACGACGTGGAAAGTCGGGGTCGATGGCTATTATTCGGCGGACGCCACCAATACGCTGGTCAGCCAAACCGGCAATATCTGGACCCAGCCCGATGGCTCACTGAAACCGTTGTATGTCCAGACCCGGAGCGATCAACGCCTGGCCGCCGGCGTGGACCAACGGTTCAACTGCGGACCGCTCACCATTCAGGCCGAGTATCTCCAGACTCACTTCCACGATGTCCTCGCTACTGACCGCAATTTCACCGCGCACGGGTACTGGGTGCTGACCGGCTACCAGATCATCCCCAACACTCTCGAACTCGTGGGCAAGTATGAGTACTTCAAGCCCGACCGGTTGCCCAGCGACGATCTGTGGACAACCACGGGCGGCATCAACTGGTACGTCCGGGGCAAAGGTCCCGGCGAGATCACCCTGATGCTCGATTACCTGCACACGTGGTCGCACTTCCGTGAGTTGAACCCCAACTTCGGCACCGACCAATTTGACGAGCTGATGACCCGCGCCGAGTTCTCTTTCTGAAGCCCGTCTTATGCGCGCTTGGTTGACTGATCGCCCATAGGTGGTACCGTCGTTCCGATGGGCGCGAAGCAATCCATTCGCGGACGCGGCGTGGCGGAGAACCCGCCCAACCGGTTGGAGCACACGGCGTACGAACGCGATGCCGATTGGGATGAACCCGACGATCCCGCGCCGAAGACGCAGTTCTACCGCGACACCAGTGTTTCCATCATCACGTACAACACCAGCCCCGATATCGGGTTCGAGGCCAGCATCAATCCATACCGCGGCTGCGAGCATGGGTGCGCCTATTGTTACGCGCGGCCGTATCACGAGTACCTGGGATTTTCCGCCGGGCTCGATTTCGAGACGAAGATCGTCGTCAAAGAGAACGCGCCGGAATTGCTGCGCCGCGAATTATCCTCGCCGAAATGGAAGCCGCAGACGCTGGCCATGAGCGGCGTCACGGATTGCTACCAACCCGTCGAGCGCCGGCTAAAAGTCACCCGCAAATGTCTCCAGGTGCTCGCCGAATTCCGCAACCCGGTCGCCATCGTCACCAAGAATCTTCTCGTCACGCGCGACGTCGATTTGCTGGCCGACCTCGCCCGCGATAACGCCGCAGCGGTGATTCTGTCCGTCACAACGCTCAATGCCGATCTCGCCCGCATCCTGGAACCCCGCACCGCCCAACCCGCGGCCCGCCTGCGCGCGATCAGAGAATTGGCACAGGCCGGCGTGCCGGTGGGCGTGCTGGTCGCGCCGGTGATTCCGGGTTTGACCGATCACGAATTGCCCGCGATTGCGAAAGCTGCTGCCGAAGCCGGGGCCCGGTTCGCGGGCATGGCTGCGCTGCGTCTCCCGTTCGCGGTCAAGGACCTCTTTCCGCAGTGGCTCGAGCGGCACATGCCCGACCGCAAAGAAAAAGTGCTCGCGCAAATCCGCGCGATGCACGGCGGGAAGCTGAACGACTCGACTTTCGGCACGCGCATGACGGGCACGGGAATTGTCGCCGAGCAGATGGCCAAAATGTTCGCCGTGGCCTGCCGCCGCGCTGGTTTCCCCGAGCGAGGCCCGCAGCTTTCAACCGCCGCGTTCCGTCGGTCCGCCGGCGCACAAATGGAACTACTGTAGGTCTATCTTGCCAAGCAAACACGCCGATTCCTGGCTCATTTCCCGCACCATTACCCTGCCGGCATGGCGGCGCAACGAAACAACTACGGGGGACCGGTGTTGAATCCCATAGCCATGGACACGAGTCGCAGTATCCATCGGGCGGACATGTTGGTCGTTTTGTGCGCGGCGTTCGCGCTGGCCGCGGCGCCGCAACCGACGACCGACAACCCGCCGCTCACCGACCGGGAAAAAATCATTCACGTCCTCGACCGCCTCGGCTACGGCCCGCGCCCCGGCGATGTCGAGCGCATCGCAAAGATGGGGCTGGACCGCTATCTCGATCAACAGTTGCACCCGGAGCGCATCGACGATTCGGAGCTGGAATCCGATCTCGCCAAATTCGACATCCTCAAGATGGATGAAACCGGTTTGTTCCAGACCTTCCGCGACGACCAAGAAGCGCAACGGCAACGCCAGCGCGAACAAGCGGCTGCCGCGAAGGCAGGCCAGTCGGAAACGAACACGGCTTCCGTTGGCGTCCTGTCTGCCTCAAACCAGAAACCAGCGCAACCGCCCCCGCGACGCGAAGGCCCGCGCAGATCGTTTTTGGCGGTGGCGGAACTGCAAAACGCGAAGATCATCAGCGCCGTCGAATCGCCACGCCAGTTTTACGAAGTGCTGGTGGATTTCTGGGGCAATCATTTCAACATCGACGTCCGCAAGGGCCCGTGTCGCGTCCTCAAAGTCGCCGATGACCGCGACGTCATCCGCGCTCACGTGTTCGGCAGGTTCCGCGACCTGCTCGAAGCCTCGGCCAAAAGCCCGGCGATGTTGCACTACCTGGACAACTTCCAGAACGCCGCGGCGCGCGTGCTCTCCCCCAATGAGATTCGCCGCCGCCAACAACAGCTCGCACAGTCGGGCGCCGCCGTGCCCGCGCAACCAGCACAGGCGGCGGGCACGCCCAGCCAGCCGCAAACGGTTGGCGGCATCAACGAGAACTACGCGCGCGAGATCATGGAACTGCATACGCTGGGCGTGGACGGCGGCTACACGCAAAAGGACGTGCAGGAAGTGGCCCGTTGTTTCACGGGTTGGACCGTCGACCCGCAGTCGGGCGAATTCCGTTTCACGCCGCGCCGCCACGACAATGGCGAAAAAACCGTGCTGGGCCACGACATCCCGGCCAACGGCGGCATCAACGACGGCGAGATGGTGCTCGATATTCTGGCGTCGCATCCGTCGACCGCCAGATTCATCGCCACCAAACTCTGCCGGCGCTTCGTCGCCGACGATCCGCCGCCCGCGCTCGTCGACCGCGTCGCCAACGTTTTCCTCCAAACCGGCGGCGACCTGCGTCAGGTCTACCAAGCAATCATCTACAGCCCCGAATTTTTCTCTCGGCAAGCTTTCCGGGCGAAGATCAAATCGCCGTTCGAGTTCGCCGTGTCCGCCGTTCGCGCCACGGGCGGCAAGATCGTGAGTGATGATTTTCTGCCCGTCGACAAGCGATTGGGCATCGAGGCTGGCGCCACGTTTGGCCGGGGCATGGACCGCATCGCCTCGGCGCGCCGCAAATCGCTCAACATCGAGATCATCGAAATGGGCGAACCGCTGTTCGCCTATCAGGCGCCCACCGGCTACACCGAAGACTCGCGCAAATGGGTCAACACCGGCGCGTTGATCGCACGGATGAACTTCGCGCTGGCGCTGGCCGAGCACAAGATCGTGGACGTATCGGTCACGCCGTCCGACCTGATCCATGGCGCGGATATCGACAAACCGGGTCTTGTGCTCGACCAGTTGAACGCGGCGATCCTGCAAGGCGAGATGAGCGCCCCGACCCGCGCCACGCTGGAAAAGCAGCTCACAGGAAACGATGGTGGCAACGCCAGCACGGTGAACCCCGCCGAACTCACGGCCCTTGTTCTCGGCTCGCCGGAATTTCAACGCCACTAACAGGAGACGCGCTTGTATGAAACTCACACGTCGGGCATTCCTCAAACGCGGTGGACTCGCGCTGGTATCCGTCGGCGCCGTTCCGTTGTGGGGACCGTCATTCTTGCAGCAACTGGTCTTCGCAGCCGGGCCGACGCGTGCGACCAGCGGCAGGAAAGTTCTCGTCTGCATCTTCCAGCGCGGCGCCCTCGACGGGCTATCGATGGTCGTCCCGTACGGTGATCCGCATTACTACGAAGCGCGCTCCGACATCGCCATCGCGCAACCGACACAAAGCGCCGGCCCGTCCGGCGTGATCGATCTGGATGGCTTCTTCGGTTTCCATCCGAACATGGCGGCGCTGCTGCCGATGTATCGGAGCGGTCATCTCGCGCTGATTCAGGCCTGCGGCTCGCCGAGCGCCAGCCGCTCGCACTTCGACGCGCAGGATTTCATGGAATGCGGCGTGGTCGACGACAAATCGACCCGCACGGGCTGGCTCAATCGCGCGTTGCTCGAATGTCCCGAAGACCGCGCCAAGCTCACGCCATTCCGTGCCGTCTCGATGACCGCCATGCTGCCGCGCACTTTGCAGGGCGACCAGGAAGCCCTGGCAATTGCCGACCTAAAGGAGTTCGGCGTCGGCGCGGGCGCAGCCGGGTTTGCCCCCGGTCCCGTGACGACCGGCGCGGCGAGCGGCTTCGAGGGCATGTACGAAACGGCGGTCGGTGACCTCCTGCACGGCACGGGCAAAGAGGCGTTCGATGCCATCGGAATGCTTCACTCGGCCGACCCGACGAAATACAAGCCGGAGAATGGCGCGTCGTATCCGAACAGCGAATTCGGCCGCGCGCTGCTTCAGATTGCCCAGATGATCAAGGCCAACATCGGCGTCGAGGTCGCGTTCGCCGAGGTCGGCGGTTGGGACACGCACGCCAATCAGGGCGGCGCGACCGGACAGTTGGCGAATCGGTTCACGGATTTCTCACACAGCCTCGCGGCGTTGTACCAGGATCTCGGCGATCGCATGAACGACGTGGTCGTCCTGACCATGAGCGAGTTTGGACGAACCGTCCGCCAGAACGGCAATCGCGGCACCGACCACGGTCACGCGACCTGCTTCACCGTGATGGGCGGTCCCGTTCGCGGCGGCAGGGTGTATGGCCGCTGGCCGGGCCTCGCCCGCGAACAACTGTTTGAGGGACGCGACCTGATGTTGACGACCGACTACCGCGACGTGTTCGCCGAACTGGCCCAGAACCACCTCGGCGCTCGCGATGTCAACCGTATCTTCCCGAACCACCGCGTCAATCCCGGCAATTACCACGGCCTGCTGGCGTAGGCTCACCCGCCGGCAAATACCGGCCGGAAACCCGCCTCGGTGAGAATGCGAGCGACGACCTCGCGTTTGTCGCCCTGAATCTCAATCCGGCCCTCTTTGACTGCGCCGCCGGAGCCACAAGCTTTCTGCATCGCCCGGGCAAGCTGCTCTTTCTCGGGAAGTCCGATCCCGACAAATCCACTGATGACCGTCACCGTCTTTCCGCCACGGCCGGCGGTCTGACGGACAATATCGACCCGCCCATGATTCTTTCGCGGTGCTTCGGGTTCGGCCGGTGCCGAGCCCACCGCAGCGCTCTCCGGAGCCGGCGGCAATCCGTCACTTTTCAGTTCCGCGAACGGGTTCTGGGTCAGACCCTGACCGCCATCGATGGGAATCCGTTTCTTGTGGCTCATAATGATCGTGCGGATGAACTTTGGCGACAGCGTCGCTCCTGCAACACAGTCACATCCTAGGGTCTCGGGCGACGGGCGTCAACACGCGGCAAATAATTCCCCATGTGGTTGTCACCAGCTTGTTTCCATTTCGGACCGAAATTGCCGCCTGCGTCGGATAGCCTTTCACGTGCTGCCAGTCCTCCTTGGCTGCTGCGCGGGGGCGGTCCCTTACCGCTTCATCCTCCAAAAGCACCCTCCCGCGCCCCTCCGTCCACTGCTCACGGTCGACACATAAATGTCACGCGAGGGCCTTGCGCGCGACGGTTGCCGGCATGTTAGAATCCGCGCGCCATGAACAACCGCTGCTTACGTTCCGTCCTCTTCGTGTTGACCGGGTCGCTCGCCGCGCTCGCTTCCGTTGCACGCGCCGAATTTCGCAATCCCTCCGGCCTGCCCGAGCCGAAACTGGTGCTCGTCATCACCATCGACGGCCTGCCGCAAGACCAAGTGCTCAAGTACTACGATCAGCTCGGCGACGGCGGGTTCAAGCTGCTGCTCAAACAAGGTGCATGGTTCGATGACGCGCATCAGGGCCACGCCTCCACGTACACCGCCGTGGGCCATGCCACGATCCTGACGGGCGCTTACCCGTACCGGCACGGCATCGTCGGCAACGATTGGTGGGACCGCGCCACGCAAAAGAAGATGTACTGCTGCGCGGACACGACCAGCACGATTCTCGGCGAGCCGACCGAAGATAACGCCGGCACCTCGCCGCGCAATCTTCAGGTGACGACCGTTGGCGACGAGCTGCGCGTGGCGACGGGTATGCAATCGAAGGTGCTCAGCGTATCCGTGAAGGACCGCGGCGCGATTTTCACTGGCGGCAAGACCGGCATGGCGTATTGGTTCAGCAAAGACACGGGCCGGTTCGTCACATCGACGTATTATGCGAAAGATTATCCGGACTGGTGGAGACAATTCGACGCCGGCAAGCCGCAGGACAAGTGGCTCGACAAGATTTGGGACCCGCTGTTTTCCGCCGACGCGTACTGGCAATCCCTGACGGATGGATGCGCCTCGGGCCGCGGCTACAAGCTGAATATCGGTATTGGCGCCCGCTTCCCGCATTACCTCGGCGGCAAGAAATACTACGACGAGTTGCGCTGGACGCCCTTCGGCGACGATTATACGGTGGAGTTCCTACTCACCGCCATCAAGGCCGAAGCCATCGGCAAGAACCCGCGCGGCGTGCCCGATCTGGTGGCGGTGAGTTTCTCCTGCCACGATGAGATCAATCATCTTTTCGGTCCTGAGAGCAAGCAGTCGGAGGACGACCTATTGCGGTTGGACAAAACGCTGGCCGCGCTGCTCAGCGGCATCGATCAATGGGTCGGGCTCGATCACGCGCTCGTCACGCTCACTGCTGATCACGGGTTTGCCCACAGCCCGGAGTTCTATCAGAACACGCTGCATTTCGACACGGGCCGGATCGAGCCGGAAAAATTGCTGGCGGAACTCAACACGTTCCTCGGAAAGAGGTTCAGCGAGGCGAAGTACGCCGTGTCCTGGTACAGCCCGACGGTCAATTTCGATCCCGGCGTCATCGCGGCGAAGGGCTTGAAACGCGAGGACGTTGAAAACGCCGCCGCGGAGTTCCTGCAGGATTATCCCGGTGTCCACACCGTATTCACGCGCACGCAGTTGCTGAACGGTACCGTGCCGCCGACGCGATTCGGCTTGCTGGCCGCGCGGTCGTGGAACCGGCAACTCAGCGGTGACCTGTTCATCATTCAGAAGCAGGGCTGGTACTTGTTCGGGGAGTCCGGTGAATACTGCACCAACCACGGTTCGCCGTGGTCCTACGACACCCACGTGCCGCTGGTATTCATGGGCAAGGACTGGATCAAACCCGGCGAGTACGGCCAGCCGGTCGAAATCGTCGATCTCGCCCCGACGTTGTCCACCATCTTGGGAATTCGCTTCCCCAGCGGCGCCGAGGGGCATGTGTTGCACGACATCCTGAAACAGGATCGCTGAGCCGGCGGTCGTCCACCGAATCAACGGCCTTAAAACCGCGCGTGACAGGCGACCTGGCCGTAGGGGGCGTTGAAGCTCCGATAGTCGATGTTGGGATCATAGAAGTCGAACCACCGGTACGGCATGTATCCCGCCTCCGCCTCCAACGAGACGCTGGGGTTCAGCTTCCAGGAAATCCCGCCATCGAGACGCAGCTCGAAGTAATCCACAATCGCGCCATTCAGTTTCGGTTCGCCATGGTCGCTGCCGAATGTCTCTCCCGTGGCGAACGTGCCCGCTTCGATTCCGCCACCGGCGTACGCAGTAAGATGGTCATTCACTTCGTACTCCAACCGCGGGCTGGGCAGCATCAGATTTAGGGCCCATTGATCGGCAAATTTCCAGCGGACGCCCGCCACGGGAAGGACGGGATATTCACAACGCACGTCCGCCCGGATCCCCAAAAACCACTGCACGTCCTCACTCGCCAGGTAAAGCCCGCCGACAACCAGCGGGGCGTCGAAGTCACGCGCATTGATGTTCTGGAAATCGCCATAGATCCCCGGCTCCCACTCCACGCGCATCAGCCATTCGTCGGCCACCTGATAGTCGAATCCCAGAACCCCGCTCACCTGCTGCAACAGACGGGGCACGGCCGAGTGGTCGGGCACGTCGAAGGAGAACCGTTGCCACTCGACACCGACCCGCAGCAACAGGTCCCTGTTCACTTGAGGGCTGATGACGTATTTGAGGTCCGAACAGTGTTCGTCAATCTCGCCGTGGCTCAACCCCGCGCCCCGCGTGTTGGCGTCACCGACGTAGCTGTAGACGGCATCGAGTTCCTCCGAGACGTTCATCGGATTGGCGGCCAGCGCGACACCCGGCAGGAGAGCGACAAGGATCGTGATCCAGGCGCTCTTCATCACCTGGGTTTCGCATCCTCTTGCATGCAGTGGATTTCCTTCTTGATGTCCTGCAGCATGAGCGCTCCGTACGCGATTCGTTCCGTCCCCTTGGTGAACCGGAGCGTGGGAGCCGCAAAGAAATCCCCGCGCCACACCAGCGACATGGCCTTGCCCTGGGCCTGGACCGGCCAGACCTCATAGAGCGTGGCCGATGTGTAGTAGTTCGCGTTCACGTAGTATTCCAGGTCCACAAGCTGGAAGTGATCGCCGACCGCCAGCAGATACACCGCGCCCAAACTGATGGTCCCGTGGTAGTCGGCGTCAAACATCGTCCAATAATAGAACGGTGCGAGCGATGGCGCGTCGTCTTTGCCGAGCATGCCGATTCCTTTGAGGATCGGCAGAAACTCGTGCGAGATGCCAATCTGTTCGAGCAACATCTTGCGAAGCTGATCGGCTGGCGATACGGATTCCCCCGCAACCTCATAGGGCATCGTCCCGGCGAGGCCCTTCTGTTGAAAGGTCGAAGCGCGCGCCAGAAGCAGCGTGGTCCAACACTCGGACGCTTTTTGCGGGTCCGCCCGGTTCTGCATGCAGCCCGTTAGTTGTTGGGCTTCATCGCGGGTCAAATTCAATTCTGACTTCGCCGCAGTGGTGGCAGCGGTCTTCTCCAACAGCCAGCGGACCGGGCCCTGGCTGCTGTGGAAATCCAGCGCCTGGAAATCACTCGGCTTACAGGGCGTATGAAGCGGGTGAAACGTAAACGCCTTTAACTCGGCATGCGGTGAAGGATCCCATTCCTGCAACCGTCTGGCGGCCAGGTCGGCGGGCAGCGCCATGGCATAGCATGTTTGCGCAGAAATGCCGTTGGGGAAATTCATCAACGAACCGCGCTCGGAAAGGATTTCGCCATTCAGCACGCGACCGAGATCGATCTTCTGGAAGTCGCTGAAGCTCTTGATGACTTCCACGGGGTCGTTGGTCTGGGCCGCAGCGACAACGGCGAAGGCACAGCCGCTGCCAGCCACCAACAAAGCCACCGCCAGTCCCCTTCTCATACGGCCTAACGTCTGGTGCAAACACGCGCCAAAATCAATGCAATTCTTGCGCGGCTTGCTTCGCGCCCAGCGTTACTTGCGCTCCGGGTCGGCCCCGTTCCGACGCCGCACGACAATATCGCTGGCGATGGAGGACTCGATGGCCAGTTCCGTCTCCCCGATGCGGACGACATAGGTCGGACGCTTTTGCAGCAGAATCAGGTGACTGCCGGGCGTGAGCCCGTATACCGCCAGCGAGTTGCGGCGGGACGCCTGGGAACAATTGAGGCAGACCAACTCGCTGTGTTCGCCTTCTTCGAGTTCGTGCAACCCGAGCAACTCGCGATCCGCCGCCGGCTTGCGGCCGTAATGGACCAGCTTGTGGATCCAGGAAATCCCCTGGGGCGCACGGGGAAACTCGTAGCGGCAGTTCGGGCAGCAGACCAGCTTGCAGAACCGGCCCAACGGGCAACCGTGGTTGCATGGCGTGTCCGCCCTTTCGAACTCAAACCCACAGAGCGGGCAATGCAGCATTTGCGGCGCGGCTGTCTTCATGTCAGAATCCGATCAGGCTCCCCAGGTGATTTACCAGTCCGCCCACGAAAAAAGCGAATGGGAATATAAACACCGTGATCCACGCCGCGGTTTTCCGTCCCAGCTCGCGGGAGATCATAAACAGCGTGGCGATGCAGGGCATGAACAGCGTGAGCGTCACCATCGCCACCAGCACCTGGTGCGGACTCAGCGTGTGATGGGGCCCGGTGGCCGCGTCCAGCAGGAACACCGCCCCGTAATCGCGTCGCAGGAAGCCGATGAGGAACGCGCTGGCCGTTTCCCGGGGCAGGCCGAGCCAGCCGGTGACCAGCGGTTCACCGAGCCGGGCGATCTTGTCCAGCGCATGCAGTTTGTCGAGCACGAACAGGATCATGGTCCCCAGCACGAACAACGGGATGACCTCTTTCAAGTACCACTCCAGACGGGCGAATGTCTTGGCGACGACGTTTCCCATCTGCGGGCGGCGCATCGGAGGCAATTCCAGAATGAAATCGCTCGGGTCTCCACCGTACAATCTGGCTGTCAGCCAGCCGATGACGCAGGTGATCACGATCATCAGGATCACCCAGAACACCACCGCCCCGAACGAAATGCTGGCCATCATCGCCATGAGCACGCCGAGTTGCGCCGAGCAGGGAACGGCCAGCGCCAGCAGCAGCGTGGTGATGACGCGTTCCCTGCGGGTTTCGAGGATCCGCGTCGTCATGGTGGCCATCGTGTCGCAGCCGAGCCCGAGCACCATCGGCAGCACCGCCTTGCCGTTCAGTCCCATCCCGCGAAACAGGCGGTTGACCATCACCGCCAGGCGCGAGAGGTAGCCCGAGTCTTCGAGCAGGCTGAACACGAGAAAGAACGTCGTGACGATCGGCAATACGATGGCCAGTGAGTAACTGAGCGCCATGGTGATGACACCGTATTCGCCGACGAGGAAATCATGCGCCAACCGCCTCGCCTGAGTCCACCTCCCGGGCATTGCACCCGGGGCAAGTGAGTAGGTTGGCGCAACTACGGTCCGGGTACTGTCCCAGACAGAAATCCCGTGCGTGGGTGAGAGCGGGATTTCCAAGCTGTAATGAGACACCTGAGTGTCTTGCGTGTGCGGGAACGGCAACAGCACATCCGCGACGTGAATGGCCCACGGGTTGATGTAGCGTCCGAACACGACCTTTTCGAGGAACCCGACGGCCGTGCCAGCGCCGAGCAGGCCCACGAACCAGAACGTGAAGTACAACACCACGGCCACGAACGCCAGGCCCTTGATCGGGTGCGTGGCCCACCAGCCGAGCCGTTGCCCGAAGCTGGGATGGGGCGGACGCGTGAGCGTGTACACCTGCGCGAGAATTTCGTTGGCGCGCCGCAAGTATGAATACGTCTGGTCGTAACCGCGGCCAGCGGCCCGTGATTTATCCTCCGGCAACAGGCCCGGCCGCGGTGGCGCGGCATGCGGGATTGCACCCGAGAGTTGATCGACCCCTGTTCCGGCAACGGCCACCGTCGGGATGACCGGAATGCCGAGGATTTGACCGAGTTTTTCCACGTCGATCCGGCCGCCGCACTTGTCGAGTTCATCCATCAGATTCAACGCCAGCACCATGGGCCGACCGAGCTCGGCCAGTTGCAGCGTCAGCAGCAGTGCCCGACGCAGGTTCTTCGCATCGGCAACCTGAACGATGGTGGCCTCCGGGTGGTCACGCAACACGTCGCAGGTCACGCGCGCATCTTCCGTCCGCGGCGCGAACTCGTTGATGCCCGGCGTGTCGAGGACGGTAAACTCCTTGTTTCCGACAAACGTCCCGCCGCGCGCGATTTCCACGGTGGTCCCGGGATAATTGGAAATGACGACGAACTTGCCGGTCAGCTTGGTGAACAACACGCTCTTGCCGACGTTCGGATTGCCGATCAATACCAGGATCGGCTGTTCCGCAGCGGCTGCTGGTTCTCCGGTTGTAACGGCGTTGGGTTCGTGGCAATTCATGAATCTCAGTAGACGAATACGTCCAGTTCGTAGCGTCCGATGTGCGGCCGACCGCGCCCCTCGTCGAATCGGAGGGCTTCGTGAATGGCTTGTTCTTGGGCCCGCATCTGAGCCGCTGTCAGCGCTTCGACCCGGAGCGCGCCGCTTTGTTCGGCGTACCGGCTGTTCGGATAAATCACCAGCGGCGAAAAGTAGATGAAGTCGTCACGATCCAGCGGCAGTTGATTGATCAGGCGCGCCGTCTCGCGGACATGCGCGTCGGCGAATTCATGGCCGCCGGCACCCAACAGCGCGATCACGCCCACGGTCAATCCCGCGCTTTTCAGGCTCGTCACACACTGGGCGATCCCCGCGCTCGTCGCGGGTTTGCACAGCCATTTCAACAACTTGTCGTCGCCGGTTTCCAGTCCGACGTACACGCGGCGCAATCCGAGCCTGCGCAATTCCTCAAACTCCGCCGCGGTCTGCCGCGGACCGGTGAACGCATCGAGGAATGTGCTGACGCCATCGAACCGGGTCGTGTGACCGAGCCACCAACCGGCCGGAACGTGCTCCTCCGGGTCCGGCGGGAGCTCGAAGTTCTCCTGCAGCACCCGGAACATCCCGACGAGATCCTCGTGTGACAACGTGAGCGCGTTGGCTTCGCCGAGAAAGATCGAGCGGCGCCCCCGCAGGGCTTTACCGTGGAAGGCGATCGCCTCGTTCACATGCGCGGCAAACTGGGCGGGCGTCTTGCGTCCATAGAATACGTCGCGATACAGCTCGCAGAACAGGCAGCACGAGTACGCGCAGCCTTCCGTCGCCTGGAGCACCAGCGCGTTGTATTGATCCGGCGGCAGCACCGCGACGCGACCGTAAATCGAGTGAAATTGTTCCGCGGAGCGCCGCGCCTCTCGCGGATCGAATTTCGCGGCAAGCTCCACCGACGGCAGAATCGCCGCCAGCGCCTGGCCGGGACCGGGCTTCGCGTATTCCAATGCGATTGAGTCCCGCTTCAGTTCTTCCAACACCGGCCCGATCTTCTCACGGGCGGTGCCCACCAATGCGTCCGCCTCTTCCGCCGGGAGGACGGATCGCTCGATGCCACCGCCTTGTTCGGCGGGCAGTCTTCGCGTCGCCAGGACCCGATGAGAAAGTCCGCGTCGACGATGATAATCGGGCGTGGCGATCTTGGTTAATCGACCTTCGAGGTCGTAGTGCAAGGCGAGATCGTTGTCGAAATAGACCGCCAACTCGAAGGCCGAGAGGGCCACATACACCCGTCCGCCCTCCGCCAGCTTCACTTGCAGACCCGCCGTATAGCGCGGCACTTCCCCGAGCGCCAGCGCTTGCTGGTACTGCAGAACGTTCGTTTCTTTTTCGGCTCGAGCTTTCATGAATCGCCCATCGTTCCGTCAGACCGACACCGTCGTGGCTTCCGCCAATCCGATCTCCTCATCAGTCAGATAACACGCCGGGTCTGACGCCCACGGGTCGCCATGAACCTGCGCGGCGCGCACGCGGAAACTCCCGCCGCACACTTCCAAGAACCGGCACTGTTTGCACCGGCCCGTCAGCAACGGCAGCCGGTTCCGCAGTTTTGCCAGCAGCGGAATGGAGTTGTCCGACCAAATCTGGCTGAACGGACGGTGCTTCACGTTCCCCAGCGTCGCGGATTGCCAGAACTGATCCGGATGCACGTTGCCCTGCGTGTCGATGTTCGCAATCCCGATGCCGGACGAATTGGCCCCCCCGCCGTTCCACTTCATCAATTGATAAACCGACGCGGCGCGTTTCGGATCGCGTTCGCCGAGCTTGAGGTAGACGTACGCGTTGTCGGCGTGGTTATCCACCGTCAGGATCTCCTTCTTCAACCCGCGTTCATGAAAGGACATGGTGCGCTCCAGAATGATGTCCATCGCCCGGCGGATTTCGGCCGGCGTCAACTCGTCGGCCGTATTGCCGCGCCCCGAGTACACGAGATGATAGAAGCACGCCCGTTGGATACCCTCGGCCTCGATAAAATTGAAAATGTCGTGGAGATCCATACAGTTGCGGCGGGTCAGCGTCAGGCGCAGGCCGACCTTCTGGTCGACGGCCCGGCAGTTGCGCATCCCGCGCACCGCGGCGTCAAACGCGCCTTTCCTGCCGCGGAAGAGGTCGTTGGTCTCGCCGATACCGTCCAGCGAAATACCCACATACGTCGTGCCCAGTTCTTTGAGCTTCTTCGCGGCGGCTTCGTCCAGCAGGGTGCCATTTGTGGACAACGTAAGCCGCAACCCCTTGCCTGCCGCGTACTCCATCAGCTCGAACAAATCGGGCCGGGTGAGCGGCTCGCCGCCGGAGAACAAAACCGCCGGTACCTGAAATCCCGCCAGATCGTCGATGACGCGCACCGCGTCGTCGCGGGTCAATTCGCCGGGATACTTCTGCGCGTAGCTGTCCGAGTAACAATGCACGCAGCGCAGGTTGCAGGTGCGGGTGATGTTCCATACAACGATCGGGCGACGCTCGGCTGCCGATTTCGGCGCGCCGTGGCCGTGTCCGTAGCGCAGGCCGTCGGCGGGTTGTTCTTCGCCACAGTAAAGTTTGGTGATATTGACCATGGTGCGCGACCTCCTGACGCCGTCAGTTACAGTACGTCCTCCAGAATCTCCTTCTTTCGGCGCGATCGACGCGGCTCATAGATGCAGTAGGGTTCTTCGGCCATGTAGTTTCCATGCGTGGCGTAAAATGCCCGCGCGCGGCACCCGAGACAAATCTTGTTGAATTCACACAGGCCACACTTGCCTTCGAGCTGGCCAACATCGCGAAGCCGGCCAAAAACTTCAGAGTGCTCCCAGATCTCTTCCATGGATTGCCGTTTGACGTTGCCCGCACTGACGGGCAGATACCCGCAGGGGAACACCTCGCCGGTATGCGACACGAAACAGATCGAGCTGCCGGCCAGGCAGCCTTTCGTCATCGCGGCCATGTTCGCGCCGCTCGGATGGCCGCCGGGGTGCGCCGGCCCGTTTCCGCGGGCCTGAACGTGCGCCGGTTTGCCAAGGCTGTGGGTGGCTTCGACGCGGATATGCTCGGCGGCCGCCCGCTGGCGCACGACGCGGAAATAATGCGGCGCGCACGTGGCCTTGAGATGCAACGCGTGCTCCTTGCTCTTGTCGTACATCCAGTTGAGCACCCGCTCGTATTCCTCCGCCGGCAGCGCGTTCGACTCGGCGATTTGCACGCCGCATCCGACCGGCACGAGCATGAACAAATGGAGCGCATCAGCGCCGAGTTCCACGGCCCTGGCGTAGAGCGTGTCGATCTGGTGGACGTTGTGGCGGGTCACCGTGCAGTTGATCTGCATGCTCATGCCGAGACGGTGGAGGTTCTGGAACCCACGGAGCGCCGCAGCGAGCGAGCCGCGTTGGCGACGGAAATTGTCATGGGTCGTCTCGTCCGCGCCATCGATGCTGATGGCCACGCGTTTGACGCCGCTATCGACGATGGCGTGGGCGACCCGCTCATCGATCAGCGTGCCGTTGGTGGCCAAAGCAACGGGAAGACCATGCTCGGAAGCGTGTCTGGCGATCTGGAAAATGTCGGGTCGGAAAAGCGGCTCACCACCGGACAGCACCAGGATCGGCTTGGCAAACCCGGCGAGATTGCGGACAAATACCAGCGCCTCTTCGGTCGAAAGATCGCTCTTCATGAGCTCGCGGCTCACGTCGAGGCGTCGACAATGCACGCACTCGAGGTTGCATCCTGCTGTCGTCTCCCAGAATAGGAGCCTGAGCTCGGTTGTGGTTTTGGTTTCTGCGACCATACCCACAAAAGGGTTTAGCACTGGCGGTGCCAGCGCGAAACACTATATCGCAACTATCTGCCGTGCAATAGAATACGAAAGAAGCTTCAGTGGATGAAACGTGTCACAAACCTGACATTTTGGCGAAACACGCAAGCGAGGTCGACAAGTTGTCGGCACAGTCTGGCCGATCTTCTGCGATTCATTGAGTTGCGACGCGCCTTGTTAGAACCGGACGCTGCAACTGGCCGTAGCGAGGTGGGCAATATAGTTGTTGTAGCCACCCGTGCTCGACTCGTCATACGAGTAGAACCCGTAGCGAAGGTGGGCAACGACGTTCGGGCGGATCTTGCGGCTGACGCCGGCCTGCACCTCGTGGCGCTGGAAATTCAATCCCAACGGCAGGCCCGAGGCGGAGTTGTTGTTGAAGTTGTCCGAGCACGAGTAGCTGTACGAGAGCGTCAGATCGGTCTTCTTGTCGAGCGCGTAACCACTCGTGGCCATGACCGTGTACACGTTGCCGCGGTACGCCACCACGGCCGGGTTCCCGTCGGCAACCGAAGCCGTCCGCGTATCCTGCAAGGAGAAGTAGCCCGTCAGATACCATCGGGACATCGGCGTGACGGTGGCGCTCACGCTGTAGATGTTCGCATCGTAATCGCCCGACTGGAGCTCGCCGCCCGGAAGCAATACCGGAATCGACTCCGTGGTGGTGCGGATATCGGTCGAGACGAGCTGGTAGGTGAACGCCACATTGAAGCGCGAGCACGGGCGCAGCGTCAGTTTGGTCATGATCTCGTCGGTGGTGAAATCCTGCGCGGTGATGAACCCCGGATAACCCACGACCGTATCCGTCGGGTAATCGTAATCATCGTGATCGATGTAATGCCGGTAGCGGGCGGCCAGCGTCATGCGGGGAAGCGGGGCGGTGTTGAAACCCACGCGGTAATCCTGCCGGAAGCTCGTCTCGTTCGAATCGAGGCCGAGGCTGGAAACGCTATCCTGCGTCTCGTCCTGATCCAGATCGATTCTCTCCTCGTTCCATTGGCCCTCGGCGTAGAGGGTCGTGTAGGGGATCTTCGTATAGCGCAGGCCGAGGGTTTCGGAGAGATTCTTGGTGTTCTCCGATGAATGAATCACATTCGTCGTGGCGCCAGCCCCCGGCCCGAAAACCGCGCGGCTGAAACCATGCGTATCGGTGACCTCTCCATCGAGTCCACCGTAGAACACCAGCCCCTTGAACGGCCCGAGCATGCCGCTCAGGTTGACCACGTCCGAATCCAAATCGACCGAGATCGGACTGGCCGTGCCGGCGAGATCGAACGGCCCGAGCGGCGGCGGCGTGACGACCGACATGTCGCCGTTGCCGGACAGCGAGCTGTGCAGATAGCCCAGCGACCAGTACACCTTGTCATTCACATGGCAATCCGCGTGGAATGTGTTGTTGAAGTCATCGTGATGATAATCTTCGTGGACCGTCGTCGTCTGGCTGGAAGTGGTATCCAGATTCAGCGAGGCGTCGTTCCGCGTGTCCTCGTGGCTGAAGTGCTCGTAGAGAAACTGATCCGCGAGGTGTACCTTGTGGATGTCATACTCCACGTTCAACCGGACAATGTCGGTGTGCTCTTTGATGTCATCGAACGACGGATAGATTTTGCGCGTGGTGCCACCCTGCGTGACGCCGCCCCATTCGACCAGCGATTCGTCGCCATCGCGCGACTGCCGTTCGTACGCGATCGTTACCTTGGGACGGTCGGGCAGCGTCAACCCGGCCTCGAAGAAGATGTCGCTGTTGTCGACCCGCAGGTCGCGGCCCAGGTGGAGCGACTGTGGCGTAAATGGCCCGTAAAACCCGCCCTGGTTGTCGTAGTACTCGCGATACTCGGTGTAGCCCGCTCGTACATAGCCGACGTCCTGTTTGGTCAACTGCAACTGGAACTTGTAGTCGTGCTCGTCAATGATGAACCGGCCTTCGCCATCGAGCGTCGTGTTCTTGCCCAGGTTGTAATGCAATGTTCCCTCTTCGACCCCGCCATTCCAACCCTCCTTGATCCCCACGTCCTCACGGAATTTCTGCTTGTTGCCGGAGACTTTCGCATAAGTCACTTCAGGCGTACCGGACACCTGGATCGGCGAATTGGTTTGCGAGTCGTCGGCGCGGACGGCGCCAAGCGTCGCCCATCCGACCGCGAGGCTGACGAGGACGCCTTTGAAGAAGATGCGATTCATCGTCATGGCCCCGTCAATACCGGAGGTGCGCGTTGACGTCCGACCCATGGACGGCCGTGTGGCAGCCGGCGCTGAAACACGTGCCCTGCTCGAGGAAGCTGGTGGCCGGGAACCCGGCGTGCGGCATGTTCCCGATGAGCACGACACCGGGCATGGTCGGCGAGGCCACCTGGGCGTGGCATTTCAGGCACAGATTATTGTCGCGCTCGATCAACATCTTCGGGTTGATCGAGCCATGCACGTTATGGCACGCGGTACACCCTTCGCGCATGGCCTCGTGCTCGAACACGTGGGGCCGGGCCTGTTCCCGGTGACACTGCGCGCAATTCTGATTCAAGCGCCCAACCTGCAGATCCTTCGGCTTGAGGACGTCTTCGCCGTGCGGATCATGGCAGGAGATGCAGCTCATCCGCCCTTCCTTGACGGGATGATGAAATTGGAGGCTGAACTCGGCGTTCTTGTCGAGGTGGCACTGGAAACACGCGTCGGGACTCTTGCCGGGATTGACGATCAGTTTGCGGTCTCCACCCGAATCCACGTGCAAACTACCCGGCCCGTGGCAACTCTCACACCCCTGCCCCTCCACGCGCGGTCCTTCACCCGGAATCTGAATACGCGCGTGTTCCGTGAGCTTGAAGTACTTGACCTCCTTTTCGTGGCACAGCGCGCATTGATCCATGCCGACGTACTTGGCGCCCGGAATCATCGGCGGGGCCACGACCACCCGATCCACTGTCGCGCAAGAGATGATCAGACCCGCCAACGCCACACTGCCGATGGCTGCGACCATTACCGCGGTTGAAGATCGTGGCCTCTTCACAGATTTCCTCCGCTACCAATCTCCGCCATTTGTCTGGAAACAAACGGGCGGCAGCCCGCAACAACTTGCTTCCTCTGCGCTGCCGCCCGTGTCGAAACCGGCGCCATCTCGCGCCCGCCCCTATCGGATAAAGGCGTTCGGATAATCCACTTGGAACGGATTCCCGTTCGTGTGCGTGGTCATGCTGATACAGTTGGTGCTCAGGTCCGTATAGCTGGATTGCAGCAGGCGAACGGTGAACTGCGTGTTATGAACCCCAAAGCTGCCCTCTTTTTCGATCAGCGTACGATTCCAGAGCGCCCGCCGAATCGGCGCCGCTTCGGACGGATACTGATTGGTAATCGTCGTGTACGAGCTCGCCAGGATGAACGGATAGTCGTCGTACACCGTGATGCCGACATCGGCGAACTTGTTGGACAAGCTCGCCAGCAGACCCTGCACTTCCGTTTGGACTCCTTCGATGATGCCGTTGCCGTCGTAGTCCTGGGCGTTCACCGAGACGTAATCAAAGTTGGTGACCGCGTTGGAACCAAAACCCTCGCTGCTATGGCATTGATTACAAGCCGCTACGTTGTCCGCGCCGCTTACCTCGTCACTCATGCTGAAGGTGTGGTGGCCCGCGGTATTGGCACCGCCCGAATACATATGGCAATCGACGCATTCCGCCAGATAGGTGTGGAACGAATTCCCCATGGGCACATCCTGGTTGGCGCCGCCGAAGCCGTTCAACACTTCCGTGGCGGTACTCTCGTGCGGCAACGTGGCCATGTAATCCGGCTTCGGATTACCGACCGTGCCAGCGTTCTGGTACGGCAGCGCGCGGGCGTTGTGGCACGACATGCAAACCGCGGACGGACCCTTGCCCGTGAGCGTCACGGTGCTATTGGTTACGGTCACCGTTCCATTCGGGTTGACGATTCCGTTCGTCTTTGTCAGGTCGCCAATCGTCACGGTGTCATAAACCCGTACCTGGTGAGCTGCCTCGGGGAAGCCTTGAATGTTGTGAGGATCGTGGCAGACCTGGCAGGTGGCCGGGCCCGTCCCGGTGCGAATGGGCGAGAGCCCCTTGGTCCGATCGATGTAGCCCTGCGGAGAGTGGCAATTCGCGCACGTCGAGTTGTTGCCTTCGCTATCGGAAACCGTTTCATACCCTGCCGCATGCGGGGACAGCTCCCACTCCTCCGGATACACATGGAAGTCGCCGTCCTGGTGGCAACTGGAGCAGACCTTCTCATCCAGACTGATGGACGGGGATCCCGGATGTTGGCTGCCGGGTCCGTGGCAGTTCTCGCACTGGATGTTGGCCACATTCTGGAGCTGCGCGGGCATCGACGCGTAGTTGCCCGACTTCAGCACGGCGGGGAACTGCCAGCCGAGTTGTTGCTGGACCGCGTAGAAATTGCCATTGGAGGCCGCGGCCGGCGATTGGTTGAAACCGACGGTGTGGCATTGGAAACACGACTCGTTATAGTGCGAGGAGAGGACTCCATCCACCCCACGCTGGGCCATCGTCGCGTGCTCCGTCTGGCTCCATGGGGTCACGATATCCGCCTGGTTGACGTTGTTGCCGGGGCCATGGCAGATCGCGCAGAACTGCACGCCGGTCCAATTCGCAGCCGTGTTCGTCAGCGTTTGACCGGTGACGTTGTCCTGAATGACGTACACGCCCGTCACGTCCGGCCGCAGCGCGGCGATCAACCCGTTGGTGTGCGTCAGGGTGGCGGCGGAACCGGTGGGCTTCGACACCAGTGACCAGTTCATGCTGTTGGTTTGGTTCTTGTAGAACGCGGTGACGCCCACCGGAATATTCGGGTGCGCCGGCGTCTGGATGCTGCAGGCCACCGTGAAAACCCCGGTCCGCGTGACCGAGCCGTTGCTGACAAGGACTTTGAAGCCGTATGCGGCGGCGCCCGCCTGCTGGTTGTCCAAGGCGATGCCGCCGAATGTGCCAAACCGATGCTCTGGCGCGATGTACACTTGATTCGTGCTGCCGCCCTCAACTACAGTCACGGAACTCGCCGCGGCCATATCCACGAAATTCGTCAGCGCATCGGTGGTGAAACTGGTCGCGACAACGCCATTGGTACTCAGCGAAACCGTCTTGCCGCTGGTCTGGCTCCAGGTGTACGTCACGTTTCCACCCAAGCCGCTGGTGGGGACAATCGAGCCGTTCAGTGTCACGACATTCTCAAATCCGACGTCATAGAGGTTTGTCGTTACCGTGAGAGACGGAGGAGGCGGGTTTGTACTGCCGCCTGTGATGGTCACCGGCAGGGTTTGCGCCCCAATCTTCTTCCCACTGAACGTCGCCGTCACATGCACCACGGCGGCGCCAGCAAAAGTGCTCGGGATCGAAACCGATGTGCCGGATACGTCGGCGTTGGTGCCCACAGCCGGGTTGGTAATGGTGAGCACCGGAAACTTCAAATTCAGCTTCTTGCCAACGATCGTGGCTTTCACAACCAGCGTGCCGGTCGTGCTCACGATATCGTTGAATTCGTACGAGAGGGAACTTCCCGACGTCAAGCTGCCCTCGACGGTGACGGTCCCAAGTTGTGCGCCTGCGGGCTTGGCGTGCGCCGTGACGTTGGCAGATACAGCCAGCGCGACGACCGCCGCACCGACTCGCTTCAGAAGATTCGTAGCCGACATATTATTGTCCTCCGTCGACATGCATTGGCAACGCACGTGCCAGCCACGCGGTTCCAGCGCGCAACATATTGAACATAAGCGCGTTATGTGTGCAAGCAAAAACCATCCGCAATGCGAGCGAAGAAAATCTGAGCGGATTCGCTCATCTGGATGAGTGCTTCCGCGCAAACCGTAAATCACGATCAAGGCTCGGGTCCCCATTTTTCAAAGGCTTGAGAGGAGAAACTCGCGGCGGGCACGAGCGTTGCTGGGCCGTGAAACGTATGCTCACAGGCAGAATGTTGGGCCTCGCGCTCGCGCTGATCGGGCTGATCGTGCTCGCCCTGTCCGCGTTTGTGATCTACTTCAGCACTTCACCGCACTGACGTCGCTGGCCGTTGCCGCCAGATAGCCAAACTTGATCAACCGTCGCCGCAACGCGTCCCGCTCGATCCCCAGCAGTTCGGCAGCGGAACTTTGATTCCCTCCCGCCCGCTCCATCGCCTGGAAGACCAGTTCGCGCTCGACTTCCGCCAGCGCCACGCCGCCCGGGGGCAACTGAATGATGGATCGATTGGCGGGCCGGATGCCCAGACGCAGCTCGGGCGGCAGATGCTCCAGCAAAATAACCTCGGTTCGTTCAAGGATCACGAGCCGCTCCATCGCGTTGCGCAGTTCGCGGACGTTGCCGGGCCAGCCATACTCCCGCAACGCCTTCGCCGCGTCCGCGGAGAGTTTCTTGGGCGGCTTGTTGAATTCCTCGGCGAACTTCGCCAGATAGTGCGAAGCCAGCAACGGGATGTCCTCGGCCTGCTCGCGCAGGGACGGCATCCGCACGGAAATCACCTTGAGCCGATAGTACAGGTCCCGACGAAATTCTCCGTCGGCGACGGCTTGTTCGAGGTTCTTGTTCGTCGCCGCGATCACGCGCACGTCCACGGAGATGGACTGCGTACCGCCCACGCGCTGAAACTCACGCGACTCCAGCACTCGCAACAGTTTCGCCTGTAACGACGGCTCCATGTCGCCGACCTCGTCGAGCAGCACCGTTCCGCCGTCGGCCAGTTCGAACAACCCTTTCTTCGTGCTTTTCGCGTCGGTAAACGCGCCGCGCTCGTGCCCGAACAACTCACTTTCGATGAGGGCCTCGGGGATGGCCGAGCAATTGATTCCCATGAACGGCTGGTTGGCCCGTGCGCTGCCGAGGTGGATCGCCCGCGCCGCCAGTTCCTTGCCCGTGCCGTTCTCACCCTCGATCAACACCGTCGTCGCGTCGCTTTCTCCAATTCGCGCGATGATGTCACGCACCTGGCGCATTTGCGGGCTCTCGCCGACAAGGTTCTCCAGCCCGAATTTACGGCGTTGCGCCCGGCGGATCCGCGTGACCTCGCGACGCAGTTTCAGGTCTTCCCGCGCCTTCTCCAGGGCCACGCGGACCTCCTCGAAATCGAACGGTTTGCACAGGTAGTTGTGCGCGCCGAGGCGCACGCATTCGACGGCACGCGAGATGGATGTCTCGGCGGTCAGCATGATCACGCCGATCTCCTTCTCGAGCTTGCGAATTTCCTGCAGCACGCTCACGCCGTCCATCCCGGGCAGCCGCAGGTCAAGCAGCACGAGGTCGTATCCGTCCTCGCGAATGAGGTTGATCCCCTCCTCGCCCGTCGGCGCGGATTCGACTTCGTAACCTTCCTTCGACAGCTTCTGCTGCAGAGACCAACGGACGAGTTTTTCGTCGTCGATAATCAGGACTTTAGTTCGTGCCATGACTGCTGACCTCCAGCGGCGCGCCCTGCTCCGAGGACTGACACGCCGCAAACTCCAACGTGAATGTCGTTCCGCGCCCGCACTCGCTCACGACGGTAATCGTCCCGCGGTGCTTCTCCACGATGGTGCGGGTGATCGCCAGACCCAGCCCGGTGCCGCGGTGCTTGGTGGTGAAGAACGGCGAGAAAATCTTGTGTAGATTGTCGCGGGCGATGCCGACGCCCGTGTCCGATACGGTGAGTCGCACATGGTCGCCGGCCTGGACGGCGCCAACCGTCAACGTGCCGCCGTCGGGCATCGCCTGGATGCCGTTCAGGAACAGGTTCAGCAACGCCTGCTGCACCTGGCCGGCGTCGGCGCGGATCGGCGGCAACTCCGCGGCGCATTGCTCCACGATGGCGATGCGCTGTTTCTGGGCGTCGGGACGGACCAGGGCGAGCATGGGCTTGATCAGGTCGGTCACGTGGCAGGACGCGATCTCGGGCTCGCGTTGCCGCGCGAAGTCCAGCAGATCCCGCAACGTCCCGTTGAGACGCGTGATCTGCCGGCGAATCTCGCCGACAATCTCCGGGCGCTGGCCGTTCAGGTCGTTCTCCTCCGCGAGCACTTCGGCGGCGGCGCTGATGCCTGCCAGCGGATTGCGAATCTCGTGGGCGATGCCCGATGCCAATTCGCCAATCGACGCGAGCTTGCCGGCCTGCTGGATCTGTTTGTCGTGGGATTCCTCCAACTCGCGCGTGGTTCGCTCCAGGCTTTCCACCATCGCGTTGAACCCCTTGGCCAGTTCGCCGATTTCGTCGCTGGTCTCGGCTGCGGCGCGGGCCTTGAGGTTGCCGGCCTGCACGCGGCCCATCTGGCGGAGCACGCTGCCGACGGGCTGCGTCACGAGCCGTACGATGAGCAGCCACAGGACGATCCCCACCAACAGGAAAATCACGACCCCGTAAACGATCAGCAAATTGCGATTGCCGGCAACGCTCGCCTCGGCGGGCGCAAATGACTTTTCCACGATGATCGCGCCGATGACGGCGGCCTTCGCATCGTGACACCGCTGGCAGCTCACGCTGTTCATGACGGGACGCATCACCACCGAAACCCGCTGGCCGTCCTCGACGCGCGTCCCTTGCAGGACCGCGTTGTCGGTGAACAGTTCCGCCGGGACCGTCATCACGGCCTGCCGCACCTCTTGGGTATCGGTGGAGAACACGACCGAGCCGTCCGGTCTGATGAGCCGCCCGCGCCAGATTTCGTCCGAGGCTTTCAGTTTCTCCAGGAAGCCCTGCACTTCTTCATGGCGGTCGCTGAGCATGACGCCGCTGAGATACTCGTGGACCAGCGAGGTTGTGATCAGCGCTTGCGCTTGGGTGCGCTCGTGCCACCAGGCGCTTTGCACGCGGATGACGAAATACGTGTAAATGGCAATCACCACCGCGACCGTCACACCGACGGCGACGAGGATTTTCGCGGTGAGATTGCGCCTAAGCACCTCGCGCCTCCAGTTGGGCGATCGCTTCCTTGCCACCGGCGGCACCCGGAGCGTGGGAGCGGCCACCGACATCCGGATGCTCGAACAGCGGCAGGTAACGCGCCGCCGTCCCGAAGATCACCACGCCGAGCGAAACCAGATTCAGCACGACCGTCACCTCAATCCACGACGGGAAATAGTTCGAGCCGGTCGCCGGCAGCAATCCGACCCAAGCGACGTTGAGCCGGTTCAGAATCACGCCGAGGATGACGGGAATCGCCGCCGCAAAGGCCCAGCGCCGCCGGCCCGACCACCGCGTCTTCAATACGACAAACAACGGCAGCGTCAACAGCAACATCTCGATGGTAAACGTCACCCCTTGCAGGGGGTAAAGAAACACATACACCCAGGCGTTGCGCGCCGTCAAATCCGCCACGCGCAAGAACAGGTACGCGAGCAGGAGCGGCGTCATCCCTTTGGCCAGTGAGGTGAGCACGCGCGGCTCCAGCGGTTGGCCGAATATCCAGAACGACAATGCCGACACGAAAATGGCCATTGCAAAACCGGAAATCAGCGCGCTGATGAAGAACAGGAGCGGCAACAACGGCGTGTACCACAACGGCAAGAGTTTGGTGGGCACGATCAGGAACAGCGAGCCAAGCGATGACTGGTGCAGCGTCGAAAGAATCACCCCGCAAATGACAAATGGCACCGTGATCGCATGCACCGCGTGGGATGCCCGCGTCCACCCCAGTTTGTCCAACAGGATCGGAGCGAACTCCACGGTCAGCACGCAGGAATAGAGGATGATGCACCACGAGATCTCAAACAGTACCGAGTGATGCTGCCAGTAAAAGATCGGCCGCCAGATTTGATGGTACCGACCCAGATCGACCAGCAGCGCGCCGCTCGCCGACAGGATGTACCCGAGATAGGCGGTCAGCACGACGGGACGCAGGATCGGGTAAAACGTCCGAATCCGAAAAATGTACACCATGCACGCCGTGAGGAACCCGCCCGCCGAGAACGCGATTCCGCAGACGACCAGTCCTTTCCAGATTCCCCACGGGAATTGATCGGACAGATGGGTCACCGCGCCGAGCCCGAGCGCATATCGCGAGGTCAGCGCGTAGCCTCCGAGCCCCCAGAGCACGATCAGCAACAGCCAACCGAACACCCCGGAGATATGCTTCGGCGTCTGACAACCGGAAAGAATCCAGCACGCAAACACTGCCGTGCTCATCCCCACCAGCACGCCGACGATCCGAAACACCGCCAAGATCCAGTTGAACTCGTTCATGGCTGCTCCGTCCCGCCTCGCGTTCGCCAGCGGACCACGGCGCTCAGAACCAAGCCAACGCCGATGACCACAAATGGGAGTTTGGAAATCGCCCGCCACGTGAGCGACGGCAACGGCTCCTTGGGCAACCCCAGCGGGAACCCCAGCTCTTCCGGAACCTGGTTCGAAAGATAAATCCAGGATGTCCCGCCCACGACCTCGTCGCCGTACAAGTACCGGTAACGATCCGGCTGCGCGTCCAGGCGTTCCTGGGCCTCCTGCAACAAGGCCGCCCGTTTGCCGAACTTCAGCGTCCCCGTCGGGCAGGCCGCGACACACGCGGGCGATTGTCCCCTGGCCTGGCGATCAGCGCAGAAGTCGCATTTGCCGACGCGCGGCATCAGTGCGTTGTCCCACTCGTACTTCGGCACGCTGAACGGGCAGGCCAGAATGCAGTAGCGGCAGCCGATACAGATGCTCTCCTTGTAGACGACCGGCCCGGTCTGCGTCTTTTCCAGCGCCCCCACGGGGCAGACCGAGACGCAGGCTGGATCAACGCAATGCATGCACTGGCGCTTCACCGGCTGTTTCGGTTTGTCCGGGCCATCGCGGAAATCGATGAACGTGCGGGTGCGAAAACTCAGTTTGCCCTCGCCCGGCCCGTACCCGATGGTCGCCACCGGGAGCGGGCTGAAGCCGGCCCGCACGCGACAGGCGTTCTCGCAAGCCCGGCAGCCGATGCAGCGGGTGAGATCCACCAACACACCCGCGCTTTCCTTCGGGTCTGCCGGAGTCTCCGCCAGCAGGCGGCGCGCGCTGAGAGCCGCCACGGCCCCCGTCGCCGTCGTCTGGAGAAATCGTCGCCGGGAAATCATTTCGGTGGCTCCTGTTGTTTCCGCCGCCGGAAATACGGCAGGGCCACTCCGCAGAAAATCCCCAGCAAGAATGACAGACCGACGACCGGCGGGAATACGCGCCGGTTCGCCGCGACCGTCTCGCGCAGTTTGGTCGCTTCCTTTTCCAAATCGTCGATTCGCGCATTGAGTTTTTCCGGCGACGCGGCTTTCAACTGCTGGACTTCTTCCTCAAGCGTAGCGTGCTCGTGGCTGGCGTGCACCATGTCACGATGGCAGCCCGCGCATGTCTCGGCGCCGACGCCGAACGTGTGCCCCCGTACGCCCAGCCCGCGGATCTTCATGCCCGCACCCTTCACCTCGGGCATGTGGCAACTCAGGCAGTGCAGGCCTTCAATCGAGTGCGTGGCATGGGAGAAATCCTTGAGCCGCTCGGTGTGACACGTGCCGCACATCTGGTCGGGCTGATCCTTGCGCAGTTGCATCTGGTGCATCTTGTGGCAATCGAAACAGCGGATGTTCTTCTGCCCGTGGGCACTCACCCGCCACTCGCCGTAGGTGACGGCGTGGCAGCCCTGGCAGACTTCCGACGTGACCGGCAGTGTCATTTTCGATTTGTCCGGGTGATCCTCCTTCATCGCCCCGTGGCAGGATTCGCAACTGACGCCCTGATGCGAGAACTTCCCGCTCTGGCGGTCGAACTGGCTCGTGTGGCAGACGAGGCACTCCCATTTCTTGCCTTCCTTTCCCCACTCGTTCAGGAACATGTCGCCCATCGTCTGCGCGTGGGGCGACGCCTGCCATTCTTTCGTCTCCTGCTCGTGGCAGAGGATGCAACGATCCGCCTCTTTTTCCTCGTCGTCGGCAAGCGCACGTCGCGCGGTTGCGCAGGCAGCGGCAATTAGCAAACAAACAACGATTTTAAGTGGCCGCATTCGGCTTGTTCTCCTTGGAAGTTTGGCCACCGTCGGTATCGGTCTTTTCGGGCGCGGCCGGCTCGACGGGCGAGCCGCCATGCGCCGCTTTCTTCCCGATGAGCCACGCCGGGTTCATCGGATATTCTTTGGGATCGAAGATCACCCAGTAGAAATGCCAGACGACGATCGCCAACGTCGCCAGCAACGCCTCGTAGAAGTGGATGACCTGCGCCACGTCGTGCCAAACCTTCGGCATCAGCCGCAGCACGGTATCGGTAAACAGCAGCATCAGACCCGTGACAATCATGACGACCGATCCCCACATCAACGCCCAGTACTCGGCTTTCTCCGCGAAATTCCAGCGACGATGCGGCGGCTCGGTCTGGCGCAGGCCGACGTTGTACGCCAGCGTGCCGAGCGCGTCCCCGAGGTCGTGCCCGGCAAACCACAACGCGCGCAGATAACTGCGGCCTTTCACGGTGAACGTCAGCAGCCACATGTGTACGAAGAACAGAACGATAAACGTCCAGCCGGCAATGCGATGAAGCAGGCCGCGCCAATGGCTGCCGGTATCTCCCGCGGCGCGGAACGGCCAGCTCCACATCGCGTCCGGAAACTTGTGAGCAAACCCGGTGTATGCGAGCACAATGAACGTGCCCATGAGCAGGAAGTGCTGGACCCGCAGCCAACGGGTCAGCCGCAGTTCGCCATCGGACTGTCTCACGTGGCGGATGTGAGTGCGGGCCTTGCGAAGATAATCGAGCAGATTAAACGTGAACATCCCGCCGATGGTGGCCACGATCAGCACGATGTAAATGCGTGTGATCAGATTCACCAGCCACGGTTTGCCCTCCGCGGCGCCCGGCGGTGCGTGAATCTTGAAAAACTCCGCGCTGAGTCGCGTACCGATGCCGGGATGACACTTGCCGCAGGTCTGGGGCAGATTGTTCGTGTTGATCGTCGAGAGTGGGTCGCTGGCCGGCAAAATGTCGTGAATGCCGTGGCAGGACGCGCAGTTGGCCGCGGTCAGGTTGCCCCCCTGCAGGGCCAGCCCGTGAAAACTCTGCACGTACGTCGTGAAGACATTCGGCGGCAGGCGATATTGGGTCACGATGCGTTGCGCCGCGTGACACTGGCCGCACGTCTCGGGAATGTTGGCCGGTGATACGCGCGAGGTGGCGAGTTTGACCGCCTGGATCGTATGCTCGCCGTGGCAATCGGTGCAGACGGGCGCGTCCCGCACGCCGCTCTTGACGGCGGTGCCGTGCACGCTGCGCAGGTACGTCTGCTCGACGTTTTCGTGGCACTTGCCACACGTGTTCGGGACGTTCTGCCAATAGAGTTTCGACGACGGATTGGTGGATTTGTGCAGGTCGTGCGATCCGTGGCAATCCGTACAGACCGCAGCATTGATCTCTTTCTTTTGCAGCAGCGCGATGCCGTGGACGCTGTTCTCGTAGCTGACGATCGGGCTGCGCTGGCTCAGATGAAACTTCTCCATCTCGTCCGTCTTGCCGTGGCATCGGCCGCAGGTCTGGGGTTGATTGCTGCGGTACACCGGCGAGGCTGGATTGCGATAGTTGAGCAGTTCGTGGGCGTTGCCGTGGCAATCCCGGCACGAGGCCGCTTCCGCCACGCCCTGGTGCACTGCCTGGCCGTGGTCGCTTTTCAGATACACCTCGGCCTCGACCCGGTGGCACTGGCTGCAACTGACCGGCTTGAGGTTCTCGGCGTGCGGCAGATCGGTAATGTCGGTGTGGCAGCTCGTGCAGAGGTTCTTGGCGTGGATGGACGCGGAGAATTTCGCTTCGTCCACGAACAACGAAACCGCCTGGCCCGCCGCGTTGGTCTTGACGAGCGTCTTGTCCGAATGGCAGGCGAAGCAGTCCGAGTTATCGATGGCCCGCGCGTGAGTCGCCGGCCACAGCCAGAGACTCAGGACCCCGATACAGATGGCCCGCCAATGGTTACGACCTCGCATAACTGTGCATTCCGCTCAACAGGAAATTCACGCCGTAGTACGTGAAGATCACCGAGGCAAATCCGGCAACTGAAATCCATGCCGCCCGCGCGCCTTTCCAGCCGCGCATGAACCGGCAATGGAGGAACACGGCGTAAATGAACCACGTGATCAGCGACCAGGTTTCCTTCGGGTCCCAGCTCCAATACGTGCCCCACGCCGAGTTGGCCCAGACCGCGCCGGAGATGATGCCGACGGTCAGAAACAGAAACCCAAACGCGATGGTCTTGGCCGTCGCGGCGTCGAACGCCGTCACAATCTCCGGCCGCACCTTGCTGCCGGTCCGGGCGGCGATCAGATAGCCGATGCTCGCCAGCGCGGCGACGGCGAACCCGCCGTAGCCCAGAAACACCGTGAACACGTGCACGGTCAGCCAGTTGCTGCGCAACGCGGGCATCAGGGGCTGGATCCTCGTCTCGTACGTGCTCGCGTACGCCAGCACCAGCACGGCCATCAACGCCGTGGCGGCGCCGAGCACCGGAATCTGGCGCCGTATCCGCAACGCCAGGTACACCACCACCATGGCCCAGACGAATAGGACCATCGACTCGAACATGTTGCTGAACGGCGCGCGGCCCGCCGCGGCCCAGCGCACAGCCATGTACACCGTTTGCGCCGCCACCCCCGTCGACAGGAACACCGTCGTGGCCGAGGCGAACCACCCTCTCTTGGAAAACAGGTTAACCGCCGAGAACAGTAGCGCCGTCAGATAGCCAGCCAGACTGAGGTTGAAGGCGAACGTCATAGAGCCGCTCCTTCTTGAGGTTGAGTTTTCCCATCAATGCGACCGCGCGGTCGTCGATGATCTGCTGACAGACCGCCAGTTCCTGCTCGCGCGACCGCACGTTCTCGCGCACGATCGCCTCGAGGTCGTCGATGTTGTACAGGTACACGTTGTCGAGCCGTTGGACATCCGCATCGATGTTGCGGGGCACGGAAATGTCGATCAGAAACAGCGGACGATTCCGCCGACTCGCCATGAGCGTTTCCACATCGGCGCGGTGCAGCAGCGTCTTCGGGCAACCGGTGGACGCGACGACGATGTCCGCATCGGCCATCGCGTCGAGGCATTGCTCGAACCGCACCGCGTGGCCGCCAAATTCACCGGCCAGCTCCATGGCGCGATCAAACGAGCGGTTGGAGACGAGGATTGATTTGGCCCCTTTCTTCGCGAGGTGGCGCACGCACGCTTCGCCCATCTGGCCCGCGCCGATGATGATCACCGTCTGCTTCGAGAGGTCGTGCCGGAAAATCTTCTCGGCCAATTCGACGGCCACGCTGCCAACCGACGTCGCGCCGCGTCCGATTCCCGTGCGCGAGCGGATTTCCTTCACGGCTTGAAACGCTTTTTGAAACAGGCGGTTCAGCACGCCGCCGGTCAAACCCGCCGCGTGCGCGGCATCGTAGGCCGTTTTGACCTGGCCGGTGATCTCGGTTTCGCCGAGCACCATCGAGTCCAGGCCGCCGGCCACGCGGAACAGGTGGCGCACCGCTTCGATGTCCTCGTGGACGTACACATGCGAACGGAAATCGCGCGGCTCCGTGCTGAGCAGACGGAACAACGAATCGATCCGACCGGTTACGCGGGGCGTGGTGCCATAAATCTCCACGCGGTTGCAGGTCGAGAGCAGGACGACCTCATCCAGGTCGCCGCAAATTTTCAGTCGGCAGGCCTGGCAGATGAGCTGCGAGGGTTTCACCGCCACCTGCTCGCGCAACTGCACGGGCGCCGTCTTATAGCTCAGCCCTGCGGCGAACAACATCATGCGGCCTTCCTCCGCGTGTCGAGCCACGGGCTGAGATAGAACACAATGAACAGTCCGACAATCATCAGCGCGAACCCCGCATACACGACCGGCACGCCCGGATCTTTCACGACCTGGAACGCCGTGTATGAGAGATCGTCGGGGTTGTAGCCGGACTGGTAAAACGTGTAGCCCTTGTAGGAGAACGGGCGGTTGACCTCGACCACGCGACGGCCGACGACCGCGTTCCCCTCAACCAGTTCCACCGTGCTCTTGAATGACTTGATTGGCCCCGTTGGCATCGTCCGGGACGGCATCGCGCCGCGATCCTGGTAGACCATCTGCAACGGGCTCGGCCCGGTCGACTGGCTGTCGGGGGTATGCATCACGAAATCGGGAAACTTGGCGAACAGCCAGCGATGGTTGTGGTATGTCGGGCCGTTTACGGCGACGAGGATCGCCGGGTTGCGCGGCTCACTGGAGCGACTGGTGACTTCATGCGTCTGCGTGTCCACCACGAAATCCGGGACGTACTTCAGGACTGTGATCTTGAATTCGTTGAAGGCTTGTTCAATCCCGATCTTGATGGGCAGCACCGATTCCAGATGCTTCTCGGGCCACGAAACCACCAGGCGGCTGCCGCCGTCTTGAGCGGCAGCCTGGGCTGCCTGGTTTGCCTGGTCGTACGTCTCGACCTCGAATTTCGTAAGATGAATCGCGAAGGGCAACGGTTTGACGCTGGCTTCGGTCACCACCTGCCCGTTCGTCTCGCCTTCGCGAAGCGCGAGATAGCCTTTCTCACCCCAGACGCCGCGGATCACCGCGCCGCCCAGGATCAGGAGGAAGCTGATGTGCGTGAGCATGGACCCCAGGGCGCGGTAGCGAGCGTGGCCACTGGTCCGTCGCACGGTGGCGAATCGGCGGGAACTGCACACGGCCACGCTCGCTGACAGCGTGCACAACAGACCCATGAACCAGATTGAGTAAAAGACGTGGGTCAGTCCCAGTTTGCCGAACAGATCGAGCCGGCCCGCCGCGTCCGGGTATCGGGCAACGTACTTCGCAACATCCGTGCCCTGCGGGATCAACGTGCCGGCCACACAGGCGATGGCGATGATGACGACCACCGTCACCGCGAACCTCACGGATGCCAGCCGATCAATAAGCGATGCCGTAAACGACTTGGTCGGCGCACTGATTCTCTTTGTACCGCTGCCCATAGCGATCTCTTGATTTCGCCGTGCTTAGCAGTGGCCTTGCCAGTGAGTCGGAACAAAACGAATGCATTTCCATAATATGTTGATTGATAGGTTGTTGTGGTGAGCGAAAACACGCACTCAACAACTCCAGCACACCGAATGGCGAGCGACAGATTGGCGGGGAGCAAGGATTTCGTGACAGCTTGTCAATCAACCAGCAAATGAAAACGCCGCGCGAAACGGCCTGCCTCGCGCGGCGTCGGCGATCCAAACTTATCAGCGCCTAATGCTTCACTTTGGGATCGGGATGGGCGATCTTCTCGACCATCGCCTTCTCGTCAAACCCCTTCCAGGTTGGGCTCTTGTCGTTGTGACACAACGTGCAACTCTGGTTGGCTGGATAGATCAGCCCGGCGGCGATGGCTTGCGAGCGGTCTTCCATCACCGTCTTGGTCATGTACTTCTTGCCCGGCCCGTGGCAGGACTCGCAGACGACGCCGTCCTCCGGCTTGATCTTCTCGGTCGCCACCGACTCGGTAAAGTTGTACGCGGTCGAGTGGCACTGGAGGCATTTGCCGCTCTTTTGCGGATCGTCGATGCCGAGCTTCTTGGCGATATCCTTGGCGGCCGGTGTGCCGAGCGTCTCGAACGCCTTGGCGTGCGGCCCGGCCTGCCACTTGGCGAGTTGGTTCCCCGACTCGTCTTTCTTGTGGCAGATGCCGCACATTTTGACCCCGACGTAGTTCGCGGGATCACGGGCGGCATCGGCAAACGCGCTGGCGGCGATGAGCGTGGACGTTGCCGCCGCTATACCAATCAGAAAAATGGACCGTGGTTGGATTCTCATAGGCTCTCCTCTTGTGATTCTTATGTCGGCTGCCTCCTGACAACGAACGCGGTGATTTCTAGCACGTCTCTTCAAATCAGGCAAGCACTCGATACTCCCCTCACTATTTTGCTTGTTTCGTTTCTGCCGCAAGCTCGTGCGGCACGCCGTAGACGTCGAAATGATACTGATGATCCCGAAACCGAATCGTGCTCTCCGAGAAATGCCCGACGACACCAAACGCCACCGCCAACACGACCGCGATGATGCCAACCGTCACGGCGATTGGGCGTTTCTTCGGATTGCGTTCCCGGCCGCGGTCGAGGAACGGCCAGAGCAGCAGCAACACCTGCGGAATCAGCGAAACAAACAACCCGAGCGTCTTCGGGAAATATTTCAACAACTGATACGTTGGGAGAAAGTACCACTCGGGCTTGATGCCTTCGGGCGTGGTGAATGGGTCGGCTTTCTCGCCGAGCTCGACCGGCCAGAGCACCACGAGCGTCACGAGGATGCCGATCAACGCGCAAAAGACCACGCCCTCTTTGAGAACGTGATTGGGGAAGAACGGGATGCCGTTCGTCTTGTCGATGGGTTTCTCTTCGCCCACCCGCTCCAGCGTGGCCAGGCCCTGAGCCCGCATCAGCACCAGATGCGTCGCCACCAGCATCGTCAACACCCACGGCAGCACGACAACGTGCAACACGTAGAACCGGGCCAACGTTTCGCCGGTCACGCCTTCGCCGCCCCGCAATAGCGTTCGCAGGTACTGGCCGACGAGCGGAATCGCGCCGGTGATTTCCGTGCCGACGGTCGTCGCCCAATACGAAAGCTGGTTCCACGGCAGCAGGTAGCCGGTGAACCCGAACGTCACCGTGCATCCGATGATGAACACGCCCAGCACCCACGTCAGCTCCCGGGGTTTCTTGTAGGCGCCCATGAAAAACGTGCGCATCATGTGGATCAACACGCACAGGATCATCAGCGTCGCGCCCCAGGCGTGCAGTCCGCGGATCAGCCAGCCAAAGTGGGCCTTGGTCATGATGAAGCGCACGCTCTCGAACGCCGTGTTCGTGGTCGGCCGGTAATAGATCATCAGCAAAATGCCGGTGACCACCTGATTGACGAACAGATACAGCGACAGGGTGCCGAACGTGTGCCAGAAGCCGACATGCGCGGGCAACGGTTTGTGCGCCTGCTTGTCGGCGAAATGTTCGAGGCTGTCCGCGTCGTAGCGTTCGGCCAACCAGGGACGAAGTTTGCCGTACAGGTTCATGCCGCTTTCACCAATACTTCCCCGTTCACCACGGCCACGCTCAGCTCGGTCAGCGGCCGCGGTGGCGGACCGGAAACCACCCGCCCGCTGACGTCGAACACGCCGGCATGACAAGGGCACTCGATCTGGTGGCGCTGCGGATTCCATTGAACGATGCATCCCAGATGCGTGCAGATCGCCGAGTACGCGCGGAATCCCTGAGGCGTGCGAAAGACGACCGCCGGCTGGCCATTGATCGCCACCATCTTGTGCTCCCATTCCTTGAATTCATCCACCTTGCCGGCCGACACGGTTTGCATGCTCGGACCACGGCGTTGGGCCGGCCATACATAGCTGAGCACAGGCGCAACAAAAGCGATGCCCCACGCGACCAGACCGCCCGCGAGCAGCCAGTCCAGGAACGTGCGGCGCGATACCTTCTCGTTGCCGTTCATCGTCCGCCCCATTTCTCGATCTGACGCCGCTTGAGCCAGAACAACACCGCCATGACCGCAAGGAAAATCCAGATGGGCGTCAACGCCACCCGCTTCCAGCGCTCCACCCGCTCCAAGCCCGCGATATTCGATTCGGTGAGTTTGACCAGTTCCTCCGAATGGGCGGCCACGGGCTTCAGTTGATCGAGCGCCAGTGTGTGCTGCAACGCCTCCAACTGGGTGACCTGCGTATTCGCTTCCTGCAACAGCAATTGCTCGTCATCGGTCGCCAGGCCGCGCACGGTCGCCTCATGCACGCGGGCCTGGGCCTGGTCGTACTGGCTTTGACTGTCGCGAATGAGCGTGGCGACGGCATCGCGGACGCCAAGTTCCTTTTCATCCTTGGCGTGGCACTGCACGCACGTCTTCGCAAACAACTCGACCGATGCCTTTTGAATGCCGTGATTGCCGTGGCAACTGATGCAGCCGCCGAACAATCCCGCCGCGGCGGCCTCGGCGTGCGGGCTCTTGCCGAACAGCTCCCGCTGGCGAACGTGGCACTTCCCGCACACCTCGCCAACCTGCGCCGTTCCCGGGGGACTGGCTCCGTGGCTGCCATGGCAGGTCACACACGTCGGCGCACTTAGGTCACCTTTCTCGAACAACATCGTCGCGTGGTAGCTGGTCTTGTATTGGGCGACGACGTCGCCGGGGAGCTTGTACTGATCCATCAACTTCGCATTGCTGTGGCAGCGGCCGCACGTCTGCGGAATGTTCGTGGGATAGACGCGGCTGCCCGGCGTTTTCGGCGAGAGGATGTCGTGCACGCCGTGGCAATCGACGCAGACGGCCACGTTCTGGTCGTTGTGCTCGAACAACTGTTCGCCGTGCTTGCTGGTCTTGTACTGCGCCAACTGATCCGTGGCCAGCCCGTAGGGATTCATCTTCCGCACGTCGCTGTGGCAGGAGGCGCACAACTCGGCGATCCCCTGCTTGGTGTTCGGACTGCGGAAATTATCGGTCGTGTGCGCGGTTTCGTCGGTGATCTTGGGGTCGCCCCCGTGGCAATCCACGCAATTCAACCCCGCCTGCGCGTGCGCGCTGGCGGAGAACTGGTGCATCTCGTTGGTGTGGCAATTGAGGCACGATATGCCCTCCGCGCGGGCGGCCGCGCTCGCCATCAGCAGGCAACACGCGATGGCGATTACATGGGTCCGCCGTTGTGGCAGTCGCTGCATTTCATACCTTTCCAAGAATCGCCGATGTCGGGTGCCGGATGCTGAAATTCAAGTCCCTGGGCGCTCACGGTTGTCAGCTCCGTGCCGCTGCCTTGGGCGATGATCGTATGGCAACTGTTGCAGTTGGCCGAAATCTTCTTTCCATCAGCGCTGGTGTGTTGATCGTCGTGACAGCGGAAGCAACCGGGCCACTGGAGGTGGCCGATGTTGTTCGGATACATCTTCCAGCGCGACTTCATTTCGGGAAAATAGTTCTCGCGGTAGATCTTCTGCACCTCGGCGATGGCGCGTTGGACGATCACGTGATCGGATGAAGCATACTTCTTCGACAGCGTGTCGGCGATCTTTTCCACGGCTTCATCCGTCGTCGAGTAGTCGGCTGCCAGGACATCGACCGCATTCTTCTTGATGGACGACAGGGACGGATCGATCCGGCCCAGGGCCATCGACGTGTCCACGGATTCGTCCGGCGAAAGAAAGACGTGGGTCGGGCGATTGTGGCAATCGACGCAGTCCATCCGCCGCATCGCCTCGGGGACGATCTGTGACGGCTTCAGCGGGCTGTCCTTGGATTCGTACACGGTGACATGTCCCTCGCGGTCCGTGATCCGCACCCACGGGATCACCTGCCGCGCCTCGTCGCTCGCGATGTACTCGACCTTGTTGGCCACGTTCATGTGCCAGTGGATGCCGCCCACGGGACCGTGCGTCGGATCGCCGCCGCCGACTTTCAGCAGCATCTGAATCGTCCACGGGCTGTTCTTTTCGTCCGACATGAAATGCGTGCGCACCCGCTCGACGGCGCCGTAGAATTTCTGCGGCCAATGGCATTGTTCGCATGTCTCTTGCGCCGGCCGCAGGTTCTTGACGGGCGTGGGAATTGGGTGAGGGTACTTGTTAACGAGCGTGGCGTAGACCTGGTAACTGCCTGATAGCTTGGACTTTACGAACCAGGTCGCTCCCGCACCGATATGGCACTGGACGCATGTCACCCGCGCGTGGGCCGAGTGCTGATACGCCGTAAACTCGGGCTTCATCACGGTGTGACAGGTCTGGCCACAGAACTGGACGGACTCGGTAAACTCGTAGGTGCGATAGCTGCCCAGCGCGGTGAACATCAGAAATACAAACGTGACCACGACGACGATCAGAAACACGTTGCGTTGCCGCGGGATATTGAAATCGATGCGCGGGTGACGCGGGATTTCGCCGGGCGTAAGTCGGCGGCGGCGGCGCCGTTCGAGCAGTACCCCCGCGAGAATCAGCAGCAGCCCGCCCGACAGGAACGACGGCGCGACGATGTACGTCAGGATGCCCATGTACGGGTTGCTGAACCCCGCGTAGAAATCCATGGCGATCAGGCAGACCACCGCGAAGAAACTGGATGCGGCGAGAATGATCCCGAACAGGCTGATCCAGTTCTCGATCAGCGACGGCGTCCTCGGCGGTATCGGTGCGTGTTGCTCGGAATCGTCCACGATATTCGGGCAGTTCTTGGGTTGCGCTGACGGATAGCAGTGTTGGTGCCATCGCATCAAGCTTGTTCTTCAACAATTTCAGCGGCAATTGGTTACCCATCGCGTTGTCAATCTGCCGATGCGCCCGCGCCCGACAAAATGACGAAACCAGCTCCCTTCCGCTGACAAGGCGTCACCCGCCACCGGCTCGACAGGACCGCGATCTGCCTGTATAGATTTCCTCCGAGACAAACCTCGGGCCGAACCATGAGCGCCATTTCTGATCCGATCGACATCGAACTTCTCGAGCTGATGCAAGCGACCGTGCCGGTCGGCGAACATCCGTTCGGCGAACTCGCCAGGCAGGTGGGCGCGGGCGAAGACGATGTGCTCGAGCGCGTTCGCCGTCTCAAGGCCGCCAAAGTCATCCGCCAGATCAGCGCGATCTTTGACACGCGGAGCCTCGGCTATGAATCGAGCCTCGTCGCCGCTCGCGTTGAGCCTTCCCGAGCGGACGAGGCCGCGGCCATCATCAGCCGTCATCCCGGGGTCAGTCACAACTATCTCCGCAATCACGCCTACAACCTCTGGTACACGATCGCCGTTTCGCCGTTGAGCAAGCTGGGCTTGGAGAAGACCGTCGCGTTGCTGCACCAGCAGTCCGGCGCCGAATCCACGCGGCTGTTGCCCACACTGAAGCTCTACAAGATCGGCGTGCAATTCAACGTCGGCGGCGAATCGCGCCCCGACGACCTCGACGCGGTCGCGTACAGCGAAAAGAATCGCGCCGGCAATACCGCGCTCGCGCCTGCCGACATCGAATTCGTCCGCGTCATGCAACGCGATTTGCCTGTGACGCCCGACCCGTTCGCCGATTATGCGAAGGAACTGGGCATGTCATTGGCACAGTTGGCGGAGACCGCGCGCCGGTTCACGACCGAGGGCAAGCTCCGCCGCTTCGCCGCGGTGCTCCATCATCGCAATGCCGGCTTCAGCGCCAACGCGATGGGTGTGTGGTCCGTGCCCGGTGCTGACAACGAGATTGATCGGGTCGGGGAGAGGCTTGCTGGCTTCCGCGCCGTCAGCCATTGCTATCGGCGCCCGTCCTATCCCGACTGGCCGTTCAACATCTTCACCATGGTCCACGGCAAATCCCGCGACGACTGCGAACAGGCCCTGCGCGCCATGTCCGAAAAAACCGGCCTCGCCGACTTCGCGGCGCTCTACAGCACGAAGGAATACAAGAAGGTCCGCGTCCGCTATTTCACCGAGCAAGAGCAGGCGTGGGAATCCGCGAATGGACGCCAATAGATGCGAAGTTCACAATGTCGTCTCCCTCATCGTTCCCCTCTCCCCTCCGGGGGAGAGGGTCAGGGTGAGGGGGCATCGTCAACTGAATTGTGTCCTTCCAACATCGCAATAATCACGCCGTCGGATGCCCCTCGGCGCGCCGGCTGCACAGCCCCATGAGGAACCCAACTGCCCCGGCCTTGCCAATCGCTTTGCGGATCTCCTGGAGATTGGCGGGCGTGCAACCGATCAGCCGCGCCAGGCCGACCGACGTGCTGCCATCGACGAATTTCTGCAGCGAAGCCGTCGGCACCTTGAGCCGACTCGACACGGCCATCGGCACCTTCCCGGCGAGCAGCTCTTGTACGGCGGCGGCGGTGATCCCCATGCGGTTCGCGAGGATTTCGAAACTCGTTTGCTCTCCCTTTGGTGTTCCAGACCAGACTCCATTCATATCACCGTACAGTTTACTCCAAGTTGGAGCACAGAGAAGTCCGCAAATGCGGTTTTCGGCGAAAGAGGAAGCGCGGCAGAAGGCGCGCGGACGACACGTTCCTGCACAGGAAAGAGAGTGCCGTGTGCGCGCCAGTCTTGTCCGAGTCCCCAGCCGAGCCTTTGGAATTGGCTACATGCGCTGGAGACAGCTCCGAAAAGGATTCGGAGCCGGCGCACGCTACACAGAAATCCGCATTCGCGCGGACTTGTCCGCCGCAGCCTCGTGCGAAGGCGGATTGGCGTCTGTTCGCGGTTACCCACTCCTGCCCTTCGGTGGAGGGAGCCAGGGAAGCTCTGCGCCCCCTGTGTCTCAGTGGTAAGAGACGGCGAAGTTAACAGGCGGGACGCGTGTTCAACTCAGCGGGCGAGACGCCCGCGCCACTATGCCTACGGAATGGCGGAGTGGGCGTGGCCGTTGGAGAGAGCGCGCTGGACGGTGCTGAGCAACTGAGTTTTGTCGAGCGGTTTGCTGAGGTACTCGTAGGCGCCGTCGCGGAGCATGTTCATGTACTGACCCCAGTCGCCAAACGCAGTGATCACAATCACGGGCACTTTGGGAAACGCGGTCTTGACGGCGCCGAGGAACGTCGTGCCGCTGACTTCCGGCATCGATACATCCGTGACGACGAGGTCGAACCTCTCCTTCGTGCGATTGATCGAGTCCATGGCGCTGCGGGCGTCGGAATAGGGCATGACATGATAGCCGCCCTTCTCCAGCACCTTCGTCAGCGCCTTCAACACCTCGATGTCATCGTCGACGAGGAGGATGGTCGCACCGCTCTTGTTCTCGCTCACACAACAAGGGGTAAGCACTGGCGATGCCACGAACGTCTGCCGTTACCTAACCATCAGCGGCATAGCATGTTGGAGTACATCCCCCGTCAAGCGAAACGTTTGCGTTCCTTGCCAGCTTGTCAGGCCAAACTTGCGCCTATGACAACTTGGCAGGCAGGCCGACAGCCAATAAACGCATGGGGGCTGGCGTGCAGGCACTTCTGATCTAAAGTGCAGGCATGCAGTACACCGTCAGAAACGTGCCACACCCGGTCGACACTGCCCTGCGGCGCAAAGCCAAACAGGAGTCTCGCAGCCTCAACGACATCGCGTTGGAAGCGCTGGAACTCGGAGCGGGCACCGCTGAGGAACCCCTGCGGTTCCACGACCTCGATTCGGTCGCCGGCACGTGGCGGGAAGACCCGGCGTTCGACCGCGCCATCGCCGCCCACGATCAGGTCGACGCCGATCTCTGGCAATGAGGGTCGCGCTCGACATCAATCGGTACGTCGATTTCTGCCGCGGCGTGCCGGAGGCGGTCGACGTTCTGCAGAAGGCCCGCGCGATTTGCCTCCCGTTCGTCGTCCTCGGAGAGTTGCGCGCCGGGTTCCTGTGTGGCCAGAAATCACGCGAAAACGAACGCGGACTGACCCGCTTTCTCAACTCGCCGCGCGTGACGATTCTATGCGCCGACGAGCAGACCACGCACCATTATGCGGCATTGTTCCGCCAACTGCGCGACCAGGGAACGCCGATCCCTACCAATGACCTGTGGATCGCCGCGCTGGTGGCGCAGCACGACTTGATGCTGTTCGCTCGCGATCAACATTTCGACGCGCTGCCACAGATCCCGTGCGTGTGAGCCTTCACCCCTCCGGCTTGGCAAATCGCCGATAGAGCGTACGCGAGGAAATTCCCAGGATCTTGGCCGCCTTCTCTTTGTCGCCACCACAATGTGTGAGCGCCGCGTGGATGATCCGCTCCTCGGCCTCGTCCATCGGCAACCCGATGGGAATCGTCACCGCTGGACCGGTTGGCTGCCCGCCGGAAGTCGTTGACGGCATCAGCACGAGCTGGAACGACTGGATCGTGTCGCCCGGGGTCACAGCGATGGCGCGCTGCATCGCATTCTCCAGCTCGCGCACGTTGCCCGACCAGGAATGATTGATGAGCTGCTCCATCGCGGCCGGCGCGAACGCGCGCACGTCCTTCCGCATCCGCATGGCGTACTTCTTCAGAAAATGCTCGGCCAACAACGGGATGTCTTCCGTCCGTTGCCGCAGCGGCGGCAACGTCACGTTGACCACGTTGAGCCGGTAGTAGAGGTCTTCCCGGAACTTTTTCTCGGCGATCGCCTTGTGGAGGTCCACATGCGTGGCGCTGATCACCCGCACGTCCACCTGAATGTCCTTCGTGCTGCCCAGCCGCTGAAATCGTCCGTCCTGCAGCACGCGCAGCAGCTTGGCCTGCAACTGTGGACTCATCTCGGCGATTTCGTCGAGGAACAGCGTCCCGCCGTCGGCCAGCTCGAATTTTCCTGGCTTCGACCCGGCCGCGCCCGTGAACGCGCCGCGCTCATACCCGAACAGCTCACTTTCGAGCAGCGTTTCGGGTATCGCCGCGCAACTGATCTTCACAATCGCCTTGTCGCGACGCAGGCTGAGACTGTGGATCACGTCCGCCACGACCTCTTTGCCCGTCCCGCTCTCGCCCTGCACCAGCACGCTCACGTCGGTCGGCGCAATCTGCCTCAGCAGCTTCTTGACGGCGACCATCGCTTCGCTGTTGCCGATCAGCGCATCTTCGCCGCGTTGCTGCTGCAATTCCTCGCGCAGCCGCTGGTTTTCCTCGGCCAGCCGTTGTTTCTCGACGGCTTTGGCCACGGCTTTCACCAGGGCGGCGCGATCCAGCGGTTTCTCGATGAAATCGTAGGCCCCCAACCGCATTGCCTCCACCGCCTTCTCCACCGTGCCGTGCCCGGTAATGACGATCACCTCGACCGTCGGGCGCATTTCCTTGGCGCGTTTGAGCACCTGAATGCCCTCCAGGTCCGGAAGCAGCAGGTCGGTGATCAGCAGGTCGGCGCCTTTGCGCTCGAAGCTGGCCAGTCCGTCCGCCGCCGTGTTGACGGCGGTCACGTGGTAGCCCTCCTTGGCGAGAATCTTCTCCGCCGCTGTGCACAGCGCTTCTTCGTCGTCGACCAGCAGGATCTCAGCTCGTTGGGGCATGTCCAGGCTCCTCGGCGCACGGAAGTTCAATCACAAACATCGTGCCTTTGCCCAGCGTACTCTCGCAACGAATCGTCCCGCCGTGCTCGGCGACGACCTGTTGCACCAGCGGCAGTCCCAATCCCGTGCCGCTCGGTTTCGTGCTGAAAAACGGTTTGAAAATCTGCCGGCGCTCCTCCTCGGTCATCCCTTTGCCCGTGTCACCCACCGTCAGCGCCACGCCGGTCCCGGCGCGGTCGGTACTCACCGTGAGCGTCCCGCCATCCGGCATGGCTTCCAGGGCGTTGCGGACCAGATTGAGGACTGCCTGCCATATCTGGCCCTCGTCGCCGTTGATCGGCGGCAACGATTCGTCGAATCTGGTATCGACGCGCACATGGGCAGCGGCGAACAGTGAGTCCATGAACGACAGCCCCTGGTGGATCGTCTCGTTCAAGGAAATCCGCTGACGCCGCGGTTTCGGCATCCGCGCGAATTGCAGATAGTCCTCCGTGACCCGCTGGATCCGATGCACCTCCGAGTCGATCGATCGCAAGAGCGATCGCGCTTCGGTTGCGGCGTCGGCTCTCTCTGCTGCCAGACCATCGATCTCGTCTCTCACCAAATCGATGTTCAACGTGATCGAACTGAGTGGGTTGCGGATTTCATGCGCCAATCGCGCCGACATCGCGCCGATGACGGCCAGACGCTCGGCGCGCAATTTTTCTTCCTCCAGCCGCTTGCGCTCCGTCGTGTCCCGCAGGATGGCGGACCGGCCGATCGGTTTGCCCTGTGGGTCGCGCAGCAAGGACACACTGGTTTCCACCGGCACGCGACGGCCGTCCCTAGCGAGACGGACCGTCTCGAGATGGCAATGGCCTTCCCGCGTAATCTCGCGTTCGATCCGATCTAGTTCGCCAGCTTTCAATACTTCCGGCGGCACGAGCATCGTAAACGGTTTGCCGATCACCTCGTCGGCCCGCCAACCGAACACCTCCTCGGCGGCGCGGTTCCACGAGCGGATCCGATTGTCAGCATCCAGCGAAAAAATCACATCGGCGGAGTCGTTGACGATGCTTTCGAGCAGTTGGAAATTGCGGTAGCGGTCACTGGCAATGTACGCGTCCATTGCCAGCGAGGCATCGAGCATGAACACCTTCTCCAGGGCGAGTATGGATTCATCCGCCCGATTCGGATCGTCCGCGAAAAACTCGCGAATCAACGGGACGAACAGCTTGAAGTAGATGTTATAGGCAAGCAGATACCAGCGGGGGCTTAGCCCCACGCGCTCGTGCGTTTTGCCGATGCGCAAGCGATCGGCAAAATATGCATCATCAAACTTCCCCTCGGTGATGCGCAACAGGTAATCGCGCTGGAGCCTCTTCAGGCGTTCGACCGTGGTGTGGTCTTTCAGGAGTTGGGCCGTCTCGGGGAACGCGAGCAGTTCCGCGTAGAACGCGTCCTCAATGGCGGCGACATGCTTCTCGAAAAGCGGACGCAAAGCCACCAGTACTTCCACATCACGCGCCGTCAACCCGAGAAACGTCAGCCGTTGCTCCTGTTCGGAAAGCAACATACCTGGTTATTTTACGGGGCCACTGACAAATTGTCAATCCGCGCTTGTCCGATCTTTTGAGCCGCCAGCTGGCTGCGGATTGTCGCCCTAAAGCCCCAATCCCGCGGTGAACAAGATCATGAGCACAAACCCCAGCATGAATGCCCACGCATTCTCCGTCTTCGTGCAGTTGGACACGCTTTCGGGCATCAGTTCCGCGGCGACGAGAAAAACCATCGCACCGCCCGCGAACCCGAGCCCAAACGGCAGCAACGGATGGAATACCGACACGAGCAGGAATGCCGGCACCGCAAACAGCGGCTGAGGCACGCTGGTAAAGACCGACCAGCCCGCGCATTTCAGTATCGAGACGCCCTTCGTGCGCAGGGGCACGGAGACGGCGATCCCTTCGGGAATATTGTGGACAGCGATCGCGATGGCGAGCAGCAGCCCAAAACGCAGGTCACCCGTCGCATATCCCACCCCGATGGCGATACCTTCGGGAATGCTGTGCACGAACATGGCCGCAATGATCAGAACAGCCTGCTTCGAGTCTTCCGTGCTCAGGTCGGCAACCTGCCACCGATTGCCCTCCAAAAACCGCGCCGTCAACCAGAAGAAGAGCGCTCCCGCCAGCATGCCGAGCACGATCTCCCAAGCGCGGCCGCGGCGCAGCCCCTGTTCGGCAAGACTGAACACGGATGCCGAGATCATCATTCCCCCCGCCACGGCACAGGAAATCCCCTCCCACTTCCGCGATAGCGTGCGGCTGAAGGCAAACGGTACTGCGCCGATGCCGGTCGCGAGATCCGTGATCAACGCCACCACAAATACTTGCCATACCGATGATGCGTCCACAGCCTCGTGCTCCCCTTTCGAATGATTGAACAAAAACCGGTCAGCCGTAGTCGTGCCAGCTAACAACTTGCGTTTGCAACCAATTGATTGTGTGATAGATAAGGGCCGGATGTGTGTGAGACATGGCGTCAGCCACATGACAAATTGGCTGACCGATCCCACAGCCATGGTCTGAAATCGTTACCAATCTACACGGGAGAAGCATAGCCAAAACGCTCGGGCCCTTTGGGAAGCTGCAACACCTCATGATTGGAACAGCTACGACGCAGCATGACAATGTGTCTGGATTCCAACCCAGAGTTGACAGTTTGTCCCGTAATTTATGGGTACTCCCAATCGGATTGTGAAACTTTTCACACCGTAACATTCGCATTTATAACAGCTTGCGACTATAGCGCGCCCGACGCCAGAAGCTGGCAGGGCCGCTGCTAAGCCTCCACTCGGGCAATGACTGCGACCCTACAAAACGCAACTGACGTGTCCAAGAGCGTTACGCCTGCTGTACTGAATGGCGAGCGCCTCCAAGCGATTTTCAGCCCGAAGTCCGTCGCCGTCATCGGCGCATCCAACCGCATCGGCACGGTTGGCCACGACCTCTTTCGCAATATCCTGCTCAGCGGCTATTGCGGCACACTCTATCCGGTAAACCCCAAGGCCTCTTCGATCGCCGGCGTCCACGCCTATACAAACGTGGGCCAGATTCCTGACGAAGTCGACCTTGCCCTGATCATGGTTCCCGCCACGGCGGTGCCGGATGTCCTCGAGGAATGCGGCCAGAAAGGCGTCCACGGCGCCGTGATCGTTACGGCCGGTTTCAAAGAAATCGGCCCCGAAGGCGCCGCGTTGGAACGTCGCGCGGTGGAAACAGCCCGGCGGCACGAAATCGCGTTGGTCGGCCCGAACTGCTTGGGCGTGATCAACACCGACGCCAACGTGCTGCTCAATGCGAGCTTTGCGCGGTGCATGCCCAAGCACGGCAACATCGCGTTCCTGTCCCAGAGCGGCGCCCTGTGCGCCGGGATTCTCGATTACGCTCGTGGCCGCAACATTGGCTTCTCGAAATTTATCAGCGTCGGCAACAAGGCCGACGTGACCGAGATGGATCTGCTGCGCTATCTGGCCAATGACGACACCACCGACGTCATCTTGATGTACCTGGAAACCTTGGTTGACGGCCGCGCCTTCATCGAACTGGCTCGCGAGATCACGGGCGAACTCGCACACCGAAAACCGATACTGGCCATCAAATCTGGGCGGACTTCCCAAGGCGCGGCCGCCGCCCGCTCTCATACCGGCGCTCTCGCGGGAAGCGACGCCGTGTACGACGCCATTTTCGCGCAGGCTGGCATCCTGCGTGTTGATTCAGTAGAAGAGCTCTTCGACTTCGCGGTCGGGTTCTCACGCCAGCCGTTGCCCAAAGGCAACCGCTTCGCCATCGTCACCAACGCGGGTGGTCCCGGCATCATGGCCACCGATGCCGCCATCCGTCATGGACTCGAGCTCGCCAAACTGCGACCCGAGACACTCGAGTCCCTCAAGGCGAAGCTGCCCCCGACCGCGAACTTTTCCAACCCCGTCGACGTGATCGGCGACGCGACCTGCGATCGCTATACCGCCGCTCTGGAAGCCGTCCTCGGCGACCCGAACGTCGACGGGCTCGTGGTGCTGCTCACACCACAATCGATGACCGACATCGAGGCCATCGCCCGCACCATCGGCGAGATCGCTCCGTCGAGCAAAAAACCCGTGCTCGCGTCGTTCCTTGGCCACGTCGACGTGTCCGCGGGCGTGCGCATCCTGCAGGACCACGGCGTCCCGAACTACGAGTTTCCCGAAAACGCCTCGCGGTCGCTCGCCACCATGTGCCGCTACACGCAGTGGCTCACGCGCCCCCGCACCCGCGAACGCCAGTTCGACGTCGACAAAGCCACCGTCAAACAGATTTTTGCCAGGACACGCCAGGAAGGCCGCACGTTCCTGCCCGAAGCCGAGGCGCTCGCCGTGTTGAACGCCTACGGGTTCCCGATGCTCCAGCACGGCCTCGCCAAAAATGAAGACGAAGCCGCCGCCTGGCTCGAGAAAATCGGCGGACCGGTCGCCATGAAGATTGCCTCGCCCGACGTCGTGCACAAAGTCGATGTCGGCGGCGTTCTCCTGAACATTTCCACGCCCGAGGAAGCCCGTGCTGGGTTCTTAAAAATCACAAACGGGGTGAAACAAAAACTGCCCAGCGCGCGGCTCCTGGGCGTGGAAATTCAAGCCATGGCCGGCAAAGGCGTCGAGGTCATCCTCGGCATCAGCCAGGACCCGGCGTTCGGCCATATCGTGATGTTTGGTCTCGGCGGCACGTACGTCGAAGTCCTCAAGGACGTCAGCTTCCGCCTGGTACCGATCCGCGAATTGGGCGCGCGGAACATGATCAAGTCAATCCGCGCCGCCAAGGTGTTCGACAGCTTCCGCGGTCAGCCGCCGGCCGATACCGACGCGATTGCCGAGTGTCTGGAGCGCCTTTCGCAACTCGTCGTCGATTTCCCCGAGATCACCGAGCTGGACATCAATCCCCTCATCGTCCACGCCCAGGGCAAGGGCGCGCGGGTCGCTGACGCGCGCATCGCGCTCGCGGCCAACGCGCACGGGCCCTAGGAGATCGGCCATGCACCTGGCGCCTGCCTCCCTGTTGGATGCTGACGCGGGTGATGCGCGCAAGATCTCGGTCGCGCAGGTTCTGGTGTACGAACTCCGTGTGCGCGACGCCATGAGCAAACCGCCCATCACCGCCGCGCCGACCGATTCGCTGCGCACGATCCAGGAATTGATGAAATCGCGCCGCATCTCCGGTGTACCCATTACCCGCGACGGGCTGCTTCTCGGCATCGTCAGCATCGAGGACATCATCAACGCGCTGGACCACGGTTATATCAACGAACCGGCGGAAACACACATGGCCCGCAACGTCGTTTCTCTCCGCGACCATTTCTCGCTCCTGCGCGCCGTCGCCGAGTTCGACCGCCGCGAGTTCGGACGATTCCCGGTCGTCGACGGCAACGACCACCTCGTCGGCATCATCACCCGCGGCGATATCACCACGTGCCTGATGCAGCATCTCGAACGGCGGGCCGAAGAAGCCATCGCCCAGGAGGCAACCCTGCGCGCCGGCCAGGCCACCGACGGAGCCGTCGATCAGGTCGTCGTCCGCGCGCACGTGCGCACCGGCGACTACGACAGCGCCGGCAAGGTCTCGCAACGGATGCGCCAGGTCTTGCGCGATCGCGGCGTCGCCCCGGAAATCCGCCGCCGCGCCGCCGTGGTCGCCTACGAGGCCGAAACCAACATCATCATCCATTCTCTCGGCGGCGAAATCATCGCCACCATCGACCCCGACAAGGTTGTGATCGAAGCGATTGATGTCGGCCCCGGCATCGGAGACGTGGACCAGGCGATGCAGGAAGGCTGGTCCACTGCGGGACGCCTGCCCCGCGAGCTCGGCTTCGGCGCCGGCATGGGCCTGCCGAATATCAAGCGGTGCTCGGACGTGCTGGAAATCGTTTCGGACGGCCAGAAAGGCACGCGATTGCGTTCCGAGATCCGCATCCGCAAACCAGGAGCGACAACATGAAAACACCGGCGATGCACGAATTCCCGCCGCTGATGGCGGCGTTGGGGGCCGAACCGTTGACCGACCACATGCCCGACACATTGGCCGGATGTTACATCTCGGATTTGCTCAGCGACGTTCTCGCGCACGCGGAGCCCGGCATGGTGTGGCTCACGATCCAAATCCACCGCAATGTCGTGTCTGTCGCCGCGACCAAGGATATCACCGCCATACTGTTCACCTGCGGACGCCGGCCCGAGCCCGATATCATCGCCGAAGCCGAGGAAGAAGGTATCGCGCTGCTGACCACCCCGCTCACCACCTACGAAGCGGCGGGCAAACTTTGGGAAGCCGGACTTCAGGGAGAACACGCCGATGAGTGAGCCAGCCATCATCCCCAGCGCCACGGCGGCGATCACTCCGCCACCCACCGTCCACGCGGAGGGATCGACCACGGCGCCCTTCCTGCCGCATCACCCGAGCGGCGACCAGCGGTTTTCCTCGCTCGATCAGACGATGCAGCATTACAATTACGAGCCCACCGCGCTCATTCAGGTGCTGCACGCGGCCCAGCATACGTTCGGTTATCTCGCGCCCGACGTGCTCCGCTACATTGCCGGCGCCATGAAACTGCCGCTGGCTCACGTGTACGGCGTCACCACGTTCTACAACTTTTTCTCCGTTGTCCCGCGCGGCAAGTATCAGATCATGGTCTGCACGGGCACGACCTGCCACGTCCGCGGCGCGGCGACCGTCGTGGAACGGCTCGGCCAGCAACTCGGCATCAAACAGGGCGAGACGACCAAGGACGGCTTGTTCAGCCTCCAAACGGCGCGGTGCATCGGCGCCTGCGCGCTCGCGCCCGCCATCACCATCGGCGATGACGTGTATGGCAAGCTTTCACCGGACAAGATCCCGAGGTTCTGCCAGAAGGACCTGAAGAAATATGCTTGAGGAACTGTCGCTGCACATCCTCGACATCGGCATGAACTCGTTGGCCGCCGGCGCGAAGAATCTCGAGGTCATCGTGATCGAAAACTCGGTCCGCGACTGGCTCATCATTCGCATCCGTGACGATGGCCGGGGCATGGACGAGAAGACGCTGGGCCAGGTGCTGAACCAGAACGCGACCACCAAGAGGAACCGCAAGAAACCCATTGGACTGGGGTTGGCGCTCCTGCGGCAGACCTCCGAGATGTGCGGCGGGACGTTTCACGTGCACTCCACGCCCGGACGGGGCACCAGCGTCACGGCGTCGATGCGGCTGTCGCACATCGACCGGCCGCCCCTGGGCGATCTCAATTCGACCATTATCGCCCTGTGTGCCAACCCGGATGTGGGCGTGCAACTGCATTATCGCACGAACGACGAGACGTTCCATTTCAGCTCGAAGGAAGGAAAACCCTATGAATCTCGACGAACTCAAGAAGCTCAAGGAAAAGGCGCAACGTCAGGTTGCGCTGCGTGAAGGCAACAAGAAGTATCGCGTTGTCTTCAGCATGGGCACCAGCGGCATCGCCGCCGGCGCGCGCGAAGTCATGACCTCGATGCTCGATGAACTCGACAAACGCGGCATCGAGAACGTGGAGGTCGCGGTGACCGGTGAAATTGGCCTGGTCGACGCCGAGCCCATCATCCGTATCGAGGAAAAGAGCGGCGAAAAGGTGACCTACGCCAAGGTCAACCCCGAGGCCGCCCGCAAGATCGTCGCCGAGCACCTGCAAAAGGGCAAGGTCGTCGATGGCCTCGCCGTGGGCAAGATCAAGGAACCGGAGCAGAAGAAATAGATGATTCGCTCGCACATCCTCGTTTGCACGGGCACCGGCTGCACCAGCAGCGGCAGTCTCGCCGCGCGCGACGCGTTGCTGGCCGAGCTGAAAAAGCACGGGCTCGAAAACGAGATCGAAGTGGTCGAAACCGGGTGCATGGGCCGTTGTGATCTCGGCCCGGTGTCGCTCGTGCATCCGGATGGCACGTTCTACAAGAACGTCGTGGTCGCCGACGTGCCGAAACTGGTCGAGGAACATTTCCTCAAGGGACGCCCCTACGAGAAGCTGCTGCCGCAGGACCCGAAGACGCAACACGCCGTGCTCACCCAGGCGGACTTCACGTTCTTCAACCGGCAAATGCGGATCGTCCGCGACAACTGCGGCGTGATCGACCCCGAGAACATCGAGGAGTATATCGCCCGCGACGGCTACAGCGCGCTGGGCAAGGTATTGACCTCCATGACGCCCGAGCAGGTCATCGAGGAAATCAAGGCCAGCGGCCTGCGCGGCCGCGGCGGCGCCGGTTTTCCCACGGGCAAGAAGTGGGAGATCATGCGCCTGGCGCCGGATTTCCCGAAGTATGTCGTCTGCAACGCCGACGAAGGCGATCCCGGGGCGTTCATGAACCGCTCGGTGCTCGAAGGCGATCCGCACAGCGTGATCGAGGGCATGGCCATCGGCGCGTACGCCATGGGATCCAATCGCGGGTTCGTGTACATCCGCGCCGAGTATGGTCTGGCGGTCAAACGCCTGCACATCGCCATCGAGCAGGCCTACAAGAGCGGACTCCTCGGAAAGAAGATTTTTGAGACGGACTTCAATTTCGACGTGGAAGTCCGCATCGGCGCGGGTGCGTTTGTGTGCGGCGAGGAAACGGCGCTGATGCGCAGCGTCGAAGGCCGCCGCGGCCAGCCGCAACCTCGTCCGCCGTTCCCGGCCCAGCGCGGGTTGTGGGGCAAGCCGACGAACATCAACAACGTCGAAACCTGGGCGACGATTCGCCCGATCATCCTCAAGGGCGCGAAGTGGTTCTCGTCCATCGGCACGGAGAAAACAAAAGGCACCAAGGTGTTCTGCCTGGCCGGCAAGATCAATAATACCGGCGTCGCCGAGCTGCCGTTCGGCACGACGCTGCGCGAGATGATCTTTGAAGTCGGTGGCGGCATCCCCAACGGCAAGAAATTCAAGGCGGTGCAAACCGGCGGCCCGTCCGGCGGCGTGATCCCCGAGCAGCATCTCGATATCCCGGTCGAATACGAGTCGCTGCAAAAGCTCGGCTCGATCATGGGCTCGGGCGGCATGGTGGTCATGGACGAGGATTCGTGCATGGTCGATGTCGCGCGGTTCTTCATGGAATTCTGCTGCGACGAATCCTGCGGGAAATGCCCACCGTGCCGGGTCGGCACGCGCCAGATGCTGACCATTCTCGAACGCATCTGCAACGGCCAGGGCGAACTCGACGACATCCAGAAACTCCAGGACCTCGCCGCGATGGTCAAGGACACCAGCCTGTGCGGCCTGGGCCAGACCGCGCCGAACCCCGTGCTGACGACGCTACGGTACTTCCGCGACGAGTACGAGGCGCACATTCTCGACCGCCGCTGCCCGGCCCGCGTCTGCCGCGAGCTGCTGCACTTCGAGATCGACGAGGCGATGTGCAAGGGCTGCTCGATCTGCGCCCGCGCCTGCCCCGTGCAAACCATCTTCAAGATCGACGGCCAGAAGAAATTCCGACTCGAACCGGAGAAATGCATCCGCTGCGGCGCGTGCTTTGACGCGTGCCGGTTCGACGCGGTCCGCAAGACGTCGCCGGGCATCGGGCACGTCCACGAACCGAAAGCGGAATTGGCGGCGGAAGGGGTGAAAGCATGATCGCTCCGAAGGAAATCACCCTGACCATCGACGGCAAAGCCTGCCGCGGCACGCAGGGCCAGACCATCCTGCAGGTGGCCGGCGCCAATGGCGTCGAAATTCCCACGTTGTGCTGGTTGAAACATCTCTCGCCGTGGGGCGGATGCCGCGTGTGCATCGTCGAAATCCAGGGCAGCCCGAAGGTTGTCCCGTCCTGCTCGACGCCGGCCATGGACGGCAGCGCGATCATCACCAACAGCCCGCGCCTGCAGGGCCTGCGCCGGCTCACAGTCGAGCTGCTCTTCAGCGAGCGCAATCATTTCTGCCCGATGTGCCCGATGAACAAGGGCGACTGCGATCTGCAGCAGCAGGGTTACAAGTTTGGCATTGACTCGATCCGTTACCCGTATCTGTACCCGTCGCTGCCGCTCGATCTGTCCGGCAAGTACCTGGGACTCGATCATAACCGGTGCATCCTCTGCACCCGTTGCGTCCGCACGTGCGACGAAGTCGAGGGCGTGCACACGCTCGACATCGGAAACCGCGGCGTGAAGAACCAGATCGTCGTCGATTTGAATGTCACGTTCGGCATGTCCACCACGTGCACCTCGTGCGGGGCCTGCGTGACGGCCTGCCCGACCGGCGCGTTGTTCGACAAGGCCGCGGCGTTCCACGGGCCGCTCGTCAAATGCCGCCAGACGCGCACCACATGCTCGGAATGTCCCGTCGGCTGCGGGCTGGTTGTTTATACGAAGGACGACCGCATTGTCGACGTGTTCGGTGACGCCGAGTCGCCGGTGAATCGCGGTCATTTGTGCCGCCGCGGCCGTTACGATACCTGGGCCGAGCCCCGCCCGCGGATCCGCCAACCGATGGTGCGCCGCGATGGCAAGCTCGTCCCGACGTCATGGGGAGATGCCACGCGCACCATCCGCACCCTGATCAGCGCGTCCAACGACTGGCAGAACGCGATGCTAATCTCGCCGCGGGTCACCAACGAAACCATCCGCGCGTTGCACGGGATCGGCGTCCGGTTTGACCGAATTGGCGCTTTTGTCGCCGACAAGGAAGCCGGAATTTGCACGTCACCCGAGTTCTCCACCGACGCGCTGGTGCGCCTGCAGGATGCTGACGCCATCGTCTTGGTCGGGGCGGAACCCAGCCGAAACCAGGGCGTCATCGCGGCAAAGATCCGCACGGCGGTGCGACGGCGCGGGGCCAGGTTGGTCATACTGCATTCGCGGCGGAGCGACCTCGATACCTACGCCGACATCTCCGTGCCCGTTGTCAGCCTGGAACGGAAGTTCTGGAAACAGGTCGGCGACGTGCTTGGCAGCGCGAAACGCCCGGTTTTGATTTACGGGCCGGCGGCGATGTCCGCGGTCGGCGTGACGATTCTCGATCGGCTCATCAAGACCCTGAGTTCCGCCGGCAACGGCGGCGAAATGCTCGCGCCGATCCAGTTGCCGACCAGCACGAACAGCCTGGCGCTGGCTGCGGCGGGTGTCGAACCCGTCGAAGACGTGTCGACCTGGCTCGCCGTGCAGCCGCTCAGTTTCCTCCATATCGTAGCCAGCGATGAACCCGATGGCGGCGCGCGGCTCCTGAAGGAACCGCACGTGCGCCCGTTGCTGGAGCAGATCGACAACATCGTGGTCCAGGCCAGCTATGAGTCGGAACTGACCCAGCTTGCCCGGGTGGTGTTGCCCGCGGCGATCTGGTGTGAGAAGAGCGGCACGACCACGAACTTTGAAGGACGCACGCTTCCCCTGCAGGCGGCATTGCCGCCGACCGGTGAGGCGCGCGAGGACAAGGCGATTCTGGAAATGGTATTTGCATGAGCGACAAACCGAAAATCAAGGTGGCCACGGCCTGGCTCGGCGGTTGTTCCGGATGTCACATGTCGTTCCTCGATCTGGACGAACGGCTGCTGGACCTGGCCAAGCTGGTTGAATTCACGTCCAGCCCGATCACGGACGTAAAAGCGATTCCCGAGGTGGACGTGGGGATCGTCGAAGGGGCCGTGTGCAACGACGAGAACGAGCATGTCCTGCGCACGATGCGGTCCCGCTGCAAAGTGCTCGTCGCCCTCGGCGATTGCGCGCTGACGGGCAACATTCCCGCGCTGCGCAACCGCGAGAAGCTGGCCGATGTGCTGGAGCGCGCTTACGTCGAATCCGAGAGCACGCAGGCGGGCGAGGTGCCGGGCGCGCCCGTGGTGCCGAAGCTGCAGACCAAGGTGCGGCCGATCCAGGAATTTGTGAAGGTGGACGCGCATATTCCGGGCTGTCCGCCGGATGCCGATGCCATCTGGTACGCTGTGACCGAGTTGCTCGCCGGCCGCCAACCCGAATGGACTCCAACCAACATGCGTTATGACTGAGCCCAACGCCAACACCATCACGATCAATCCCGTCACCCGCATCGAGGGTCACGCCAAGATCACGATTCACCTCAATGACGCGGGCGACGTGGCGGACGCGCGGTTCCACGTGGTCGAATTCCGCGGGTTTGAAAAATTCTGCGAGGGCCGGTTCTTCGCCGAGATGCCGCAAATCACCGCGCGCGTGTGCGGGATTTGTCCGGTGAGCCATTTGCTGGCCAGCGCGAAGGCCTGCGACGCGATTCTCGGCGTGGAAATCCCGCGCCCGGCGAAGCTCCTGCGCGAATTGCTGCACATGGGCCAGATCACTCAATCTCATGCCCTGAGTTTTTTCCATCTGAGCGCGCCGGATTTGCTGCTGGGATTCGACAGCGATCCGGCGGCGCGCAACATTATCGGCCTGATCCAGCAGCATCCCGATATCGCCAGGCGCGGTATCCGTCTGCGCAAGTTCGGCCAGGAAGTCATCAAGCTCACCGGCGGCCGCAAGATCCATGCGGATTTCACCGTGCCCGGCGGCGTGAACAAGGCGCTCACGACCGCCGAACGCGACGAGATGTTGGCGGGCCTGCCGGAGGCGATGGAACATGCCCGGTTCGCCCTCGATCTGTTGAAGAAATATCAGGCGAGCCATCAACAGGAGGTTGAGGAGTTCGCGTCGTTCGACTCCAATTTCCTCGGGCTAGTCCAGCCGGATGGTTCGTTGGAACTCTATGATGGCCGGCTGCGGTTCTGCGACACGAATGGCAACATCCTCGAAGACCAGATCGACCCGGCCAACTACCTCGATGTGATCGCCGAGACGACGGAAGACTGGTCGTATCTGAAATTCCCGTTCCTCAAGTCGCTGGGCTACCCCGACGGCATGTACCGCGTCGGGCCGCTGGCCCGCTTGAACGTCGTGGACCGCATTTCGACCCCGCGGGCGGATGCCGAGCTGCGGGAATGGCGGTCGCAGTCTGTCCCGCTGCGGCGGAGCTCGTTCTACTACCACTGGGCGCGGCTGATCGAGATCATCTACGCGCTGGAGCGAATCGAAGAGCTGCTTCACGACCGCGACATTGGCAGCACGGAAACGCTGGTGAACGCGCGCCCGTCCCGCGAACAGGGGATCGGCGTCATGGAAGCGCCGCGCGGCACCTTGTTCCACCATTACTGGGTCGATGAAGCGGGTCGCGTCGAGAAGGTTAACCTGATCGTGGCCACGGGCAACAACAACCTGGCCATGAATCGCGCCGTGAAATCCGTGGCGGAGAAGTATGTCAAATCGAAGCAACTGCAGGAGGGCATGCTCAATCGAGTCGAGGCCGCCATCCGCTGTTACGATCCATGCCTGAGCTGCTCGACGCACGCCGTGGGGCAGATGCCGCTGCACGTCGAATTGGTCGACCGTGATGGACGCCTGTTGCAAACCCTCACACGGGACGAGGGCGCCGCGTGAAAACCCTGGTGCTCGGTTATGGCAACCGCAGCCGCAACGACGATGGCGTCGGCTGGTTTGTCATCGAGCGCCTCGAGGAATTGAAGCTGGCGGGCGTGGAATTGCTCGCGTCGCATCAACTGGAAGTCGATCACGCCGAGATTATCAGCCGCTACGACACGGTGGTGTTTGTGGACGCCACGATTCCGCAAAGCCCGTTGCCGCTGGCGCGGACGGTGGTCAAGCCTCGTTTTCGCAGCCACGCGGTGGCGCACTACTTGACGCCGGGCGACCTGCTGGAACTGGCGATGACGCTGTTCGGTCGCGCGCCAAGCGCGGTGCTCTTCACCATTCGGGGGCAGGACTTCAACTTCGGGACGACGTTATCGCCCGAAACCGAACGCTCCGCGCGAGAAGCCGTCTGCGAGATCTCGCGGCTGGTTCTGCCATTGCCGGAACAGGCTGCGCCGCGATCCGGCCGTGAGGCGGCTCATGCATGAATTGTCCATCGCCGAGGAACTCGCGCGGGTCATCCAAGAGGAATTGCGGGCTTATCCCGGCGCGCGGCTGAAGACGGCGTACCTCCGACTGGGCGCGCTCCGCTTGGTGGAACGAACCACACTGGAATTCTGTTTCGAGGCAGCGATACGGGACACCACGTTGGCAGGCGCGCAGTTGCGCGTCGAACCGGTCGAGGCGGCGGCCCGATGCCGGGGATGCGACCTGGAATTTCCGGTCGACGACAAATGGTTTGAGTGCCCCCAATGCGGATCGAGCGACGCCGAATTGCTACGTGGCGACGAACTGCAGCTCACAAGTCTGGATGTCGAAGCGGGCACGAATCAAACACGCACCGGGACACATGAAACGGCCGCCCATTTGACCGCTGACAACTTGTCGAAGCGTGGGTAGCACAGTGACAGCGTGTCGCCGTCCGCTGATGCCATTCCGCCCGGTTTTTACTGTATAAGCACTTGCAGTGCAGTGAATTGAAATTTTGTCAGTCCTTGTGGCACCCCCAGTGCTAACCACTCGGATTGTGGATGTGATTCAATGAACATCAAGGTCCTGCGCAATGTTCTGGAGGCGAACGACGAGGTCGCCGCTCACAACCGCCGTCTTCTTCAAGACGGTAAGGTGACGGCCATCAACCTGATCAGTTCGCCCGGCGCGGGCAAGACCTCGCTGTTGGAGAAGACGATACCGCCGCTGAAGGCGCATTACCGCATGGCGGTGCTGGAAGGCGACATTGCGACGACGCTCGACGCCGAGCGCATCGAGAAACTCGGGGTCCCGGTGGTTCAACTGCTGACCGGGGGCGCGTGTCACCTCGAAGCGGCGCTGGTCCGGCGCGGCCTCGATCAATTGAAGCTCGACGACATCGATCTGCTGTTCATCGAGAACGTGGGGAACATCGCCTGCCCCGCCGAATTCGATCTCGGCGAGACCGTCAAGGTCGGGCTCCTCAGTGTGACCGAGGGCCACGACAAGCCGGCGAAATATCCGCTGCTGTTTCACGAGGTGGGAGCGCTGGTGCTCAACAAGATCGATCTGGCCCCGTACACGGATTTCGATTACGAGAAGTTCTCCCACGACTTTCGCCAACTCAATCACGACGCGCCGGTGCTCCAGCTCTCGTGCAAGTCGGGCGCGGGCCTCGAGGAATGGGTCCATTGGATCGAGCATGCGTGCGCGGGCGAGCTCCATTTCGAGCCTCACACGCATTCCCGTCACGATCTGGAGGGTGTCATCCAGCCGCATCAGCATCCGCACCGCCAGCACCATCAGAGGGTCGCGCACGAATGAAGACCTGCGTGCGAGCCAGAGTGTCCGGCCGGGTCCAGGGCGTCGGCTTTCGTCCGACCGTGTTTCGGTATGCGACGCAATTGGGCCTTTGCGGCTACGTATGCAACACGCCCCAGGGCGTGGTCATCGAGGTCGAGGGCGAGGAACTCAGCATTGGCGCGTTCTTTTACCAACTGGCCAGCGCGCCGCCCCAGCAGGCGCAGATCGCCGGCTTTCACAAGGAAATCTGCGACAGCAAGGGCTATCAGCGGTTCGAGGTGGTCGAGTCCGAGCCCGACGGCGACCCGGCCGTCCATATCGCGCCGGACCTGGCCATCTGCGACGATTGCGTGCGCGAGTTGTTTGATCCGCAAAACCGCCGCAACGGCCACGCCTTCATCAATTGCACGAATTGTGGTCCCCGCTTCAGCATTATCCGTGATCTCCCGTACGACCGCGACCGCACATCGATGTCGAGATTCACGATGTGCGAGCCCTGCGACCACGAGTATCACAATCCGCGCGACCGCCGATTCCACGCCCAGCCCAACGCCTGCCAGCGTTGCGGCCCGCAACTGCGGCTCCGTGTAAACGGTGGAATTACGCATTTCGACGTGAACCTGTCGAAGACGATGGGGCTCCTGCGTCGCGGACGAATCGTGGCGATCAAGGGCATCGGCGGCTACCATCTGGTCTGCGACGCCACCAATCCCGATGTGGTGGCGCGCCTGCGCTTGCGCAAGCACCGTCCGCACAAACCGCTGGCTGTCATGTTCCGCGACCTGCGCGCGCTGCGGCGGTTCTGCAGGGTCAGCGAAGCGGAGGAAGCGGAACTGTTGAGCGTGGCGCGGCCGATTGTGGTGGTGTCGCGCCGGCCCAACGCGCGACCGCTGGCGAAAGAGATCTCACCGGACACCAACACCGTCGGGGCCTTCCTGCCGTACACGCCGGTACAGCATTTGTTGTTTGAGGAGTTCGACGCACTGGTCATGACCAGCGCCAATCTCACCGACGAGCCGATCATCAGCGACGAGTCGGAGCTGTCGGAGGTGGTGGGTCCAATCGCGGACGCGGCGCTCACGCACGATCGGCCGATCGTCCACAAGTGCGACGATTCCGTGGTGCGGATCGTCAACGGCCAGCGCCAGTTCATTCGCCGCGCCCGCGGATTCGTCCCGAACCCGATTCGCATCGCGGAGGATTCGCCGCAGATCCTGGCGGTGGGCGGCGAATTGAAGAACACGTTTTGTCTCACACGCGGCGGGAACGCCTTCCTCTCCCAGTACGTCGGCGACCTGAAGGATTACAAGACCTACAGCCAGTTCCTGTCCGAGATCGAATCCTGGAAGAAATTGATGCGGATCGAGCCCGAGGTCATTGCGCACGACCTGCATCCCAACTACCTGTCCACGCGGTTTGCCGCGCGGGCGGTTTCCGCGCGCCGCGTGGGCGTGCAACATCACCACGCCCACATCGCCAGCGTCATGGCGGAACACGATCTGCACGATCCTGTGATTGGCGTTGCCCTCGACGGCACGGGTTACGGGACCGACGACACGATTTGGGGCGGCGAATTCCTCGTGGCCGACCGGTGCGACTTCGAGCGCGTCGCTCATTTCAAGACCTATCGGCTCCCGGGTGGCGAGAAAGCCATCGAAGAACCCTGGCGGATGGCGGCCAGTGTGCTCGCCAACGAAGGTCTCGCGGACGCCGCTCGCGAAAAGTTTCCGCGGTTCAAGCAGGGGCTGCTTCAAAAGATGATGCAGGCCGGGTTCAATTCGCCGCTGACATCCAGCGCGGGGCGGTTATTCGACGCCGTCGCGGCGTTTCTGGGCTTGTGCGACGTGGCGAGCTACGAGGGACAGGCAGCGGTCCGTCTGGAATCGGTCGCCGATCCGCGCGTGACGGAAGCGTACCCGTTCTCCGCAGAGACGCGCGAGCGTCCGTGGGTGCTGGATTTTGGGCCGACCATTCGCGCGATCGTCGCGGATCGACAGCGGCGCGTTGCCACGGGAGAGATCTCGGCGAAGTTCCACAACACGATGGCGGCGGCGGTGTTGCAGGGTTGTCGTCTGGTGCGGGGGCAACGTGACCTGAACGTCGTGGCGCTTTCCGGCGGTGTATTTCAGAACGAGTTGCTGCTGCGGCGCACGGTGGAGACGCTGCAGTCGTACCATTTCCGTGTATTCACGAACACCGCGGTGCCGCCCAACGACGGTGGGTTGGCCCTGGGCCAGGCCGCCGTCGCCGCCGAAAGGATGAAACGAAGATGTGTTTAGCCGTGCCAGCCCGAATTGTGGAACTGCATGATTCCACCGCAACGATCTCCGTCGACGGCATTTTGCGCGACGTCGACGTATCCCTGATCGAGCAGCCGCGGCTGGGCGACTACGTGCTCGTTCACGCAGGATTTGCGATTCACCGATGGGACCAGAGCGACGTTGACGAACTGCAGGCGATCCGCGCGGCCACCGATCTGCGGGAGACGGTCACGTGAAGACGCTCGTGGCGAACATTGAGGAGATGGCGCGGCGGGTGGGGCGGGACCTCAAGTTCATGGAAGTCTGCGGCACGCATACCATGGCGGCGTTTCGATCGGGACTGCGGCAGTTGTTGCCGGATAACGTGCGGCTGGTGTCCGGGCCCGGTTGCCCCGTATGCGTGACCGACCCCGGCTACCTGGATGCGGCCATCGAGTTGTGTCGGCGTCCCGGCGTGATCGTCGCCACGTTCGGCGATCTCGTGCGGGTGCCGGGCACGGAGTCCTCCCTGGAACGGGAACGCGCCAGCGGGGCCAGTGTCCGGATCGTGTACTCGCCAAGCGATGCCCTGGTGCTCGCGCGCGAATGTCCGTCCCGGCACGTCGTGTTTCTCGGGGTCGGATTCGAGACGACGGCGCCGACGGTGGCTTGGGCGATCTTTCGCGCCGCGCAGGATGGCCTGCGCAACTTCTCCGTGCTCTGCGCGCACAAGACGATGCCGCGCGCGATGGACGCGCTGGTGCGCGACCAAGCCGTCCGCATCGATGGGTTCATCTGCCCGGGTCACGTGAGCGTGATTACCGGAGCGCAGATGTACCGGTTTATTTGCCAGCAATACCGGATTCCCTGTGTGGTCAGCGGATTCGAGGCGTGGGACATCCTGAAATCGGTCGGGATGTTGTTGCGCCAGATCGCGGAGGGGCGGGCCGAGGTTGAGAATGAATACAGTCGCTCGGTCAGCGAATACGGGAATCGGGCGGCGCAGCAATTGATGCACGAGGTGTTCGAGCCGCGCGACGACGTCTGGCGCGGCCTCGGGACGATTCCCGGCAGCGGCTTGGGAATCCGGGAAAAATACGCGCGTTTCGACGCCGCGAAGGTGCTGGGCGTGACGTTTCACGAAGCGCACGTGAATCCGCTCTGCCGGTGCGGCTCCGTGCTCCGGGGGATTTCCACGCCGCTGGATTGCCACTTGTTCGGGCGGCCATGCTCGCCGGCCCATCCGATCGGGCCGTGCATGGTATCCAGCGAGGGCGTGTGTGCGGCGTATTACAAGTACGAGAGGATGGCGGCGTGAAGCGGGACCGCGTTTTGCTGGCGCACGGCGGCGGCGGTTCGCTGACGCGGGAGCTGATCGAGACGATGTTGCTGCCGAGGCTGGAGAACCCGTTGCTGAAACCGCTGGACGACAGCGCGGTGCTGGTGATGGGCAATTCCGGGTATGCGTTCACGTCCGACAGTTACGTCGTCACGCCCTATCTGTTTCCCGGGGGCGACATCGGGAGACTGGCGGTGTGCGGCACCGTCAACGACCTGGCGGTGATGGGCGCGCAACCGTTCTGGCTGAGCCTGAGCCTGATCCTGGAGGAAGGACTGCCGCTGACGGACCTCAGCACGATCGTGGATTCGATCCATGCGGCGGCCGCCGAGGTGGGAGCACAGGTCGTGACCGGCGACACCAAGGTGGTCGAGCGGGGCAAGTGTGAAGGATTGTACATCAATACGGCCGGGTTGGGAAAAATCAGTGTTCCGTACTGGCTGGGCAGCGCGAATGTGAAGCCGGGCGACGCGGTGATCATCAATGGCCCGATCGGCGAGCACGGCGTGGCGGTGATGAGCCGCCGCGAGGGGGTCGCGTTTCAGACGAGCGTGACCAGCGATTGCGCGCCGCTGTGGCCGCTCGTGAAGGCCATCCTCGACACCGGCGCTCGGATCCGCGCAATGCGCGACCCGACGCGCGGGGGCGTTGCGGGCGCGGTGTGCGACATTGCCCGGGCATCGAACGTGGGGATTCGACTGTTTGAAGACGCGATCCCGATCAGCGGCGAGGTGCGGGGCGCGTGTGATTTGCTGGGGCTGGATCCGCTGACGATTGCCAACGAAGGGAAAGTGCTCGTATTTTGCGGCGCGAAGGACGCCGAGCCCGTGCTGGCGGCGATGAAGAACCATCCGCTCGGCCGGCAGGCGCGCGTCATTGGCGAGGTCAGCACAAAACCCGAGGGAATGGCGTTGTTGCGGACGACGATTGGCGGCGAACGGATCATCGACATGCCGACGGGAGAAGATTTGCCACGGATTTGTTAAACTCAAGGAACGACAATCAAGGAATGAAAACCAATTCACGAAAATTCGTAACGATGGACGGAAATGAAGCGGTGGCCCACGTGGCCTATCGCACGAACGAAGCCATAGCCATATACCCGATCACGCCTTCCTCGCCGATGGGCGAATGGGCGGACGAATGGGCCGCGCAAAACATCCCCAATATCTGGGGAACCGTGCCCTCTGTGGTCGAGATGCAAAGCGAAGGCGGCGCGGCCGGGGCGGTCCACGGCGCGCTGCAGACGGGCTCACTATCGACCACGTTCACCGCGTCGCAGGGACTGTTGCTGATGATCCCGAACATGTTCAAGATCGCGGGGGAGCTGACGCCGTCGGTGTTCCACATTGCCGCGCGTTCACTGGCCACGCACGCTCTGTCGATCTTTGGGGACCACGCCGACGTCATGGCCGCCCGCGCGACCGGCTGGGCGATGCTGTGTTCGAATTCGGTGCAGGAAGCGCACGACTGCGCGTTGATTGCGCAGATGGCGACCCTCGAAGCGCGTGTGCCATTTCTGCATTTCTTCGATGGCTTCCGCACCTCGCATGAGGTTCAGAAGATCGAAGTGCTGGCGGACGACGATCTGCGGGCGATGATTGACAATGCGCTCGTGCTCGCGCACCGCGCCCGCGCGTTGACGCCGGATCGGCCCGTGCTCCGCGGCACGGCGCAGAACCCGGATGTGTATTTCCAGGCGCGCGAAGCCTGCAATCCGTTTTACGCCGGTTGCGCCGACATTGTGCAGCGGGCCATGGACAAGTTCGCCAAGCAGACGGGACGGGCGTATCACCTGTTTGATTATCACGGCGCGCCGGATGCCGAGCGCGTGGTGGTGTTGATGGGGTCCGGGTGCGAAACGGCGTACGAGGCGGTTGATTATCTTGTGAAACGCGGGGAGAAGGTCGGGTTGTTGATCGTGCGGTTGTATCGGCCGTTTGACGTCGCGCGGTTCGCGGCGGCCCTGCCGGCCAGCGTGAAGAAACTCGCCATTCTCGATCGCACGAAGGAGCCCGGCGCGACCGGCGAGCCGTTGTACCTGGACTGCATCACGGCGCTGCACGAGGCCGGGCGGACCGGCATCACGGTCGTGGGCGGGCGGTACGGTCTGTCGTCGAAGGAATTCACGCCCGCGATGGTCAAGGCGGTGTTCGACAATCTTGCCGCAGCCAGGCCGAAGAATCATTTCACGGTCGGCATCGTCGACGACGTGTCGAAGACCAGTCTCGATGTCGATGCGACGTTCTCGACCGAGAGCCCGCGCACGGTGCGGGCGTTGTTCTACGGTCTCGGCGCGGATGGAACGGTCGGCGCGAACAAGAACTCGATCAAAATCATCGGCGAAGACACGGACAACTACGCGCAGGGTTACTTTGTGTACGACTCGAAGAAGTCGGGGTCGACCACGGTCTCGCACCTGCGGTTTGGGCCCGAGCCGATCCACTCGACGTATCTGGTAAGCCAGGCCAACTTCGTGGCGTGCCATCAGCCCGTATTCCTGGAGCGGTACGATATTCTGAAGGAAGCGATTCCCGGCGGCACGTTCCTGCTCAACACGCCGTACAGCGCGGATGGGATTTGGAGCAAGCTTCCGCGCGTCTACCAGGAGCATATCGTCAATAAGAAACTGAAGATGCACGTGATCGACGCCGTGAAAGTGGCGCGCGACAGCGGGATGGGCGGCCGCATCAACACGGTCATGCAGGTGTGTTTCTTCGCGATTTCGGGCGTGCTGCCCAAGGAAGAAGCCATCGAGGCGATCAAGTATTCGATCAAGAAGACCTATGGCAAGAAGGGCGACGAAATCGTCCAGATGAACCTCAAGGCCGTGGACAACACGCTGGCGCACCTTCACGAGGTGAAGGTCCCGGCGCGCGTCGAGAGCAAGATCGAGCTGCCGCCGCCCGTGCCCGCCGAGGCGCCGGAATTTGTGCGCAACGTGCTGGGCGAAATCATTGTGGGCCGCGGGGATTCGCTGCCGGTGAGCCGGTTGCCGATCGACGGGACCTTCCCGACCGCGACGGCCCGGTGGGAGAAGCGGAATATCGCGCTGGAAATCCCGGTGTGGGACATGGCCGTGTGCATTCAGTGCGGGAAGTGCGCGATGGTATGTCCGCACGGCGTAATCCGCGCCAAGGTCTACGAGCCGAAGGCGGTCGAATCCGCGCCGGCGACATTCAAGTCCACCGAGGCGAAGGACCGCGACTGGAAGGCGCTGGGGTTGAAGTACACGCTGCAGGTGGCGCCCGAGGATTGCACGGGGTGCGCGTTGTGCGTGGATGTGTGTCCGTCGCGGAACAAGTCGCAGACGCGGCTGAAGGCGATCAACATGGCGGCGCAACCGCCGTTGCGCGAGTCCGAGGTGAAGAACTGGGAGTTCTTCCTCAATATCCCCGAGGTGGACCGGCGCAAGATCAAGGTCGGCAGCATCCCGCATCAGCAGTTGCAGCAACCGCTGTTTGAATTCAGCGGCGCCTGCGCGGGCTGCGGCGAGACGCCGTACCTGAAGCTGGCCAGCCAACTGTTCGGCGACCGGATGATCGCGTCGAACGCAACGGGGTGTTCGTCGATTTACGGCGGCAACCTGCCGACGACGCCGTGGGCGGTGGACGCCAACGGGCGCGGCCCGGCGTGGAGCAACTCGTTGTTCGAGGACAACGCGGAGTTCGGTCTGGGCTACCGGGTATCGATCGACAAACAGAAGGAATTCGCGGGCGAGCTGGTGCGCAAGCTGGCTCCCTCAATCGGCGACAAGCTCGCCGAAGCAATCCTGACGGCGGACCAAAAGGATGAAGCCGGCATTTTCGAACAACGCGAGCGCATTGCGACGTTGAAAGCGAAGTTGAAGGGCCGGGACACACCCGAAGCGCGCACGCTGCTGTCCATCGCCGACATGCTGGTGAAGAAGAGCGTGTGGATCATCGGCGGCGACGGCTGGGCGTATGACATCGGGTTCGGCGGACTGGACCACGTGCTGGCCAGCGGACGTAACGTGAACGTGCTTGTGCTGGACACGGAAGTGTACTCGAACACGGGCGGGCAATGCTCGAAGTCGACCCCACGCTCGGCGGTGGCGAAGTTCGCGGCGGGCGGCAAGCCCTCGGAGAAGAAAGACCTCGGTCTGATCGCGATGACCTACGGCAACGTGTACGTCGCGTCGGTGGCGATGGGCGCGCGGGACGAGCATACGTTGCGGGCGTTTTTGGAAGCCGAATCGTACGACGGGCCGTCGCTGATCATCGCGTACAGTCATTGCATCGCGCACGGCATCAACATGACGACGGGGATGCAGGACCAAAAGGCGGCGGTCAACTCGGGTCAATGGTTGCTGTATCGGTTTGACCCACGCCGCGTCGCGGCCGGCGAGAACCCGCTGCAACTCGATTCGCGCAAACCGGCGCAGACGGTCGAGCAGTACCTGATGATGGAGAACCGGTTCAAGATGCTGACCAAGAGCAAGCCGGAGCAGGCGAAGATATTGTTCCGCAAGGCCCAAGAGGACGCCGATGCGCGATTCAAGTTCTACGAGTACATGGCCTCGCGAAAGACCAAACCCGATGTGGCGGCCGTCGCGCAGGCGTCAGCCAATCCCGGCGCAACCGTAACGGCTTGACAGGGAGGACTCCATGGACCTGAGCACGAAATACCTGGGAATGACGCTGCGGAACCCGCTCATCGTCTCCGCCTGCGGACCGATCTCGGAGGACGTTGACAACGTCAAGCGGGCGGAGGACGCCGGTGCCGGCGCGCTGGTGTTGTACTCGTTGTTCGAGGAACAGCTGCGGCTCGACACATATGAATTGCACCATCATCTGACGCACGGGACCGAGAGTTTTCCCGAGGCGTTGTCGTACTTCCCCGAGCCGGCGCAATTCCGGCTCGGGCCGGACGGTTATCTGGAGCATATCCAGCGGGCGAAACAGGCGGTGGACATGCCGATCATTGCGAGCCTGAACGGCACGTCCATGGGTGGCTGGGTGGATTTCGCGATACAGATCGAGCAGGTCGGCGCCGACGCCATCGAATTGAACATCTATTACATCCCGACCGACATGCATCTGAGCGGCGCGGCCGTCGAGCAGACGTACATCGACATCGTGAAGGCGGTGAAATCGGCGGTGAGCATTCCCGTGGCCGTGAAGTTGAGCGCGCGGTTCAGCAACATTGCGAACATGGTCAAGCGGCTGGACGAGACCGGCGCGGACGGGTTTGTGTTGTTCAACCGTTTTTACCAGCCGGACATCGATCTGGACGCGCTGGAAGTGACGCCGAAAGTGTTACTGAGCACGCCGCACGCAATGCGGCTGCCGCTGCGGTGGATTGCGATCCTGTACGGGCGGATCAAGGCGAGTATGGCGGCGACGAGCGGGATTCACACGGGCCACGATGTGTTGAAGATGTTGATGGCCGGGGCCAGCGGGACGATGCTGTGCTCGGTGCTGCTCAAGCACGGAATCGAGCACATCGGCGTGATCGAACGGGAGATGCAGCAGTGGATGATGGAGCATGAATACGAGTCGGTCGCCCAAATGCAGGGCAGCATGAGCCAGATTCACTGTGCCGATCCGAGCGCCTTCGAGCGGGCGCAGTACATGCGGGCGTTGACGAATTACAAACCAGCCCAGACGAAATGAGGTTGTCGTATGAACTACACGAGAGAAGAAGCACTGAAGAAGATCCGCGAGTATCTCGTGGCCAACACGCGTCCGGATGAAACGACCTGCCAGGCGGCGGCCCGCATGGGCGTCTTTTGCCACGGGTACGATCAATGGGGAACCGAGCAACTTCGGCAAATGTACCCCTGGCTGGCCAAGAAGATGCCCGCCGGCACCTCGCGGGAGGAATTTCTAAAACTGGTCATTGCCTGGGATGGCGCGAGGACGCTGGCACACAAGTCATCAACGACCTGCGACGCCAAGGCGACCGATCATGAGGGCTGCCTCGGGTTCGACCGCTTCAGCAACCACCACCTCAAACGAATGTTCCCCACGCTGTTCCAGCCCGACGACGAAATCACCCAGTGGTGACCGCGGCACGCTGGCGGTTTCATCCGGCCATCCTTTCCAGGTTGCACAATCAGCGGGTTTTTGTTCATCTGCTTGCCGGACACGAGCATTGCCATGAAGGGAAACACTCATTGTCGAAACCGGTTGGTTCTCTGCATCCGCCTTCTGCTCCCGTTATTGTCTCTGGCGGTCGGTGACGCCCGGGGAGCACGACCATTTCTCAATGTCCTCGATTACGGCGCGCACAAAGACGGCACGAACAGTTCCACGGAGGCGTTTCGCGCGGCGATCGAAGCGGCCAGGGCGGCGGGAGGCGGCACCGTATATGTCCCGCCCGGAAACTACGTCACCGGGCCGATTGAGTTGGTGAACAACCTCGTGCTGGACATTGACGCGGGCGCGACGCTGCGATTCCCCGCGACCGGGCTGCCGTTCACCCCGGGACGCGAACAGGGAATCGAATGTCTGACGCCGGTGCCGCTGATCGGTGGCCGGCACCTGCACAACGTCACGATCACCGGGCGCGGTGTGTTGACGACGGACAACGCGGAGTGGCTGAAGATCATGCCGCGGACAAACGCGCCGGGGCCGGATGACGGATCGGCCTTCGGTCCGAACTGGGAGAAGTTGCTGAACGATTTGGAGAAGAAGACGCCGGCGCCCGACGAGGAATATCAGCTCGCCGCGCCGGAACTGCGACCGTCGTTCGTGCGGGTGATGGACGCCACGAATGTGTTGATCGAGGGCATCCACTTTGTCGGGTCGTCGATGTGGACGGTTCATCTGTTGTACTCGGACAACGCGGTTGTGCGAAATGTCATCATCGAGACGTACCCGGGGGTGCATACCGATGGGATCGCGGTGGATTCGAGCCGGAACGTGCGGATTTCGGATTGCTACATTGACACGGGCGATGACGGGATTGTGTTGAAGTCGGGGAAGGACGCTGACGGTCGGCGGGTGAACCGTCCGACGGAGAATGTGTCGATTGCGAATTGCACGGTCCACCATGCGCACGGGGCGGTCACGCTGGGCAGCGAGATTGCCGGCGGCATCCGCAACGTCGTGGCCGACAACATTACCTGTGACGGCACGCAAATCGGCGTGCGGATCAAGAGCCGGCGCGGGCGCGGCGGCGTGGTCGAGGACGTGAGGTTCGACAACTGGACGATGGAAAACGTCGGCAAGGCGATCGAGGTGACGAGCTATTACATGATGGAAGGCGAGACGAAAGCCGTGGATGAGCCGCTTTCCGAGCGCACGCCCGCGTTTCGGAACATCGGCATCAGCCACATGACCGTGAACCACGCGAAAGAGGCCATCAACATCGCCGGGCTGCCCGAGATGCCGATTATGAATTTGCGGATCAGCGACGTGGTCGCGTCAGCCAAAAGCGGGATGCGCGGAACGTATGCGGACGGGCTGGAACTGCATCACGTGCAGGTAAACGCGGAGGCGGGCCCGGCATTTCTGGTGCAGGATTCGAAGGAGTTGGAGCTGGACGACATCACAACTGCCCGGCCATTGACGGACGCGCCCGTGGTTCGGCTGGAACGTTGTCCTGGTGCCATCGTGCGGTCGAGCCGGGCGTTTGCCGGCACCGGCACGTTTCTCTCGACCCCGCCCGGCGAACTGAAGAGCATCGTCCTCGAAGGCAACACGCTCGGCAATGCCCGGAAGCCGACGGAAGAGTCTACCGCATCGGTAGAGGACAAGGCGCGTTAGCGATTCTGGGGAGGTGCCGCGTCAAATTCTGACGCGATTACCGCCGCTTCTTCGGCGGGGCGTGGATCGACTCCCCGTGAACGGCGTGCGCGGCTTCCATCCAGGATTCCGAGAACGTCGGGTGCGCGTGAATCGTCCGGCCCAACCCGGCCACCGTCAACTCCGCGCGAATCGCCGCGGTGGCTTCGGCGATCAATTCCGTCGCGTGCGGACCGACCGCAGCGGCGCCGATGAGTTGATCCGTGGCGGCGTCGGCGATCCATTTGACGAAGCCCGTGGTTTCGCCGGTGGCGAGACCCTTGCCCAGCCCGGCAAAGCGGAACCTGCCGGTTTTGACGGCGCGGTCTTGTTTCCCGGCGTCCTCCTCGCTCAAGCCGACGGTGCCGATTTCCGGCGCGGTGAAGATGACGTTCGGCACCAGCACATCGTGCTTGCGCGGCTTCGTGTTGACGGCGTTCTCCGCGGCCGCCAGACCTTGCGCGGTCGCGTAGTGCGCAAGCTGGATCTTGCCGGTCACGTCTCCGACCGCGAAAATGTTGGCGACTTTCGTTCGGCAATAGTCATCCGTCTCGATGAGCCCGCGTTCGCTGGTCTTCAGCCCGGCATTTTCCAGTTGCAGGCCGTCCGTGACCGGTCGTCGTCCGACAGCGCTGAGCAACAATTCGGCGGTCAACGTCTCGCCGCCGACGGTGCCGCGGACGCCGGTCGAGTCCGCCGCGATGTTCTCCATCGCCTTCCCCGTCAGCACGCGGATGGCCAGTTCCTTTTCCATATGGCTGCGCACTTCGCGGCGGACATCCGGGTCGAGCAACAGCAAGATGTCCTCCAGCAACTCCACAATGGTCACCTTCACGCCGAGCATGGCCGCCATGCAGGCCAGTTCGCAACCGATAAACCCGCCGCCCACCACGATCATCGTGTCCGGCAGTTTCGTCATCTCGAGGAACCGCCGGCTTTCCACCACCCGTTCATGCTTCGGTAGGAACCCCGGCATCGCCGAGGTCGAACCGGTGGCGAGAATGATCTTCTTCGCACCGACGCGGATGTTGTTCACCGCCAATGTGTTGCGATCAACAAAGCCGGCCGCGCCGGTGAACGTCTTCACGCCGTTCCCCGCTAGTAGCGAGCCGATACCGGCGCGCATCTGGCCGACGACTTTGTCTTTGCGCTCGATCAACGCGGCGTAATCCATCACCGCGCCTTTGACTGTGATGCCGAAGATCTCGGCGTGTTTGATCCGCGCGAACGCGTCGGCGCCGGCGATCAGCGTTTTCGTCGGGATGCAGCCCCAGTTCAAGCACGTGCCACCGAGTTGTTCCTTCTCGACAATTGCCACGGAGGCGCCGAGCTGGGCCGCGCGGATCGCCGCGGGATAACCGCCCGGGCCCGCGCCGACGACTACGACGTCAAACGTTTCCATAATTCCATGTCCTCGAGCTTCTGCTTTACCGCGTTGACAAATCGCGCCGCCATCGCGCCGTCCACCAATCGATGATCGCTGGACAGCGTCATCTTCATGATCGAGCGGATGACGATCTGGTCATCGCGCACCACCGGTTTCGGGCGCGTGGTGGAGACGGCGAGAATCGCCGACTCGCCGGGATTGATGATGGCCGTGAAATTCTCCACGTCGAGCATGCCCATGTTCGAGATCGTGAACGTGCTGCCCGTCATCTCCGCGGGCGCGAGCTTGCCGGCCCGTGCTCTGTCGGCCAAATCCTTCGCGCGCCCGTTCAATTCGGCCAGCGTAAGTTCCTCCGCGTTGCGGATCACCGGCACCACCAATCCCTGTTCCAGCGACACCGCCACGCCGAGATGCAGGTGGCTGTTCCAGCGAATGTTCCTGCCGTCGGTCGAGCTGTTGACGTCCGGGAACTCCCTCAACGTCAGCACGACCGCTTGCGAAATGAAATCCGTGACCGTGTAGGGCGCTCCTTTGGCTTTCAACTCGGCCCGGTAGTTCACGAGGTCGGTCATATCCACTTCGACCGTCACGAAGAAATGCGGAGCGGTGAGAACGCTTTGGGTAAGCCGTTGTGCGATGATCTGGCGCATCTTGCTCATCGGCCGCGGCCGCTCGGCCAGCGCGCGCTTCACGTCATCGACGCCGATCCGGCCGGTGTCGCCGCTGCCCTGGATCATGAGGATGTCGAGGCCTTCCGCAGCGGCGAGTTGTTTCGCGGCGGGCGAAATCCGCAGTTGGTCGTACCTGTTCGCCTCGAGAAACGCTTCCACGTCCTTTTCGACGATGCGCCCGCTCGGGCCGGTGCCGGCAATACGCGCCGGGTCAATTACCGCTTCTTTTGCGAGCGCCCGGGCGCGCGGCGAAATCTTGAGCCGGCCGGGCGCCGTCGCGACCGGAGCTGGCGCCACCGCCGGCGCAGACGCCGGGATCGGCGAAGGAGCCGACGCCACAGGTTTCGGAGCGGAAGTGGATGGAGCGGCCTCCGTCTTCTTCGGCGCGACCGGGGTTCGCGCGACAGGGACGGCGGGAACGGCTTCACCGGGTTGACCGAGAAAGCCGACCACGCTTTGCACCGGGACCGTCACGCCGGGCGGGACGGCAATTTTCAGGAGCATTCCTTCCTCGAAACTTTCCACGTCCATGACCGATTTGTCCGTCTCGACCGTGAACAGGATGTCGCCCTTGGCGACCTTGTCGCCTTCCTTCTTGCACCATTCGACGATGGCGCTTTCCTCGGTCATTTGACCGAACTTGGGCATGATGATGGGCGTGGCCATAATCGTAATCGTTCAAAGGATGGCGTTGGCGGCGGCAATGATGTCGCTGGCGTGCGGGAGGAACGCGGCTTCGAGGATGTGCGATTGCGGCGCGATGCCGTTTTTGGCGCCGACGCGTTTGATCGGGGCGTCGAGGTAATCGAATGCGGCGTCCTGAATCGTCGAGGCGATCTCGCCGGTGTAGCTGCCGATCTGAATCGCCTGGCTGGCGACAATGCACTTGCCGGTTTTTTGGACGCTGCGCACCACCGTGTCGATGTCCAGTGGCACCAGGCTGCGCAGATCGATTACCTCGGCGCTGACGCCGCGTTCGGCCATCAACTGGTCGGCGGCCTTCAGGCAATCGTGCACGACCGGCCCCCACGCGACGAACGTGATGTCGCTGCCTTCGCGATCCACATCGGCCACACCGAGCGGGACGAGGTACTCGCCCTCCGGCACCGGTCCTTTCATTCCGTACAACGCCTGGGACTCGACGAACAACACGGGGTTGTTGTCGCGGATCGCTGATTTGAGCAACCCCTTCGCGTCGTAGGGCGTGGCCGGATAGACGACGTAGAGGCCGGGGATGTGGCAGAAGACCGATTCGAGCGTCTGACTGTGCTGTCCACCGTAGCCCTTGCCCGCGCCCGCGGAGGCGCGGATGACAAGCGGCACCTCGGTTTGCGCGCCGCTCATGTAATGCCATTTCGCCGCCTGGTTGCTGATCTGGTCGGAACTCATCAGGGCAAAATCGAAATACATCAACTCGACGACGGGCCGCAGCCCGTTCATGGCCGCGCCGCAGCCGGTGCCGCAGATGCAGGCTTCGCTGATTGGCGTGTTGAACACCCGGTCGCGTCCGAAAGCTTCGAGCAGGCCCTTCGTCACCTTGAACGCGCCGCCGTAGTCCGCCACATCCTCGCCGTAGAAGACGACGCGTTTGTCGCGCAACATTTCCTGCACGAGCGCTTCCTTGATGGCGTCCTTGTACGTGAGCTGTCCGTTGGCGCGCTTGATTTCCGGCAACGGCCCGCACAACTCGGCGTGTGAGAATTTCGCCGGCACCGTCTCGCACTTCGTGTCGGTGTACATGAACGTCAGCACGTCTTTCGGTTCCGGGTCGGCCGCCGTGGCGGCGCGTTTGGCAGCGCGCGCGTTGCGTTCCGCCACGCGTTTCTCAATCGCGGCGACGCCCTTCGCATCGAGCACCTTAGCGTCCAGCAATTCCTTCTTGTACGTCTCGATCGGATCCATCGCCTTCCATGCGGCTTCCTCTTCCTTGGTGCGATACTCGTTGCGCGGATCGCTCAAGGAATGCCCCCAGTAACGGTAGGTATCCACGTCGAGCAGGACCGGCCCCTGGCCCTGCCGGCACAACGCCGCCGCGCGCCGCACCGCATCGCGGACGGCGAGCACGTTCATGCCGTTGACGACCTCGGCGTGCATGTTGTTGTCGGAAAATCCGGCGGCCCGCCGCGCCAGACGCTCGATGCCCATGACTTCATCATCGCTTCGATGGGTCATGCCGTAGTGGTTGTTGCAGATCAGGAAAATGATCGGCAACCCAAACGGGCGCGTCGCGAGATGATTGGTGAACTGCGCCTGGGCCGCCCAGTTCAACGCTTCGAGCACGACGCCGTTGGCGTACGCGCCGTCGCCGGCAAAACAGCAGACCACGTTACCCCGCTGCAGATAGCGATTGGCGAGGGCCGCACCCGTCGCGATCGGGACGCCGCCGCCGACGATCGCGTTGGCGCCGAGGTGGCCGACGGTGAAATCGGCGATGTGCATCGAGCCGCCGCGCCCCCGGCAATAACCGTCGTCCTTGCCGAACAACTCACCCATGGTCTTGTAGACATGTTGCTCCAACGCCGCCTCGACGAGGTCTTCGTGCTTCGTCGCCGGACAGTTCGGCACCCGCTGGCGGAGCTGTTCGTCCGCCATCTGGCGGATGGCGACGGTGCCCTTGGCGAGCGATTCGCCGTGCCCGCGATGAGTGCTGGTGATGTTGTCGATCAATTGCAGCGCCGCGCACGCGCCGGCCGCCGTGCCTTCCTGTCCGACCGAGACATGGGTCGGCCCGCGGTAATTGAAATCGCGGATCGGCTCGTAGGCGCCCGAGCGGAGCTTGACGATCATCTCTTCCAACTCGCGGATGACGAGCATATCTTCGAGGATCGCGACGGCCTCGTCGCGCGTGATGGTCTTGTGGCCGAGTTCTTTCTTGAGATTGTTCTTGTATTGATAGGCCGTGATCTCGCCGCAATGGATCACATACGGCTCGAATTTCGGGCGGCTGTCACTGAGGTAAACGGACTTTCTCACAGATGTTGTTTTCCTTCTAATGGTTCGACTGGCTTTCAAAATCAGCTCATCTCCTGGCCCCCGGTCACGCTGAGGGCGACGCCGGTGATGTAACGCGACTGATCGGACGCGAGGAAGACGACGGCATTGCTGACGTCGTCGTACGTGCAACCGCGTTTCATCGGCACCTGGTTCAAGTAGGCCTGCCGGACATCATCGACGTTTTTCGCGCCGGGCACTTTGCCGGCCTTCAGATACTGGACGAACAGGCCTTTATCCGGGTCGGTCCACAACGGCGAGTCGAGGAGGTTGCCGAGGCAGATGGCGTTGCAGCGGACGCCGTGCGGCGCCATTTCCAACGCGACACTTTGCACCAGGCCGATGCCGCCGAACTTGCTGGCGGCGTACGCCGAATTCGCCGCGCTGCCTTTTTTGCCGGACTTGGAATTGATCTGAATGATGGAACCGTTCTTGCGCGGCTTCATCACGCGGCAGGCGTGTTTCATCGTCAGGAAATTGCCAAACAAATTCACATTCATCACCGCGCGCCACTTCTCGGCGTTCGCTTCCGCAATCGGCTCGGCGATGAGGATCCCCGCGTTGGCCACCACCACGTCCACCCGGCCAAAGTCCGCCACCGCCCGGTCGAAGAGCGATTGGACGCTGGTTTCGTCGGTCACATCGACGCGCAGGCCGAGGCCCTGAATCGAGCGGGCGGTCTGCTGCGCGCCGGCTTCGTTCAGGTCCGCGACGACGACGCGCGCGCCCTCTCGGGCGAGCCGTTCGCAGATGGCGGCGCCGAGGCCCTGCGCGCCGCCGGTGACGATGGCGATCTGGTTTTCAAGCGTGCGGGTCATGATTTCGCAAAGTCCTTTTTCAGTTCGTTTTCGGCTTCCAACGCCCAGTGACCGTCGCGCAACGCCCGGGCAACCGATGAATGCTCCCGGGCCAGTTCCGGGAGCGGCGTCAGTTTCATACCCTTGGCGAACGGATACACCAGAATCTTGCCGGGCAGCAGGTTCTTCTCGACCGCGCGGATGCCGTCGATCGCGCCGTCCAGGCCGGCAACCGCGGCGACCGAGAGATTGGTATCGAGCTGGCGGCTGGCGACCTTCCGCAGCACGGCCTTCATGTCGTCGAGCGTCGAACCGCTCGTGCCGACGAAGTAGCACTGCTTCTCGACGTAGGCATCGAGATCGATCTCCGCGGTCACATCGGCCGGCACGCCGGCGAAGATGTTGATGATTGCCTTCGGCGCGGCATCGCGGACCGCTTGGGCGACGAGCGCCGGGACGGGGGCCATGAGGACAATGTAATTAAACCGCTCGGCCAAGCCGGCTTTTTGCGGGTTGTAGGGATGCAGCGCGAGCTGGTTTCGCCGCGCGAGCGGCTGGGCGAGTTTCACCAACGCCGACAAGCGTTCCTCGCTCAGGTCGCCGGCAAACACGGCGACGCCGGGCACGCCCTGGCAAAGGTCGCGGATCACGTGCATGGTGCCCATCGGCCCGGCGGCGCCGACGATGTTGATCTTGTCGTTCGGGCGAATCTCCGCCGTCGCCGGAATGCGCGCCATCGCCGCGGCGGGATCGCTGCCGGTCGTTCCGATGATGCGGATGCCGCCGTAGTGAACACGGCCGATGGCGGTAATCGCCGGCCTTCCAAATCTGGTGCCGCACTGGACCAGGTTGACGAGGCCGGCAACGGCCACCTTGGGCCACAGTTTTTCGACCGTGGCCGGATTGGCCCCGAGATAAATGACATCGTCGTACGCCTTGTCGCTGACTTCTGCCAGCTTGTCCGGTCTGATGGTCGTGACCTTGGCCGGCTTGCCCGGCAAACGGCCGACGAGGTGTTTGTCAATGTTCGCCTCGGCGACGACGAGCAACTGCCCGCCGTTCTGGAGCGTTTGCCGTTGCGTTTCGACATACGCCTCCTCGACGCAGGCCCAGGGCTCGCACAGCGCGATGGCCGACGCCGACAAATCTTCCGGAGCGGGAATGAACATCGATTCGCCGCTCGGGGCGGTGATGATCCGCTCATCGACCAGCACGAATTCCTGCAGCGCGCCCTCGAAATTGTAGCCGAACGCCGAGGCCGAGCCGGCCGTCGGCAGCCACCGGTAATCTGTCTGCACCAGGTAGCGTTCGCCGACCTGGAACCGTTTGACGTTGGCGCCGACCTTCCCGATGCGCACGACCGTTTCGTGACCGGGCACGGTGGGTTTGTCGCCGGGGACGTAGTGCGGCATCTCCAACAATATGTTCTGGTTGATGCCGGCTTTGACTTCCGATTTGCGGGCGTGCCGGGAGAATTGCTTCAACAGTTTCAGATCCGAGAAGCACAGGCCGCAGACTTCCACCTGACAGAGAACCTGATACGGGCCCGGCGTGAAGACGGGCTTGGACTCATTGATCCGAAGCTGGTCCGCGCCGATCAATTGGACCGCGCGCTGTTTTTCCGGAATGGTCATCGCCGTCATACAAAGCTCTTACTTGATCTTGTTCAAAATGTCCTGGGGCGTGGCGTTCTGCGGGATGCCGCCGAGGCGGTGCTCCCGGCCCGGATCGAGCGACTGCCCGACCTTCTCGAAGAACTCGTTCTTCTGCGCCGCCGACGTGAAACCGGCTTTGGCCCAGGAACTGAGGTATCCAAATCCGCTTCGACGCTGAAGGACCGAGTGGGCGTAGAGGATGTGCGCGCCCTTGAGGAAAACGGGCACGAGCGGCTGGAGCTCGGCCGTGTCGAACGAATCGACGAATTTGTTGCCGGGCGCATTCATTTCCGTGCCGACGATGATGGGAAAGAAATGCTTCTCGGCCATGGCGACGACATCGTAGAGGTTCTGGAGTTTTTGATCGTTGAGGCCCGGTTTGTAATTGCGATCGGGAATGATATTCAGCGCGACCGCGCCGGTTCGGATCGCCACGGCAAACAATTCGTCGAGCGCCTGCTCCCCGGGGCTCGTCCCATCCAGCCAGGTCAACGTCGGAATCGCTCCCGCGTCGCGCACGAACCGATTCATGTCCTCCATCCACGGGAACGAGCCGTCATCCGGCTGGACGTACCCCGCCCCGCCCCGTTTCATCGTTTTCGCCCGGATCAACGTCTGCAGCGGCGCGCCTTCAGCCGGGCACTCGCCGAGTTTTCCGGTCCAGTAGCGCTGCCGATCTTCCGTCCGGGGCAGCGACTGGATGGCTCTGCGCTCGTAGGCGGCGCAGATATGCCGTTCGGTGGCGTTGCCGTTGGGCGTCAGCGGCAGCACGTCGCTCTCGTAATCCAGCACCACCGGCTTCAGATAGCGGTTGACGCGCTCGAGCAGGTCCCGGTTTCGTTCCGCCACGGTCGCGCGCATTCGCTGCAAAATGGGATGCGAATCCTGGCGGGTAAACCCGGCGCCCATGTGGTAGGCGATGCCGGGTTCGCCCGGGGAATTGATGACGCGGTCGGAAAACTCCGGGACGTAAACCCGCGATTCGATGCTGGCGACGGTTTTCAAGCCGATCAGGCGGCCCGCCTCGAGAAATTCCTCCACGCCGTCGAGCACGTCGAAGTCCACGATGCCGGCCACAGCCAAGCCGCGGCGCCGCGCCAGCCAGGCGAACTTCGAGGGCGAATACCCGTAGGCGTTGTAGGAGAAGAAGGTGTGGGTGTGCAGGTTCACGTCCGTGCCCGGCGGCGGCAGGGCAATTCGGCCGTGTTGCGCCTCCCGGGCCAGCGCCCGCAACGCCTGCTGGCGCTCCTCGGGACGGAAGCCATCCAACTGCTCTTCGAGGTGTTCGACCATGTTCACGGCAGGGTTTCTCCATTCAGTCGGCGTGCAAATAGCGGCGGCGATCCAACCGGATGCCGGCGTTCCCGAGTTGTTGGAGCGAGCAGTCGGTGAGCAACAGTTTCACCTGGTTCCACGGCAACAGGAACTCTGCCGCCTCGATCCCGAGTTTGTTGGAGTCCATGCAGAAAATGCAGCGGGGCATCATCGCGATCACCGTTCGCCGCAGGGCGACGACGTCGCGTTGCGAATCCCACAGGCCGTCGCGGGTCATGCCTTCGGCGCCGAGAAACGCTACGTCAAATTTCCATTGCCGGAGGGCGCGTTGGGCGTGGTCTCCCAGCAACATCGATTGCCGGGCCAGATAGCGTCCGCCCAGCAGATGGACCTCGACGGTCGGAACATCCGAGAGGACCTCGGCGACGGGCAGGTTGTTGGTGATGATCGTGAGGCGTTCGACGGGTTTGTGGCGCAACGCCTCGGCCACGCAATACACGGTCGTGCCGGCGTCGAAGTAGCAGACCATGCCCGGCTTGACGAAGCGCACGGCGGCGGCGGCGATGCGGCGTTTGGTGGGGCCGGCCTGGGACTGGCGCTCGCGAAACGACGGGAACCGCTGATTGAAATCCACGAGTGCCCCGCCGTAGGTGCGGGTGACGACGTTGCCGCGGGCGAGGGCGGCGAGATCGCGGCGGGCGGTGGCTTCGGATATGCGGAGCCGACCGCACAATTCGGCGAGCGGGAGATAGCCGTGGTGGCGGAGCAACTGGGCCAGCCGTTCGCGGCGGGCGATGACGACGCGTTGGGGGACTCGCATGACGATATACCCTTACACCCGTATTTGATTGAAGTCAATCATATAAATTTTGTACGCCTGATGGCTGTCCGCGGCCGGCAAGGGGGGGGATTCAGCGCCGGCGAAGAACCCGCGCCTCGTATTTCTCGACCTCGGCGATCCAGCCGGTGAACACCGGCGTGTCGGCCTGACGGCAGAGCTGGTTCCACACGGCGTCGAACGGGGACAGCTTCGTTTCCTCCAGCAACGCCAGCTTCTGCGCGGCGCGGCCGGTGGATTCGAGTTCGCGCAACGCGGCGACGGGTTCGAGCAGCGCGGCGAGAATCGCCTTGCGGGTCGCCCGCGCACCGATCACGTACGCGGCGACGCGGTTGAGGCTGGCGTCGAAATAATCCGTCGCCACGATGGCCCGGTCGAGGGCGCCGCCGCGGACGAGTTCCTGGAACACGGCGCGCACGTCGTCGTTGAAGATCACCACGTGATCGCTGTCCCAGCGGACGGGGCGGCTGACGTGCAGGAGCAGTTTCTTGTGGAATTGGAGCAGCGCGGAGATTTTGTCGGCGATGGTCTCGGTGGGGTGGAAATGGCCCATGTCGAGGCAGAGGACGATGCCGCGGGTCAGCGCGTAGTGGCTGTAGAACTCATGCGAGCCGACCACGTAATCCTCGCTGCCGATGCCGAACAATTTCCCTTCGACGCAATCCACGCAACCGGGCAGTTTCTCGGCCAGCATGGCGTCGAGGGATTTCACCAGCCGGGCGCGCGGGGACCAGCGGTCGGCGGGCGAATCCTTCACGCCGTCGGGTATCCAGTGATTGATGACGCAGGGTGTGCGTTGTTCCTTCGCCATGTGCGCGGCGATTTTCCGGCAGGCGATGCCGTGTGCGACCCAGAATTCGCGGATGGCCTTGTCGGGGTGCGAAAGCGTCAGACCGTCTGCGGCTTTCGGATGGGCGAACCACGTCGGATTGAAATCCAGCCCGATCCTGTTTTCCTTCGCCCAGGCGATCCACCGCGCAAAATGTTTTGGCTCGATGGCATCGCGGTCCACCTTTTTGCCGTCGGTCTCGGCGTAGAACGCGTGGAGATTGACGCGTTGCACGCCCGGCAACAATTCCATGACTTTGGCGAGGTCCTGGCGGATTTCGTCGCCGTTGCGGGCGCGGCCCGGATAATTGCCCGTGGCCTTGATGCCGCCGGAGTCGACCGCGCCGCTGCCGGATTCGAGCCCGGCGACGTCGTCGGCCTGCCAGCAATGCAGGGAGATCGGCACGGCGAGGGCGGTTTTGATGGCGGCGTCGGCGTCCACGCCGAGTGCGGCGTAAATCTCGCGGGCGCGGCGGTAGGCATCGGCGGAGTTGGCTTCAACGGTCTGGGCGGCATTCGCGTACAGGTTGGCTTTCATCGCGACCTCACATATTGAGCTGACGGCGGCGGACTTCCTCGTCGGGACGGCTGGTGATGCGCCTGGTCTGGTCCTCGGGCAGGAATTGCGGCCCGCCGAGGGCGGCGGCGCCGATCCAGATTTGCGCGGCCTTCTCGGCCATGAGCATGGCGGCCAGCACGGCCTCGACCGTTCGACCGAGCGTGATGATGCCGTGGTTTTCCAAGAGCACCACGCGCGGTGGCCGGCCGTGTTTTTGCACGAAGACGTCCGTCTCCTTGCGGATGGCCTGGGCCAGCCACAATCCGGGATCGGTGTACGGCACGAACACGGACTCGACGTCGCAGCAGACGATTTCGTCCGGGAACATCCGTTTCTCAGCAAACTCGCGGGCGCGGGGCGAGCAGAGCACGGCGTTGACGGCGGGCGCGTGGGTGTGGCCGACGAACTCGATGCCCGGCAGGGACAGGAAATAGGCGTGGAACAACGCCTCGACGGACGGTTTTCGGCTCTGGGGGTTGACGCGGCTGGTCATGACCGCCGCGTCCACTTCCTTGTCGGTCAACCCGGTTTGATCGAGCAACGCCCGCAACGCGTCGGAGCGGCATTCGACGACATCGGTGTCGCGCAGGGTGGCGAGGTTCGTGCCGCTGGCTTTCACGAGGAAGGTCGTCGCGCTCAGTCGGGCGGACGTATTGCCTTCGCCGAGGATGGCGAGCGGACGGGCCGGGTTGCCGAGTTCGTGTGACAATCGCAACAGTGCCTGGAGTATTTCGCTCATATCAAGCCCCATGTTGGCCACTGTGCCCTGCTATTTGATTGAAGTCAATCATATAACGCAGCGGGTTGGCGGCGGTTGTCCCGGGCGCGGATTTGTGAACGGGCAGGCGCGGGGGGCTGCCCCTACGGGCGGACCAGGAATGGCAGATTCAGCAGGTCGGTGACCTTCTGCAGGATGTGGTCGGCGGATGTGAGGTACTCTTTGCCGAGGGTGGTTTCGACGGCGACGCAGATCATTCCCGCGTTGCGGGCGGACTCGATGCCGAGCGGAGCGTTTTCCACGACGACACATTCGTCGGGACGCAGTCCGAGCTGGCGGGCGGCGGTGAGGTAGGGATCGGGAAAGGGTTTGGCGCGGGGGACCTCATCGCCGGTGATGATGAAATCGAAATGGGCCTGCTCCTCGCGGTTGAGGTTGTGCTGCATGTTTTTCAGGGCGCAGGCGGTGACGAGAGCGACCTTGAACCCGCGGCGGCGGAGCGTGTCGATGACCTCGAAGGCGCCGGGGTACTGGGTGACATGGACGATGGTGCGGAAGTAGGCGCGCTTTTCCTCGATGAAGGCGCGCTGCCGGTCGTCGGGGATGGTGACGCCGGTTTCCTCCATGAGGATGGGGAGGATCTCGCGGGAGTTGCGCCCTTCGTGGAGGAGGACGGTCAGCTCGCTGACCGGGGAGGTGCCGCCGTACTTTTCGAACATGTGCTTCCAGGCGAGGTAGTGATAGTGAAGGGTGTCGACGATGACGCCGTCGAGGTCGAATAACACTCCGCGGATCGTATGATTGTCAGTCATGAATATGCTCAGTGTGGACATTGTAACGGCTTGGAAGCCGCAGCGCAACTGGGGCGTAGGGAGGGGTGAGGACGGAAGGCCGAAGACCGAAGACCGAGGATCGAGGACCGAGGACGGATTGGGACGGGAAGCCAGCCACAGATGAACACGGATTGACGCGGATGGGTTTCGACGCAGAGAGCACACAGCCTCCTTCGCGCAAGGCTATGGGGGACAGGTCGGGGCAGTTCTGACGTCGGATGCACGGTAGTGCCATGCATTTTCGCAGGGAAGATGGATGAGGAGGGGCGGAGGGGTTGGCCACGGGTCCGCCTGAGGCGGATAAACGCCGGGGGGTGATGGCCAACGGCGGCAACGGGGCCGGTCCGCGAATGAGATTCGCGGCCACAAGGGGCGGGGCGGGCCGCCTTCGGGCGAGAATTGGCGATGCAATCTGCTTGCGTGGTTTGTGGGACGGTGTCTTAAATTTCGGCATGTTGAAGATCGCCCTGACGCGGATCACCTGGACGCCGGCTCATGCGATTGAGTGATGAATCTCCGCAGGCCCGGCGGTTCATACTCCTGGCGTTCTGGCTGATCGTGGTGGTTTTCTCCCTGGGGCATGCGTGGGAGACGAATCGCTATCTCCGGGCGGCCAGCGCCGTGACGAGGGCCGGCCGCGGGACCGGCACGCCGTTTCAATTGCTCAATTTCGCCGATGCGGTGGACGGCAAGGTGTGGGTCCGCAACGCGACGGATCTGGTCGAGGAGCCAGGGGTCTGGCGGTTACGGCACACGACGAGTGACAACGCGCCCGTGGGCCGGGAGGTGCACTGGAGTTCGGGTTGGGCATGGTGGCTGATCGGCCTGGGAGCGGTCGAGCGGGCGGTCACTGATGAACCGTGGCCGAAGGCGATCGAGACCATGAGCGTGTGGGCGCATCTGCCGGTGTTGTGGCTGGGCGTGGCGCTGTTTTCGTGGTGGATCGCGCGGCGGGCCGGCGCGGCGGCGGGAGCGCTGACGGCGGTGGCGCTGTTCGGTCATCCCGGAATGTACGAGGGGTTCTGGCCGGCCGATCCGGACCATCACGGGTTGGTGAGCATGGCGGTTTTCGGGCTGGTTTGTGGGGCATTGCTGGCGGGAGCCGGTTGGTGGAGAGAATCGGAGGACGAGGGAGTGCTGCCGCGCAATCTGTCACAGGCACGACGCGCGGCGGCGGTGTCCGCTTTGTGCGGGGCGGCGGGGATGTGGGTCAGCGCGGCGTCGGTGGCGCTGCCGATCGCCGAAACCGGGGTGGCGGGCGTGGTTGTGGCGGTGTGGTTGCGGTCGGGTCTGCGAGCGCGGGGATTTCGTTTCGCGCCGGAAATCTGGCGGCTGTGGGGACGCGTGGGAGCGGGCGCGAGCGTGTTGTTTTATTTGTTGGAGTACGCGCCGCGCCACCTGGGAATGCGGCTGGAGGTGAACCATCCGCTGTATGCGCTGGCGTGGTGGGGCGGCGGCGAGGCGGTGGCGCGGATCGGGGAACGGCTGGCTTCGGGCGAATCAGTGTTCGGAGCCGGCGCGGCCCGGTGGTTGGCGGGGCTGGTGCCGGCCGTGTTGGCGACACTGGTGGCGCCCCTGGCTGCGCTTTTCGGACCGGAGTCGTGGTTCGTCCTGCGGGACCCGTTTCTTCTGGGAATCCACCGAGAGATTGGTGAATTTTTGCCGATCTGGGGCGTGACCGGGAAGTGGCATTTGGTTGTGATGTTTGCGGTCATGACGATGCCGGTCTGGGCGGCGATTGTGGTGTTGGCAGGACGGAACGTGTTGGTCGATGTCCGGTTGGCGATCGGGTTTACCCTGGTATGCGCCGCGCTGGCGACCGTGCAGGCGTGTGTGCAGGTTCGTTGGTACATGATGGCGAGCGGTCCGCAGATACTGCTCGGCGTACTCGTCGTGACCGGTCTATTCGCCGCGCGTGGCCCAGGGGAAGCGGTTCGGTGGCGGTGGGTATTATCGGTGGGAGTTTGCCTGCTGCTCTACCTGCCATGGCCGGTGGCCGACGTGGGCGAGCTGTGGCAACCGGGCTATTTGAAATCGGAGGTGTGGGTCGATTGGGTTGCCCGAGACATTGCGGGGGCGATTCGGGCCACCTCACCGGCGGGCAGCCGGATCGTCGTCCTGGCTGACCCGGCGTTTTCCGTGGAGGTTGGCTATTTTGGGCGGATGGGAACGGTTGGCACGCTGTATTGGGAGAACACCGAGGGGCTCAAGGCGGCGGCCGCCATCCTCACGGCCTACAGCGACGAGGAGGCGGCGGCGCTGATCCGGGCGCGTAACATCACGCACCTGGTCCTGATCGACGGCTACGATTTCACCGCGCAGTATCAGGCGCTGGCGCATCCCCGGGCCGCGCCGGAAGATTTTCGGCGGACGCTCGGCGGGCGGATTCTGCGCGACCATCAACCGCCGCTGTGGCTTCGGCCGCTGCCGTACGCGACGCCCCCGGACCTTCCGTCGTTTCCGGGCGCGGTGTTGGTGTTCAAGGTGGACTTTGGCCAATCGCCGGCGGAGGCGTACTATCGGCGCGGCCAATTCCATCTTCACTTTGGTGAGAAGGACCTGGCGGCGGAGGATTTTTCGGCGAGCTCGCGGCTGGCGGCAGAGAATCCCGCGCCCTGAATCGGCGTCCGTTTGTTTGAGCCTTCCGTGACCGTCCATGGGGCGAAAAGTGGAGGGACTGGGGAGGGTCGAAGAGGGTGGGTCTTTCGCGCGGGGACGGCGGCGTGGAATTTTTGGAATGGCCTGCCATCCGTAGCTCGATGGAATAACCACACGCCCTGCTTCGCCAAGGCCACGCAGGGCACCATCCTTCGCTCGGCAAGTGAATTGTCCCGAGCGAAGGATGGTGGTGCTTTCTGACGCTTAGTCGAACTGTCCTTGACGAAAACTCCGTCGTCTAGGGGTTCACCAACCCCTTCACCACCTGGTGAAGGGTACTGCCGTCGCCGCACCCTTGAACTGCAAGGGTTTTGTCGTGGTTCACCCGAAGTCGGGATGCCCGACTTCTATAGGTTTTCCGCTCACGCGGATGACGGGCTGCGCGCGGCCTCACGGCCGTGCTCGCCCGGCAGAGACGGGTACACCCACGGACGGGTTACGAGTAAAAGGACAGAAACTGTCCTTTTCGAGTTGGACGGGTGCCACGCTCACGCGTGGAGGAAAACCTGTCTGCGACAACTTGTCGCAGACCCGAAGGAGGACAACAGGGAGGCAGCCTCCCCCGTTTTCCTATTCACCTTTCCCCCTCCCGTTTCGCAGCTAGGCAGATGGATCGTGTCGGGTGACATCCGCTGGGGCTCCACTCCGCCTTTCGCCCTGTCGATGTCCCCCTTGCCCCCCATCGACGGCGAAGGACGGGTTACGCCCCGCTCCTTCGCACCCGACGCCGACCACCAGCCTCGACGCTGCGACCAAAGGCAAACCGGGTTGGCACCCCCGTTTTCCTCTGGACGCCTTTCCCCCGCCAACGACGGCGCGGCTACGCAGATACTCGCCCTGTCTGCGCTGTGGCGGTGCTAGACGACAGCACCCGCCCGCTGGCCATGCCGAGCACCTGCGTTACGCCGCGCAAAACGGGTTGCGCCTGCGTCACCGCAGGCGTTTTGGAACGGCAAGCACACGTCACACGGCGTTCTCCGCGCCCTCTTTCCATTATACCGTCCGCAGGCGGACGGTGCGTCCAGAGTGCGCTAGGGCTCACGCCCACACGCACCGGAAGGCGGGGTTGGGGCTGCGTCACCGTAGCCGTTCACATGCCCCACCGGACGCGACCAGATTATTTGTTTTCAAAATTCTCAGTCAACTGCTAGTGTTTAACAGGCAAATGAAACCGTTCAGTCGGTCCCGTTATCATGAATACTGAGGAAAAACACCACCAGCAGGGTCAAGAAGGCCACCGTGACGAACACCGACACCATGAGGAGCATCACGGCGAGCACCATCATAAACCAGAAGAGAAGTACCTCTACTTCGTGGATGGCGTAGAATACGAATCACATGAGGAACACATAACGGGGGCAATAATAAAATCGAAGCTGCCGGAAGCAAAGCGCGGGTATCTACTGTATTTGGAAGGGCACGGCAAAGAACGCGATGTGCTCATCAACGACGACACTAGCGTTACACTAGAAAAACACCACCCCAAACGCTTCTACACGGTCCCGCCAGCCAGTTTTGGCAGCACATGACGCCGATAGAACAGCAGATCCAAGTCCTCCAAAGCTGCTTTCCAACGACCACATCTCAGCCTTTGGGAAGTGGGGCCTACCTGATTGTCATAGACCAGGTTGAGCTTCCGAACGGGTGGACAAAGTCATCTGTCAAAGTAAAATTCATTGCACCCGTTGGATACCCGCTTGCACGTCCAGACTGTTTTTGGGCAGACTCCGATCTCAGACTTGCAAGCGGTGCTATGCCAAAGAACACCGCGATTAATCAGATCCCTCAAATTGGCGGGCAGCACCTTTGGTTTTCTTGGCACGTCGCCTCGTGGAATCCAAACTCTGATAGTTTGTTGACCTATTTGTACGTCATCAAACGTAGGCTACAAGACCCCCAATGAGCAGGCTCGTCTTATCCTGCATCGAAAAAGCTGTGAAGAGCGCGCTGACAACAGAAAAAGGTTCTGAACGGCTGACCTCCATCGCACGGCGGGTTTGCTGGTGGCGATCGGCTGACGCAACTCTCGAAGACATACCGCTCTTTGTCTGCCAAGTCATGGTGTTCGGAACGTGGGCGGACATCTGTATTGTCCTCGATCATCATGGTAAAGCCGTATTCCGTGAAGCGTTGCGATCCGCTCCACCAGGCCTCTTTGACAACCGTTCGTGGCATTATTGGCACCACCGGTTGCATCTTCTACCCGTTCCCCCGCCACCCCAGCGCGCTATTCCCGCATGAGGCCGCTTCTGGACACTCTCCCGGCGGAGCAGCGACGCTTCTGGCCAGAACTCTCTCAAATCCCTGAGCATTTCGTTTTGTATGGGGGAACCGCCGTGGGCCTGCGGTTGGGTGGGAGACAATCGGTTGATTTTGATTTCTTCACGAACCAGCACGTTTCGGCGAACGCTTTGAGTCGGAGCTTGGCATTCCTCAACGGCGCAGAGCTAATTCAATCGGAGCCCAACACCGCGACGTTCACCGTCGATCGGGGCGGACCAATCAAAGTCTCGTTTTTCGGTGGGCTGATAATTGGCCGCGTTGGCCAACCTGACTGCTGCGAGGACAACCACGTTTACATCGCGTCGCTTCTCGATCTGGCGGCCCAGAAGATGAAAGTGATTTTGGACCGGGCCGAAGCAAAAGATTACTACGACATTTACACGCTGCTGAACGCCGGGGTCACCTTGCCCGAGGCGCTGGGAGCAACCAAAGCTCTTTATCCTGAATTCAACCCCGTCCTCTCACTCAAAGCGCTCGCCTACTACGGCGAGCCAAGTCTTGCCACCCTGCCAACTGGCGTTCGTGAATACTTGACCGAGGAATGCGCCAAGGTCGAATCGGTCAAAGTGATTCCAAGAATTGCCTTGAGCATCGGCCCTTCTAAGTCTATTCGGCAAACGCGCACAAAAAGTCGCGGCAAAGGCAGCGGAATCTAGTGCAGCGGCGGACAGCCAAGCGATGAATAATCGGCCCATGCCGCGCGGCCTTACATGCGCGTCTGGGCTTCCGACCTAATCCGTGTCGGTAGCGCCAGCAGTCGCGGCTTTGGCCCCTGATTCTCCGTCAATAACCGCAGAACGTCTTCCTCTCGGAATCGGACAGCTCCGTCCACACGGACGACCGGCAGCCGGCCCGATTGGGCAATCTCTGCGACCTTGCGGATGCTGACTTGCAGCCGACTCGCCACGTCCGCCTTGCTCATCAATTGCGGCACGAAATTCATCGGTTGCGCCTGGTCGATCTCCAAGACGACCTTCTCGCCGTCCACCCGTGCTCGGTATGATTTGCAGGTCAGCGTAATCATAGCCCCTCAGGTCCTCTCTGTCCTGGCCGCAGGGATTTCAGATTGCAGCTCGCTGACGGTGATATTCGTGACCCAAGCGGTATTGTCACTTGCATCAGGCTCGTACCGAGCTGGGACAGCTTTTACCCAAGCCACCTCGAACTTCTGCAGATCACGTTCCAGCCGCCCCAGGTTCTTACCGACGATCCGAATTTCGTGGGTGTCCGTGCGCAGACAGATTGCGGTGTCATCTGTTCCGTACTCGCAGTCCACAAAAGCGATCCGGCTGTAGGGGACCATGCAGGCGTGTCCGTCGGCCAACACCACCCGCAGCGCCTGGACCTTGGTATCACCTTCCCAACAGGGGGAAATTCGTCGGCCCTCGTCTTGTCCGTGCCTTATCACTGCAACCTGACTCCCTGTGTTCGTTGGATAGCCCGCGCGCGCAACTTGGTGTAGCTGCGAAGCCGGCTCAACCGAAAGCCTTCCGCGAAGGCGCGGTTGCGCAGGCAACGTGTCCACAGCCGCCGCGGAATGCCGAGGCTCTGGAAATGCCGTTGCTTCGCCAAGTCCAAGGCCAAGGGCCGGTCACCGGACCGCTGGATGTTCTCTGCCAGTTGCGCCTTGTCACTGGTGAAGATGGTGATTCCCTTGCGCCCGCGTGAGATGGTCACGTACCACTGTTGTTGATTCGTGGCTGCCTTAATGGCCGAATCGGAGAACAAGACGTGATCGACGGTCTTGCCTTGGGAGGCATAGGAGGTAATGGCGAAGCCCCGCACGAATTGCCGGTAGTTTTTGTCCAGAACCCGGCCGTCCGTAAGCGTGATTCGTCCGTCAGCACCGACCTTCTTCACAACAACCAATTCTCCATTGGCGAGACGCCGACCGGCGCGCGTGCGGGCGTTGACCTTCAGTTGCAGACGGTCGCCGGACGCCAACGTGAGTTCCCTGGGTTGGCAGACGGTGAGCCGATCCGCAAACCGGAACGGCACCGTGCGAATCTTGTCCGAACCTTCCAGAGTCCAGCCTCTGCCAGTGATGGCCGCGAGCCGGCAGGTCTGCCCCTTCCGGAATCCGCGCGCGTTGCGGTTCAACACCACCACGGTGTCCTCTTGGTAGAAGCGCCGGTCACGCTTCTGGGCTTCAGTGAGATCAACTGTCTCCAGCGCCGTAACACTCCGGTCTTGCGCGTCGAGAAGGCCGCGCGATTTCAACGCAGCCCGTACCTGCTCGTTGACCCGGTGGATCTCCGACCAGGTTTGAGATACCACGACGACGGACTGATGCTGCTGGACAAGAACCAAGTAATGGTGGGCAAGACGCTCGGCTTGTTCCTCTGGCGAGCAAACAACCACCGCCCCTTGACGATCCAGCCGGCGAAACGAGGCATCGAGGTTGCCTTCGGAAGCTTGTTGCACAGCCTGCCTGTACTGGGCAATCCGCTCCCGTTCGGCTCGTGTCTTCCCGCGAGTCGGGTCTTGACGCCGAATCTCGGTGAGTTCGATGGCCTGGAGTGTGGAATACTTCTCGATGGCGCGCAGCGCATCGGAAGCTTCCACGGCACTGTGTTGGCGGGTGTCGCCCGAGAGAATTACCCGGCCTTCGTTGGCTTTCGCCAGGCTCATGAGCTGGCGCATCTGCTGGCCGCCGATTTGACCGGCCTCATCAACCAGCAACACGCCACCCCGAGGCAGGGCACCGCGCGCCAGCACCGCGCTGACGGTTTGCGCGCCGCGAAAGCCGTCCCTCTCCATGTCAACGACCTGTTGCCGCTGCGGAGCGACGACCGTGACCGTTCGCCCGGCCTGTTGCAAAGCGCCGAACACTTCCCGCAACGTATAGCTCTTGCCGGTGCCGGCTCCACCACGAAACAGGGTGACAAAGTCGCGTGACTGCAGAATGCGCTCGACGGCTTGACGCTGGCCCGCATCTAGGCTGGCATTGTGAATCGAATGACCGGAGCAGTGCGGGCCGAACCGGCCAATTCCATCGCGCGCCATGCACACAATCTCCCATTCCCGGTGCAGCACTTCCCGCGTGGTGATCCGGCCAGGATGTTCTTTGTAGCGCAGGTAGCCGCGCCGGACCGAGGCGGCCTGAATCTCGGCCAACGCCACGTTCTGCCCGCGTATGTGCTCTAGCGCGTGCCGCCACAACTCGTATTCAGGCACCACCGACCGCCGTTCGAACAAATGTTCCTCGGCCCACACGACAGCCTGTTGGGCCAACGCCTCACTTGATTCAGTAGGTACCCGCTGTCCGGTGGCCAGCCGGCCAAGCGATGCTCTTTCTTCGGCAGTTAGTTGTTGGCCCCATTTGGTTTGTATTTCGGCAAGCGTGATGCCCTTGATCTTGCGAGGCCGATCCTGGTGGGCGATATGCTCGCGGATGACGGCAAGGTTCCCATCGGCCTTCTCCGGCTGGCGTTCCAGAAATTGGCGGGTTTTTCGATCAATCTCTTGGTGGCGCTTGGAATACTTTTCGACGAGCTCTGGGGAAACACCCTCGATTTCAAAATCCCCCCGCCGCTTGTTCTCAATGCCGTAGCCGAATTGCCGCAGCCTGCGGGCCAGCTCGTGGTAGTAGACGTTCTCGACGAACTTGTGGGCAAAGAGCATGTCGTGATTCTGCAGCGCCTTCCAGCGGTTCTCGACCGGATCGAACGTGGTGTTGAACACGATGCAATGCGTGTGCAGGTGCGGATCGAGGGCGCGGGACGTATCGTGGCGGAACACAGCGGCCACGATGTTGCCCGTGGTCCGGTCGGCGCACTGGCCGTTCTTGCGGACCCGAGTGGACGCGAACGCCTGCAATTGGTTCAGGGCGGCCGTTACAGCCCGCTCGTGCGCCTCGACGATGCGCTGGTCTTGGCCCACCAGGGCGGCGATGGACACTGACTTGGCCGGCGAGAAGGTGAAATCGTAGAACACGCGCCGATTGGTGTTCTTGCGGGGGTTGCCATCCGGCCCAATATCCATGCGGGTGGTTTTCTGGCGGACCGTCAACCTCTGGCCGGTCTGCGGGTGAAGGTTCTCACAAAGTCGAACGAATTCGTCCTGGCGTGTGACCCCCGACAACCCCAGTTGCTCGGCCCCATCACCAAACCACTGGCCCAAGACCTGTTGGCCTTCGGCGTAATAATCACCGACGCTCAGGTGTTCCTTGAAATACTCCTTGGCGTTGGGCAACCGGTATTGAGCTTTGGTAGCAAGCATGGTCAGAGGTTACAGGCAGCGTGGGAGATTGCGTTAGCGGGTAGCGGGCGAGTTGCCACCAGTTACGCGCGGTCGTACATCGCCCTCGATTCGGGCCGCATCGTTGCCGCATCCGGGCACGTCCACGAGGTGGATTGTCGTTTGTTTATTCATCGAATTGCTCATGGGCCATTGCTCCTTTCTGAATCGCGGGTGCGAGAGTAGCGTGGGGGAAATCAAGAATTTGAAATCCGGCAAAGTCGAATGTTGACGGCGGTAGCTGCGAACTTCTGCGTTTAGCTTTGCTTGCAAAAAACCCTTCATTTTGTGCTGGACAAGTTTTTGAGTGTCACCCGGTTCAATTCCCAGAAGTGAATTGCCCGCGCGTGAAGTGTTAGGAGCCGAGCCGTACAATCCTCTGGCACCGCTTCACGCCCAGTCGATGGCCGGTGATGTCGTTTAATCATCCGCCAAGAGATAACACCAAGGCACTATTAACGCGTGTAGCTGCTACACCAAAAATCGAGGTGTCAGCGGCAGCATTTCAACGTAGGGAAAGGGACACAAGTCCCCGGCCGCGCTCCGTCTGGCCTGCCTTCCTCGCACCTCGAAGCCATGCCAGACCAAGCGACGGTCTCGATCAATCCCACGCTCAGCGCCCGTCCCTTATCGCCGCTTCTCTGCCGTCGCCTGACGTAAACGACAACGTGCTGCGACTCCGTTCCGCTTTCCGATTCGGGCCGTGCGTTCAGCGTGTTCCCCAACC
>DATKNW010000035.1:0-110005 GCA_035541135.1 Verrucomicrobiia bacterium
AGTGCACAAACCCAGCGTTGTACTCCTCAATCCACTGCGGGGATACCTCCGGAGGTATCCCCGCAGCTCATTCAACCTAGTAGTGCTCACCACCTTCAACTTCACCGCAGGGGGGTCATGATGTACCCACCGGTTCCCAGCCGTGTACACCTTCCGGCTTGCACTTTGCCGGAGCTCAGAGTATCACACCGCCAAGCTTGGAGATGGCGATTCGAATTCCGGGAGGGTAATGGCGCATGAGCACTTCTGACTCGGTCCCGCCCCGACACAGCGACGTTTACGGGGCACGGTATGGCTTCGACCCGATGCGGTTCGGGCTGATCGGCGTGGTGATCCTCGCCGCCGCTGTCGTCGTCGCGTTTGTTTCGGGCTGGTTCTTCTGCCGCATCGAGCCGCCCACGGGTACCTGCGCCGTGTTGACCCGCCTCGACGGCGCTGATATCCCCGCCAACGATATCATCGCGCTCTCGCCCGACCAAAAAGGCATCCAGCTCGAGCCCCTTAGCGAGGGACGATATTTCCGCAACCCTGTCTATTGGCATTGGGAAATCGTGCCGCTCGTGCAGATCCGGGAAGGGGAGGTCGGCGTGATGATCCGCCAGTTCGGCAAGGAGCCGCCCTCGGGCCGGTTCATCGTCCACAACAAGGAACGGGACGGCACGATGTACCGCGGCGTCATCGATGAACCGCTCCGCCCCGGCTCCTACCGCATCAATCCCCACGCCTACATCGTCGAGAAACGGCCTGCCGTGAAGATCGAGCCCGGCGAAGTCGGCGTCGTCACCCTCCGTTACGGCCGCGATCCTGAGCAGCCCAACACGATCCTCGTCAAGGACGGCGAACGCGGCGTGCAGGAAACCCCGTTGCGCCCCGGCACCTACTATCTCAATCCCTACATCTATCGCGTCGACATCGTCGGCGTGCAGAGCCACAAGACCGAATTCGAAATCAATTTCCTCTCGAAGGACGGCTTCCGTTTCCCCGTCAAGGGCGCGGTCGAATGGGCCGTCGATGAATCGAAGGCGCCCGAAGTGTTCGTGAAGATCGGCGACGAGGAAGACATCGTCAACAAGGTCATCCTGCGCTCCGCCCTGTCGATGAGCCGCATCCAAGGCTCCAAGTACAGCTCCGCCGACGTGATCAGCGGCACCGTCCGCAAAGCGTTCCAGGATGAATTCAACCGCCACATCACGTCCGAGTCCGCCAAGAAAGACATCCTCGTCAAGGCCGCGCTGATCAGCGAGATCGAGCCGCCGCAAAAAATCGCCGAGCCGATTCGCGAACGCGAGATCGCCATCCAGACCCGCTCCAAGTACGAGCGCCAAATCGAGCGGGCCCACACCGATGCCCAGGTCGCCCAGCAGCAGAAGATTCAGGACCAGAAGGTTCGCGTCGTCGCCGCGCAGACCACGTTCACCAACGAGGTCCAGAAAGCCACCAAGGAACAGCAGGTCCAGGTCATCGCCGCCCAGCGCGACCTCGACGTCGCCCACAAAGACCTCGAGACCGCCGAGAATCAGGCCCAGGCCATCGTCTCCACGGGCCAGGGCGACGCCGACGTGATCACCTATACTCGGACCGCCGAGGCCAACGCCCTGCGGTCGATCATCGCGCCGTTCGGCAGCGGCGAGGCCTACGCCCGCTACCTCTACCTGAAGAAGATCGCGCCCAACATCGATTCCATCCTCGCCAACTCGGAGGGGCCGCTGGCCGAACCCTTCCGCGATCTCTCCCAGCCGCCGAAGGGAGGTGCCAGGTGATGAAAAATCGCACCGTCTTCTGGCTGGTGAGTGTCGCGCTCATCCTGTTTGTGGCGTACATGTTTGTCTACAACGGTTTCTGGGTCTGGATCGTCGAGAATACCGTCGTGCCACCGGGCAAAATGCTCGTCCTGATCGCCAAGACCGGCACGCAGATGCCCACCGGCCAAATCATCGCCGAGCCCGGCCAGAAAGGCGTCCTCCTCGAACCGCTCGGCCCCGGTCGCCATTTCGTCAATCCGTTCCTCTACGAACGCCAACTGATGGATGAAGTCGTCGTCCACGGCGGCGAGATCGGCGTCGTCATCACCAGGTTCGGGCGCGAATTGCCCGCCGGCGAATTCCTCGCCGGCCCCGGCGAGCGCGGCATCCAGCGCGAAGTCCTGCTCCCCGGCACCTACCGCCTCAACCCGCACGCCTACGAAATTCGCGTCGTGAAAATGATCGAGATCGATCCCGGCTATGTCGGTGTCGTCACCGCGCGCTCGGGCAAGCCGGCGCAAAACCAACTCGCCGGCCCCGGCGAGCGCGGCGTCCAGAAAGTCGTCCTCCAGCCCGGCCTGTACCCGCTCAATCCCGAAGCCTTCACGGTGGACAGTATCGAGATCGGCTACAACCAGATCACGATGGCCCACGCCGGCAAATTGCCGCTCACGCAGACCTCGGGGCAGTTCGAGGGCAAACTGAAACAGGCCCAGCCCATCGGCCAGGCGCTGGAAAAAGCCCAGGCCCCCTCCGGCCAGTCGACGCTTCCCGTCCTGCCCGCCGTCACGTTCCCGTCCAGTGACGGGTTTGAAATCACCATCGACGTGACGCTGCTCTGGCAGTTGTTGCCCGAAGACGCCCCATCGGTCGTCGCGCGTTACGGCAACATCAAGAAGATCGAGGAGAACATCCTCATCCCGCAGATCAATTCCACCGCCCGCATCAAGGGCTCGACGTTCGGCGCGGTCGACTTCATCGTCGGCGACAAACGCGAGGAGTTCCAGCGGGCCTTCCAGGAAACCATCGAGACCACGCTCCAGGAAAAGAAACTGCAGGTCGATCTCGCTCTCGTCCAGGACACGCTCGTGCCCGACAACATCTCCGGCCCGATCCAGGACGCGCGCATCGCCGCCGAATGGAACATCACCAACCTCGAACGGACCAAGACCGAGGCCAAGAAAGCCGAGCTCGATGAAAACATCGGCAAGATTCGCCAGATCGAGCAGGTCGTCGAGTACGAGACGCAACGCCTGGAAGGCAACATCCACGCCGAGCAGGAAAAACAGGTCAACGAAACCGCCGCGCAGACCCGCCTGCTCGTCGCCGAATTGGCCCGCCAGACCGCGGCGATTCGCGCCGACGTGAAACGCAAGCTCGGCGGCGCGGAAGCCAAGGTCGTCCAGATGAAAGGCGAAGCGGAAGGCAACGGCTACGCCCTGCAGGTCAAGGCGGTCGGGTCGTCGGCCGACTACGCGTACTACCAGTTCGCGCAACAATTGCCCGAGCAGGTCAAACTGATGCTCATCTATGCCGGCACCGGCACGTTGTGGACCGATCTTGATAAAGCGTCGAAGACCGTCCCGCTTGGCATTTGGAACCAACTTCAGCAGCCGACGCCGCCCACACCACCGGCGGCAAAATGAGGCCCGCTCTTATGCCCAAGCCATTCAATCATCGCTCATTTCATCGCCGACGAAAACTCTTCAAGGTCATCGGCCTGCTCTTGGTGCTCGGCGGCCTGTTCACCCTCCTCAACATGATGGGCGAACTGCCCGACGAACCGCTCAAGGGCTACAACGCCGTCTTTGCCGGCGCCGTGTTGATCCTGTTCGGTATCATCTTTCTCTACGAAGGCTACAAGCTCCCGCTGGCGGAGGCGATCGAGCTGATCCACGAACGCGGCCGTGGCGTCACCGAGTCCGAACTGGTCCACGACATGCGCGTCGACCGCGTCACCGCGGGCCGAATCATCCGCGCCCTCGTCGACAAAGGCTTCCTCCGCCGCGCCTCCGATCAATCCAGCCAGACCGAAGAAGTCTTCGAGCCCGTCCGCTGACGCTCGTGTAGCCGCGAACCTTGTTCGCGGGCGCTGGGAGGGCGAACCTACCGCTGAGCCACGCGCCGAGCGCGGCCTTTCAGCCGATTCCGTCGTAGCCGGGCGCTTGTCCGCCTCAGGCGTGCAGTCGCCGCGCCCGGGGTAGGATAAGGGCGACGCTCCGTATGCGGCTGCGCGCGCAGGTCCGGGTTTCCGGGGCGACTGCGCCGCGAGAGAGGAATTTCCCCGACACCAAATGAAGGGGTTTCCCCTACAGACACTGCTATTGGAGCTTTGGTATTTATCTTGGTTTTGGCGAGGGAGACGTAGCCACGACGCTCGCCATCCTGTTTTGGGTTCGAGTAGGAGGCGAGGACGTACTCGAACCAGATGTTGGCCGTCAGCGGCGTGTCCGGTAGTAATACGGAAGTCGGAGTACGCTACCCTTTTCCCAGCCTCCAAGTTGCGACGAGCCTGCCGTGTCTGCTCGTCGTCCACCCACTCAATTCAAAAAAGGAGAGGAGTATATGCCCCCCATAATTCGTGCCCTTCGCGGCGAGGGTCGTATCGCCGTGGCAGTCAGCGTGCTCACTGCACTGTTGATCCTGTCGCCGTGCTCGAAGTTCGAGGCCTCGGCACAACAGGTGTCCGATTCGTACAATGTTCAGCACAGCTTCTGGTTCTGGCCGGGGTGGTGGCCCATTTGGCCGGGCAATCCACCGTGGTGGTTCATGCCCCGCGGGATTGGCTGGGATTGGGCAAATGCGGCGGCGTGGACGCCCGCCGTGGGTTTGGTCCAGCAGTCGGATGGGCAAATTGCCATGATGCCGCCCCGACTTAATATAGTGGCCAATGCCGTGGCCGATTCCGACGGAAGCCACGCGGACGCTCACGGCTCCGTGACTCTTCAGCCAGGTTGGGGCTTCCAGCCCTTTTGGCCCTGGGGCTGGGGCTTGATGCGGGGGACGCTTCGGGCCTGGGGAACCGCCAGCGTTCAACCCGGCTCCGGTTTCGGCGCATGGACCAGCGCCAATAGCGGGGCAAGTGTCTTCATGTGGGGCGGATTCGTTTGGTGGCGATGGTGGTGGATCAGATGGCAACCGTTCCTCTGGAGTTCGGTCAGCGGGCACGCCTGGGCGCGACGGATCGACCCCATCAACTACCAGATCTTTGATCAGTATGGCAATCTGGCGGAAAGCAACGAGTTGATGCACATCACGCTCGACGGAACGGGCGATCACCAATTCGACTGGAGCACCAACGGCGTGATCACCGTAACTCCGTCGACGAATTCGGACTCGGTGCTGACCTGGGAAATGAGCATCCAAAACCCGCCGGAGAGTAGCTACGTTACCAACGCACATGTGGGTTTCCTGCGGCTCACATTCACGGCCGGTGCCGTCACCGAATCAACACAGTCCGGCCAGTTTGCCTCGTGGTCAATCCCGAGCGTTGGCACGACAGGAACCGTGCAGATCATCGCCCAAGAGATTAACATGGGCGTTGATTTCGGCAGCAATGTCGATGCCGGGGTCATCCTCGGAGGGGCGGCTGAACCGGAGCAGTCGGCGCCCGTCTTTGACGCGACACCGACCCTTGGTGCGTATCCCCTGGCCGTTCGAGCCTGGGTTGCCTCGAGCAGTACGAACGGCGCCTTGTCCGTCTTGTCCTGGGGCGATGGCACGACGAATTACTCGTCCAGCCCGTACCGTACGACGCACGTCTACGCCAGCCCCGGCACATACGCGATGACGCTGATGATCGATGGAACCTCGAGTACTCATCAGGTCGTGGTGTTGGATGGGAATGCCGATGCCTTCGGCAAAGGAATGTCGAACCAGGATCAATTGCGGGCTGGCATCGATCCGACCACTAACGCTTCGTTTTTCAGGGTCACCGGCATGGCGGTCAACGGCAACGATGTCGTTGTGACCTGGAGAGCATCCGGCAGCGATCCGAGCGGGTTGGCCACGATGCCGTTAACGAACTGGGTGCAAGCCTCCCCGGGTACGATCGGCAGCGGATTCACCAACAACTTCCGTGACGTCAGTTCGCCAATCGTCATTTCGAACCATGGGGACTGTACCATGAGCTACGTTGATACGAGTGCCCGGACCAACGGACCCTATCGGTACTATCGGATTCGATGTGGCCCGTGAAGTCGGGCAGAAGAACCAGCAACAGTGCCTCTGCCATCAGGAGCGCAGCCGTGCTTAACTGAACGGAAACTCCGACCAAAGCCCGTTCACGACTCGGTGAAGCGTCCACGGCTGCGCTCCCGTCTTCTGCGTGGCGACAACAAGCGGGTTGATGGCCTTGTAGCCGAGGCGCCTGTCCGGGCTCGTTGCCTCGATGGGTCCACCCACGAGGGTTTTCCCTGCCATAAATTACAGGGTTTTCCCCTATAGACACCCGTAGCGCGATTCCGGTATGTATCACGCTCGGCGAGGAAGGTGTAGCCGCGACGCTCGCCAGCCCAGTCTTGGGTTCGGGTTTTGGAGGCGAGAACGAACTCGAACCAGATCTTCGGGGTCTGTGGCGTGTCCGGAGGCGAACGGAAGGGCAAGTCCTGTAATCTTCTCCCTGCCTTGATCTCGCGACGAGTACGCCGTGTTGACTCGTCACCCAATTATCTGGCCGTGCAACCCCATGGTGCGCCGAAACCGTCTCGGATTCGTCCTGCGCCATGCGGTCGAGCCTCATTCGGCAGCCTCAGCGCGTCTGGCCAGCACACCCACCAACCACCGTCGGCAAGAAGTACCAACCATGAAGGAGTCTGAAAGGAGCATCATGAAGATTCATCACCTGTCCTTGATTGCTGCCGTCCTCGGCGTCGTGACAGTATCCGTTTCGCGCCCGGCGCGAGCCCAGACCATGTCTCTCCCCACCTACTATGTCACGCAAACAGGGGCGACATCCATGCAGGCCAGCAACCTGGCCAGCTTGCTCGCCATACCCCCGAGCAAGATCACGCTCAACAACGGCTTGGCCTCGTTCATTGACCCGACCAATTGGTTGTACGTTCCCACCGTGCCGGTCACGGATCCCACCGTGATCAGCAACCTGACCGCTGTTAGCGAGAACCCAACCACGAATGCTCTCAGCTTCTACGCGCTCAACTTCACCGCGTTGAACAGCCTGCCGGTCTACAGCAGCAACGCCGCCATCAGCTCGGCCAGTGCCGCCCTGGCCGGCGCGGGACTCACCCCCGTCTACGGCACGCCGGTCGCCGGCAATGCCCAGTTGATCGCCTCGTACACCGCGGGTTCCGGCGCTACCAACTCGGCCAATGCCTTTCTCGACACCTCGGTAAGCTACCAGTTCACCGACCCCGGCGGTGGTGGCTATCCGTTGATCGGCCCCGGTGCCCAGGTCCAAATCGCCTACAGTCCCACCGGCAGCGTCACCCGCCTGTTGTATTCCGCGCGGCAATATACCGAGGGGCCATACGTGTCGCTGATCTCGTCGAGCGACGCCAGTAATCGCGCCGCCGCCCTTCTGCCGCCCAACGCCCAGGTTAACTTCCTGCAACTGGTCTACTACAGCCCGGCCTTGATATCCGACTCTGGTTCGTGCTGCGTCCAAACCATCATCCCGTGGTACGCGTTCAATGGCACGGTCATGCAGTACAATCCGTTGACCGGCTCCAATAACATCATGAACACACCGCTACAGTTGATCCCGGCCACGGACGATCCGACCTACGTTCCGACCCTCGTTCTCAGCGTGGCCGCCCCGGGCCTCACCCAGGTCGTGGCCAACGTCGCCGTCGGCGGCGGCGCGCCGCCCTACACCTACACGTGGAGCGGCTCCAATCCCGACGTGTCCACCAATACAGGTGCTTCGATCACCTATACCCCCGTCTCGCGCGTTTCGGTGCCGCGCCTGTCCATCGACGGTTCGGCGCTCGCCACCGGCCATGTGGTCACGCTGTCGTGGCCGGACGCGTCGACCGGATTCGTCGTCCAATCCACCACCGACTTGGTGACGACCGCGTGGGCCGACTACCCCACCACCCCCGCGGATGTCAACGGCACGAATGTTGTCACGATCCCGGTCGATGGCTCCCCGCAGGTGTTCTTCCGCCTGCGCCAATCGCTGAGTCAGACCGACACGGTAGAGGTCGTGGTCACCGATGCGAATGGCGTTTCGGTGCATGTCTCGACGACGGTACTGACCGCGCCCCAACCCCGTTCCCACGAGTACGAAGACCCCGTCTTCCCCAGCTTCGGCACCGAAGCTCCCTATTATGCCGGGGGTTGGGTCAACGATGTGAATGACTGGCGGTCGGTCATGAGAAACCCGAACGTTGGCTGCTGGTCCCGAGCAGAGAGTTTCTTCTGGGCCAATTACTCGTCGTGGCCGGGAGACTTCATGGAGCCAACCCCGCGGTGCTCCCTGCAAGCCATCCTGCCAAGTTGCACACCGGGGTTTTCGGCCTATGCCGACGCCGATTACCTGAACTGGGGTGTCAACGCCGCCAACTTCGTGCTGTATCTGGGTCACGGCGCCCCCACCGCGATCAGTTTCACGTGGCCGAACTGGGTGCCGATGAATGGTGGCGCCGCCTACGGCTTGTGGCTTCGGAACCCGGGCGTGAACATGCTCGCCGATTACTGGATCAATAACAACGGAATCCCGTGCTGGACGTACAACCTGTTAAGATCCTGGGGCAATCAGGGGTCCTCGTGCGATCACCTGGATTGGCTGGCCTTTTACTCCTGCGAAGTCTTGCAGTACTGCGCTGCCGAGTTCAATGCCTGCAATCCGCGCGCGGCCGGCAATTTCGCCGCCTGCTTCCCGAATGCCTGGCAACGCTGGGGCAGCGCGTTCAACGGCCTCCATATCGCCCTCGGCTTCCACACGGAGATGTACTACGCCCCCATGGACACCGCCTCGCCCTTCGCGGTGAACATGCTGACCTCCACCAACACGATCGTTGGCGCCTGGTTCAGCGCGTCGACGGCGACTCAGCCCAACGGCCCCTGCCCGAACGGACCGGTGGTCGCGGCCGCCATGGGACCGATTGGCCCCGGCGGGGTTACGGACATCAATGATCGTTATTGCGGACCGATCGGCCCGTCCATTCCCCCGCCGTACACGAACGGCTGGTGGTACCTCCATAACTAGGGTGGCCGCGAATAAAATGCGGTGTGCGGCCCGGTGATCGCCGCAGTCGCCCCAAGCGGGCTGCGGCGCGTGCCGGAACAGAGTATGCCAGAAGCGCAGCCGTGAGGACAAAACGGCAACGAAACAGCAACCTCGAAGCCGCGTTCAGGACTCGGTGAATCGCCTGCGGCTGCGCTCTGGCCGTCTTCTGGCTCAGGGTACGATGTTCGGGCCGCAGGCACGAGTCAGGTAGATCCTGCCCCGGCCCACTGTGAGGCGCGAGCTGTTCAGTCCGGCTGATCTTCGTGACGAGCCGAGTGCAGACGAACGTGGTCGATTCGGACTTGTGAAACGCAAAAGCCAGGAGCACTCTCAGAACAGTTTTTCGACAGATACGTTCGTGGTTACGCGCGCGCGATGGAAAGCACTCTCGCCATTTCAACTGTTTTGCCGATCTGATGAAAATCCGTGGCACTGATTTCGTGATGTTTCGAGTGACCGACTTGGCGAGGGCGGCCCGGTTCTATCGGGAAACGCTTGGCCTGAAGCAGGAGGTTTACAGCGAGGAATCGCAGTGGGCTGAGTTCAACTGTGGTAACGTGACACTCTCGCTGCACGGCGGGTTCGAGATACCGAAGGGAACGGCTGGCAGCCGGATCGCGCTCGCCGTGGAGGATGTCCACGCCGCATACGCGGAGTTGAAAGCCAAAGGGGCGCGCATGGTGGGCGAGCCGGTTGACTACGGGGTCTGTCGGGCCGTGGAGCTACTGGACCCGGATGGCAACATCGTAATCCTTCATCGCCGGGCCGATGGCACTTTTGGCCCATAGCGCGGGGACAGGCGGGAAAATCGCTGTTCGGCGGACGTCTCCTGATGCCGCGGCTGCCTTTCGTCTCCTCGGAGGGGATTAAGGAGTGGGTTAACTCCGCTCCTCAAACTCCGACGTTGGCCGAAACGGCAACCCGCGTTTTCCCCCGTACAACTTCTTCAACCTGCGGTCGCTCGATCTTCTCCGCCGGCGGATCACCGCCGGCGCAACGCAATTCCCAGCCTCGCGCCGGAGTTTGCGCCCCGCCAGCCAATCCTCCCACGAAATCGCCTTGCCGATGGGATCGGAGGAATTCTGCGTTTCGCCTTCATCCGGCCGCCAGCCTATCCCACACGCCGCAAAAGGACCAGACCTCGTGGCGCCTGTCCTCGCATTCTGGCCGCGAAGCTTGCTCGGGGGTCACACTCACGGACCGTCGCTGCCCTTTTCCGCTCTCGCTCTCGCCCAGCCCCTAACTTCTGGCTTCTGGCTCCTGAGTCCTGTCTTCTGTCCCTTTCCGATAGCTCGACACGACCCAGTCGCTGAGGAATTTGTCGGGGTTCGACAGGGCGGACCTGGGAATGACGAATTCGGTCTGCCCGGTGTTGGTCTTGATCAGGTTCAGCCCGAACTGGTAGTCCTTGAACAGCTCGCGGCACAAATCGCTCACCGACTTGTTGGCCTTCTGCGCCCGCTCAATGACTTCCTCCAGCGCCTCCGGCTCCAGCCGCATCCGCAAACTGTGTTTCTCCTCGAACTTCCGCTCGAAATCATGCACGAACTGCCGCATCAGCTCGCGGTGCTCGTACGCCGGCTCCTGCAGAATCCGCTGCAGTTCCGCGCCCGGCTTCTCCACCAGCGACCGCGTCACCACAAACTGCCGCACGTTCGACGACGGCAGCTCGAACTTGAATTCCCGCAATGCCCGCTCGCACACCGTCAGCAGCCCGCGCGCCCCCGTATTCTCCAGCGCCGCCTGCTCGGCAATCGCCCGCAAGCCTTCATCCGAGAAAATCACGTCGATGCCAAACGCGTTGAAGCTGGACTCGTATTGCCTGACCACCGAGCCTTCGCTCTGCTTGAGGATGCTGTACAGGTCGTCGACGCTCAGCTTCTCCAGCACCACCCGCACGGGCAGCCGCCCGATGAACTCGGGCTCGAACCCGAACTTCACGAAATCCTCGGTCTGCCCGCGCCGATGCAGTTCCGCCTCGCTGACGTGTTCCGCCAGATGCCCGCCGAACCCGATGTGCGCGTGCCGAATCCGCCGCCGAATGATCTCCAGCATCTGGTCGAACGCGCCGCTCACAATAAACAAAATGTGCTTGGTGTTGATCGTCTCGCGTTTGACCTTGCCCCGCTTCTGGTACTCGAATGCCGCCTGCAGTTGCGCCTGGATGTCCGTCGGCGAACGCAGCGGCACCTCGGTCTCTTCCATCAGCTTCAGCAAATTCGTCTGCACCCCGCGCCCGCTCACGTCCCGCCCGACGATGTTCGCCGGCGTCGCGATCTTGTCGATCTCGTCGATGTAAATGATGCCGTACTGCGCCAGATTGACGTCCCCATCCGCCCGATGCACCAGCTCGCGCACCAGGTCTTCCACGTCGCCGCCGACGTAACCCGTCTCGCTGAACTTCGTCGCGTCGGCCTTCACGAACGGCACGCCAATCAAGTCCGCAATCGTCTTGATCAGATACGTCTTGCCCACGCCTGTCGGCCCGATCAGCAGCACGTTCTGCTTCACATAATCCCGCAGTTCCTCGCCCTGCTCGGCCGCCTTGACGTGGTTGTAGTGGTCGCACACCGCGATCGCCAGCGCCTTCTTCGCGTCCTCCTGCCGGATCACAAACCGGTCCAGGTGCGCCTTCACGTCCTTCGGCTTGAGATGAAAATCGAACTCCACCCCTTTGCGCTTCGGCTCGTCACCGGACGGCATGGTCTCGACCCGGTCGGATTCCGGCCCCGCAAACACGACGCGGTCGCCAAACTCGCGTTTCATGAATTCGGAGATCTTCTTCTGAATCTCTTCCGGCGACGGCAATGGTTGATCGGTGCTCATTCCAATTACTAGCGTAGCTTACTTCGGGCCATTTTCAACACTCGTCGCCAGCGCCCCCATGAATTTCGCCAGGCTGTCCGACGTGCCGATCACCACCAGGTCGTTCCCCGCCGCCAGCCGCGTCGTCGGTCCGGGCAATTCCGTGATCACGCGCCCCGTGAGCGGATCGCGGTGTTTGACGGCCACCACGTGCACCCCGTACTGCGACCGCGGCGCCAGCTCGGCCAGCGTCCGCCCATCGTAATGCAGCGGCACTTCCAGCGTGCGCAGCTCGATGCCCTCGGGCAATTCCACAAACGCATCCCGCGTTTCCTCACCCTCGTGGACCACAAACCGCGCCATGATCTGGCGTTTCCGTAACACTTCCTGGCTGTACACCCCCAGCAGGTCCCGCTTCGAGATCCAGCCGACCAGCTTGCGGTCGGTCGCGTTGTTGATCACCGGCAGCCGCTCCGCGTTCTCCCGCCAGAAAGTGTCCATCGCGTCCGCGAGGTTCTGCCGCGGGGTCGCATACTGGAATGTCGTGTCCACCAGGTCGACTGCGATCACTGACGCCAGCGACTCGCCCTGATGCAGCATGTCCTTCACCGAGTGCAGCCGGATCGCGCCGAGAAATGTGCCGCCGCTGTCCACCACGTACAGGTTGTTGTAGGACTCCTTGAAAAATTCTTCGACCACCGCGCGGAACGGCGCCGTCTGCAGGACGGTGTGAACGTCGTTGTGCATGATGTCTTCGACGCGCAGCGATTGCATCACGCTGGCCTCGGGTCCCGTCGGCATCACGATCCCCCGCCGGCGCAGCGATTCCTCTTCGAGCGAGCGACCTCTCAGCAATCGCGTCGTGACGTGGCTGATGATGCACACGAACATCAACGGCAGCACGACCTGATAATTGTTGGTCTGCTCGAACACCATCATGATCGCCGTCAGCGGCGCGTGGGTCACCCCCGCCAGGACCCCGCCCATGCCCACCAGCGCGTACGCGCCGTGCCCGGCCGTGACGTTGGGGAAAAACTGATGCACACCGTACCCGAACACGCCGCCGAGGAGCGCCCCGACCATGAGCGACGGCGTGAACAATCCGCCCGCCCCGCCGCACCCGAAACTGAACGATGACGCGACGATCTTCATCAGCACCAGCCACAACAACAACTTCACGGCGAATTGTTCGCGCAACGTCTGGTTCACCACCTCGAACCCGTTCCCATAGACGTGCGGCCACCAAACGCCGATCGCACCGACCAGCCCCAACCCGATCGCCGGCTTCAGCCAGTTGGGAATCGGGATCTTTTCAAACAGGTCTTGCGAACTGAACAGCGCTCGCACAAACAGGATCGACAGCACCCCGGCCAGCAGCCCGAGCACCAGGTACGGAAAGAACTCCCAGGCCGACACCAGATTGTAGTGCGGCACGTCGAAGCGCGGCAGATTGCCCATGCAACTGCGAAACACCAGCGTGGAAATCACCGAAACCACCACCACCGGCCCGAGGACTTCGAGCGCAAAATTGCCCATCAGCACTTCCATCGCAAACAGCGAGCCGCCAATCGGCGCGTTGTACACCGCCGCCAATGCCGCCGCCGTCCCCGCGCACACGAGCACGCGAAGATGTTGCGCGGAAAGATGCAACCGCCGGCCCGAGTAGGAGCTGATCGCGCTGGCCAGCAGCGCCATCGAACCTTCGCGTCCCAGCGAGCCGCCCGAGGCCACCGTCACGATGGCCGCCCAATCGCGAGGCGCCGTGTTGCGTAGGGAAATATACCCACCGCGGAGCGATACGGCCTGCATGATCGTCGTGATGCCGCCGCCGCGCGTCGGCACGCGGAAAAACTTGCCGATCAATCCCACCACCAGCCCGCCCACCGCCGGCACAATGACGCAGATGTACCAGGGTTGTTTCGACGCCGCGTCGAGCAGGTTCTGTCCGCTCCCCCAGCAGAGCTTTTGGATGTAGGCGATGATGTGCGCCGTGACGACCGTCGTGAATCCGACGATCAGCCCGACGAAGGGCAGGAGTAACAGGAAGGCGTTCTCGCTGGCCGTCCGCTTCCCCAGCCGCGCGAACACCTGCGCCTGAAGCCGGCTGCCGATGGACCGAAGCGGTTGCGGCAACGCATTCATTGACCCACCTACTAACAAATCGCGACGACCGGGTCAAACTGTGACCGCAGGTTGTAGCCGCGAAACGTTTTCGCGGGCTCTTGGCAAATGCAAAATGAATGTCTTGCAATTTGGTAGATTTGAGCGATGATGCGCAACGGCGTGTCTGACATGAACAAGGAGGTCTGACGTGCCGACGGGATGTATGCCAGGACCATGGTGTGGTCCGTCGCAACGTGCAGAATGAAGAAGAGAGGAGGAGTCAGGCATTATGACGCAACAGAGTCCGAAGACCGAGCAGATTGCTGCTCGCGCCTATCAACTCTATCTCGAGCGGGGTCGAACGGACGGCCATGATGTCGATGATTGGCTTCAGGCCGAGTACGAGTTGATGCAATTACCGGTCCGCAAGCTCGCCGAGTTGGAGTCGCCCACGACGGGACGTGGCAAACTCCGCACCAAATCCATTATCGACTTGGTTCGTACTGCGATGTATTGACGAACACGGTTTCGCCCGACCCGACAACATAACTTTGCCCGGTGCGCCCACGATGGCGCCACCGGGTTTCTACCAGACCACAACCGCTCGTGGAAAACCAATCACCCCCACGAACCCGCCCGACCGCCGAAGAAGTCCGCAAAAAATACGGCACCATCGCGATCATCCTGTTCATCTGGGAAATCTGGTGCGTCCGCGACGGCTGGTTCCATTCCCAATACGAATACATCCGCTTCTCGCGGTTCCTGGCCTGGGCCTCCGCTCCCGTTCTCGCCTTCTGCGTCATCATGGCCGCCAGCGCCGCCCGCGCCCTCCGCCGCCAGCGCAGGGAGGGCGGGGGACCCGCATCCTGACACGACCACCACTCACCGGTTTGTCACCCTGAACGAAGTGAAGGGTCTCAGTCGTTTCCCGCTCTCCATCCGCACTGTAGCCGCGCGCGATGAGCGCGGATTGCCGATTAGACTCCAACTCTCCTGAGTCCGAGCAGGCGGGATTCCGTCGTGGCATTTGGTAACTTCATTTCCAAAACCGCCACCATGCCTTGCTTGGCGGCTTCTGGAAGCTCTGAAGCTCTCGCTGCCAATAACCACCGTCTCCGCTGGGCAGTGGGTCGATGGCTCGGAAACGCGCCACCAGCGCCTCGAATTGGGCAGGCCCAATAAGCTCCGCGTTACCTCCCGCCGAAGCTATGGCATCGCGAAGCTGCAGGAGACATTCCGCCAACACAGGAACCGACGAGGCCATGAGAACTCTCTCAAACCGATTATCGTGGTTGAGATAGACGACCTGACCTCCAGCTTCCTCGTCGAGGCAAACGGGGTCGCCTGAACCGTTGCCGCCGATGATCCGGTAGCGGTCAAGTTCGGATGGCTGATGCCAAACGACGGATGCTCGCGCCAGTGATCCGCTCTTGGGTGGCCCAAAGTTCAGAAATGGCGCTGCGTCGGTCGGTAAGCCGGCGTCGATCAGGAACGTGCGGACCTCGGGAGACAAGTGAACGTCGGACAGCGAATCCGCAGGGAATGCAACCAAGTGATCGTCTGCGACGCTCTCCCAACTTTGCTTGAATTGCTGTGGTGTAATCACGGCTCCTGACCTCACTGTGAAAGCCGCGCATGCGCGGCCATAAACTTCTCCACGCGCTTCGTATCCGCCGTGTTTGACCACAAGCCATCTACCTTGAAATGCGATCCGACGATGAACCCGTCGGCCACGGGGAAATATCTCGCCAGATTCTGCGCGGTCACCCCGGACCCGAGGTAGACCGGTATCCGGCAGTGTTTCTTCGCGTCGCGGATGTCCGCCAGCGCCGGCGGATCAGCCGTGACCATGCCCGTGATGATCACCGCGTCGCCCCGCATCATCTCCACCGCTTCCGCCGTCTCGCCCACGGTGATGTCCGACGTGATCGCGTGCGAGCTGTGCTTCTTCTTCACATCGGCCCAAACCTGCACGCGCTCCGCGCCGATCTGCTTGCGAAAGCGGAGCAGGGGAGCAGCCGTGGATTGGATAAACCCTTCATCGGCCACGTGGGCGAATGCGAATCCTTCGACCCGCACAAAATCCAATCCCGCCGCATGGGCAACGGCTATCGCTTCCACGTTCGCCCCCGCCAACACCTGAACCCCGCAGGGCAACCGCGCCGCATCTTTCACCGCGCGCCCGACGACCGACATAGCCGCCACAATCTCCGGCCCCACCGCGCCGCGCAGGTACGGCGTGTCGTGCATGTTCTCAATCATGATCCCGTGCACGCCCGACTCGCGGTACATCTTCGCCTCGCGCACCGCCAACGCCTCGATCTCGCGCACGCTCCGTCCGCCCGCCGGCGTCCCCGGCAACGCCTCCAGATGAATCATCGCAATCACCGGTTTCGGAGACGAGAACAGTGAATTCTTCGCAGGCATAACAAGTTCATTATATCCGACCGCCCTGCGAAACCAAGCGCTCTCGTTCGCGTCGCGACTTCTCTCTTGTGAGCGGCGCGTCAACATGGTTTGCTTTTCCGCATGCAGGGCTCGGCGACCATTCAGGCGAACGCGCAGACCGACTGGACGATTATCCGTCGTCTGCTCGGCCTGAGTTGGCATTACCGCTCCGGCTGCATCAAGGTCTTCCTCTACCAATTCCTGCTGCTGGCCATGGGCCTCAGCGGCCTCGGATTGACGGGCCTCGGCATCGACTATGTGCGCTATCAGCTTCAGCCGACGGCGGGCCCGCCGCACTGGCCTTTCAAATTCACCCCGCCAGCCGCGTGGACGCCGATGGATGTGATGATGGCCATCGCCGGGGTGATGCTGGTGCTCGCGTTGTTGCGGGCGTTGCTGTCCTATATGTACAGCGTTGCCGTGGCCATCCTCGTCGAACGCTACGTCGTCGTCGAACTCCGCGCGGGCGTGTACGAAAAACTCCAGCGGCTCAGCTTCCGCTTCTACGACGCCAACGAGACGGGCTCGATCATCAACCGCGTCACGGGCGATTCGCGCGCGGTCGCCAACTTCGTCAGCAACGTCCTGGTGCAGAGCATCATCATGGTGCTCTCGCTGGCGATCTATCTCTCCTATATGCTGGCCATCCACGCCAAACTTACTATCGCCTGTCTGGCCATCGTCCCGCTGCTGTGGGTCGTCGCCGCATCGTTCTCCCGCGTCGTCCAGCCCCAGTACGTCCGCAACCGCGAATTGGTCGACCGCATGATCCTCCACATTGCCGAGACGGCGCAGGGAATCCAGACCATCAAGGGCTTTGCCCGCGAGCGTGACCAGTTCGAAATCTTCCAGCGCAGCAACGACGCGGTCCGCACCCAACAGCAAAACATCTTCTGGCGCGTCAGCATCTTCGTTCCCACCATCGGCATGCTCACACAGATCAGCCTGTTCGTGCTGCTGCTGTACGGCGGCCACCTCGTGATCGCGGGCGAACTGGCCCTCGGCACTGGCATGGTCGTGTTCGCCGGTCTGCTCCAGCAATTCTCAGGTCAAATCTCCAACGTCGCCCAGATCGCCAACACCATCCAGCAAAGCCTCGTCGGGGCCCGCCGCGTGTTCGAGGTGCTCGACGCGCCGATTGAAATCGTCAGCCCGCCGCAGCCCCAGCCGCTCCCGCGCGCCCGTGGCGAAGTCCGCTTCGAGAACGTCAGCTTCGGCTACAACGGTTCGGACAATCCCCAGCTGCGGGATATCAGCTTCGAGATCCGCCCCGGCGAGAGCATCGCGATCCTCGGCGCGACCGGCTCGGGCAAGACGACGCTGCTGAGCCTGATCCCGCGCTTCTACGATCCGCAGCGCGGCCGCGTGCTCGTCGACGGCACCGACGTTCGCCATCTCAACCTGGACGATCTCCGCCGCAACGTCGGCATCGTCTTCCAGGAGAGTTTTCTGTTCAGCAATACCGTCGCCGCCAATATCGCTTTCGGTCATCCGCACGCCACCCAGCCGGAGATCGAGCAGGCGGCCCGCATCGCCGCGGCCCACGAGTTCATCATCAAATTGCCGAAAGGCTACGAGACGTTGCTGGGCGAAGGCGGAAAGGATTTGTCTGGCGGCCAGCGCCAGCGCCTGGCCATCGCCCGCGCGCTGCTGCTCGATCCGTCCATCCTGCTGCTCGACGATCCGACCGCCGCGGTCGATCCCGAGACGGAAAAAGAAATCCTCGAGGCCATCGAAAACGCCATGCGGGGACGCACGACCTTCATCGTTGCCAATCGTATCAGCACGTTGCGGCGCGCCCACCGCATCATCGTGCTCGAAGACGGACGAATCGTCCAGGCCGGCACGCATGACGAGTTGATGCGCGCCGGTGGCCCGTACCGGCGAACCGCGGAGGTCCAATTTGCGGAGTAACGCGCCCGCAACGACGCCATGACGACCAAGCCTCATGTCACGATCACCCACATCCGGCGCGAGCCGGATGACGAGGACGAGATCAACCAGCGGCCGCTGGAACTGGCATTGATCTGGCGGATGTTCCGCTTTACGAAACCGCACGCGCGCCGGCGCAACTGGCTGCTGGGCCTGGTGATTCTCCGGTCCATCCAATTGCCGCTGCTGGCGTGGGCGCTCGGCGCCGTCATCAATGGCCCAATCACGCGACACGATACGCGCGGCACCGTCCGGGGCGCGGTCGGATTCCTGGCGCTAGCTGCCTTCACGCAGTTCTGTTTCCATTTCCGCCAACGCCTCGCGCTGGAACTGGGCGAATCGGTCATCCAGGATTTGCGGCGCGACATCTTCCAGCACTTGCTGCGGATGCCGATGAGTTTCTATAACCATACGAAAATCGGCCGCATCATCAGCCGCTACACGTCCGATGCCGAGGCGATGCGCGTCGGCTGGCAGGACGTGTTCTTTATCACCGCCGTCCAAGCCGGGCAAATGATCGTCTCGGGGCTGCTGATGCTGTGGTACGACTGGGTGTTGTTTCTCGTCGTGCTGGCGATGGCGCCGATATTGGCCGCGCTGAACTATCATTTTCGCCGCACGCTGAGCCTCGCCAACCGCCAGGTGCAGGAAAGCTGGAGCCGCGTGACGGCCACGCTCGCCGAATCGGTCACCGGCATCCGCGTGACCCAGGGGTTCGTGCGTCAGGACGTCAACGCCGGTCTGTTCACCGATCTGATCAAGGACCATTCCGGCTACAACCTCGGCGTGGCGCGGGCGTCGGGCGTGTTTCTGCCGATGCTCGAACTGAGCAGCCAGACGTTTGCGGCGGCGTTGATCGTGATTGGCGGGTATCGCGCCTTGAACCCGTCGGTCCACTTGGAGGTCGGCACGCTGATCCAGTTCTTCTTTCTCGCGAACATGTTTTTCAGCTCGGTCCAGCCCATCGGCCAGCAGTACAGCCAGGCGCTGACCGCCATGGCCGGCGCCGAGCGCGTGTTTCGCCTGCTCGACACGAAACCCGATTGGGAGGAACCGCCCGCCGCCCGCGAACTGCCGCGCATTCAGGGCCGCGTCGAATTCCGCGGCGTGATCTTCTGCTACGTCCCCGACCGCCCAGCGATCAACGACATGAGCTTTGTCGTCGAGCCCGGCCAGACCGTCGCGCTGGTCGGCCATACCGGCAGCGGCAAAAGTTCCATCATCAACCTGATCACGAAATTCTATCTGCCCCAGACCGGTCAGGTGTTGATCGACGGGTTCGACACCCGCGAAATTCTCGGCGACTCGCTGCACAGCCAGATGGGCATCGTCAGCCAGCAGAATTTCCTGTTCACGGGCACGGTCATGGAGAACATCCGGTTCACGCGACCATCCGCGACCGACGAGGAGGTCATCGATGCCGTCCGCAAACTGGATTTCCTCGATGTGATCGGCTCGCTCTCCGCCGGCTTCGCCACGCAGGTCGGCGAGCGCGGTACGAATCTCTCGCTCGGCGAACGTCAGCTCGTCTGTTTCGCCCGCGCCATGCTGGCCGACCCGCGCATCCTGATTCTGGACGAGGCGACAAGCTCCGTCGACGCGATGACCGAGGCCCGCATCCAGCGCGCGCTGGCGCGGCTGTTGCAAGGGCGCACCAGCTTCGTTGTCGCTCACCGCCTCAGCACCATCCGCCACGCCGACCTCGTCCTCGTGCTCGACCACGGCAAGATCGTGGAGCGGGGGACGCATCACCAGCTTCTCGCCTTCAACGGCGCCTACGCCGAGCTCTACCGCCAGTTCGTGCGGAAATGAAGAGGACCAGTTCGATTCGGTATTGCCGATGACGCCTCATCGTGGCATCATGGTCGCGCGATGCTCTGGAGCACGCTGCTCAGTCCGATTCGAATTGGCATTTCGATCGTACTCGGGATGATGGTTGCCGCCATCATCACGCTGAATTTCTGGAATGATCGGCCCGGGGACGATCCGTCCGCCATTCGGGAAGCCACCGCCGTTCTCGACCGATTTCACGAGCACGCGATTACGAATTCCATCGCGCGCCTCATCAGCGGCATGAAAATCGAGCAACTGACCGATCCGTCGGCGGCGGTCATCACGGCCGTCGCCGGCAAAGTGGTCACCAATTATCCGTCGGGAAGCTGGCTGATCACCGTGGGCGATGGCCGCAAGTATGTGGTGAAGGCCAGCCAGCCGCCCGCGGCGGATGCATTCGCGCCATACATCCAGCGGGTCGCCATGGACGGGCCTTGGAAGAACCTCGATGATACCATCGACCGGCTGACCAGGCAGAATGGACTCATTCTGAGGGCCAAAGCCCTGACGTATCTGGACCGCAAACCGGAATCGGAATCCTCGCAGATTTGGGACGACCGCTTTGTGCTGGCCACGAGTGAGTATGGCGTCTATACGGATCGCGCCCGTCTCTGGCAAACCATCGTGGTTGGGCTGTGCGCTTTGGTGTTGTCGGCATTTGGGTCTTGGGCTCTCGTGGTGTTTCTGCCGCTGCTCTGGCAGTTTCTCGTGCGGCTCCGTCGCGCTGCCCAGAGACCGGATTAGCGCCACGACGCGCTTGATTTGAAGAGTTGCACGAGAGGCGTTTCGTAACGGGTTCGTAACCAATCGCCCTTATTTGTTATCGACTTTACTCCCGCGATGTGGCTATACTTCCGCCGTCACCCCGGGAGGGCCTCGTCGTGAGGGGCCATAGAAGTCGTGTATGTGTGAGGCTTACATGACGTTTGGGTTGAATCTCAAGGCCGGCAGGCGGAATGCGGCGCAGCCCGGCGCGATCGCCCCGCATTTTTTTACATATCTTTTACTTAACAAGTCCACGAATCGTTCTACACTTGCACCATCAGCAGGAGAACGCAACGGGAGGAGACTATGAAGCTGCGGATCAAGCTGTTGCTCGTCGGTCTTCCACTGGTACTGGTTTTTCTTTCCTTCGGCGCCCCCAACGCCAGCCCCCAAACCAATAGCTGGATCAGCCCCACCCGCGGGTACTGGGATGATTACACCAAGTGGTCGCTGGGCGCCGCCCCGTCAACCAACGGCCAGACGCTGATCCTCATCAACAACGACGTGACCAAGACGGTCACGCTCGATTCGTATACCGCCGAGAATTTCCCGGGCACGATGATCGTCAGCGACCTCGTGGTCTCGGCGCCCGGTTTTGCCACCAACACGCTGGAGTTGGTCGATGCCGGGGTCGGCACGCCGCTGCAAATCCTGGAGATGCTCAGCGTCACCAACGGCGGAGCACTGTACATGGCCAACTCGGCCATCGTCATGCAGGGCTATACAAACAGCGCGCAGAACGCCATGGTCGTCGACGGCTCGGCGGTCCTCGACGTGGGCAGCGTGCTCAACGCGTCTCTGTCATTGTACAGCGGCCTCGATCCGAGCGCCTCCGGCAGCATCACGCTCACCGGCGGGCAGTTGTTGCTGACCAATGGTCCTCCCGGAATTTTCGCCAGTCCGCCCTCGTCGATCGGCATCAATGGCGTCTCGCAACTCACCGTGTCGAGCGGCCAGTTCCAATCCATGTCCGGTACGATGTTCGTCGGCTCCGGTCAGGGGTCGTCGGGCAATCTGGCCATCAACGGCGGAAGCGTCCTGTTGGCGCCGTTCTGTCCGTTGGTCGTGGGCATGGAAACGGGCGCGGTCGGCCACGTCTCGGTCACCAGCGGCAGCCTCGTCGTTACCAACGCATTCAGCACGCTCGTCGGCTGTGACGGCTCCGGCGAACTCGATCTGCTCGGCGGCGCGAACTCGTTCGGAGCAATGGAAATCGCTGGCGACCCCGGCGGGCTGGGCACATTGACCATCGGCGGAGGCGTCAACACCATCTCCGCCGGGCTCAGCGTCGGCTCCAGCGTCGGCGCCACGGGAACCGTCTGGATGACGGGCGGGCAGTTGGCCGACACCAATGTCACCGCGTCGGTCGGTGCATGGGGCTACGGCCTGGTCACCATCTCCAACGGCACCTGGCTGGGCAAGACCATCAACCTCGGCGTCCATGCCATTCCCCCGCAAAGCAATCAGGGCGCGATACCTGCCTATGGCGAAGTCGACGTCCCCGGCGGCTCGATGACGCTGTACTCGCAACTGAACATCGGCAACCGCTCCAGCGGAGGCATCGGTGTCGTGAATATCACCGGCGGCAGCGTCTACGTCACCAACGCCGCGCACAACGCCGTCCTCAACCTCAGCAGCGGCCAACTGAATCTCAGTGGCGGGCTGCTCCAGGTCGATACGCTGATCCTGACCAATGGCTGGGGCGGTATGTTCACCCATGGCGGCGGCACGCTGATCGTCGGCACGCTCATCGACGGCATCCCCGATCCGTGGAAGGTGCGGTACGGCTTCCCGCTGCTCGATCCCACGGTCGCTGGCGCCGACCCGGACGGCGACGGGATGAGCAATCTGCAGGAGTATCAGGCCGGGACCGACCCGACAAACAGCGCGTCCTTCTTCCACATCATTTCGGTCGTGCCGTCAGGCTCCGATATGGTGATTACGTGGGCCGCGGTCACAAACAAGGCCTACGGCCTACAGGCGCTCAGCAGCTCGATGCCCGGCGCCTTCGCCAATCTCGGCACCGGGTCCTTCGTCTATACGAATGAGTCGCGGATCTACACCAACAATCCGCCCGGTTCTTACGCTACACCTCTATTCGGCACCATGGTGAGCGTGCCGCTTACCCCGTTCATCACCCAGACAAACTATGTGGACAAGGGCGGCGCAACCAATGGCGCGCGCTTTTACCGAGTCCTGCTCGCAACCCCGTAGACGAGGAGATATCCCATGCGCACATCATCCACGCGTCCACGGTTTTCGGGAACCGGCATCACAATGACCGAGCTGGCGGTGCTGGTCGCCATCGGCTCTCTGCTGTCAGCGGTGTTGCTGGCCGACTTGGCCCAAACCCAGCAAACGCTCCTGCTACAGGCCTGCGCCGCCAACCTCAAACAATGGGGGATGGCCATTGAGTTGTACTCCCAGGATCATAATGGCAGTATCTTCTACACTGATGGCGGCCTCTTCTGGAATACCGCTATCTCTGGTAACCCGTATTCAAAGTACCTCGGTGTCACTAGCACCACCGCAAGCTACATACGCAACCTGCGGGTCTGTCCCGCCCGCGCGGCTGCCCTGTCGCCACAGTTGACTTCCGTTTATAGCTACCAGATGCCAGTCGGCATGTACCGAGCGTATCCCAATCTGAATCTCTATGCCAACTGCGGCTCGCCTGGCAACCCCTATTACTATAATGTCGACGTTCCGTACTTGCCCAACCTGAAGTCCTGCCACAATCCGTCGCAGTTTCTGCTGCTGACGGAATCGCGTGGAAATACGATGCTCTGCAGGGACCTGCTGCAATATGTGTTGACCCCCTACGACACCTCGATCCCATCACAAGCCGATCCGCTGGCGCCCATCTATCGCCACAATGGCTTGATCAATTGCTTGTTCGGAGATCTCCACGTCGAAGCGGTCACAACCAACACCCTCGCCACTGCGGCTGCGAACTGTTTTACCACCAATTCGTGGCTGCATCTGGACTAGCCCGTCATGCGCACATCATCCACGCGTCCACGGTTTTCGGGAACCAGCTTCACGCTGACCGAGCTGGCGGTGCTGGTCGGCGTCGGCTCGCTGCTGGCCGCGGTCTTGCTGGCCGACCTGGCCCAAACCCAGCAAACGCTCCTGCTGCAGGCCTGCGCCGCCAACCTCAAGCAGTGGGGGATGGCCATCGAGTTGTACTCCCAGGATCATAATGGCAGTATCTACTATGGCACCGCGAGCACGTACTGGGATACCGCCGCCGGCGGCAACCCATATTGCCAGTATCTCGGTGTCGTGGACGGTGCTGTCGACATCCGCAGGCTGCGGGTCTGTCCCGCCCGCGCCGCTGCCGCGGCACATATGAGTGGCGTTTATAGCTACCAAATGCCAATCGGCATGTATCGAGAATTTGGTTCATACTACGCCAACTGCGGCACACCGGGGAACCCCTACTATGTGAATTCCGACATGCCGTACCTTCCCAATCTGAAGGCATGCCGTAACCCAGCTCAGTTTCTGCTCGTGATGGAATCCCGCGGGAATACGATGAGCTGCCAGAACCTGCTGCAATATGTGTTGACGCCGTATTCGAGCTCAGCGCCAGGGCAGTCTGATCCATTGGCGCCCATCTACCGTCACAATGGCCTGATCAATTGCTTGTTCGGGGACCTCCACGTCGAGGCCGTCACCACCAATACCCTCGCCGCCCAGGTTGGACTTTGCAGTGGCCCCAATTCATGGCTCGCCCTGGATTGATTGTAGCGCCGTGGAACGAAGGCTGGCGTGCCGGGTCGTAGCTCCGAAGGCCTTCGGGGCGAAGACTGGCGTGCCGAGATCACAGGCGCTTCTCTGCAAAGGCCCGCCCCTAGGCAGTCTTAAGATAACGCTCGAAATCCAAAGCCGCTTTGCAGTCGGTGAGCGCGATGCGAGTTTTAACGCGCCAAGAACGAAGGTCGCGGGTGTGAACCGATTTCCCGTCATTGTGCTCGGCAAGCCGCTTCCTGAAGTTCTCGGTGAACCCAGCGTAGAACCGGCCCGGGCATTTCACGCTTTGGAGAATATAAACGTAATAGAATCTCATCGCTGGCGTGCCGAGCCGAAGCTCGGAACTCGAACCTCAAGTTCACGACTGTCCGCCTTCGCTCTGCGCTGCGCTCCGAGCGAAGGCTGGCGGAGGGGGCGAGATTCGAACTCGCGAGGGCCTTTCGACCCCACACGCTCTCCAGGCGTGCGCATTAGACCACTCTGCCACCCCTCCGAGCGCTGAGAGCGCAACGACGTTACTCTGGCGGCGGTTCCTTCGCAAGCCCGCACTCACAAATTCGAAACTCGAAATCAGAAATCCGAAAGACACTCAGATCAAACACGCCCTGTTCGGCGCCGGTCTCCTGGCCACGCCGCTCACACCGACCGCCAGGTCTCCACGGCGAAACCCGATTCTGGAGACCTTCGGTCAAACACGTGCGGGGTCGGAAACCCTCGCACAACCGCGAGGAAATGTTTTCCCCTCTCCCTTTCCAAGGGAGAGGGTTAGGGTGAGGGTTCCGTCCCAAAATCCCGACCGCACCCGCTTGCCGCCCTCAGGACTCCGTCTTCGAATCTCGGGCTTCGAATTTCGTGTTTTATCCGTGCGTTGGATTTCGCTATTCGGTTTTCGGATTTTCCGCCAGTTGCTGCAACAGCCATTCCTCTTCGAGCGGGCCGAGATTGAACCGCAGCGCCGTTTTTTCGACGGCTTCAAGCCTGGTCATGTGCGGATGTTCCCGACGCAACGTGTTCAGCCAGTCGAGCGCCTTCGCCCGTTTCTCCGCGCGCTCCTTGCTCATGGCTCATGCCCGTGCGCCAGTGCTGCGACGCAGTTGATTTGACGTGCGCCAACGCAACACCGGGCACGACTGCGACGCAACGAGGAATATCCCCTCTCCCCTCCGGGGGAGAGGGTCAGGGTGAGGGGGCGCTCCTCAAATGAATCATGTCGTTGCACTGGGTTTCTTTCCCGCTGCCCGCAGCAGCCGGTCCCGCACCGCCAGCCCGAGCCCGCTCGCCGGCGGCAGGATCGCCAGAATCACGTCGGCCTTCTGCGCATCGGCTTCGCGCATCTGATCGAACAGCGTCTGCGCGTAGAGCTGGCTGTCGCCGTAGTTGGCCAAAATGTAACACGTCTTTCCTTCGCGCTTCAACTGGTCCACGCGCTGCTTCAGGGCGATCACCACCTTCTCGGGTGCGCCCTCCAGCAACTCGACCCGTGCCCGCGGCGAATAATGCCGGAGCGACATGCCGGGACCCGCCAGGCCTTTCCGCGCAATGTCGTCTTCCACAACCGACGCCAGCGCCACCTCGCCGATGGCCTTCTCCAATTCCTCGCGCGGCACGCCGCCGGGCCGCAGAATGGCGGGCGGCGTCTGCGTCAGATCGAGCACGGTCGATTCCACGCCCATCGGCGTCGGCCCCGCGTCCAGAATCAGGTCCACCCGTTCCGCGAGGTCTTCGAGAACGTGCTGGGCCTTCGTCGGGCTGGGGCGCCCGAATCGGTTCGCGCTGGGCGCGGCGATGGGCGCGCCGGTGGCGGTCAACAGTGCTGCGGCGACAGGATGGCCCGGCATTCGTACCGCGACGCTCGGCCGATGCGCCGTGACCTCGCCGGGAATGTGATCGGCCTTCTCGACCACGAATGTCAGCGGCCCCGGCCAAAACCGGCTGGCGAGTGATTCGAACGACTGGGGCACCGTCTTCATCAGCGATCGCGCCATCGCCGCGTCGCGCACGTGAACAATCAGCGGATCCCAGTCGGGACGTTCCTTGGCTAGAAAGATCCGGTGGATCGCCTTCAAATTCAGCGCCAGCCCGCCGAGCCCGTACACCGTCTCGGTGGGGAAAGCGACGAGTCCGCCCCCGCGGAGAATCGTCGCCGCATGCTCCATCACGTCCTGCTCGGGCGACTCCGCGTTGACGCGTACGACGTTGTTCATTCGTCACCGAACGACGTGCCAATCGCCCGCGCCATGCCGATCAATTGCGAGCGGGGTGAAATCAGACGCGGCGCGTGCCCGGGAATTGCCAGGGATACACTGGTGATTTTGGCCCCGCGCAGACTGGCCATCCGATTGAACTGTCCGGCGACAACCATGTCCACGGCGGCCGTCGCAAACTGGGTTGCCAGAAAACGGTCGAACGGCGTCGGCGTGCCACCGCGCTGCAGATGACCGAGAATCGTGAACCGCGTCTCAAGGCCGGTGCGGCCCTCGATCTGTTTCGCGAGAAGAGCGCTGATGCCGCCAAGGCGGACGGCCTCGGGCGAACCAGCCACGCGGTCGCGGACGACGACGTCGCCGTCCACAGGTCGCGCGCCCTCGGACACGACGACGATGCTGAACCGTTTGCCGCTGCGACTCCGCTGCATGATCTTGTTGCAGATCGCCTCCAACCGATAGCGGATTTCGGGAATCAGGATGACATCGCCGCCGCCGGCCACGCCCGTCGTCAGCGCCAGCCACCCGGCCGTGCGGCCCATGACCTCCACCAGCATCACCCGGTGATGCGATGCTGCCGTCGTGTGGAGCTTGTCCACGGCTTCCGTGGCGGTGGTGACCGCCGTGTTGAATCCAAACGTCAGGTCGGTGCCGCGCACGTCGTTGTCGATGGTCTTGGGGACGCCGACAATGCGCAGGCCGAGCTTCGACATCTTGTGGCAACACTGCAGCGTGCCGTCGCCGCCCACCGCCACCAGCGCGTCCAGCTTCAGCGCGCGATAGTTGCGCACGACATCCGGCGTCGCGTCGCGGACACGGTCGGGATGCCGATGATCGTCAACATATTCGTACGGGTTGTCGCGATTCGTCGTGCCGAGGATCGTGCCGCCCTGTGTCAGGATTCCCGAAACATCGTTCCAGTGCAGCCACTTGCCGTGGCCGGAGACCAGCCCGCGGAACGCGTCGTAAAACCCAAACACGCGGATACCATGGTTGGCCATTGCCGCCTTCGCGACACCACGCACGACGGCATTGAGTCCGGGCGCATCGCCCCCGCCCGTGAGAAGCCCGAGTCGCTGAATTCGGTTCACGGGCCGAGTGTGGCACACCTTACGGACGGTGAGAAGCAGGTTTTTTTGTTGCCGATACCGGCCCGCCGTGAAAAACTGACCGCTGATCGTTCCATGAAGAATACGGCTATTCTGCTGATCGACTGTCCGGACCAAAAGGGGATCGTGGCCGCGGTGTCGGAATTTCTGTTCCGTCATCAGGCCAACATCCTTCACGCGGACCAGCACCAGGATGACGACCAGGAACTGTTCCTGACGCGCGTGGAATGGGACCTGACGGGCTTTGGCTTGCCGCTGGCCGATTTTGAAAAGGCGTTTGCGCCCATCGCGAAGAAATTCCAGATGCGGTGGCGCGTGGAACTGTCGTCGCAGCGACAGCGCGTCGCCCTGTTCGTGTCCCAGCACGACCATTGCCTGGCGGACTTGCTCTACCGGCACGACAGCGGGGAGCTGGCCTGCGACATCCCCCTGATCGTCAGCAACCACCGCGTCGCTGAGCGGTTGGCGCAATTTCACCAGATTCCGTTTCACGTCATGGACGTGGAGAAGCTGGGCAAGGAGGAGGCGGAGCGACGGCAACTCGCCCTGCTGAAGGACAATGCGATCGATCTCGTCGTACTGGCGCGTTACATGCAGATTCTGTCGGCGGGCTTCGTGGCGCAATATCCCCAGCGGGTCATCAACGTGCATCACTCCTTCCTGCCGGCGTTTAGCGGGGCGCGGCCGTATCACCGCGCGTTCGAGCGGGGCGTGAAACTGATCGGCGCGACGAGCCACTATGTCACCGAGACGCTCGATGACGGGCCGATCATCGAGCAGGACGTTGTGCGGATTTCCCACCGCGACCAACTCGAGGACCTGGTACAGAAGGGGCGTGATCTGGAGAAGGTCGTGCTGTCGCGCGCGGTTCGCTGGCACATCGAACACCGGATTCTCGTCTACGCGAAGAAGACGGTCGTGTTTGATTAGTTTTGACATTGGCGGTGGGGAAAGTCCTACCAGGGTCCGCGCACATTCTTGTAAACGTCGAGCCCTGGTCGTCGACAATGAACCTCGCCCAGGAGCCAGTCGTGGGCTCGGAAACAAGCCATTTCCTGGTGTGGCGGCTGGTGACCGCAACGTATCTGTAACAGGCCTGTGCCACGACAGTTGCAGACGAGATTTGGACTGTCCCCTGGCATTGCGTGTGCTTTACACCACGCACCTATGAGATCCAAGGCTACCAGTGTGCGCAGCAAGACCATTTTGGTCGTCGAAGACGACGAGACGGCAGGCGAGATCGTTTGTGAAGCCCTCAAAGACGCGGGCTTCAAGACGCACTGGGTCAAGGACGGCATCGACGCGCTCAACTACATCCTCGAATGCCGACCCGACGCCATCGTCTTGGATCTGTTACTCCCCCGGCTCAACGGCTTCGAGATTTGCGGCATGGTCCGCAAAAGCCGCTCCGTGCAGTGGACGCCGATCATCATGATGTCGGGCCGCATCGAGCACCACGACAAGATGCAGGCGTTCGAGCTCGGCGCTGACGACTACGTGAGCAAGCCGTTCCGCATCGATGAATTGGTCGCGCGGGTCGAAGCCGTGCTCCACCGCCAGGCTGGGCACTACGAATCCACGCCGTTCGCGGGCTCCTACAGCAACTGATCGACCCGCCATCCGGCGGATTTCCACCGCCGATTCTCCGTGAGGAACGGGTTGTCGTGTTCGCCCCCGTCACACCGGGCGTGCCAGAATTACAGCCGTTGAATGGTCAGACCGCCGTCGACCATGACAACCTGACCGGTAGAGTAGGGGAAATCACCGCGCGCCAATGACGCGACCGCCTTGCCCACGTCTTCGGGCAAGCCCCAACGAGATTGAATGGCCAGGCCTTCACCGAACAATTTGTCGTACTTGGCCTGCACACCCGCGGTCATGTCCGTCTTGATCACGCCGGGACGAACCTCGTACACGGGAATGTCGAACTCGCCCAACCGTGCCGCCCACAGTTGCGTCGCCATCGCGATCCCCGCCTTCGAGAGGCAGTATTCGCCGCGATTGACCGATGCCACCGTCGCCGAGATCGACGAGACGTTGACGATGCAGCCGCTGAAATCCGCCTCGGCCTTGCGCTGTTCGACCATCCAGTTCGCCACCGTTTGCGTGAGGAAATACGGACCTTGCAGGTTCGTGCGCATGACCTGCTCGAAGCTCTCTTCCGTCGCCTCCAGAATGTCGCGCCGTTCCTTCGGCGCGATCCCCGCGTTGTTGACGAGCACGTCAAGCCGGCCAAAACGTTGCCGGACGGCCACGATCATCCGCGCGCGGGCATCGCGGTCAGCCACGTCGCACTGACAATACAATACCTCCGCGCCGAGCTGGCGCAACTCCGCCAGCGCATCCGCCGCCGCGCTCTCCTGTCGTACGCCGCACACGGCGAGGTCGAACCCGTCGCGCGCCAGCGCTTGCGCGATGCCGAACCCGATGCCGCGCGATCCGCCGGTGATGAGGGCGACGCGTTTCATATCAGGCCTTCAATTCCGGGACCGAAACCCAGGCCCGTTTCTCCCATGACTCGAGGCCTTTTTCCGCCAGTTGAACGCCCTTGGCCCCTTCGATCAACGTCCAACGGAACGGTTCGTTCTTGACGACATGGCGCAAGAACAGTTCCCACTGAATCTTGAACGCGTTTTCGTACGTCTGGTGATGCGGCACCTGCTGCCAGCCGTCGCGAAAATCAATCGGGCTGTCGATGTCGGGGTTCCACGTCGGCCGCGGCGTCGCGCCGTACGGTTGCACCCAGCAATGCCGCAGCCCCGCCACCGCGCTCCCCTTGGTCCCATCGACCTGCAACGTCAGCAAATCGTCGCGCCGGACGCGGACGCACCACGATGAATTGAAGTGCGCGATGATGCCACCTTCCAGCTCGAACGTGGCATACGCCGAATCATCCGCGGTGCACGTGTACGGCCGGCCGGTTTCGTCCCAGCGCTTCGCGATGTGGGTCGCGCCGAGGCACGAGACGGCTTGCACGTTGCCGAACAGGTTGTCCAGCACGTAACGAAAGTGGCACAGCATGTCGATGATGATGCCGCCGCCATCTTCCTTGCGATAGTTCCATGAGGGCCGTTGCGACGCGACTGTGTCGCCCTCGAACACCCAGTAGCCGAATTCGCCGCGCACCGACAAAATCCGCCCGAAGAAGCCGCTGTCGCGCAGCATCTTCAACTTCAGCAGGCCCGGCAGCCAGAGCTTGTCCTGCACGACGCCGTTTTTGACCCTGGCCTTCTTCGCGCGCCGATACAAATCCAGCGCTTCCGCCGTGCTGGTCGCCACCGGCTTCTCGCAATAGATGTGTTTGCCGGCCTCGATCGCCGCCTTCACGGCCTCGGCGCGGCGGTCGGTCGTTTGCGAGTCGAAGTAGATCACATTGTTCTTGTCCGCCAGCGCCTCGTCGAGATCGGTCGTCCACCGCGCGACACCGGCCGCCGCGGCCAGTTTTTCGAGCTTGGCGGCGCTGCGTCCCACCAGCACCGGGTCAGGCATGATGACTTCTTGGTCGCTGATCTTCACACCACCCTGCTGGATGATGGCCACGATCGACCGCATCAGGTGCTGATTGGTTCCCATGCGGCCAGTCACGCCATTCATGATCACGCCGACATTATGAATTTTGGTGGTTTCCACAGTCCCGATTTCCTTACAAGTTTGCTTTCTTTGTGCACTGCGCGTGCGCGCCCGGCGGCAACGGCGGCGCCTCCACGCCCGCTTTGGGCAGTGTCCCGTCCAATTCCTGGCGCCAGTGCGCCACGTCGCCGGCCGGTCCATAGCAGTACAGCATGCGCAGCGGTTTATCGCCGATGTTGGTGAGCTGATGGAATACGCCCGGCGGAATGTAGACCGCCTGACCGGTGGTCACAGTCTGGCGTTCAGTGCCGAGGCACATTTCGCCGGTGCCTTCGACTACGAAGTAAATCTCCTCCTGCTCCTGATTGTGCCAGGGAACCTGGCCGCCGTTGGGTTCGAGCGTGACGTTGCCCATGCAGAAGTTCTTCGTTTGAATCGGCGACGCCCCGCCGGTGAGATTCTGCGTCCGTCGTCGGGCCGGGTAGGTGCGGCCCGCGATCTTGCTGAGATCGGCAATGATCATGTGAGTCCTCCATAAAATGTCAGGTACGGCTTTCGATCCGCCACGCGTTGCACGTACAGCGCCGCCTCGCGCGCGTGATAATCGCCCCACATGCTCGACTCGCCGCAGGGCACGCGGCGCCGCGGCGGAATGTAGTCCCAGCCATTCGGCCGATGGTACACGCTGTGAAGGATCAACCCGTCATGTTTCGGGTCGGTGCTCAGATAGGGCTCGTCGAACAACGTATCGAGAACGGTCAAACCAGCCTGCCAATATCGCCTGCCGGACTCGCCCAGGTATCGTCCCAGCCGCAACAGCCCCTGGGCCGCGATGGCCGCCGCGGAACTGTCCACGGGCTCGAACTCATTGAACGGTTCCGCGGGCCGGTCGAGATAATCTCCGAGCCTGTACAGCAGCGGCGCGCCCGTATCCCAATACGGGATGCCGTCGGTCGGCGTGTTCTCGATGTAGAAATCACCGGTTGCCCGCGCGGCCCGCTCGAACAGTGCACGGTGACGTTTCTCGCCGATCGCATCGAGAAACTCCAGTTGTTCCGCGAACCCGCACATCGCCCAGGCCAATCCGCGCGTCCACGTGGTGAACGGCGAGTAGCCCTGCTGCGAGTTCGGACAGCGGAAGTCGCCGTTGTTGATGTTGAAGATCGCCTCGTGCGCGACGCGCCCGCGAACGTCAAAGGCGTCGCGTCCGTTGCCGTAGTAGACCGACCAGGTGGCCGTGGCTCTCGCGTGATCGAGCAGGCGCGCCAACAACGAGATCCGCTCGTCGTTCTCGCCCATCAACGCGTGGCCGAGCCGATGCGCCAGCGCCAGCGCCCGCAACGACCGGATCGTGTCCACAAACAGCGAGTGCGGACCGTTGAATGAGTAAATGTAGCCGCCGTCGCGGAGGGCCGCCCAGCGCGCGGCCTGGACCGCTCCCGAACACTTCAACGCGAGCTCGTAGAAATTGCGCTCCCAGGCGTTCTCGGCGATGCGGCCCTCGTTCATCAACCGCAGCAGGTTCCCGTACGTGCTGACGTTGTTGAACCCGTGATCGTGCACGCCCATGTGCGTGACATGCCCGGCCATCCGCCGCACCGTGTTGTCGCGTCCCAGACGCAGAAATCGTTTCTCCCCGGTCGCATCAAATTGCAGGATTGCCGAGCCGTACTGGAATCCCTGCGTCCACTCCGTCCACCCGCGCGCGGTGTAGCGGCCCCGCACAGTGAACACCGGCGATCCTCCCGCGGGGTCGTAATGCTTTTCCAGCGCGGTGATTTTGGCCGCCGACAGTTGCCATAGCCGGTCGGTCTTCTTTCGGAGATCCGCAGGCCGCAACTGGTGGTGGATGGTGAGCATGGCTAGAAGCGTTTCCCCTTTCGGAGGTGCAGCACAATCACCTGGCAGCTCTCCAGCGCCTCGTAGGTGTGGTGCAGGACAGCGTCGAATTGGATCGCCTCACCCGGCTTGAGTTGATGCCTCTCGTGGGGGAGCGTCACCGCCAGGCGGCCCGACAACACCCAGCACACTTCGTAATCGTCGCGATGGATCTCCGGCCGGGAAACTCGGGCCCCCTTCGGCGCGGCGCCAAACAGGATTCGCACGTTCCCGTATTGAACCTCGCGAAACACAAAGTCGCCGCCCACATGCGAGGTTTCGAAGGCGCGTTGCGCGGTGCGCTGCTCGGCCAGGTAAAGCATCTCCGTGGCGTTCATGCCGAACACGCGGCTGAGTCGAAACAGCGTCTCCAATTCCGCGCTGGTTTGGTTGCGTTCCAGCTTGGAGATGACCGCGGGCGAGATGCCCGAACGTTCGGAGACAGCGTGGATGGTCAGTCCGTCGCGCTTGCGGAGGTCGCGCAAGAAGGAGAAATCGTATGTCGGCGGATCGGGCGTTTTCGGCATACTATCTTTCTTGTACAGTAAATTATATGGTACAATAGACTGTTTCAGAAAGAACGCAAGCGGATTTGTTGGATGTCTTCCCAATGCTCGCGACCGACCCGTTGCCGTGCCTCCGCAGTCATGCTGCGGGTGCACGACGTTCGCTCCGAAGCCGTGGCCGATCACCAGAATGAGGATCGCCCGCTCGGCTTCCATCCGATCCAGCGCGAAGTCGGCGCCGGGAGTTCAGAAGCCGCGTTTGTAGAACAGATAGGGGATCAGCGCCGCCTCCGCCAGCGCCGGCATCGGATCGTTGAGACTGAACACAGGTTCCGTGTCCAGCGAGGCGATCGATTTCACGAACTTCCACAGGCCCAATTGCCCGGCAACGACCGCCAGCAATCCGGAAGGGATATCGGTTGTCAGACGGGCCCAGACCACGCCCGGCCGGGCGCGGCACGGTGAGACAGGCTGGCCGGTCAAGTCCCGAAACAACATGTAGGAAAAATCGACGCCGGCGGCCGCGCCAAGAGAATGATAGCCCCACGTGCGCGCGTTGACATCGAGGAGCTTGTAGTCCCCGTCGCGGGGATCGAGTCGGAATTCAACCTCCACCAGACCATAGTAATTGATCGCCCGGAGGAATGTTTGCGCCCGCTCTTCAATCACGGGCAGATCGATGCTCTGCACGAAGGTCGAGGAGCGCCCGAGCTGGAGGGGATGGGACCGGAGATTGTGGGTCACCATCAATCCCACAGCGCGGCCATCCTTGAAGAACGCGCCGTACCCGTATTGTTGTCCGCTGCCGCCGGGAATGTATTCCTGGAGCATCAGCTCCGGGACCGGAACGAATCCGGCGGCCTGCTGAAGGAGACGGATCAACTCGTCCCGGCTGTTGGCGCGCCAGCCTTTGGCTTTGGTCGCGTAGATGAAATGTTCCTTGATGGCCGGCTTGATGATCAGCGGAAACCTGAGATCCAACCTGTCGACATCGTCGAGGGAACTCAGAAACCACGTTTTGGGAATGGGAATTCCCAGGTCCAGCGCCATCTGGTAGGTGTTTCGCTTGTCCCATGCCCAGCGGACGACATCCCAATGCATCGTGGGCACGCGGAAGGACCGGGACAAGAGGTCGCGGTGACGCGACAGCGCGGCCACGGTCTCGTCGCGGGTCGGGTAGAGAATCCAGCCATCCAGCTTCAGCTCGCGGCCGGTGGACAAGATGGTTTCGACCGTTTGGGTTTCATCACGAAGTTCCGCGACGCGAACGGTATGTTTGGTGTGGCGTGAGAACCGCGCAATCGACAACTCGTTGTCGAGGATGCACACGGGCACCCCCTGTCGCCCCAGACTGCGCACGATGCCGAGACCCTGGTAATCGCCGCCAATCACGAGAGCGCCGATGCCGTCCGTGGGCAGGTCCGACCGGGGAGCGGCGTGCAGCGTCGTGGTCGGGTCGGATATGGTGCTGGTCATCAAGCAGTCACCCTACATGGCGGCAGCGACGACGCGGGTCAGGGCCTGGGCGGAGAAGAATGTGCCGGAGACGAAACGGGTCAGCGGTCCGAAACTCCACGCGGCCGGCGCTCCGAGAAAATGAAGGCCCGGCACCGATGATTCCAAGCCCGATTTGAGTATCGGGTATCCATTGATTTGATCGATCTCACGCAGCAGTTGCCGATCGAGGAATGGGTATTTCGAGATATCCACGCGATAGCCGGTGGCGAACAGCAGATGATCCGCCGTTCGCTCGCTGCCATCGCTGAAGCGGGCCCGTAATCGCCCGCCGTCGGGCGCCGCCGAGACCGGGTGGAGATTGGTGCTGATCGTGACATTCTGGAGGCGATCAACAAGCCACGAGGCTCCGGCCGGACGAATGGCGCGTCGACCAACCCAATCCTGCGCGGCCCGCGGCAACAGGCGCAGGATGTTCGGACGCGCGGTCAACTGGCTCATTCCGGCGGGGCCGACGTCGCGGGGCGAATACAGGAGCCGTTCCATGGGTCCCAACCGGTGCATGCGCTTCCTCCAGCGAAGCCAACGAACCTGTGGAGCACGGGCAATTACCTCCACATCCGCCCCGGCTTCGTGCAAGAGGGCAGCGGATTCGAGCGCGCTTTGTCCGCCGCCAACGACGAGAACTTTCTTGCCGGCGAAAACGCCCAGGTTCTTGTGATCGCAACTGTGGGACGCCAGCGACGGTGGCAGATGGTTGAATTCCGCCGGCCGCCAGGCAAACGATGCGATGCCGGTGGCGATGACCACGCGTGACGTGGTCAAGACATCGCCATCGTCAGTTGTCAACTGGAAGCCGTTGTGCTGACGCTCGACCCGGGTGATCTGACGCGGATCAAGACGCGGCACAGCCTGCCGCTGATACCAGCGCCCGTAGTCGACGAATCCATCGATTTCAATTGGCTTGGAGAAACGTCTGCCCGATGCAGTGGCATAAGCGTCGAGGCTCAGTGCGCCTTGCGGGTCCGCGATATGGGATGCTTCCCACGGTGACCGCAGGCACATGCCGATGGGCATGTGTTGGTCCCAAAACAACATCGGTGGACCAAACGTGCGTACGTCCAGCCCCGGAATGGTCCGCAAGTAAACGGTGGCGGACAGCCCATATGGCCCGGCCCCGACAACTACGACATGAGGCTTTCGCATAACGTTGCGACCGACAGAATTACAGGAATGGCTACGTGCATTTTACCGGATATTTCCTTCGACCTCGCCCCAATCTCACGCATTGGGTCTGCGCAGTACATTTAGCATACCTGCTCACAAATCACAAGCCCCAGCGCAACAGGACATGCCAACCGGTGGGCGCATTGTGGCTCCGGGGAGAAACGGAGAGCGATCGGGGTAGCCCGATTGGCATGGAGTTGATATGATTGACTCCAAACACGTGGGAGCGTATGGGTGGTTACCACCATACGAGCCAGCAAGAGCACGAATGCCATAGCTTGCAGGCGAAGGACTTACGGACCGACCATTCGCTCAGACAACTAGGAACAACGGGGATCCGGCTGGATCGCCGAGGGTACTTGGACGTGGATTGAAAGGAAGACAATCATGGTAACCTCCTTGAAAATGAATCGGCCTCACAATCGTCTGGTCGGCTCAAACCCGAAAATCGGCATCCGTCCGACCATTGACGGGCGGCTCGGCGGCGTGCGCGAGTCGCTCGAGAAACAGACGATGAACATGGCGAAGAGCGTCGCGCGCCTGATTGCTGAAAAGATCCGTCATGCTGATGGCACAAAGGTGGAGTGCGTCATCGCGGATCGAACGGTCGGGGGAATCGCGGAAGCCTCGCTCTGCGCCGAGAAGTTCGCCCGCGAGGGAGTGGGTGTGTCGATCACGGTCACGCCCTGTTGGTGCTATGGCTCGGAGACGATGGATATGGATCCGCTCACGCCGAAGGCGGTTTGGGGCTTCAACGGCACGGAGCGTCCCGGCGCGGTGTATCTGGCCGCGGTCAGCGCCGGCCACAATCAGAAGGGCTATCCGATTTTCACGATCTATGGCCGGGACGTTCAGGACGGCAATGATCGAACGATCCCGGACGATGTGCAGGCAAAGTTGCTCCAGTTCGCCAGGGCCAGTCTCGCCGTCGCGACCATGCGCGGCAAAAGCTATGCGTCCATCGGCGGCACGTCGATGGGCATTGCCGGGTCGGTCGTCGACGCGGCGTTCTTCGAGGCCTACCTGGGAATGCGGGTCATGTTCATCGACGAAGTCGAACTCGTTCGCCGCGTGGAGCGCGGCATTTTCGACCAGCGGGAATTCGCCCGCGCGTTGGCGTGGGTCAAGGCCAACTGCCGCGAGGGGATGGACGCCAATAATCCCAAGAAGATTCGCAGCCGTGAAACCAGGGACAAGGAATGGGAGATTTGCGTGAAGATGGCCCTCATCACCCGCGACCTGATGATCGGCAATCCGAAGCTCGCGGAGATGGGATTCGGCGAGGAAGCGCTCGGTCACAACTCCATCGCCGCCGGCTTTCAGGGCCAGCGCCAGTGGACTGACCATCTGCCCAACGGCGATTTCTTGGAGGCGATTCTGTGTTCGTCGTTCGACTGGAATGGCATTCGGCAGCCGTTCGTCGTGGCCACGGAAAACGATTCCCTCAACGGCGCGACGATGTTGTTCGGCCATCTCCTGACCGGCGGCGCGCAGGTGTTTGCCGATGTCCGCACGTACTGGAGTCCCGAGGCGGTCAAGCGCGTCACGGGAAAGGAATTAACCGGCGACGCCGAGGGCGGCATCCTGCATCTGATCAACTCCGGGCCCGCCGCGCTCGATGCCACCGGCGAACAGGAAATCGACGGCCGACCCGCGATGAAACCGTGGTGGACGATCACACCCGACGAGGCCGGGAAATGTCTCGGCGCGACGGAATGGTGCCCGGCCGTGTACGAGTATTTCTGTGGCGGCGGGTTTTCGTCGCGGTTCAAGACCCGCGGCGGCATGCCGATCACCGCGGCGCGGTTGAACATCATCAAGAGCATCGGCCCGGCGCTCCAGATCGCCGAAGGGGTGAGCGTCGAGTTGCCGGAGGACGTTCACGACGTGCTCGACCGGCGCACCAACCCGACCTGGCCGACCACGTGGTTTGTCCCGCGCACGACCGGCAGCGGCCCGTTCCGCGACGTGTACACGGTCATGAACAACTGGGGCGCCAACCATTGCGCGTTTGCCGGCGGCCATATCGGCCACGAACTGATCACGCTGGCGTCGATGCTGCGCATTCCCGTCTACATGCACAATGTCGACGAGGAGCGCGTGTACCGGCCCAGCGTGTGGGTCGAGTGCAGCAACGATTTGACCGCGTGCAGGAACTTCGGACCGTTGTACGGGAAATACTGATCGCGCATCGCGGGCTTTGAACGGAGCGAGGATTCGATCCCATGATGCAGGACTGGTTCATCGACGCGAAACTGGGGATATTTCTCCACTGGGGAATCTACTCCAGGGGCGACACGAACGAATCATGGGCGTTCTTCACCGGCGACATTTCCTACGAGGATTACATGGCGCAGGCTGCCTCCCTGACGGCATCCCGATACGATCCGGACGCGTGGGCGGATCTGTTCGCCGCAGCCGGGGCCAGGTACGCCGTGATGACCGCCAAGCACCACGATGGCTTCGCGATGTGGGATACGAAGCTCAGCAAACTCAACGCCAAGGACGGCGCGCCGGCGGGCCGCGACCTGGTCGGCCCGTACTGCGCCGCCTTGCGCAAGCACGGGCTTCATGTCGGCCTGTATTTCTCGCACTTGGACTGGTCCCACCCGGATTACGCGAGCATCCTGCCGAAGGGCCCGAAGCCGCAGGATTTTGCTCAAAAGCGCAAGAATTGTTTCGGCTATCCGCAGGGCCGGGAGAATCCCGCCGCATGGGAACGGTTCCTCAAGTTTCACCGCGGCCAGTTGCGGGAGCTGTGCACGCGCTACAAACCCGAGCTGTTGTGGTTCGACGGCGATTGGGAACGCGATCCGGAACAATGGCGATTCAAGCAACTCCGCGACCAGCTTCACGCCTGGCTGCCAAACGTTATCCTCAACAGTCGCATGGGCGGGTATGGGGATTACGGAACACCGGAGCAGGCGATTCCGATCACACCGCCCAAAGGCCCATGGGAATTCTGCGTGACCATCAACGATTCGTGGGGCTACCAGAAGAAGGACCGCCACCACAAATCGGCCCGGCAATGCATCCGCATGTTGGCCGAGTGCGCGGGCATGGGCGGCAATCTTCTGCTCGACGTCGGCCCGATGAGCGACGGTCGACTTCAGGCCAAGCAAGCCGACGTCCTTCGCAAGCTCGGTCGCTGGACGAAGAAACACGCCGAGGCGCTCTACGGCACCGTCGCCGGGTTGCCGCATGGGCATTTCTACGGCGCGTCGACGCTCAACAAGTCGCGTGACACCTTGTACCTGATTTGCTTCGACCGCCCCTGCGACGCCATCGCGGTGAAGGGGATTCGGAACGAGGCCCTTCGCGCGAGCATTGTCAGCGGCCCGCAGGTCAAACACCGCAAGCTCGGCGGGATGCCGTGGGCGGGCTTGCCCGGCGTGCTATGGATTGACATTCCGCGAAACGCGATCGATCACGATGCGACGGTCGTCAAGGTGGAACTGAAAGGCCCGCTCGATCTGTACAGCGGCACCGGGATCCAGTGACGGTTGGCGTGGGGAAGGGCGTCGCCGCCATGGCAACTCGCGCTCGCCAGTAAAGTGGTACGCCCGGAGGGATTTGAACCCCCAACCCTCGGTTCCGAAGACCGATGCTCTATCCAGTTGAGCTACGGGCGCACAACAACTTGTCAAATCGCTTCGATTCGGTTGGCAGTCAACACTGGCGAGTATGCCAGCGGGACGCGGGGGGTTCAAGTCGGGACACACTTGGCAACCAGCGCATGCGCGAAGCATTCCCGTCCGGGAAGCGTTGAGACACGGTTGATCCACGGCGCCTGACGCCGCAGATCCCGCCTGTGCTCAGGCGACCAGGCCGCGCTTGGTGGCCTCGTCTCGTCCCCACCGCCCGCAGAAATGAATAATCTTGGGCTCGGCCTCGTGTGTCCGGCCGTGAGGCGACGCTCCGCTGGACCAGTGCCGCCAGTTGTATTCGAACGGGAAGGTCTTGATGCACGCGCCGGCGGCATCGAGAGTCTGCGGGGCAAACGCGACCGATCGATTGCTGGCCGGGCCGGTCAGCCGCCTATCATCCGGATTGACCAACTTGTTCAGAGCCAACTGGTCGTTGCCCATTTGGTCCGTAAGACGCGCCCACTTTTCGACGAATGACCGGGCCGCCTCGGTCGGCGCGAAGAACATCACGCCTGCGTGCAGTTCGCCGGCCCGGAACTTGGCCGCGTGCGCAAACGCGCGATTGGCCGCATTGGGATACCGCCAGGTCTCCGTAATCCGGCGCACCGTGACGCCCACATCGTAATCATTGGACGCGATCTCATCGATTGGAGCGTTCAGCATCGCGTCGCCGTCCATCCAGACAACGTAGCGGCCCGGATTCGCGGCCATGGCGTGCCGCACGAGAGCCGGTTTGAACAACGCGCGTGTCCGCCAGCGGAACGGATTCTTGTCGTCGGCCCCCGGCAGAGCATCCCCGTAATAGCCAAACTGCTGGAAGGTCGCATGTTCAACGGCAAACGGGATCCCGAATCCAAGGCGCCCCAAATCGTAAGCAGAAATATCGTAACCGAACTTCTGGGCAGCCATCACGCTCTGCTCGACAAATGCCTGAAATCGCCAGTCGCCGGCCGTCACGAGAATGGGACGCTTGCCGGTCAAACCCACGGCGCTGCTTGCGAGAGCCGATTGGGCAGCCGGTCCGCCGCGCAGCACGGAGAGACGGTTAAGCACCGGTCCGGCGAATCCCATTCCCCATGCCGTCAGGCCGCCAGCCAGCAATCTATCGAGAAACGTGCGGCGCGAAAGTCTTGGCTCGTTACGCGCGTCTGTTCCGTCGCTCATTTTGTCGTTCATCATGGATTCCCCCGCACAAGCAGTCTTGGCGCCTCCTTGGCCCCGTCGGATCCGGCTTCCGTCGGCCCGCGTTCGCTTGTACTGGGCGTCGCCAAGCCCCGTCGTTGCGCCTCTTCCTTGCCCCACCGGCCGCAGAAATGAAGGACTTTTGCCTCGCCCTCGCGCGGTTGCCTTGGCCATCGTCGCCAGTTGTATTCGTACGGGAAGGTCTTCACGCGAGCGCCCGCCACCTTGAGAAGTTTCGGTGTGAATGGCACAAATCGTTTGCTGGCGGGGCCCGTGAGCCGGTCGTCGTTGGGGTTGACAAGTTTATTCAGGGCGAATTGGTCGTTGCCGATTTGATCCGTCATCGCCGACCACCGCTCGACAAATGCCGCCGTCGGCGCGGTCGACCAGAAGAACAGGACACCCGCGTTGATCTCGCCCACTTTGAACTTCGTGGCGTTTTGAAACGCATGGTTGGCGGTGTTCGGATATCTCCAGGTCTCTGTGATCTTGCGGACCGGAATGCCCACATCGTAATCATCGGTGGCGATCTCATCGATCGGCGCATGCAGTAGAGCATCTCCATCGAGCCAGACGATCAACCGGCCCGGGTTGGTCAGGAGCGCGTGGCGGACGACAGCGGGTTTGAATCGGGCCCGCGTGCGCCAACGGTTGGGATTATTCAAGTCCTCGCCGGGAAGGGCGTTGCCGTAGTAACCATGTTTCCTGAAATGCTCATCGTCAACGGTGAACGGCACCCCGAATCCGAGGTTGCCCAGGTCATACGCCTGGACATCGTAGCCGAACTTACGCGCGGCGCTGATGCTGTGTTCCAAGAGCGTCGCGAAACGCCAATCGCCAGCCGTAATGATGAGAATCGGAACGCTCATGTCACGAGTATACCCCGGGCGCCGCGAATGAATTCAGCAACATCCAGACCGACCCGGTGCTGACCAGCACAAAGCCGCATCCGCTCTGTAGATACACCCGTTCGCCAACCGCGTTGACGTGGTCGGTCGCTCCGACCGTTCCTCCGATGTGAACCAGCTCCCCATACATGGCGCTGTTCTCGTATTGATTGAACTTCATCGTACTACCCCAGACGCGCACGACGAGAAACAACCCTGGTATCAGATCCACGGGAGGTAGAATGGCGCAGCCGGCTTGAATGGACTTAAACACGAACGACGAATGATACGGTGGCGACGCGTTCATGTAATAATCACTGCCCGTGCCGACCACGACCAGATACGGCAGTGCCAAGGCGTGCGCCACCGTCAATCCGGTTGAGCCGCCGAGGATCATGGTTTATCCCTCGTCTCCCCGCGTAATGATCGTTCGCCAAACGCCGCGCGGCGTCGCCGTGGCAGCCGTGGTTGTTGGAGTGTGCATGTTATGTGGGTGCCCCCGGTGCCGCGAATGAATTAAGCAGCATCCAAACGGACCCGGTACTAAGCAGAACGAAAGAGAATCCACTGCGCAAAAGGTCGCCTTTGGTAGAACTATTAACGTGGTTCGTATTCCTGACCGTGCCACCCATGTGGATTAAGTCTGCAGAGTCGGCGATTTGGAGCGAACCACCAGACACCGTAATGCCCTCGGACTGATAAATCTTCATGGACGAATTCCAGACGCGCACCGCCAGAAGCAAGCCCGGCATAAGATTCACAGGAGGCAAAAGAGCCACACCTGTTTCAGGAATGTCCCTAAACAAGAAGGACGAATAATATGGCGGCGACGGATTCATCCTGTAACCGCTATCCGGGTCGATGCTGTCAATCACGAGATACGGCAGCGCTAGGGCCTGTGCCATCGTCAATCCACTTGGGCCACTGGCAATCACTGGCTATCCCTCGCCCCCGCACGAAACGATGCTTCGCTTGGCACTGTGTGCCGTCGCCCAGGTGGCCGTGCTATTTGAAATCCGCATGTTAGGAAGCATTCTCTGGCGCTGCGAATGAATTAAGCGCCATCCAGCCCGATCCGGTACTGAGCAGAATGAAACCACCTCCGCCAAAAATGCTCGCACCTCCGCCCCAACTGGGACCATTCACGTGGTCTATACTCCCGATTGTGCCACCAACGTGGACCAGATCCCCAACCATCGCACTCTCCTCGTATTGAAAGAACTTCAGCGACCAGGTTCCCCAGACACGCACCACCAGAAACAACCCCGGTATAAGGTCCACAGGAGGCAGGTAGGCGTTGGCGCTGGAACAAGGGCCTTTAAACAGAAAGGACGAGTGATACGGCGGCGAAGCGTTCATTTCGTAGTAGTCATACATATTGTGATTATCAACGACAAAATACGGTAGTGCCAGGGCCTGTGCCACCGTCAATCCAGCTGAGACGCTCGTGTTCATCGGCTGTCGCTCAACCGGGCACGAAATAATTATCCACCTGCCAATAAGTGCCGTCGCTCCTCAACCAGAGCGTGTCGCCGTAGTTGAGCACGATGCTGGCGAGGATCCCGTCCGAGCCGCCCATGGCGATCTGTGATCCGCTGGCCGAATGGAGGGTGAGGCTGTTGGTGGCCGAGTCGTTTTTGATGATCAACACAAATCCCGTTGCGTTTGCGGCTGACGGGCTGGGCAGTGTCCAATTTGCATTGGAAGTGGTCCCGGTGTAAAGGGCTACCGAATACGTCAAGCCCAGCGTCAACGTGGATGAGCTCGTTACGAGTGGGGGTACTGCGAGTGCGGGAACGACTTGAAGACCGATTGGGCCTTGTACCGTGGACATGGAAACCTCCTGCTCCTGTCTTTTACCGTCGTTTCTAATCTGCCTCGTTCCCACGAGCGTCGCGGGACACCGGGCCTCACTTGAGGTCAATACATTCTATTGCTGGCGGGGGCGTCCGCAAGCCTATTTTGCCGTCATGGCGCGAGGCTTCCGCCACTCGATACGCGCCGGTGAGTGTCGCGCATTCCGCGGCCACCGTGCCTTGGCGCGTGTGATGAGACGCACCAGGGAGATGCGGGCTAATTATGATACCAGTGGTAGACCATCTCTCCCGAAAACCACTGCTGCAACTCGTTCGTCACCGCCGCAAAATACCAGTTCGTGCCTCCCAACTGGTTCACCACTGTCAGATTCGTCGTGACCAGCGTGGTATTGGTGATCGTGGCCGAGACGGTGACGGCAACACCGGCCGTGCCGGCATTGGTCGCATACGCGGCGCTGGTGGAAAACACTGCTGTGCTGGCGGTGCCAGCCGAATTGGCGGAACCGGCTGTAGTAGCGAAGGTGGCAGTTCCGGCATTGGTGGCGTAGCCGCTGTTCGCAGCAGCGCTGGCTGTGCCAGCCCCGACGGCATACGTGGCCGTCCCCACGCTCAGACCAATGTAGGTGCCAGTGGTCAGGGCCAGACCATTGGTGATGCTTCCGCTGACCAGGCCGTTGGTGATCGCGGTGGTTGGCAGGCCGTTGGTGATGGCCAGCGTGGCGGTCGCCAGCGTGTTGCTGGCGCTGGCGAGCAGAGTGACGGAGGCCAGCGAGTTGGTGCCGGTGATGTCGAGCTTTAGGGCCGTGGCCACAGCCAAAGTATTGCTTAAAGCGTTGGCAGTCGTAATCGTTTGCAAGCCGTTCGTGACCGTTGGCGTGGCCAAGCCGTTGGTGACAACCAGCGTCGCGGAAGCCAGGGCATTGCTCAGGGCGTTGGCTGTCGTAATCGTCTCCAAGCCGTTGGTAATGGCCAGCGTGGCGGCGGCCAGCGTGTTGCTGGCGCTGGCGAGCAAAGCGACGGAGGCCAGCGAGTTGGTGGCGGTGATGTCAAGCTTCAGGGCTGTGGCCGCAGCCAGAGCGTTGCTCAGAGCATTCGCGGCAACGATCGTTTCCAAACCGTTCGTCACTGATGGAGTCGCCAGACCGTTTGTCACCGTGGCACTCACCAGCCCATTGGTGATCGCCGTGGTTGGCAGGCCGTTGGTGATGGCCAGCGCTGCGGCCGCCAGCGTGTTGCTGGTGGCGGTCAGTTGATTGCTTGTCGAGTAAGCGGCTGCGCCAATCCCACCAAGCTGAAGCGTGTTGCTCGAAACGCTCGCGCTCTCGGCAAAACTGGCATTGCCCGCACCGGCCGCAAACGTGGCCGAGCCCACGCTCATGCCGGCGTAATTGCCGTTGGTGCTGGCCGGGTACGGCAGATTCAGCGCGTCCCATACGGTACCCGTCGCCCCGGTCGGCGCCACATGCTCAAGGTTGGAACTCGAGCCAAAGAACTGGTTGGTGTTGCCGCTGCCATCAGCGAAATGGACGCCGTAGCTGCCGGTCGAATCGTCGGCGCTGAATACGATGCCTGTGCCGGTGATGTTGCCAACAGCCAGAACGTTCGACAGAGCCGGCACGGGTGCCGCGCCGGCATTGGTGGCGTAGCCGCTGGAGATGGCGAACGTCGCTGTGCCCGCCGTCGCAGCCGAGAGGGCGGACCCGGCGTTGGTCGCGTAGGCACTGGAGGTGGCAAAGGCAGCGCCGCCAGCGGTGGTTGCCACGCCGGCATTGGTGGCGTAGCCCGCTGTGGCCGCGTATCCGCTGGAGGCGGCGAAGGTCGCTGTGCCGGCCGCTGCGGCTGAGACGGCCGAGCCGGCGTTGGTCGCGTAGGCGCTGGAGCTGGCGTACGCGGCGGTGCCGGCGCTGGTGGCCACACCGGCGTTGGTGGCGTAGCCACTGGAGATGGCGAAGGTTGCCGTGCCGGCCGTCGTCGCCGCGGCGAAATTGATCGTCCCCACGTTGCCGTTCACCGTCACGGTCCCGCCGCCCGTCGCGTACAAAGCGGTTATCGCGTTGACAACGCGGGCATCGTTTGTCCGGACATAGCCGCCGGGCGGTATGTCGCCCAGGTTAAGCGCGTTGGTGGCGGTGCCGACCGTCATCCCCAGGTATGTGCCGTACACCGTGGCGTAATCAGCGGCATTGACGCCGCCGAGGGTTTGCGCGTTGACGTTGGAGACCAGCAAGCCACCGTTGCCGAACAGCAGACTAGCCAGTGACGGAATCGCGTTGGACTGGCAGGGAACAGCCGGCGCCTCGTAGCAGCCAATGTCAACCATCGCCAGGCAATCTCCCCGCCCGTCCTGCGGCCGCGCATTCCCATCAAGGTCGTCCATGATCGCCCACGAATCCGTCCCGTCTGAAAAACTGTTGACGCCACTGTCGATGGCCGGCGAACCCGCAGCCAGATGAAAGTCCGCCGCCGTGCCCGGATCGACAAACAGCGCCGTAAGCGCGGTGGCACGGTTGCAGTTGGGGAACGTGCAACCCGAAACGCCGATCCCTTCCTGGCCGGTTGTGGTCCGATTGCCCGTGTCCGTGTCATCCATCGTCTGGCTGATATTGGCGAGGTCCCCGGCCCTGTTCGCGTAGAACATGTTGTTCAGCAGGGTTGCTCTCGTCGGGATGGCCAACCCATCGGTACGCCGGAACCCATAACCGCCATTGTCCACGACCAAGTTGTTGATCGCGTAGAATGGACGCGGCACTCCGAAGTACGCTCCATCCGACGCATTTCGGACAATCGTGTTGTTCACCACATAGATTGTTTCCCCGAGGCCGTCAGCAACCAGAATTCCCTGGCCGCTTCGGACGTTACTGCCGTTGCCATGGATCAAGTTGTTCATGATCCACGTCCGCGGGTTGCCCGCCTGGACCTCGATACCGTGGCCCGCATTGTCATGGATCAGACAGCCGACAATGGTGATGTCTTGATTGTTCTCGGAGCCACCGCTGAGCTTGATCGCGGCCACTTTCGCGCCTTTCACCCCGGCAATCGCCAATCCCTGCACACTGATGAACCGCGATTGATTCAACGACACGCCCGAACTGCCCGGCGGCGGGATCACAACCACCGAGCCCGGCGCCGCGTTCGTATCGCCCATCAGAATGATCCGTTGGCCGTCATTGATGGCGCGCGTATTCTCCGCCGAAAACAGTACCGCTTCGTGGTAGGTGCCGGCCCGCACGATGATAGTGCGCGGGCCCGGGTTCGGCAGGTCGCTGACGGCGGCCTGTATCGTCGTGTAATCGCCGCCGCCCGCCGGGTCCACCACCTTGGTATCTGCAAAGGTAGAGCCGATGATGGACACGTCGACCAACGCGCCGATCACTATCGCGAGGTACGCCCGTATGATCTGTTTCTTCATGACGCGACTGTACTTGTCGTCCAGAGGACGTCAGTCCGAACTTCTTGGGGGTAGTCGACTTGAACTCCGAGCCAACGCCCAGGATGGTCACATCAAACTCTTCCTGAACGCCGGGGCCATGGAAACACGCGCATGAACCCTCCTCGATCCCATCTAGGGGCACCCGCCTCGAGGCATGTTTGTGTCACAGCATGGGGCGTACCAATCATGTCAAGTGCAGTCTTTAGCTCGGGCAGTATTCTACGGTCGGAAAACGTTCTCAGCAGGGCTCATACAATGATCGGAACACAACGCAGCACTGCGGCTCGCGTCATCAGGGGGTAATCACGACCCGATAAAACCGCTGGGACGGCACCGCCGTCATGAAGTCGGTCAGGATTAATGGACCGCCGATGCTCAGCGTCGGCTCGCCCGTGTCAATCCAGTTGGCTGAGACCATGGAAGCGCTGTATTGCAGTTGATACGTTTCACCGGCGACAGACGGGATCTGCACTGCCATGCCCGTCGTGCCAAAAACCGTGAAGAACTGGAGTCCGGAAACCTGGTTGGCGGGCGGCGACAGGGTAACCGAAAGACGGAAGACTGTGCCGACATTGTTTGTCCCCCCAAAGACGGTCGCGCCGTAAAAGCAGCCGTCGCTCCCCTGAACCACCGGGCCTTGGGGAAAAGCGCCCTCGACGCCGCCGGTGAAGGAGTGCAGACTGGTCAGGCTTCCGGTCGTGCTGATTCGGAAGACGGTGCCCATCTTGCTGGCCCCGCCCCGGTAGCTCGTCCCGTAAAAATTGCCGTCGCTGCCCAGAACGAGAGGAGCCCACGGATTACCACCATCGGCACCGGTGAACGAGTGCAGATTCGTAAACGACCCGCTTGAAGTGATCTGGAAGACGGTGCCGGATCCAACGGCCCCGCCGAAATAGGTCGTCCCGTAGAAGTTGCCGTCGGTTCCCTCCGCGAGTTCGGCTTGCGGGCTGCCTCCGTCGATGCCACTGAAGAAGTGCAGGTTCGTCAGGCTGCCCGACGCGCTGATCCGAAAGACCGTGCCCGAGCCACCGGTTCCTCCTGAGGAGGTCGTCCCGTAGAAATTGCCGTCACCGTCCATCAAGAGCCCCGCGTATGGAAACGCGCCGTCCGGACCGCCGAAAGAATGCAGGACCGTCAATGTGCCAGCCGCGGTAATCTTGAACACAGCGCCCGTGCCGTTCACCCCGCCGTTCAAGGTCGTCCCGTAGAAACTCCCGTCGCTTCCCTCGACGAGACCGGCCGCCGGGCCCGACCCATCCGAACCGATAAACGAATGCAGATTCGTGAGCGTTCCGCTCGGGGTCATCTGAAACACGGTGCCGTTATTACTGATTCCGCCGTAACCGGTCGTACCATAGAAATTGCCGTCGCTACCCAGGACCAATTGGCCGGAAGAAATGGCCCCGTCGGAACCGGTGAACGAATGCAGATTGGTCAGACTCCCCGTCGGCGTGATCCGAAACACTGAGCCGTCATTGCCTGCCCCTCCGGAACCGAGAGTTCCGTAGAAGTTTCCATCCGAAGCCTGGATTATGGATGCGAATGGGAAATAGCCCACGCCGCCGCTCGTGCTGAATGTCCAGAGATTCGTCAGCGTCTGCGCAGGTGCCGCGCCCGGCCAGCCGGCCAACGCGAAAACCGCGATCGACGCCAGATGGCGGAGAATCTTCACAACCGCTGTCCCTGATCTTTATCGGTGGCCACGCCCATAAAGTTTGTTCCCAACGTCAAGTATTACGTGTGCGACAGGGAGGAGCATCTGAATTTCAGAGGATGGGTGTCCGCCCAACATCTGCCGTCAACTCGCCTGACGACTTGCTACCCTTCCCAGCGACCCTTATTGGGTACCAGAGAGGCCATGATAAGTCCAGCCCTATTCTGCAGGCCGGCTTTCGCCCGATACAGTGTTTGCCTGACTTGCAGGAGCGTTGAGAAGCGACGAAGAGAAACAGGGCCGACGAGATTCGCGGCCATTGCCTCGGGGTCCGTTTCGTAAACCGGACGGGGCGAGAGTTCCATATCATATCTCCACTTTTTCACTAAACTCTTGTCAGCGGATTTGATTTCCGACACATTGCGGGGTGGTGAACGTCTACTTGGAGGAGAGATCGTGATCGAATACGGGAAACGGATTCTGTTTGTTGGGTACGGTGCGGTCGCGCAATGCGCGCTGCCGATCCTGGCGAAGCACCTGAAGGTGCCGCTGAAGAACATCACCGTGATGGATTTTGAGAACCGCAAGGACGTGTTGCGGCCCTGGATCGCGCGCGGGGTGAGGTTCGTTCGCAAGCGCGTGACGCGCGAGAACATGGGCGAGCTGCTCGGGCAATACGTCTCGGCAGGCGACCTGCTGATCGACCTGGCCTGGAACATCGACTGTTGCGAAATCCTCCAGTGGTGCCACGACCGCGGCGTGTTGTACATCAACACGTCGGTCGAGTTGTGGGACCCGTACGAGAATTCCAAAGGCGCGCCGCCCCAGAAGATGACGTTGTATTGGCGGCACATGAACATCCGCCGGATGACGGCGCAGTGGCGCGAGCCGGGGCCGACGGCCGTGCTGGAGCACGGCGCCAATCCCGGGTTGATTTCCCATTTCACCAAGCAGGGGCTGCTCGACATCGGCAAACGCGCGCTCGCCGACAAGAAATTCACGGGCGGGGCCGCGGAAGAAATCCAGCAGTTGATGAACGACCGGAGATTCAATCGATTGGCGATGCAGCTCGGCGTGAAGGTGATTCATTGCAGCGAACGCGACACGCAGATCACCGAACAACCGAAACAGGTCGACGAGTTCGTCAACACGTGGAGCGTCGAAGGCTTCCGCGAAGAGGGCACCACGACCGCCGAGATGGGGTGGGGGACCCACGAGAAAGAACTGCCGCCGCTGGCCTACGAGCATGCCGAAGGCCCGCGCAACCAAATCTGTCTCGCCCGCATGGGGATCAACACCTGGGTCGTGTCCTGGGTACCGAATTATTGCATCCGCGGCATGGTGGTGCGCCACGGCGAGGCATTCACGATTTCCGACCGGCTCACCGTGTGGGAAGACGGCCGGGCGATTTATCGTCCGACGGTGCATTACGCCTACTGCCCGGCGGACGTCGCCATCGCGTCGTTGAACGAGCTGCGCGGTTACGATTACGAACTCCAGAAGAACCAGCGCATCCTCAACGACGAAATCACCAGCGGCGCGGACATTCTCGGCGCGTTGCTGATGGGGCACCCGTACAACTCGTGGTGGATCGGCAGCGACCTCAGCATCGAGGAATCGCGCCGCCTGGTGCCGCACCAGAACGCCACGACAATGCAGGTGGCGATTTCCGTTGTCGCCGCCGTGATGTGGATGATCGAGAACCCGGCGCGCGGTGTGTGCGTGCCCGATGATTTGCCCCACGATTACATCCTGAAGGTCTCGAAACCGTATCTCGGCCGATGGATCTCGAAGTCGTCGGACTGGACACCGTTGAAGTATTACAGGAATGCTTTTAATGGGTACAACCATCCGTCCATCGCGCCCGATGACGTGTGGCAGTTCAAGAATTTCCTGATTACGGACGGGGATTGACCATGGTTTCGCTGAGCACGCTGAAGAAACTGGCGCGGGACAACGGCACACCGTTGTTTGTCGTGGACCACGACGAATTGCGGCGCAATTACGCCCGGTTCAAGAAATACCTGCCACGCGTGCAGGCCTACTATGCCGTCAAGGCCAATCCCGACCCGGAAATCGTGCGCACGCTGTTCAAGGCCGGCGCGAGCTTCGATGTCGCCTCCCTACCGGAATTGCGGATCGTCTGCGAAAACATCAAAGAGCTGCCGGCGAAAAAGCGCCAGCAGTGGATTTGGGACAAGATCATCTATGCCAATCCGATCAAGGCCCACGAAACGCTCGCCGAGCTCGATCACTACAATCCGCTGGTGACCTACGACAACGCCGAGGAGATTCGGAAGATCAAGAAGTTCTCGCCGAACGCCGGCCTGGCGTTGCGGCTGAAGGTCGCCAACACCGGCGCGATGGTCGAGTTGTCGTCAAAATTCGGCGCCGCGCCCGGCGAGGCGGTGGATTTGATCCTGGAAGCGGATCGGGCCGGCCTGACGGTTGAGGGGTTGAGCTTTCACGTCGGCAGTCAGACCACCAACTATGAGAACTACGTCCAAGCCCTCAATCTCGCCGCCAGCATTTTCAAGGAAGCGCAAGACCGCGGCTACCGGAAGATGAACGTGCTCGACATCGGCGGCGGTTTTCCCGCGCCGTACGATGACTCGGTCAAGCCATTCCAGGAATTGGCGCGAGTCATCAACCGCGAGCTCAATCGGCTGTTCCCGAAAGAAATTCAGATTCTCGCCGAGCCGGGCCGGTTCATGGTCGCCACGGCCGGGATCGCGATTTCGCGGATCATCGGCAAGGCCGTGCGCGACGGCAAGCTGTGCTATTACATCGACGATGGCGTGTATCACACCTTCTCCGGCGTCATCTTCGACCATTGCCGGTATCAGTTCCAGGCGTTCAAGAAGGGCCCGCCGCAAATCTGTTCGGTGTTCGGGCCGACGTGCGACGCGTTGGACGTTGTCTCGATGGCGGAACATTTGCCCGCCAATCTGCGGCTCGGCGATTTGCTCTACAGCAAGAACATCGGCGCCTACAGTCACGCCTCGGCCACGTATTTCAACGGCTTCCCGCCCGCCAAAGTCGTCCACATCAATCGGTAACTCTTCACTGAAGGCCTGCCGCGCCACAGAACGATAGTCTCTCGCCTGCGGGGGCGGGGGAGAATGGTGACCCAGTGAACCGGCAAGACCGCCTGACAGTCTTGGGTCGTCGTCAGCCCTTCCCGTACTTGGGCTGGTATAGCTCAACCTCGAAGTCGCCGGGAACTCGGAAATGCGTCACCAATCCCCAGCCGGTGTCGCTGACGCCATCCGTGAACTCGAGGCCGCGCTCGCGCAGTTCGCTGACGGTCTGATGAATGTCGTCGCAATAGAAGGAAATGTGAGGCGTACCCGAGGGCACGGATACGGTATCGGTCTTGTGCTCGTGGCACCCCATCTCCGCCTCGGGAAGATCAAAGATGAGCCAGCCACCTCCAACGTCTGTGCACGGGAGGCAGAGCTTGTCTCGAATGAATTCGCGCAGTTCCTTGGCCTTCGATGTGTAGAACATCGTGTGGATGCCTTTGATCATGGTCGCCACCTTTGCTCAGCCGAACGTACGTATTAGGCCATACCCGCGAGCGAAAAGCAAGGCAGGAGCTTGGGGCGAACCTCAGTGTGGCTTGCCATGACGAGCATGCCGGCGGCCATGCGCGGAATGGTGGGCCCGGCAGGACTCGAACCTGCGACCAAGGGATTATGAGTCCCCTGCTCTAACCAACTGAGCTACAGGCCCACAAGCACTTGCAACAGCAGCACCTTCTACTGTGGGGAATTCTGCGGGGGATTCAAGCTCCAAATGGGCAATTGCCTTCCGTTTGTGCTCCGGTGCTAGGTGAGAGTAACGGAGAGTCATTTTGATGTCTCTGTGACCCGCCAAGTCCTTCACTGTCCGTAAATCCACACCCGCCATGACCAGACGCGAAATGAAGGTGTGTCTGAGCGTGTGAAAGACTACATCCTTGCCAAGCTCCGCTGCATCCCGCGCTTTCCAAAACGCTTTGTGATAGCGGTACGGCCCGAATACTGGTGCGTCGCCATTCACCCCGTCTGTCCCTTTCAAGATGGTCATCATTTCAGTCAGCCGATTGGTCATGGGAATGCAGCGCGGGTCTCCGTTCTTCGTGTAGCAACTCGCAACGGTGACTGTCTTTTCTTTGAAATCCACATCTTTCCACCGCAACGAAGCCAGTTCACTGGCTCGAAACCCTGTGTCCAAACCCGCGACCACATAGCCGATCCCAACAACATCTAAAGAAACGCCTTGGCGCAGGCTTGGACAGCTCCTTCACCCTGCGCACGAACCACAAGATCGTCAAAAACCCTCTGGTTTCCTGGTGGTTGCCACCTCAAATGACTTCTTGTCAGAATTCAATCACTGTTCGTCCAGTGTTCCGCCGCTTCTCGCCAGTGTTATTTCCCTGACATTCTCCTCGGCGGAAATTTGCTGCGATGCGGGGCTTTTACCCACCGATGTGGACGTTGGTCTCGATGAGTTTGTTAACATTACAGGGGACGGCGACTTCATCGCTTGTTTATCTTCGCAAATGCTGCTAGGGCGCGTTTCCGTGCTTCCGAGTGCTCCAGTATGGGGGCGACTGGCTCACTCGCCCAGCGCCGGCAATACTCTCCCTTTGGGTCAAACTTCTCAGCTTGTGCTGCTGGGTTGAAGATGCGGAAGAACGGTGCGGCATCCACACCACAGCCAGCAACCCATTGCCAACCGAGGGTGTTGTTGGCCAGATCTGCGTCCACGAGCGTATCCCAAAACCACCGCGCGCCCTCCTGCCACGGCAGCAGCAGGTCTTTGACGAGGAAAGAACTGGCCATCATCCGCACTCGGTTGTGCATCCAGCCCGTTGTCCACAACTCACGCATTCCGGCATCCACAATCGGATAACCGGTTCGACCGCGTTGCCATGCCCGCAGTGCCGTCTGATCGTTCCGCCACGGAAATCGCTCAAACTCCGAACGGAACGGCTTCTCGGGCGTGCTTGGAAAATGGTAGAGCAGATGATGCGCGAACTCTCGCCAGACAAGTTGCCGCCGGTAAGTCCCGCTGTGTACCGTCCGCCAGATGCGCCACGGCGAAATTTCCCCAAAATGCAGATGCGGCGAGAGCCGTGATACGCCGGCGATGTCGGGCCGATCGCGCTGCGCAGCGTACTTCGCAGATTCAAATCGTTTCAGCGCGGCCAATGCGCCGGTTTCGCCAGGTCGCCAGTCAAAACCGCGCGCCCAGTCGAGTTTGGGTAGCAATTCGAGATCGTCGAGGCGGAGAGACTCAGGCAGACGACGCAGCGCTCTGAGAACAGCGCGCCCCGATGGCTGTGCGATGGCACCCATGGCCAAACAGGCGCGGTAGAACGGCGTGAAAACCTTGTACGGTCCGCCGCTGACGGTCTTGATCTCCCACGGCTCGAACAGCAGCGCCGAGTTAAAACTCTCCACCTGCAGTCCGTCCGCGATCAACGCCTGCTTCACTTTCGTATCGCGGGCGATCAACGCCGGCTCGTACCGGCGATTCCAGAACACAGCAGTCGCGCCGGTCTCTTTCACCAGTTGTCGGAGGGCGTCGAGCGATGGACCACGTCGGATGACCAGTCCGCCGAGGTCCCTGGCCAGCGCCGCCAGCGAATGATGTAACCACCACCGGCTCGCCGAACCAGGTGACCAGGGGCATTCCTCTTCCGGTGCCCAGATAAAGACCGGGACCACGACACCGCTTGCCAACGCCGCGCTCAACGCCGGGTTGTCCGCCAACCGCAGGTCGAGTCGAAACCATACAATCGTGGTCTTTTCGCTCACTTGTCTAATCGCCCAATCGCGTGCCGAGCTGTCCGTCGAGACTTCGCCAGGTGTTTCCGCCGCAAAACTCGCCACAACAGATTTCGGGAATGCGTACCGCTCATTATTGAAGCGCATAGCGCACGGCTTCGGCATCGAGCCTGCCGGTCCCGCGCCAGCGCTCCTTGCCGGCCACATCAAACAAAATGAATGTCGGCGTGAACTCAATGTGGTACTGCTTCATCAGTTGCCGCCCTTCGTCGCTCTGAACATCCACGCGCCACACGACGATTTTGTCGCGCAGATCCCTCTCCAACCTGTCCACCATCGGTTTTGCTGCCACACAACCGAGGCAAAACGGTGATTGCACCTCCAGCAACATCGGCGTACCGGCCACGGGCGTGCTCGGCCGCGCCACCGGCCGCAATGCGAGGTAAGCGCCAATGTATGCAGTCATGACACCGACAAGGATGAGCCATTGTCGCTTACGACGCACTGCTGAGAGCACAATCAGGAAAATCAGCACTCCGATGATCAGCGCTGAGTAGTGATTAAATAATTGCATAATTAAATCCGCAGTTTCGGCCAAAACATCCCAGTGACCGCCCGATACCGGCGATACTCATCACCGAATTGCACCAGAGCGTCGGCTTCCTCGGCCTTTGCGAGCCGGTAATACACCATCAGCAACAGAGGCAACATCACCAGCGTGATCAACGTCGGCCAGTTCACGATGCTGCCGATCAGAAACAGAAAGAACCCGGCATACTGCGGATGCCGGATGTGTCGATACAACCCGGTCCTTACCAACTCGCCGCTTCCCCGATAAATCTGCCGCCATCCAACCAATGCCAACACCGCCCCGGCCGCAATCAGCAGTTGTCCGATTACATCACATACAATCGCACCCGTGTCGCCCCAGCCGAACAGATACGCCCAGGCGTGCCCGCGAAAATGTTCCGTGGCCCAAACACCCCGGCCGGTGACCCATGCCAACAAATACATGGTCAACGGCCAGCCGTACATCTCCGCATACAACGCGATCACCCAACCCTGTACGACGCCGGCCGAGCGCCATTCCGCGCGCCGGCGCGGGCGCAGGATGCCGAACAGAAACACGCCCAACAGCAATATGTAGAATCCCACCAAGAACCAATTATGATAGCCAACCTGAAATAACGCGTTCGATTTCACGCGCCTGCATCCCCATTTCCCCGTTCGATGACCGGTTGGATGTGTTTGGCAACAAAATCGATCATCAACGGATCGGACATCATCGGCGGGGAGATTTCCCAAGTCACGCCAGGATATTTCTTCAGGGTCTGCTCGAAGATGAACGGAATGTCCTCCTGCAAGTGTGTACCGGGAACAAGGAAGAACGCGTAGCCGAAAATGTGAGTGCACCCTTGGTGAACCAATTTCTTCAGGGCAACCGGAATCAACGGTTGGCCGAGTTCCATGAAGCACGGTTCGATATGCTGGTAGCCGAGCCGTTCACGGAGTTGTTCAACCAGCTTGACCATGATGTCGTTGCCGGTCTTGAGACGTGAACCGTGGGTAAAAATAATGATGCCGGTCTTCGAGTTCATGCCCCGTTCCTCTTGAGTGCGGTCAGCGCACGTTCCCGCGCAACGGCATAATCGAGAATCGGAGGGACAGTTTTCTTGACCCAGCGACGGATGTAGTGGATCTCCGGATCGAGTTTCTCGGCTTGCATGACCAAATTGAAGATGCGGAAGAACGGCATAGCGTCCGCCGCGCAGCTGGCCACCCATTGCCAGGCGAGGGTATTGTTGGCGAGATCAGCGTGAACGAGCGCATCCCAAAACCAACACGCGCCAACCTGCCACGGATGGAGCAGGTCTTTGATTGGGAATGAAGCGACCACCACGCAGATGCGGTCGTGCATCCAACCGGTCGTCCACAATTCCCTCATGTCGGCCGAGCGCCAGTTCATCGAGCGGACTCCGCAACTTTCGGTTGGCAGCCGGCGACGATCCGTTCAATCTGTTTGCGGTGAATCCGGATGTGCGTGGCTGCCAGCGCGTGCCAGACGGCGGCGTCTAGCGGACCAAACCACGGATGCGCGTAGCGGAGCGGAGTTTGCAGGTTGTGCGCCGCCGCCACCGTCACGAGCAGTTCGTCGCAGGATTTTTCGTATTCCGCGACAACCGCACCCGTGACATTCAGACTGGGTGTGACCGCGGCTGTGCTGGCTGTTCCCGTCGGCATAACGCCGCTGGTCAACGCGCGAATCACGTCGCGCATCGAGTTGTGCACAATTCGCAGATGATCGAGGGTCATCCACACGGACCAGTACCGGCTGCCATCCTCCAACCCCGGCAAGCGTCGGATCAACACACGCCGCGCCGCCGTCTTATCGTCGATCAACTGGCGGATGCGCCCCCGCTCTTCTTGAAACTTTGTGGTAAACGATTCTCGATCGCCCGTCCAACGTCGCACCCGAAACAGCGCCCTTGCGATCAAGAGTTCCAGTGCCGGTAATCCCGCGCCGGGTGGGGCAAGCTTTGGTTCTGTTTCTGTATTCATACTCTATCTCCCTGACTCAAAGCTTCGCAGTCCCGCAACCCGCCCAAATCGTGCCGCGAGTCTCTCTTGCCGGTAGGCAAATATCTTCTCAACGTCGCGCCGAACAAATAATTTGTTCACCAGCGCCCCGCCCGGCACGGCATAACGAACGCGGTCACCAACCACTGTACTCCCCTCGCGCTCGACAAACGTGTGTTCGTGAATCCACTGCCAGTACGGTCCCCTGAGTTGCTCATCCACAAATCGAACCGGCGGCTGCCACTCACGGATACGCGTCCGCCAGCGAATCGGCCAACCGTGTAGCCGCAGCCGATAATCAATCAACGTCCCGACTTTCATTTCCACCGGCAGCGGTGTGAGTATCTCGAAGCGCAACCACGGCGGCGTCAGCAAGTCGAGGTTGCCGGCATCGGCGAAGAACGGGAACACTTCGGCGGGTGGTCGCGGCAGCCAGATTTCGGTTGCGAACAGGAATTCTTTCATGGGTCGGTTTCAGTGAGCGAATGGAGAATCGCTTTGAGCTTCGCGTCGTCCGCTGCGCCGGTCGCGCGATGACGAATCACTCCTTTGCGGTTGATCACCAGTACGAGCGCCTGCTTGCCGGGATACGCGCAATTCGCCGCCACCTTGCCGTCCCAGTCCAACAACACAGGCCGTGTGTAGTTCTTCCTGAACGAGTCGCGAATGAATGCACGAAACGCGTGCGGCGTGCGCGTCAAATCCGCTAGTCCGTAAATATCCACGCGTTCGCCCGACTTTTTGGCAATCGGACCAGTCCAGCCGTCCAATTGCCGCTCGGCATCCCGGTCCGCGATCATCAATACGCACGGCTTTTCTCGTGGAAACGAAATCGAATGTGTCCGGCCGAATTGATCCTCCAATTCAATCTTCGCCACCACATTTGATTCGCCCCACGCCGTGGCAGCCAACAACCACAGGAACATTATGATCCCGAGACTGGGAGAAATGTCCAATTTCATATGCGGAAGGATGGCCGAGGTTCCGCACTTCGCTCGGAATGACAGTTGGTTACTCGTTTCCATTGTTCCGTCACGTGACTGGGTGCGCATCCATAACTCGGCTTTCAAATTCACCGATGAACGGTCGCATGTCGCGCAGCAGTACGGCGTCAGGATTGCAACGCAGCACCATGCCGTCGAGATACATCAAGCTGCGAATAATGGAGAAGATGCCTTTCTCAAACGTCATCCCTGCATGGACAGCGAGTTTGATGGTCTGCATCATTTGCCGGGTCAAGCTCACTTGCGAGACCGTGCTGTCTTTGAAACCGGCGTACAAATCGAAAAACTTTTGTCGGAACACCTCAAACTCCACACCCTTCAGTTCGTGGTCGGACATGCGGTTAAGCGCGGAGGCGCAACGCGGGTAGTCGTATTCAGAAAGAGCCGCAAAAAACTCAAACAAACCGCGGCGGATTTTCGGTCCGACACGACCGATGTAGCCGGTATCAATGAAGCAGAGTTTGCCCCCGGTCAGCAGGACGTTGCCGGGATGGAGGTCGCCGTGAAATGTGCCGACGCAGAACATGCAGAAGCCGTGGATATGGAATAGTTCCAGCAACGTGCCGTACCGCAGCATACCGGCTTCGATCAGTTCGTCGAAGCTGCGGCCGGGAATGAACTCGCTCACCATCACGTTTTCGTTGCAGAGCGGCTCGTACACATGCGCAAACGTCAGCCGCGAGAGATCGACCGCGTCGCGGTTTTGATCGTAGATCCCGCGCAACGTCCGCTGCCCAGCTACCTCGTGCCGTAAATCAAGTTCGCTCAACGTGTATTCGGCGATGTCGTCGAGGATGCCGACCGGGTTGCCAACCCGCCGCAGTTTTGGGTACACGAGCGTGGCGAACCTGAACAATCGCTTCAAGCTCGCCACGTCCGTGATAAACTCATTGCGCACATCGCGTTTGACGCCCTTGATGACGACGCACTCGCCGGTCTTGAGCCGGCCACGATGTACCTGGCCAACCGAGGCGGAAGCGAGTGGCCGCGATTCGATTTCCTGAAATTGTTCGAGAAACCCCGGCGGCGCGGTCGCATCGAGCAGATCAATGTAGTCCTCGATTGGCAGGGTGGTGTTGCGCCGGTACAGTCGCGCCAGATGTTCGCATTTTTCGCGTTCCAGAAAATCAATCCGTAACGCGTGCACCTGGCCGAGTTTCACGGCAAGCAGGCCAAGGCTTTCAATCCATTCCAGGTCGGGCAAGCGTCCATCGCGGCTGTAAATCGCGTGGATGAGCCGTCCGAATTGAATCCAGTTCATGACCGGCAAACCACCAGCTTACGCACCCGCGGTGCGGACGCGACGCCGTGGTCATCAAGCATGAGTTTGGTTGTGATCCGCGCCGACTCGAAGATGACCGGCAAGCCGCTGCCCGGATGGGTGCCGCCCCCGACGAGGTACACGCCATCGAGATCTTCGAAGCGGTTGCGCGGCCGGAGGTGGAGCATCTGGCCGAGGTTGTGCGCAAGGTTGAAGGTCGCGCCCCGGTAAATCTCGTATTTGTTTTCCCAATCCGCCGGCGTGACGATGCGCTCGAAACGCACGCGCGATGCGAGGTCGTCGAGGCCGAGCTTGGCGAGTTGCCGGTACATCAAGGCGCGGAAACGATCGCGTTCGCGCGACCAGTCCACGTTCGGGTGTTGGTGCGTCACCGGTGCGAGAACGTACAGCGCGCTCTTGCCGTGCGGAGCCAGCGTTGCGTCGGTGATGCTCGGGTTTTCGATGTAGAACGACGGATCCTCCGACAAAACGTGGCGGTGTTCGATCTCGTCGAGATTCCGCTGATAATCCTTCGCGATGTAGATGTTGTGGTGGGCGAGATGGTCGTACCGGCCTTCGATGCCCAGATACATCATGAACGTCGAGCAGGAGAACTTCTTGCGGGCAATCTTCCGGTCGGTCCAGCGGCGGCGGAGATTGTCCGGCACGAGACGGGTCATCGAACGCGCGAAGTCGGAGTTGACGAGCAACGCGTCGGCGCGATGTACGCGTGTCCGGGTGCGAACGCCGGTCGCACGACGGCCACGGAACAGGATTTGCTCGACCGGCTCGTCGACGCAAATCTCGACGCCCATTTCTTCCGCGATCCGCGCCATGGCGGTCGTGACCGCACTGCACCCGCCGATCGGATGATAGATGCCGTGTTCGTATTCGAGGAACGAGAGAATTGAGAACAGGCTCGGACACTGGAACGGCGACATACCGAGATATTTCGATTGGAATGTGAACGCCAGTTGCAGGCGCGGATCGTCGAAGTACCGTGAAAGTTCCCCATGCAGCGACCGCCATGGCGCGAGTTTCGGTAGCATTTTCAGGAGACGGGCCTGCATCAAGCTGCGCCAACCCAGGAATGGCATCCGCAAACACGGCTCCGTCAACGCCAGCTTCTCGCGATTGTCATCCATGAACTGCCGGAAGTTCGGAGCGTCTGACGGTGAGAGCCTGGCAATCTCGGCGATCATGCGCTCGATGTTTGGTGTCGCGTTCAACTCGCCGCCCGCGCCGAAGATCAGCCGGTATTGCGGGTCGAGCCTGACCATCGGCACTTCCGTATCGAGGTCGCGCCCAATGCTCGCGAAGATTTCACGGAGAATGCGCGGATACAGAAAGAACGTCGGCCCAAGATCAAACCGGTACCCCTGCGCCTCGATGGACGAAGTTCGTCCGCCGATGTGCGGCAGTCGCTCGATGATTTTCACGCGCCAGCCGGCATGGGCCAACAACAACGCGCTTGCCAGTCCGCCCGGCCCTGCTCCAATGAGGATGACTTTGTTACTCATGGTTTGGTTCACTTACTGGCCGATAGTTGACGCACCGGAATCGTCCACGGTTTGATGGCGACGAACCGAATGCCCACGCGGCGTGATGTTGGCTTGGGAGTTTTCGTTGCTTTGTTTGAGCACGACATGGAACGCCTCCTCCAGTTTGGGATGGTGAAATTGAAACCCTGTTGTTGTCAGTACCGCCGGCAGGACACACGCGCTGGACAATAAGAGTTCGTCAGCCATCTCGCCCAGCGCCAATCGCGCTGCGAATGCCGGCATGGGCAACACGGTCGGCCGATGCAGCACGCGACCAAGTGCCTTGGTGAATTCGAGATTGGTGACCGGCTGGGGACTGACGATGTTGACAGGTCCAGCGAGCGACTGGTTTTCAATCGCAAATAAGATCGCCCGCACGGCATCGTTGAGTGTGACCCAACTCCAGTATTGCCGGCCATCGCCGATGACGCCGCCCGCGCCGAATCGAAATGGCGTGAGCATTCTTGCCAGCGCACCGCCGTGACCGGCCAAGATCATCCCGAACCGCAGATGCACGACGCGAATGTCGGATTGCCTTGCAGCCTGGGCGGCCGACTCCCAACTCCGGCACACTTCTGCGAGAAATCCGGTTCCCGGTCGGCTCGCTTCGGTGAGTGTCTCCTCTCCCCTATTTCCGTAGTAACCAATTGCCGACGCGCAGACTAACACACGCGGTTTCGGGTCGAGCTTCGCCAAGGCACTGACAAGCGCGCGTGTGGAGTCGACTCGACTGGACCGAATGCGTTCCTTCTTCTCATTCGTCCAACGTCCACCCGCAATGCTCTCTCCTGCGAGATGAACGACGGCGTCAATTTCGCCCAAGCAGCCCAACTGCTCGGTCCAGTGTGAATAATCGCAATGCGCCCCGGGTGGAGCGTGGATAAGCCGCGTAACGCTATCAAGGCGGACTTTGAGGGCCGTCAGCAAAGCCCTACCCACCAAGCCAGACGATCCTGTGACAACGAGGTTCACGGGAATAACACTTAACATTATGTAGACGCCGTGTCAACATATTGTATATAGTTTGTCTATTATTGTTTTGACAATAGCTAGAATTCTGTTAGACATATTCCATGCATCCAATTGGATACGTGGCAGCCCGGACCGGCCTGAGCCCGTATGTCATTCGGGTTTGGGAACTTAGGTATAAGGCTGTTACGCCGGCCCGCACGGACACGAATCGGCGAGTGTATTCGGACGAAGATATTGAGCGATTGATTCTGTTGCGCAAAGGCACGGCTGCTGGCCACCGGATCAGCCAACTAAGCAAACTGCCCCTCGACCGACTCCGAGCGATTGCTGAGGCCAGTGTTAACCGTCCGCTTTCCGCCGCAACGCCGGTCGGAGACGTTAGTCTTGGTGACTGCATCAACGTTGTGCAACAACTCGATGCTCGGGCGCTGGAACGACTGCTCGGGCAAGCGACGATGAACTTAAGTCACACCGCGATTATCCAGACGTTAATTGTGCCGTTGACCGAAAGGATCGGCGCGTTATGGCAGGACGGCCAGATGCGCCCCGCCCACGAACACCTCGCGACAGCAGTCATTCGCAGTTTCGTCGGCAACATCACCGAAGCCTATCAACCCGAAGACAACGCGCCGCGAATGATCGTCAGCACGCCGGCTGGTCAATGGCACGAGCTGGGCGCGCTGGTCGTGACGGCGACTGCGGCCGCGCAAGGTTGGCGCGTCACCTACCTCGGTCCGAACTTGCCGGCCGACGATATTGCCGCCGCTGCCACCCAAACCCGTGCCAGCGTTGTCGGATTGAGCATCGTCTACCCCGGTGACGACCCCAATGTTGGCCACGAACTGCGCAAACTGCGTCGCGTTATGGGCGCACAGGTCACCCTTTTAGTCGGAGGTCGTGCCGCCGGCAATTACCAGCGCATCATCGAAGAGGTGGGCGCCATCCGCATCAACGACATCCCCCAACTCCGTCTCCAACTTGACTCGCTACGGACAACAGTTAACTAGGCGCGCCTAGGGAGTCTTCAATCTGCTGACCTGTGAGGGTCTGGATACAAATCTCCGAACGCTGTGCGTTCTGCGGTTGTCTACGACGTAACAGCAGAAGTTCGCTTGTGAAATTCTATATTTGGAGATTTATGAGCACTGTATTCCGTGGAACGCGAAAACACATTCTGGATTGGACCGGCCAAGGGCGCGAAGCTTTTGCACGTTCACTCAACGAGATGATTCAGCCCGCCAACGCGCACGTTGGGTCGGATGATAGTTGGATTCCGCAGGGATACCGTTTCCCAAATGAGGCGAAACTGTCCCAGGTTGGTGATCTCTATTTGAGCGAGCGCATTCGGGGGGTCATAGACAATTGGTGGCTGAAGCACAAGAAGGGCACCAGCGTCCCTGGTTGGGACCTGTTGGCTACGGGAGACTTCGAGGGCAAAAAGGGGTTAATCCTTGTCCAGGGGGCATCGCACGCAAACGAACTTGGCGTCGAGGGAAGGGATATTCGGGGGAACGCATCGGCCCATAGCAAGGCGAATCACAAGCACATTGGAGCTGCTATCGAAATGGCGAGAAAGGCGCTCGCTGGGAAGTTCTCGGGTGTGGAGATCTCGCGAGATAACCACTACGAACTATCGACTCGCGTGGCCCTTGCTTGGAAGCTGGCGTGGGAGGGCGTACCCGTTATTCTGCTCTACTTGGGGTTCATTGGTGACGAGGGCGTGTCTGATCTTGGTGAACCATTTCGGAGCTCAGAACAGTGGTATGCATTCATGAAAGAGCATATTCGAGGCGTGTTGCCGCCTGGATTGATTGGAAAGCCCATAAAGACGAAGGGCGCCGACATGACGATCTTGTTGGCAGCTCGGAATGTGAATTCGATATCCCCCTCGCCAACTGTTTCCACCAGCGTTGCTTTTGTGCCGTGAAGTAACCGTTGGTTGTGTCAGCGTGATACAATTGACTCAACCTGAGCCCCGCTAGGTTCGTGCTCGGCACACAATCCGCCCAGCTCGCGAACGTCGAGTCAGCCCGCTTTGGGAATGGTAACAATCAATTCGTGGCCTTCGTGTTTCACGTTCATCTGGTCGGTTTTCCCTGGGCTAGGCAGTTGAATGACCTGTTCGTACTGGCCCCATTCGGTCACTTGCGACGTTTGGTTCGTTTGATTGGAGGCATTGGTTTGGTTATTGTTGACCTCGACTTTGAGCGTCTGTCCGTTCTCAAGCGTGACGTGGACATCCGACGCTTTGGCATCCGGCAAAAAGGCCCGCACTTCATAGCGGTCTTTCAAGTCCCGCACATTCAGCGAGAGCGAATAATTGGGGTTTACTTGGAGGGTGTTGAATTGCGGCTGCGTGCGGAATTGTTGAAACATTTCGTTGAATTCCCGGTCCATCTGCGCCTGCATCCGCTGGATTTCCTGAAACGGATCCCATTGGCTCGGATCAGTGGAATTCGGTCCGCCGAACAGCGGCGACGCCATTTGGTTTGTGTCAGCCGCCGCTGTTTCCCTCGCTCTAAAGGTTCTGGTACGCAATTGTGTTCCCGCCACCCCGATGGCCATCGTCGATCTTCTGCAGCAACGCTTCCACCAGCTGCTGATGCTTGGCGTGAATCAAGTCGATGTCCCGCCGGCCGCCGGCCCGCCAATAAGCCACTCCCGACAACACAAGGCTGATGACCGCCAAGATTAGTGCGATGATTTCCATGACAGTCTCCCTGCGTCTCAGATCCGGACGCCAGCAGAGGCCAAATCCCGACCCAATGGGGACTGGCCTCTGCTTGTTACGACCGGAGGTTTGTGTGTGAGGCCAGCTGCTTCAGCCGACTTTGACCTCGATCTGTTTCGGTTTGGCCTCCTCGGTCTTGGGCAGCACTACCTCCAACACACCATCGCGGAAATGCGCGTCAATCCTGTTGGCGTCGACGGCCACATGCAATTGGATGGTGCGCGCGAACGCGCCAGAAACGCGCTCTTGGGCGTAACAGGTCGCATCCTTTGGGGCGTCAGCCTTCCGCTCGCCCTTGATCGTGAGGACGCCTTCCTGCAATGTGACCTTCACATCTTCGCGACGCAGCCCGGGCAGATCCAAGCGGACGATCAGTTTGTCCTTCTCTTCGTAAATGTCGCATGGCGCAAAAAGCTGTCCGTCAAGCGCACGACTGCCACGACGCAGGGATGTGTCGAACAAACGGTTCATTTCCTCTTGGATGTCCGCCAGGTTGGCGAACGGATCCCACAGATCGCTTCTTGGAGTCCAACGTACCAGTGCCATAGATATCGTCTCCTTTCTGGGTGTTTCTTTTTCCTTCAAAAAAGCGGCTTAGCAACGGCTATGCCAGGCTGGATGACATTTTTTCAAGTATCGATGGTGTCGGAATTTCCGGTGGGGAGGACGCCCCGGAGTGTGTCACTCCGCCTCGCCGGAACTGTGACATGACCGAATGACTGTGACATGTTGGCCCAAGAAATGAATGGATGGTCACTCGAAGTTGGAAGGCCGGACTGATCGACACCGATTTGCAATCACTTGCCTGCGCCTGTCATCATCGCCTCACTCCGTCGACGGCTTTCCGCTGCCGACAAGAAGCAACTGGTGGCCGACCTCCGTTACGCCCCGGCTTGGATCGCCCGAATCCTGCAGCAAGTCGCCGAAGTTTGAGAGAGTCGAGCGATGGAATAGTTCATTCAACTCCCGCCCGCCCGTCAGCCGAGCTGCTGTGAAGAAGCCCAACGCCGGCTCGGTCTGCCGGCGGCCAGCATTGAGAAGGATCTCTGGGTCTGCTGGACGCTGCGAGAACTCTTTGCATTGTCGCCTACCGGTCCACATCTGACGTTCAAGGGGGGCACATCGCTTTCCAAGTGCTGGAAGCTCATCGAACGATTTTCGGAGGACATCGACGTGGTCATCGGTCGCGATTTCCTTGGCTTTGCCGGCGACCAGGCAGCGACCGCCACGACGCGGGCAACCCATCGCGGCCAAACGCAACCAACGCTCGCGCCGCCAGCCAACGCACATCGAACGGCTCCGGTTATGGCCCGTTGTCAAAACCACGCGCCTTTCTTGACCTGCAATCGGTTGATGACGAATGTCGCGCCGCCCTTGTATGCATCACGCTGTGCCTCCCCGTAGGCGATCCATCCGTCCACCGTCCCTCTCAGGGTCACGACGCCGTCGTGGACGGTCAATTTGATGTCGTCACGATCCACGAACGGGCTCCAGAAGAACGCTCTCTCGACGTCTTTTCTGATCTGCACGTCGGTCTTGAGCGACGGCGCTGCAAACAGCCCGGTGTCATAGCGATAGGGGGAATCGTAATAGTCGGGCCAGTTGTAGTACGAATCGTAATCCGAGATCATCAACTGTGGTTCGACCCGCAGACGATTCCGAACCTCCACGACGCCTTTGGTGCGGGAGGCGACATCCTGCGCCTCGATCTTCTGGTACCCGTCCTCGACGGCCCCCGACAGGTAGGCGACGCGATGAATGACCGCGGCCTGGATCTCGGTGCCTTCGAGACCCGGATTCCAGAATAAGGCCGCGTTCAGGTTCTTCTCGATGTCAGCGTCATCGGGAGGGTTCTTGGGCCGCACTTTGAGGTAATTCTCGACCCACCACACGCCGACCGTGTCTCGGGCATCGTGTACCGCGGCCATCTTCGCTTTCAAACTGCCCACGGCTCCCGAGAGGATGACCGTGTGATCTTCCACTCGTACGCTGGGGGAGAACGGCGCGACCCGCGGATCGCGCCGAAACGCTGCCTGCACCGCCTGCTGGATCTGTTCGTCGGATTTGATCGCATATCGGAATCTCCGTTGGGCGCCCGCGCGCAACCACGGTTCGACGTGCAACCCGGCGGCATCCACCGAGGTCGCTCCGATTACCCAGGCGTCCTCTACTGCTCGCCGCTTTACGATGGCGCTCCCGACGGACCCGCTGAGCATCACGGTCCCATTCTTGACGTTGACGTCAATCACTTGCCCGTTCACCCAAATGTCCCAGCGGAGCGCGGCCCGGATGTCAGCCGCAATTTCTTCGTCCGTGCGTTTTGCGAGATAGTTGATCGTGATATCATTACGAATTTCCCGGGCACCCTTGACGCTCTTGGCGACCCGTTCGGCCAGTTGCGATTCCGGCCATGAACCAACCGCGCCGGTGAGCGTAACAACGGCGTTCGAGACCGAGACACTGATTTGGTAGGATTCAGTAGCCGGGTCTTGCAGCAGGGCCGTCAGGATGTCTTTGCGGATGTCTCCGTCGGGACGTGAGACCGGTGTGACGGTGATTCGGTCGATCACCGCCCGCACGCCTCGGACTGACTCCGCGATCTTGACCGCCCGCTCTTTGGCCAGCAGATCGTTCACCGAGCCCGCCAGGGTCACGACTCCGTGACTGGTGCTGACGTCGATAAGGTTCGGGGACACTCCTTTTTCGGAAAGCAATTCATACTCGACTGCATCATTGATTTGGGTGTCGCTGGCAGCGTGGTTCGCTGGCGCCGCACGCAAGGGGAGTGTGAAGACCAGTAGCATCACCAGGGCGATCAGCGGTGTGCGAGTGCCGAAGATGGCAAGTGCATCGTCGCTGTCACTCATGGCCCGACTCCTTTTTCTGTGTGTTTCACCAAGGTGCTGGATTCGCACAGCCGGTGCCACGAGCTCTTGAATAGTTGCAACAACCTGCCTGGCAAACAGATGGAAACGGGTCTGTCAGTAGGGGGGGCAGAGGATACCAAGCCAGTCTGGCAGTGTGGCTGCCAACGCGTTGTGCCACGCTGGCAGAGCGCGGAGGCAAGTCCCGGGCGGACACGACTGATCAGAAATCATGCGTTAGAATTTCATTCCCGCGCCGGCAAATCTCACGGGCGTAATCGGTCCAGCGCCCCTGGGTACCCCAGTAGCGGTAGCAACTGGTCTGGGTTGTCAGCAGGTGCAACAAGGCGTTGCGGTAGGCACGGCTGCGTTTGTCCACCGAATGGCCATCGATCTTCTCATGAAACAGGGCGCTGAGCTTGTTGATCGGATCGAGCACGTTCTCATAGCCGTGGACCCAGCTCATGTTATTCGTCCACGAGGCGCCTTCCATGTTGAACCGGTTATCTTGTTGGTGGAGCTCCTTGATGAGTTGCTCCAACCGCTCCGGGCTCGGCTTCTTTCCCATCCGCTCCCAGAGCTTGTGCTGATGCAGCGGTTGTATCAGCTCGAAATCGCCCTCGCGAATGCCCGCAGCGGCCAGCAGTTCGAGATACTCCGTGCCGTTCATTCCCACCACGCCTTCGGTGCCGATCTGATGCCAGACCTGCTGGTAGTTGTTGGGGAACTCGTTCATCATCACGCCGCCGTTCTCACCATCGCTGATCTGGAACACGAGCGGTGGAATGTGTTTGCCTTTCCAGTCCCGCGGATGCTGGCCCTTGGCTTCGTGGAATGGCTGCATCTGCCCGATCAGTTTGGTGTCCGAGCCTTGGGTCTTGATCAGCGCGGTGATCGACACCTCTTCTCCGTGGCTGTTGCGGGCCACCAGGCGCCGTGGCAGGCACCGTTCGCGCAGGCCATGGCCGTCAAGTTCTTCCACCGAATGCTCCTGCACGGCCAGCCATTGGTAGCCGCCGGCGCGCAGAGCCTTGACGTACTCGAAGCACACCTCGGGATGATTCGGCAGGTGCATCTCCGGCGGCGAGAATCCGCGCACGCGCGCGAGCGCGTCCCAGCCGAAGATTGCCGCGAACTGGTGCTGCCAGGCACGGATGTGCAGCGGCACGTCCGGCACCGGCGTGGAGGGCACGACGGCATGGCCCCACATCGTCCCGAGCCATTCGACATGGGGCCAGTACCGGTCGTCGAGCGTGACGCTCTTGAGATTGTCGAGAATATCGCCCCGGCCCATTTGGCGGAGGCTGAACAGGAGTTCGCCCGAGTAATCCAGCATCACCCGCGGTTGCCGGCCGGCATTGACCAGCTCGCGGATGAAATCGGCGATGCGCGTGTAACACCGGGCGAACACCGGCGCGTCGTGATTCCCATGAACGTCCTGATGCTCCATCATGTACTGGAGATTGCCCACCATCCGCGTCTGGCGCAGATCACCGTCATCGAGGATCAGCGGCTGATGCATGTGCAGAGCGACGCCAAAGGCCGACTGCAGATGATCGAGCCGAAACGGCGTGCGCTTCAGAAACACCGGCTCGTGGTCGCCGGTCGCAGCTTTCAGATCGGATTCCCAACCGGATATGTTGGGCAGACCGTCGATAATCTCGGGAATCGATTCGTGTGTCATTGCTTTTTCTCCATTTCGTTCCTGGCCGTGTCGAGCAGGCGATAGGCTTGCTCGAGCTCGTCAAATGCCCGGTGCACCCAACGGCTGCCCCAGTAAAAGTCACAACTGGTTTCCGCCGCCAGGATCCGATCGTAGGCGTGTGTAATGAGGTGTCGGATCTCGGCGCCGTCGCCGTTGAAGCCGCACCGGTCAAAGGTTTGTTTGGCCTGCTGGTAGTAGCGGCTGGCGTTGTGGATCTCGTCCCAGCCCCGTTTTTGCAGCAGCGAGCCGGTCCACTGGGCGAAATCGCCGCCCCAATGGTGCTCGGTGTTCCAGGCCCCGCGATGCACCTCAACCTCCTCGGTCGGCGGGTACCGCTTCAGGAATTCGCCGATGTGGATCGGCGTAAATCCCAGCGTCCCCGCGCGGGAGCGGTCAAGGACCGGACGGTAGAAGAAGCCCCAGAAACCGCTCTCGACGCGCGGGGTGCGAAACCACCCACCGTTCTCGCCATCGGTCCACGTTGTCACCAACGCGGGAAAATCACAGAATTTCGTCCGTTGCTGGATCTCATGTTGGAACCAGCCGGGATCCAGTCCACTGAGCTGGGCATTGGACAGCTCGCGGTCGCGAGGAACGACAACGATCTCGGCGCCACCGTAGCGGGCCAGATACGGGCGGTACCGCAACTCCTCCCAGCGCATGGGCCGCTTCGGTTTGATATACCAGCAGTCGACAATCACGTACCGGTAGCCGTGACTGGCGAGCATCGGAATCATCTCCATGCAGAACCCCATCTCGGGTGGCCAGAAGCCGGGGAATTGGTCGCGACCCAGGAGGTGCCGCCCCAAGCCGAGCGCGTGATAGACCTCAGGCATCAGACAGTCCTTCCGCGGTTGCCGCGATGTCTTCCTGGCGCGGCGATTCATGAACGAAGAATAAGGCCGCCAGGGATGGCACCGTCAGGTTTAATGAATACGAATGTCCGTGCCAGCCATGTTCCTCTGCAATCACGCCCCCGTGGTTGCCAGCACCGCTGCCGCCGTATTCATGCGCATCGCTGTCGAGCAGCTCGCGCCAGAGTCCGGGCTGCGGGACGCCCACGCGATAGTTGCGCAGCAGGCCCGGCAGGAAGTGGCACACGCACAACACCATCGGCTCGCCGGCCCGCCCCTTGCGCAGGAAACTGAGCACATGATTGGTGTGGTCGTGACAGTCCACCCACTCGAACCCCGCGGGGTCGCAATCCAGTTCGTGCAACGGCGGCCACTGCGTATGGACACGGTTCAGGTCGCGAACCCACCGCTGCAGGCCGCGATGGAGCGGCTCGTTCAGCAGATGCCAGTCCAAGCTCTGGTCGTGGTTCCATTCGCGCCACTGGCCAAATTCGCCCCCCATAAACAGCAGTTTCTTGCCCGGCTGGCCGTACAGATAGCCGTACAGCAGGCGCAGCCCGGCGAACTTGTCCCAATGGTTGCCGGGCATCTTGCTCAACAACGACCGTTTGCAATGGACCACCTCGTCATGCGACAGCGGTGACACGAAGTTCTCGGCAAACGCGTACATCATCCGGAACGTGAGCTTGTTCAACTGACTGCGGCGCGCGTGGAACGGCTTCCCCATGTATTCCAACGTATCGTGCATCCAACCCATGTCCCATTTGAATGTGAACCCCAAACCGCCCACGCGCGCCGGATGCGAAACCTGCGGGTAGGTCGTCGCTTCTTCCGCGCAGGTCAACACGTCGGGAAATTCCCTGGTGATTTCCTCGTGCAACTGTTGCAGGAACATTACAGCATCCAGATTTTCGCGTCCGCCATTGCGGTTGGGGTTCCATTGCCCGGGTTTGCGGCAGTAGTCGCGGTAGAGCATGAACGAGACGGCATCGGCCCGCAATCCGTCGGCGTGATACTGACGCAGCCAGAACATCGCATTGCTGAGCAGGAAGCTGCGCACCTCGGGCCGCTCGTAATCAAACAGCACGCTGCCCCACACGGGATGATGATTGTCGCGCGGGTCCTCATGTTCGTACAGGCAACCGCCGTCGAACCGCGCCAGCGCGAATCCGTCGTACGGGAAGTGCAGCGGAACCCAATCGAGGATCACGCCAAGGCCGCGCTGGTGCAGGTAATCCACCAGATACATCAGGTCCTGCGGTGTGCCGTATCGCCCCGTGGGAGCGAAGAACCCCGTCGGCTGGTAGCCCCACGAACCGTAGAACGGGTGTTCCATCAGCGGCAGCAGCTCGACATGCGTAAAGCCCAACTCCTCCACGTACGCTGCCAGGTCGGGCGCCAACTCCCGATAGGTCAGCCAGCGATTGCCCTCTTCGGGCACGCGCATCCACGAACCGGCATGAACCTCGTAGATCGAAATCGGTCGGGTGCGCCAATCGCAGCGACGCCGCTGTGTGAGCCAGGTCGCATCCTGCCATTGATAATCCGTCTCCCAAACCACCGAAGCCGTGCGGGGCGGCACCTCGGCGCGAACGGCAAACGGGTCGGCTTTGTCCACTTGTTGACCGGTGGCAGTGGTGAGTCGGAACTTGTAGTTGCTCTCCGGCGGAACTCCCGGAACAAATGTCTCCCATACTCCCGATCCCCGGCACCGTTGCAGACGATGCGCGGCGGTCTCCCACTTGTTGAAATCGCCGACCACCGACACCGCAACCGCCCGCGGTGCCCATACGGCAAAATACACGCCCTCGATGCCGGGCAGACTCACGCGGTGCGCGCCGAGGCAGGCGTACAAACGCGAGTGCGCCCCTGCAGCGAGCCGGGTCAGGTCTTCTTCCGTCAACAGGCTGAACGCCGATCCGACTGCCGGTAACAGCCGCGTCGCCGGCACCGCGCCGGGCTCGGCGAGCATGGGAAGCAGTTCCATGGAGCGGTTCGGCCTGACTCCGTCGACGACGGACTACCACTCCTCCGCTTCGGCCATTGCCGGTCGGGCCGCGGCATGGACCACCAGCACTGAGTTGCGCCCGCCATGAGGATTCGGAACTGATTCCCTGGCCCCGGGATCCTCCTGCCACTGGCCGTCCACGACAAGCCGGTATTCGTAGCGGCCGGGCGACAGCGGCAGGAAGGCGCGCCAAACACCTCCCGCCTCCTTGCGCAACGGTGTGTGTTGCGGATCCCAACCGTTGAAGTTCCCGGCGACAAAGACGGAATGCGCGCTGGGGGCGCTGAGTTTCAACTCGATGATGTCGTCCTCGGATTCGGCGATTGCTGCGGCCCGACTCGATGGACCGGCCTTCTGATTTCTTTTCATTGTTGTTTCTCCATTCGATGCTTCTCGTTCTAGGATCGGTAACACTCCAGTGTGGTGTCGGCGATCTTGTCCCAGGTAAACGCGGTTTCGGCAGCGACACGGCCGTTGCGGCCCATCCACCGTGCCCATTCCCAGTTCGTGCACAGCGTACCCAGACCCCACCCGACCGAATCGACCGTTGGGTTGATCTTCAAACCGTCCACGTTGTGCCAGACGAACTCACCGGGCCCCCCGTAGTTGGTCGCCACGACCGGCTTGCCGGCGGCCCACGCCTCCAGCACAACGATCCCGAACGGCTCATTGCGGCTCGGGACACAGACGGCGTCACACGCCTTGAACAGATCGATCGCCTGTCCGTTGTGCATGTATCCAAGCCAGCGGATGGCATGGGCAACACCGAGTTGGTGGGCCCGCCGTTCGAGGTCACCCTTCAAATGACCTTCACCGGCGAGGATGAATTTGGCGTGCGGATAATACCGCAACAACCCGGGGATCGCCTCCAGGAGCAGGTCCGGGCCCTTCTGCAGCGCCATCCGCCCGACGAACAGGATCGTCGGATCCATCGGCCCGATGCCATACCGGGCTTTCACTCCCGCCGGATTGAGCCAGCCATCGAATTTGTGGACGGGCACGCCGTTGTAAATCGCCCAGCATTTCCAGTCCGGTAGGTTGTACATCCATTGCAATTCACCCTTGAGCGTGCCGCTGACGGCGATCACCCGGTCGGCGCAGTACGTTCCGTGGCGCTCGTGATCGCGAATCCGCGCGGAAGTTCCGCCCCAAAAATTGTTCCCGCACCGGCCGTACTCCGTCGAGTGAACCGTCAAGACCGCCTTGTGATCGCGTCGGCCCTGTTTGATCCAGACCATCGCATTCGATGCGAGCCAGTCGTGCGCGTGGACGACGTCATAATGACCATAGGTGTCCTCGTGTTGGAAAAAATGCCAGACAAACGACCGGCACATCTCCTGGACTTCGTCCACGAAATTGCGGTTGAGGTTGTGCGGGCAGTAATGGTACCAGACGCCGTCGTGAGAGAAGACGCCGCCGGACCTGTCGGTTGGCCGGGTGAACACGTGAACCTCGTGCCCTCTTCGCTGCAGGGCCGCCGCCAATTCGGTGACATGCGCGGCCACGCCCCCCACGGCCCAGCCATGCAATGCTTCCCACGAAAACATCGCGATTCTCATAATGGCATCCTTTTCGGCAGACCACTCTCGATGCGGTCCGCAAAGGCATCGACCCACCTCCATGCGAACTCCATGCCCGCTGCTGTGCCCGACGGACCCGCCCACGGGAGTCAAAGCAGGCTTCTGCCCTGCTTACACGGGTCGCGACCCACCCTCAAGTGGTAGACACCGTAACTTGCCCCCCTCTTTCCGCCGCGCAATCAGCAGAATTCTCATTTGCCGCCAGGACGAATTCCTACGCATTACATTGGCTACGAGCCAACGCACCTGGCCCCCACAACTCAATATATCCGGTCTTGCTGTCGGCTTTCTTCACACGCCACGGCCAACTGAAACGTGGGACTTCCACTGTGCTGCGCCCCCAGGTTTTCACGAATCTCCTCGACGCCCCATACGATCGGGTTGCTCGCACAATTAGCGAAGCCAGAATCCCCAGAACCGGCTGCTCAAGGCGGCACCGCTGAAGGCAACCGCAGCGCTGACTGCGAGCAGGCTGATCATCGTCAGGATCATCCACTGGATATGCAGAAGCGCGAGGATCCCCAGCACAATTGCACCCAGACCAACCAGGACTTGCAGGCCGCTGGCTGCGGAGACGGCTTCGCGCGCGAGGATGCGGTACCGCTGTTCCGTCCGCTCGTCCACCATTTGCAGGTAGTTGAGCTTGCTCACCGCGCCGCAGCTCAGAACGAGCGCGCTGCCGAACACAATCGCCATGATCGGCAGCAACACGGTCTCAGCCAGTCCCAGCAGCGTCAGCACGCCCAGCACGATTCCGGCACCACCAGCGACGAATGCCACCATGATGCCACTGCCCATTTCTGCCGCTGTGCTCCACCAGCCCCCTTCAGCCTCGTGAATGACGTGCGTGTAGCGGGCCCCCATCCCCACGCCTTCCAACAGAAAAGCCGATCCCAGTGCGAGAGCAGCCACTGCCGTCAGCGTTTCGCTCGCCATACCGGCCAGCGCGATAATCGTTAACACCAACGCGCTGATCCCGGCGATGGTCTCCACCATCGATCCGCTGGCCATGACTTCGGCCGGCTTGTGGATTTCGGCCGGACTCTCCATCCCATGACTTACTTCTTGTATTCGCGTTGTCATAGCGACTCCTTTCCTTCACTTCCGTGCGTGTTGCGCGCGTCTCCGTTCATCACCAAGCCACCGCAACGAGCGCCATCTTTCAAATCCCCCGGTCCTTCAGACCACCAGCACGGAATTGCGCTCGCCGTAGGGAGTAGGCGCTGTTTCTTTGGCGTTGGGATCGGTTAGCCATCGGCCATCGGCAACAAAGCGGTATTCGTAGCGGCCAGGTTCGAGCGTGAGAGTTGTGCTCCAGCGACCGCCGGTCTGTTTCTGCAACGGCGCGCGCGCCGCATCCCAGCCGTTGAACGTGCCGGCCAAGCCTACCGACTTCGCGTCGGGGGCATTGAAGCGGAACTCGATCTTTCTGCTTTGAGTTGTGTTTCTCGGTATCATTTGCATTTGCTCCTTATTTGAACGTTGCGGCCAACGCGTGAGCAACCTGTGCCGATTGCGCCGCTCGGCGACTTGAACCCTGCCAGGTTTTCGCAAGGGCCACGCTTTCCACCAGTGCTTCCACCTGCAGCACCCGCGCCGCCTGATCGTCATCCGTGGTCTTGAATACGGCAATGGCTTCGTGGTCGTCCGTGCATGAGACGTACGAGTAGGACAGACCGATTCCGGCCTGCGCCAGCAGGAGGACCGTTGCCGCAGCCACACCTGGTTTCTCTCCCAGTCCAATGAGCAGAACGGAACCCGTCTGGTACTGAAAGCCCGCCCGGGTGAGCGCTTGCTCCGTCTTCTCCGCGTCTTCCGTCACCAGCCGAACACTGGCGCCGTCCGGTCCCCAATGAAAACAGGACGCCAGAATTTCGGCATTCGGAGTGGCGGCGCTGACCATCGCCCGGCTCACCGTTGCCGGTTCATTGTTGAGGTGTACTACGATCTCGACCGCTGGGCGGGCGAACCGGATTGTTCGTGTTCCGCTTCTCGGTTGCGCTGTTCCCCGGCTCGATCTCTTGCCGTTGTCATCACCGTTGATCCGCCGTCCATGCGCCACAAGACCTCGTCGTTTAATCGTCAGGCGACCTGTATCGAGATTCCGCCGCTTCCACTCGACCGTGGCCGACCATGACCGCGATTGTATGAACTCCGCCGCTTCCACTCCGGCTCGGTGCGTCATGGTTTCCTTCCTTTCCTTCCAAAACACCTTCGGCTGTTGAGATCGCACTGCGGATGCCAAGTCAGTCCGACTCGACTGCAACAGATTGTGGGGTAAGGAAATACCGATACCGCCGTTTGACAGTCTGCTTGTCATGTTGGGCCACACTGGCAGACTCACTGCCACCAGCCAGTGCCACCTTGGCAGCGTCTATTGCCAACCGTCGAAGGATCCATAATAAATCGCGTGGGTCGGAATAAGGGTGTGCGCTCAATCAGGGCGAGCAGTTGCTCCGGTGGGGGTCAAACCGTCGGGGGGGATGATTGCATTCTCGATCACAGCGAGCAGTTGCTCGGTGTCCACGGGCTTTTCCAGAAAGGCCGTCGCGCCCTGTTGATAGGCTTCTGTTTTCGCCTCGGGACTGCCGAAGGCCGTGATGAGGATTACCGGCACATCGGGATAGGCCCCCTTGACAGCCCGCAGGATGACTGTGCCATCGATATCCGGCATGCGCAGGTCAGTGATGACCAGATCGAAATAGTGCTGGCCCTTGTTCAAGAACTCGACTGCCGCCACCGGGCTCGCTGCCGTGGCGACGAGGCAGCCTTCGCCGCTCAAGACCTTGTTCAGCGCCCGCAACATCCCCACGTCATCATCAATGATCAACACGGACTTCTTCCCGATCTTGCCCATGCCCGATTGGGTTAGCAGCACCGGTGCCACATCCCAAGATCGGTTCGTAATTGTCTGCGGGAGAACCGCGTTCAAATGTCGGAGCCACTCACGGGCGCTCTGCGGCCGAGAGAATTTATGCCTCAGCGGCAGTCCGCACACTGCCAGTGTGGCGCAACCCTATGTCCTTGAGTCGGAGAAGTGGCGGTACATCGTGCGGGGCGGGATGCCGAGAATGCGGGCGGCTTTGAGCTTGTTGCCGCCGCACTGCTGAATCGTGGCTTCCACCAGACGCTTGGTGGCTTCGTCCACCGTGGTGCCGACTGGAATGGAAATGGCAGGGCCGTCCGCTGTGTTCGAGGCCGTTCGGCCTGACCCACTGCCTGTGGGATTGAACGAGAACCCGGTGATTGTATCGCCACTCGCCAGCGCCACGGCACGTTGAATAACGTGCTCGAGTTCGCGAACGTTGCCCGGCCACGAATACCCCCGCAGTTGATCGAGTGCGGCGGGCGCAATGGAACCAACGTCTTTGCGCATTTCGTCGGCACAGTCTCTGAGAAAATGCTCCGCCAGGAGCGGGATATCCTCGCCGCGTTCCCGTAGCGGCGGCAGCGAGATCTCAATGGTGTTGATCCGATAATACAGGTCTTGCCGGAACCTGCCTGCGGCGATCGCCCGGGGAATGTCGGCGTGCGTCGCGCTCAGCAGCCGCACATCCGCGTGCAGTTCCTTCATGCTCCCGAGCCGCTGGAAGCTGCCGTCCTGCAGCACCCGCAAGAGTTTGGCTTGTAGCGGCGGACTCATCTCGGCGATCTCGTCCAGGAACAACGTCCCCCCGTGCGCCAACTCGAACTTGCCGGGCTTGGCAGCCGTCGCGCCGGTGAATGCGCCGCGTTCGTGCCCGAACAACTCGCTTTCCAGGAGCGTGTCAGGAATTGCCGCACAACTGATTTTCAGCAGCGGCTTGTCGTGGCGGTCGCTGAGTTGGTGAATCGCGTCGGCCACGATCTCCTTGCCCGTGCCGCTCTCGCCGGTGATCAACACTTCCACGTTGGTCGGCGCGATCTGGCGGATGATCTGCTTGACGGCCACCAAAGCAGGGCTGTCGCCGATCAACCCGACAATCCCCCGTTGTCGCTGGAGTTGCCGACGCAACTGGATGTTCTCGGCCGCCAGGCGCTGTTTACTCAAGGCGTTGGCCACGGCCTTCAACAGCGCCACGCTATCGAGCGGTTTCTCGATGAAATCACACGCGCCCAACTTCATTGCTTCGACGGCCTTCTCGACCTTGCCGTGCCCGGTGATCATCACCACCTCCACCTCGGGCCGACGCTCACGGATTTGCTGCAACAAGGCGTTGCCGTCGAGGTCGGGCAGGCGCAGGTCCGAGATGACCAGGGTCGTCTCCGGCTCCCGCAATAAATCGAGCGCTTCCTGAGCCGAGCCGGCGCCGAGGACCCGGTACCCTTCGGCAGCGAGCACTTTGCCCGCGGCATTCCGCAGCCGCTCATCATCGTCTACCAGCAGGATGTTCGCGCGGGCGGCCATCTCAGGTTCGTTCGGCCTCCGGGAGATGGACTGTGAACGTGCTGCCCTTGCCGATCGCGCTGAGGCATTCGACATGGCCGCCATGTTCGGCGACGATTTGCTGCACGAGCGTCAGGCCCAGGCCTGTCCCTTTGGTCTTGGTGCTGAAGAATGGTTTGAAGACCTGTCGCAACTGTTGGGCGGTCATTCCCGCGCCGGTGTCCGTGACCCGCAAGAGTACGTGATCATGATTGCGCTGAGTGCTAATCGTTATTGCCCCGCCGTTGGGCATCGCTTCCAAGCCGTTGCGAACCAGGTTGAGCACGGCCTGCCACAATTGGTCGGCATCGGCGTAGACCGTGCCCACGGAAGCGTCGAACTGGGTGCGGCATGCCACCCGCGCGCTGTCAAACGTGACTTGCATGAAGGTGAGTTTTTGATCGAGAAACTCATTTAACGCCAGTGGCTTTCGCTGCGCCTTGGGCAGTCGCGCAAACTGCAGGTAATCTTCAATCACGTGTCGGATGCGATGAACCTCTTCACGCATTTCATTCACCAGATCGCGGCCTTCCTCGGGAGAACGGCTGGCCGATTCGGCCAGCCTGTCAATCTCCTTGCGAATCAGGTCGAGGTTCAAGGTAATCGAGCCCAGTGGGTTGCGAACCTCGTGAGCAACCTCGGCGGCCATCGTGCCCGCCGTGGCAAGCCGCTCGGCCTGGAGCTTGGCGGCTTCGGCGCGTTTGCGCTCCGCGATCTCTGCCTGCAGCGCGGCCGTTCGCAACTGGACGGTCTTCTCGAGATAGTCGTGGGCGTTCTGGATGGCCGATAGCAGATACACCACGACAATGAAAAACACGAGCAACATCAGGTCGTTCCAGTATGGAGCTTCCGGATGCTGGAAGGAATAATTGCTGATTCTGTCCGTAATCACCATCAGGACCGTGGCGACGATGGCCAGAAACAGGCCGACCCTTCGTCCCGCCGTCCAGCAGGCCCAACTAATCGGTATCAAATAAAAGGCGGAGACGTGGATTTCCCAACCCGTGTAGTAATCCGCCAGACCGATTAGCACGGCTAAAGCCAACGCCAAAGCCGTCACGGTCCGCTTCGGCAGTGACAATGGACGCTGGAGGAGTTTCCTCATCGCCACAAGGACATTACATCAGATTCGACAAAACTCCGCCCGAATTGTTCGGCGACGAATCGATTATCATCCTCCAGACGACCCGCCCAAAACACCACTGACTCTGGTTTCGTGGTTACGGACCCAGGCAGTGGCGACACAGCCAGGCGCCGCGATCTGCCAGGGACGCGCCCGCCGAAACAGCGACTTGGGGTGCCGATCGGGTGCGCCTGAGCGCAGCGGATCCTGATTTGCCGAGCCTGTGGGAACTGCCAGGCTGGCGCAACGTCAGTTGTCGACACTGTCAGATTGGCTCATGAGTTCGGGTGAGGCCCAGCGATTCGGAAGGGGTTTCCTTTTGGCTACGAGCTTGTTGCAGGGACAGCGGCCCGGTTAGCACCTGCGATGCGAAAGGGTTTTTCGTCTGTGAGTCGGCGCGGGTCGTCAAGGCAATGGCAACGAGCGCCTGATTGAACTTCAACGGAGCGAACCATGGCGACATTGACAGTCATCGGTGAAGACACGCCGCAGACTGGCGAGAAGCTCTCACCGCGGGAGGAAGCCCTCCGGCGACTGAAGGCGCGAGGGATTCTCGATCCGGAGGGACGCCCCATGCCGCGTCGGGTGTTCGTTGCCCGGTTGGCTCTCGCCTGGCTGACGTTTGCGCTGGCAATCGGCGGGGGACTGACGGTGGTTTTCGAGTTCATGATGCCGCGAGTGGACTTCACGAAAATCGAGGTCTTCAAGGTCGGACCCCCGGGCAACTTCCCGCCAAATACAGTGGACACGTCGTTCAAGGCCGCGCATCGCATTTGGATGGTCCATCATGAGCACCGTATTGTTGCGATCCTGGCAATTTGCACTCACCTCGGTTGCACGCCGAACTGGATGCCGGACGCGCGGATTTTCAAGTGCCCCTGTCACGGGAGCGGGTACACCATCGACGGCATCAATTTCGAGGGGCCAGCGCCATATCCCATGCGGCGGTGTGAGGTGACTGTGGCCGACGATGGCCAGATCATTGTGAACAAGGGACTGATTTTCTACTGGGAGAAAGGTGAATTTGATGATCCCCGCTCGTATATCGGGGTGTGATGTTCGGGTCGGCGCTTACGACGCCGGCAGGAAGGAGCAAGAGATGCATGAACAGGTCAGTATTGGTCTCCGATTTGGTTTGCGGGTGGATGCTTGTCGCGTCGTCCGCATTCGCCGTGGACACGGCAACGATCGCCGGCACAATCGCGTTTGAAGGCGTCGCGCCCAAACGGCACAAGATCGCAACCGACGCGGACCCGGTCTGCGCCGCGATGCACGCGGATGAACCGCTCCTGTCCGAGGAGGTGATTGTTAACACCAATGGCACGCTGCGCAACGTGTTCGTGTACGTGAAGAAGGGACTCGAAGGAAAGTCGTTCGACGCGCCCAAAACACCCGTGGTGATTGACCAGAAAGGTTGTCAGTACCACCCGCATGTGTTCGGCATGATGGCCCATCAACCGTTGATCATTCTTAACAGCGACAACACGCTGCACAACATCCACGCGCACCCGGTCGTCAACCAGGAGTTCAACGTCGGTGAGCCGATCCAGGGCATGAAGGTCACCCGAACGTTTGCCTACCCCGAGGTAATGGTGCCCTTCAAGTGCGACGTCCACCCGTGGATGAACGCCTATGTCGGCGTGCTCGGTCATCCGTTCTACGCGGTCACCGGCAGTGACGGCACATTCTCATTGAAGGGGCTTCCCCCCGGTGATTATCTAATCGAGGCGTGGCATGAAAAATACGGCACGCAAGACGCCACAGTCAGCGTTGGCGCGGGAGAAACCAAGACGGTCAACTTCACGTTCTCCAGTCATGCTCAATAGCCGTCCATGCCCGACGGCAGATTTCACCGGAGGCATCCGTTGCATGTAAATGGCCCGCAACCAATCTGGCGACAGATCGCTTGGCGGAAGATCGCGCCGGTCTCAACGGCGGTGCTGATGGTGGCAGACTGTGCGACCCCGCGCTTGGGGCGGGCTGAGGAGGTGGATGCTGGTCTTGACGCTGAGGACGTCGATGTACACGTACGGAGGTATGTAGCGGTTACGGACTTCGCGGCAGAGATCCAACCCGGGAAACTCGCGAGCAAATCTCCGGTCGGTGATGATGTAACGCGGATGCCGCCACTTCAAATCGTCCACAGTTCCCCGGCGTTCCGAAACGGGATCCCCTCGTACCCATCCTCTTCCAATATCGGTTCTATCTTGGTGGATCGGACCGGGTCCCCAATAGCCAGGCAAATCCGGAATCCGCTCGCGTTGCCTTCTTTGGTCATGATGATCCCGACTTTGGAAATCTCCACTTGATCGACAGGGGCTTTCTGTGTGGATGCGGAACTGATGTGGCGCGACGGGAGCCGAGCGCCACTATTGTTCAACTCACCGCGCCGGACTCGATTGATTCGTGAGCTGTTTGCTCATCGCCAAATAGTAAATCACCGGCACCGCCATGCGAGACAGCAGCAGCGAGGCCACCTCGCCGGCCATCAACGAAATCGCCAGTCCCTGGAAAATTGGGTCGAACAAAATCACACTTGCGCCCACGACCACTGCCGCGGCCGTGAGCATCATCGGGCGGAACCGCACCGCGCCGGCATCGATCACCGCCTCCGCCAGCGGCATGCCCTGGCTCATCCGCAGTTCGATGAAGTCCACGAGGATGATCGAGTTGCGCACGACGATGCCGGCCCCGGCAATGAAGCCGATCATTGACGTTGCCGTGAAGAACGCGCCCAGGGCCCAATGCGCCGGCAAGATGCCGACGAGGGAGAAGGGGATGGCCGCCATGATGATGAACGGCGTCTTGAACGAGCGGAACCAGCCGACCACCAGCACGTAGATCAGCACCAGCACTACTGCAAACGCCGCGCCGAGATCGCGAAAGACCTCGAGCGTGATATGCCATTCGCCGTCCCATTTCATCGCGGGTTGTTCGGTCGAGAAGGGCTGCTGCATGTTATAGATCTGCAGGCCGAGCTTTTTGATCGGCTCGTTCATGTTGAAAATGGCGTACGCGGGGCTTTCCTCGGCCCCGGCAATGTCTCCCAGCACGTACACCACGCGCTGCATGTTCTTCTCGTAGATGCTCGTGTCTTCGGCGCCCGGTATCGGCTTGATCAGTTCCCCCAGCGGCACCAGCGTGCCCGATGGCGACGCGACGCGTACCGTCAGTAAATCGCCCACGCTCGATCGTTGACCGACCGGCAGACGCACCACAATCGCCACGTCCTCCTTCTCCTGCGGAACGTGGAGCAAGCCAACCTCCGCGCCTTCGAGGGCGACCTTCACTGTTTGCGCGACCTGTTCGGCGCTAATCCCATCGAGCGCGGCCTTCTTGTGATCAAACTCGAATTCGTACTTCGGGCCGCCGCCTTCCATGTACCAATCCACATCCACGACACCGGGTGCCTGCCGGAAAATCGCGCGGATCTGGCGGGCGGCTTCGATCTGCTGCTTGTAGTCCGGGCCGTAGATTTCGGCGACCAATGTCTCCAGGACCGGTGGCCCGGGCGGCACTTCGACCACTTTCATCCGGGCATCGAGCTTTTCGGCGATCGGTGCGAGTTTCAACCGGACGCGCTTGGCGATTTCGTGGCTCTGAGCGCGCCGTTTGCCTTTGCTGACCAGGTTGACCTGGATTTCCGCGACGGTTGGTCCCTGGCGCAGGAAATAGTGGCGCACAAGACCATTGAACGTGTACGGCGCGGCGGTGCCGGCGTAGATCTGGTAGTTGGTGACCTCGGGCTCTTCGCGAATCTTCGCGGCCAATTCCTCGGCCACGCGCGCGGTCTGTTCGAGCGGGGTGCCCTGGTCCATGTCGATGACCACCTCGAACTCGCTCTTGTTGTCGAAGGGCAACATCTTCACGCGGACAAGTTTGAAATAGACCATCGACATCGCGCTCAGCAACAGCAGCACCATGGCCGCCAAGAAGCCCGCCTGCCACCACGGATGATGAATCAGCGGTCCCATCACGCGCCGGTAGAGCCGCGTCGTCCAATCTTCCTTCTCGCCCTCGTGATGCTCGTGCGAGCCGGCGGCGCCCTTGAGGATCCGATAGGCCGCCCAGGGCGTGACCACAAACGCGACGACCATGGAAAAGACCATGGCCGCGCTGGCCCCGATAGGAATAGGCCGCATGTACGGTCCCATCAGCCCGCCGACAAATCCCATCGGAAGAATCGCGGCGATCACCGCGAGCGTCGCGAGGATCAACGGACTGCGGACCTCGTTGACCGCTTCAATGGTGACTTCGAGCAATGGTCGTCCCTTGGTCTGCGGTAGACGAAAATGGCGGACCACGTTCTCCACGTCCACAATCGGGTCATCGACGAGAATGCCGATGGAAAAGATCAGGGCGAACAGCGTGATTCGATTCAGCGTGAATCCGAGGAAATAGAACGTGGCCAGCGTCAACGCGAGCGTCACGGGGATTGCAACCGCCACGACGCCCGATTCGCGCCAACCGAGCACGAAACCGATGAGGACTGTCACGCCGACGACGGCGATGGCCATGTGGAACAGCAACTCGTTGGATTTTTCCTCGGCGGTCTGGCCGTAATTGCGAGTGACGGTGACTTCGACGTCGTGGGGGATGATCCGTCCCTTGAGCGAGTCGACCTTGCGCATCACATCCTCGACGACCCAGATGGCGTTGGCGCCTTTGCGTTTGGCAACCGAAATCGTCACGGCCGGATATTCACTCTTGCTGCCCTGCGCGACCGCGGCGCCTTCGCCGAACAGAACGTACTGATCGGGCTCCTCGGCGCCATCGACCACGGTGGCGATGTCGCGCACGTACACCGGCTTGCCGGCAAACACGCCCACCACCACGGAACCCACATCGTCGGCGTCCTTGAGAAATCCACCGGTGTCGACCTGGACGTCGCGGTTGTCGGCGGCGAAACTGCCTTCGTTCAGCTGCTGGTTGGCCGACTGCAACATCTGGGTGACGCGAAGCGGATCGCGGTGATAAGCGGCGAGTTTGCCCGAATCGAGCGTCACGCGGACCTGGCGGCGGTAACCGCCGATCAACGTGGTGACGGAGACATTTTTGACCTGCGCAATCTCGGCGTCCAGTTGCGCGGCAACGCGGCGCAGGTCGTAATGGTTATAGCGCTTGCTCCACAGCGTCAGCCCCAGCACCGGCACGTCGTCGATGCGGCGGGGCTTGATCAGCGGCTGCGACACGCCCGGCGGGATGCGGTCGAAATTGGCGAACATCTTCTGGTTGAGGCGGACAATGGCGTTTTCCTCATTCTCGCCGACGAGGAACCGGACGATGACCATCGACATGCCCGGGCTCGACGTGGAGTAGATGTATTCGACGCCGGGAATTTCCCAGAGCAGTTGCTCCATCGGTTTGGTGACGCGTTCCTCGACCTCCTTCGACGACATCCCCGGTGCGCGCACGAAGATGTCGATCATCGGCACGACGATTTGCGGTTCTTCCTCCCGCGGCAATAACATCACCGCGCCGACGCCGAGCAGCACCGAGCCGATGATGACCAGCGGCGTCAGCTTCGAATCAATGAAGAAACGGACGATTTTGCCGGCAAAACCGAACTGATGAGCGGGATGGCCTGAGGGCGTGGTCATGTCGGGCGATCACAAAGTGATTTTCTGCTGGTCGGCCAGTTCGCCCCCGGCGCTGACGATAACCTGCTCGCCGGGATCCAGCCCGGACAACACTTCGATCACGTCGGCATGTTGTTTACCCGTCTTGACCAGCCGCAGATTGGCGCGCCCATCGGCAGCGACGTAGACAAAAGTCAACTGCCCCCGCTCGTGGACACTGGTGGTCGGAACAAACAGGCCGGGCCGCTCGCCGACGGGGAGTTGCGCGCGGCCGAACATCCCGGATTTCAATCCCTGCTTGCAGGACAGGTCGATCTTCACGAGGAACGTGTGGCTGGACGGATCGCCAACGGGATCGATTTCGGCCACGGCACCGTCGCAACTTTCGCCGGTGGCATCGATCGACACGTGAACGGCTTGGCCGGTGCGGACGAGGCTGGCGAAGCGCTCGGGGGCTTGCGTCTCGAGGCGGAAATCCGTGGGTTGCTCGACCACGAACAGCGGCCTGCCCGGAGAAGCCAAGTCGCCGACCTCGCACAACTTCTGTCCGACGACGCCGTCGAACGGCGCGGTGATGCTGGCGTAGCTCAGGTTCGCCGCGGCGATGCGATACCGCGATTGCACCGTGTCGAACTCGGCGGGCGTCTCGGCTTGGCTTTCCAGCAACGCCTTCGCGCGGTCAAAGTCGGCTTTCGCCCTTTCGAATTCGGCGCGCAAATCGCGGTTGTCCAGCTTCGCCAGTTCTTGGCCCTTGTGAACGGGCTCACCCGGTTGCACCAAGACCTGTTGAATCGCCGCCATCACCTTCGCGGACACGGTTGCGGTCAGCCGCGCGCGGACGGTCCCCGCGGATTCGTACAGTTCCGGCGCCTGCTGAAGCCGTACGTCGATCGTTTGAACCTTCACGGCCGGAGTTTCCGGTCCGTTGGTCTCGTGTCGGCCGCAGCCACTCAGCACGATGAGAGCTGACAGGGAAATCATGAATGCTCGTGTCATCATGTTCATTCCTTCGATTCACGTCCGAGTGCTTTGTCGAGCGCCGCGCGGGCAATGGCGCAATCGGCCTCGGCGGCAGCGCGGCGTTGTCGGGCGGAGGTCAGGGCTGTATCGGCGTCAAGCAACTGGGTCAACAGGGCCTGTCCAGCGGCGTAGCGGGCGCGGGTGATCTGCTCGCTTTCCTCGGCCTGCGAGACGGTCTGCCCGGTCGTTTCCAGCCGCGCCTGTGCTTCCTCCGAATTCAGTTGGGCTTGTTTTGCCTCCAACTGCAGCGCCAATTCGGTACGGCGGAGATCCTCGCGAGCGGCATCGAGGTTCGCCCGTGCCTCGGCGACCTTACCCTGGGTCTGGAACCCGTCGAACACATCCAGCTCGACGCTCACGCCGGCCATCCAACTGTCTTCGAACCTGCGCGTATCGGCGCTATCGAGGTCGTAACTGCCGAACGCATTGACGCGCGGCAGATGTCCGCCGACGGCGGCGCGCACCTGGCGCTCAGCAACGGCCACGGCTTTCTGCGCGGCCAGCAGTTCCGGACGTTGGGAGACGTCGAGGCCGCCGGTCGTGGGATCAATGGGGACGCGAAATTCCATTTCGACGGCGGTCACGTTCCCGGTTTCGCCGACCCCGAGGACATTGCGAAAGATGGTTTCGGAGATGGCCAGAGCATTGCGGGCGAGCACGAGGCTTTCGCGGGCCTCGGCAAGGCGGACCTCGGAATCGAGCAGGTCGCTCTTGAGGACGGAGCCCTGCGTGAACCGGTTGCTGGCGAGGGTGACGTTGGATTCCATGTTGGTCACGGCGGCTTCGGCGGCGTTGACGAATCGCCGCGCCTTCCCGATGGTGTAGAAGCTACGCGTGACCTCGTAGACGAGATCGTTGCGGACGGCGTCCAGGGAACTGGCGCGGGCCTCGGTGCCGAGACGGGCGGCTTGCCGCGCCGCGAGGTCGCTGCCGCCGCTGTATAGCGGATACGTGGCCAGCAGTTTCGTGTTCAGATTCTGCACGCTGCCCGGGTGGTTGAAGTCCGCGTTGAAACTGAACGCGCGCTGGTTGAGCGTCATCATGAACGCTTGGACGGGATTATCACTGGCCGCGTAATTTTCGCTGACGCGCAGTTGTGGATAGAACGCGGCATCCGCCTGGCGCAGGGCGGCGCGGGCGGCAGCGAGCCGCTGCTGGGCGGTGGCCAGATCGGGATTATGGTCCAGGGCGAGATGGACGGCTTCCATCAACGTGAGGGTGCGCGGCCGTTCGGTCGCGGCGAAGGCGGCGCTGGACGCGGCCAGGAGCGACAGGATGACGAGATGTTTCACTTTTCGGCTTGCGTCCCGCAGCAGCAACTGCCGCCGACGCCGAGTTTCTTGAGAATGTTTTCCATCAGGCACCAGCGGGTGATGCCCGACTGAAGAAGGTTCGCGCCGACAAACGCGGTGAACCAGAGCCAGTATGGGCTAACCCAATATGCCAGGGCCAGACTGATCAACACAAACGATCCGGCAATGATGCGAATGTAGCGTTCGATGCTCATGACGATTCTCTCCTTCGGTTCCTTCAATGAAATGCGCTGCCCAGCACACCGCCCACGGCCATTCCGTAAATGGTACTGACCCACGGGTTGCTGCTCAATGGACACGTCCCCGACCGACAGCCGATAAACCTGTAATTGGCATACCCCAGCGCGCCGCCGATGACGATTCCGATTCCGATTCTTGCCATGGTCTTCATCCCGTTATCTCTCATTGAGCCGCGAGCGAGCGAAAGGTTACAGCTGTTCGTCCGGTACAGCGCGCACGAATCGAACTGCCGCGCCGCCCTGTCGATCAAGCCGTGGCGGTCCGCCACGTCCGGTACGAACCGGTCAGGTTGCGAACACGAAAACCGTGTTGGCTCAAGATTCGCGCGGCGTAGTAGGACCGTTGCCCGCTCTGGCAGTGCACAACGATCTCGCGGTCCTTCGGCAATTCGCCCAGCCGCGCCCGAAGTTGGTCCAGCGGGATATGAATCGAACCGGGGATGAAGCCTTTCGCACGCTCATCCCCACGGCGGACATCCAGCAGCACCGTCCGCTGGCCGTCGATGGCGCCAACCTCAGTCCACTGTGCCAGCCCCACGTCCCCGGCGAGTACGTTCTGCGCGGCCATGCCAGCGAGGTTGACCGGATCCTTCGCCGAACCGTACGGCGGCGCGTACGCCAGCTCCAACTCCGCGAGGTCGTGCATGGTCATGCCACCCTTGAGAGCCGTGGCGAGCACATCGATGCGCTTATCCACGCCGTCGCGGCCCACGGCCTGGGCGCCCAGCAGTGCGCCCGTGTCGGGCGCAAACAAAACCTTCAGCGCAATCGGTTCCGCGCCGGGGTAGTACCCGGCATGAGAGTTCGGATGGAGATGAATCGCCTGGTAGGGCACGCTGAGTTTCTTGAGCGTCTTCTCATTTGCGCCGGTCACGCCCGCGGTGAGACGAAACAGCCGCAGAATCGCCGTCCCGAGCGTGCCGTCATACCGACTCGCTCTGCCCAAAACGTTGTCCGCGGCGATGCGCCCCTGCCGGTTCGCCGGTCCCGCCAGCGGAATGAGACTCCATTGGTGCGTGACGAAATCCCGCACTTCAATCGCGTCACCCACGGCCCAAATCCTCGGATCGCTCGTTTGTAAGTGCTCGTTGACGCGAATGCCGCCCCGCTCGCCAATTTCCAGGCCCGCATCCCGAGCGAGCCCCACGTCCGGTTTCACGCCCAACCCCAGGATCACCGAGTCCGCCGGCAATCGCCGGCCGCTCTTCAATACGACGATGGACGCCCGCGCCGGCTCGGATGCGGTCGGCGCCTCGAAGGCCGCGACCGGGTCGTTCCGGTGCAGTTCGACGCCGTTATCCCTCAACTCCGCATGCAGCCATGCCGCCATCTCGGGATCGAGCGGGGTCATCACCTGCGGCAACGCTTCGACCACCGTGACCTGGAAATCCCGATGACGGAGCTGCTCGGCCATCTCGAGCCCGATGTAACCGCCGCCGACCACCACCGCCCGACAGCGTTCGCAGCCTTTCGACCAGCTCATGATCTTTTCGACGTCCGGAATGTTGCGCACGGTGAAATGATTCGGGTTCTCGATACCGGGAATCGGCGGTTTCAACGGCGATGCGCCAGTCGAGAGGATCAGCGAGTCGTAACTCTCGTCGTACTCGCGGCCTGTCGTTGATTCGCACACATGGACGCGGTTCACGGCGCGATCGATGCGCAACACTTCCGTGTTGATGCGAACGTCAAGGTTGAAACGACTTTTCAAGCTGCCCGGCGTCTGCACGAGCAATTGATCCTGCTCCGCGATCTCGCCGCCCACAAAATAGGGCAGCCCGCAGTTGGCAAACGACACGTGCGGTCCGCGCTCGAAGACGATGATCTCACAATCCTCGCACAACCGTCGCGCCCGCGCCGCCGCGCTCGCGCCGCCCGCCACGCCGCCAACGATGATGACGCGCTTCGGCTTCATATATGAGTACGGAGCCAGACTGGCGCCAAAAGTTACACCCGGGGCGCGCCGCCACGGGATTGGGTCCCATTCCGTTGTGGAAAACAACCGTCCAACTTCGGAATCACTCTCGCCAGCCAACCGAGTCTCACGCGCTCCTTTTCTCCCACCTCCGGAATGTAGGGCTTGATGTCGAGCAGCGGAGTGCCATCCACCATGTCCACATGCGACACCTCCAAGCCGTCCTTGCGGACCTTGAGCAAACGCGCCACGGTAATGCCGATCGGGTTGGGCCGGCGCGGCGCGCGCGTCGCAAACACCCCGCGGCGCCGCTTCGGGTCAACAAACGGCCGACACACCAGATCGCATCCTTGCGACAGGTGCAGATGATACACCAGCAGCACGTGCGAGAAGCCGCCCAGGTCGCGCAGCCCCGCTTGGTAGCGCGACCACACTTTCGCCGTCGCTCGCACGTCCGGGAACGCACAGGGCCGCCGCGGCGCATCTTCGCGCCGTTGATACGGCGTGCGAATCACCCCAATCGATTTAAAACAGATCCGCTTGTTCATCAGGCTCCGGTTGCCTCCCCGGGTTCAGTGACAGAGATTCGGCTGCGTCTCGGGCAGCGCTTTCTCCAAAAGCAGGCCGACCGCTTCCTCGATGCTCGTCATCTCCGTGAACACAGCCCGGACGCCGGCCGCCTGTAATCGGCGATATAGCCCGCCCCCCATCCGGCCGACCAAGACCACGCTGCAATCGCTGATCATTTCCACCAGCGCCCCGCAGTTGTGACCACCGTGTTCGTGTTCACGCCCGTGCTCGTACGCCTCACAACCATGTTGGCGCTGGCGTGTCTGGCGCTCGGTGATCTTGCCATTCTCGACGGTCAGCACGAGAAAGCCGGACGCACGTCCGAAATGCGGACTGATTGTCTTCTCATCATCGGTAGGGATTGCGATTCTCATACGAATGGATTCTTTCTGGTTCGAGTTGCATTGCGAAAGGCAGCCGGGTGCCGCCGGCAGGAGAACGGGGCCGCCCCCCATCCGCAACGCCTTGCCATTGACAAGAGCGTCGGCCACTTTGCGCCGCGCACTCTCCACCACCCGGCCAAACGTCGCGCGGGATACGCCCATCTGTTCCGCGGCCGGCGTTTGGTGCAGCGCCTTCAGATCGGCCAGTCGCAGCGCCTCCAGTTCATCGAGCGATATCGCCACCTCTTCTAACATCCGCAACGGGATTCCCGCCGGCTTGAAATACATCACGTCGGGCATGTGGCGAATTCTTCGTGGACAATGGGCTCTCGACATTGCGCATGTGTTGGTTGTTGTATTGTGAGCATATGCTCATAATTTTGGCATTGTCAAGTCCCCCCCTACTCAAGACCGCACCCACTGCCCCAATCCATCAAGCGAGGCAGCGTATTCCCTTCGAATTCAGCTTCCACCGCGCGGGCGATGGTGGTGCCCATGGCAGACCGCGAGGTCTCTTATCCCAGCGTTTCGTTTTCTCGCAGAAGCGGCCCACGTTCGCGTCATTTTCCTCTGTGGGCAGATGGCTCTACGGTTGGCCCCTTGTTGGCGGATGAGCTTGTTTGAATCGCTCCCGTAAGAAGTCATGCAATCGTTGACGAAATTCCAGCGGCAAATCGTAGGGCTCGCCGTTCTTGTACAGGGTAATGGTCTTGCGGATATTATCCACGACGACCTGACACGGGTTGCATCCGGCCAGGTGCTTTTCGAATTCCTCGCAGATGGCGGGATCAACCGTGCCGTCCACGTACTCGTTCAATATCGCCAGCAGTTCTTCGCACTTCATGAGTGTCATCCATACCTGTTAGAGCCACGACGGGCGGAAAGGTTACAGTGCTTGGGACGCTGGTGCGGGAAAAGGTGGTCAAACGTGCGCGCCGTGTGATTCGTTCAAATCCCGATGTGTACACAGCCACGACGACCCGACCGGGTTACAACCACGGAGTTTATGTCTCGCGTATTCGACAAACCACCCTGTGCTGTCTCGAACCTCAGTACACCCCGGGGATGAAACGGCGCACGCGCTTCGCATATTCGGAATATTCGGGGAACTGATCTCGCAACCACCGTTCCTCCCGGCGGGATTTCAGGTCGAGATATGGGATCAACGCGAGCCCGGCGAGCAGCCCGGGCCAACTCTGCCACACCAGCGCCCAGCCCAGCGCCGCAACCATTACGCTTGTGTACAGCGGGTGGCGAACGACGCCATAGATGCCGGTTTGGATCAATGGCATGTGTGGCAAAGGTCTTGGAAACGGCGTAAGACCTCGACCGAGGCCAATGACTCCCCACAGGCCGATAATGGCGCTGACTGCCAGCAGCACGGCACCCGGAATAACCATGACAAGCCTGTGGCCACTGCCTCGAAAGCGGAAGGACAATGCAACCACGGCGAGCATGAGTGTGGTTTGGCCCAGCACCCACGCACCCCCACGATGAAGGAACCGCGGCATGCTATCGTGCTCGGTGAGAATGCGGTGACGGGATCAATCGTCGTGCGACGTCGCCGAGTTCACGCGTCAACAGTTCGCGCAGTTGCAGCCGGGCACGGAGCAGGCGCACTTTCACGTTGGCCTCACTGAGGCCCAACGTGGTGGCGGTCTCTTGCACCGACATTCCTTCGACGTCGCGCAGGAGAAACACGAGACGGTGCTTTTCATCCAGCTTCGCCAATGCCTGGTCAAGCAGCTCTTGAATCTCGCGCCTCTGCACCAACTCCTCGGGTGATTGCCGCCAATCGGCGATGATCTCGGGGTGTGGAATGCCCTCATACCCCTCGGGCGGTTCGGTGATCTCTTCCAGGGAGACCGTCGGCAAACCCTTGCGCCGACGGATAACCTTGAGGGCGGCGTGTGTCGTGATCCGCATCAGCCAGGTGTAAAAGCTCGCTTCCTCCCGGAACCCATCCAGGTGCTCCAGCGCACTCAGGAACGCCTGCTGCGTCACGTCTTCCGCGTCCTGCTCCTGGCCGACAATGCGGCGGGCCAGTGTGTACACACGCTTCTCGTAACGGCTGACAAGTTCCTCAAACGCCGCCAGTTCACCCGCCTTGGCGCGATGAACCAGTAGACCATCGACAGCGGTATCGGTCATCAGCGGGAGACTATAAGGCGTCCATCATGCAGGACAAGTCTATTGCTCGGCTGAGCCTCAATCGCGCCGCGCGGAGCAAACAGCGCACCATCAAACGGGCCGCATGTCCGTGTCGGCTCCCGACGTGCCGCTAGCGGGCCTTCATCGTCCAGTCCGGGCCCTGGTACCAGGAATCCTGGGTCTCGCTGAAGTGTACCCAGCCCACGTGCCCATCCACGAACACGGCATTGCCCCAGCATGAGCCCGGCACATGCGGTCCCTTGTATTCGGGATAGACTCCGTATCCGTTCGCGAGGGCATAGGCATAGTTGATCGCGTAGTCGCACGCGACGACGACCAGGGCCGGTTGCGCAACGTCCGCCATGCGCATGAACGCCAGACCGTTGGACTGCCCGTTCACCTTCATCCCGTCGTTGTTGTAGTAGTAGCTCGAGCCAACCATGCGGAAGTGGCTTCCGCCGGAAGAGCCCGCGCCGATATTCACCCACTGGAAACGATCGGAAGGACAGCGGGCCGGCGAGGCGATGTCCGGAGCGTACGAGCTGGGCGGAGTGTAAGTCACGTTCTTGATGCGTAGATACGGATTCAACGGGCGGGTGGGACGATCGAAACTGTAAAGGAGATTTCCCGCCCAACGCCACTCCTCGACCAATCCCGTCACCACTGTATTGGGGAAACGGCCCCAATCATCGGCATACATGGTGGCGGCGGTGCCGATCTGACGAAGATTCGAGGTGCACATGGCACGCCGCCCGCGCTCACGCGCCTGGCCGAAGGCTGGTAGAAGCAACGACGCAAGGATGCCTATCAGGACGATGACAACGAGCAGCTCGATGAGTGTGAAGCCCTTCTGTCGATTCATAACCCCCTCATTTCAGGGAATGTTCCGCATGCTCTGGGCTGTTACCCACACCAAGAGCAGCACGAAGAGTTTCTCGTGCCGCCGTGCTCCTGAGCGGCACAACCCCGCTTCTCGCCGTACTTTCTACCAAAAGACGCACAGAATGTCGAGCGACCATTGGACCTTGACGGACAGGCTTACATTGGGGATGCCGAAAAATTTCTGGTCAAGAAATGGGCTGGCGTGTAGGCTGTTGCTGGTTGGACTTTCAAACGGAAGCGCCCAAAAAGAAGCCATGTTTGCCAACGTTCGAGAATACTATCATGCGAGCTCCTTGCGAGACGCGCTGAAGAGCCTGGGGAAAAACGAGGAGCAGATCCCCGTGCCTGTGACAGGCGCGTTTCACTTGATTTCCAGCAAATTGCGGGCGGCAACCTGCCTGGTCGATATCTCGGGCATCGGGCTCGACTACGTGAAGTGCGACGGCCGAAAGCTGACCATCGGCGGAACGGCGACGTTTCAGCAAATCGTCACCTCGAAAGAGTTGAATGGCGCCCTGAACAGTCTGTTGCCCAAAGCGGCGCGCGCGTACTCCACCAGGATCCAGCGCAATACGACCACCTTGCAGGATGTGTTGTTCGGCTACGCGACGTATTTCGACCTGTTGACGGCGCTGTTGGCACTGGACACGCAGGTGACCGTGCGAGGGAAACAGAAGCGCGTTGTGCCGCTGGCGCAGTTCTTTTCCCACGAGAACCGTGCCGTGTTGAGCAACTCGGAAATTGCCGTCGAGTTCTTGGCCAGGCTGCCGAGCGGCAACGTGGGTGCGTCGCTGCAGCGCGTCGCATTGACCGATGGCGATAGCGTGGCTATCTTGAACGTGGTCGCGGTGCTGAAAATGGCTGGCAAGAAATGCGTCGAGGTTCGCATCGCCGTCGGCGGGGGAGTGCCCGCGCCGGTGCGATTGACGTCACTGGAGCAGGAATTGACAGGCAACCCATTCGACACAGCGCTGGTTGAATCCGCGAGCGCCCGGGCCGGCGATTTGATTCAGCCCGTGACCGATGTTCGTGGCACGGCCCAGTATCGCCGACAGATCAGCGGGGTGCTGGTGCGTCGGGCGCTGGAAGAGGCCTGGCAGAACGCGAAAGGGAGGACATCATGAGCCGGTCTTCGGTGATTCCCATCGAGTGCATCGAACAACAGATTTTTCTGTTGCGCGGCCAGAAGGTGATGCTCAGTCCCCACCTCGCCCAACTCTACGGGGTCGAGCCGAAAGCGCTGATCCAGGCGGTCAAGCGCAGCGCCGAACGGTTCCCGTCCGACTTTGCGTTTCAGCTTACGCGGCGGGAGGTTAGACGATTGGGGGCACAAGTTGCGGCCGTAAAGAGTATGGGGCGCCGTCGTTCGGGGCCGCCGAGCGTGACGTTGAAACGCGGCGAGCATGCGAACGATTTGCCGTATGCGTTCACCGAGCAGGGCGTGGCGATGCTGTCCAGTGTGTTGCGCAGCAAGCGTGCCGTCCGCATGAACGTTGGGATCATGCAAACGTTCGTCCGCTTGCGCCAATGGCTGGCATCGCACGCCGGTCTTGCCGGGAAGCTCGAAGAACTGGAAAAGAACTGCGATCCACAATTCAGAATTGTATTCGATGCGATCCGCCATCTCGTGAGTCCGTCCACGGCGACATCGCGCGAGCCGATTGGCTTCGGTGTCCGCGAACGGCGCGCGGCCTATGGGACGCCGCTCTCGTCGGCCGCGCTGAATCCCGTCCCGCGAAGGAGACATGCATGAATCTACACGTAACGGTCAACAACGAACCGAAGGAGTTCATCTGCCAGCCTACCGACACGCTGCTCGACGTGTTGCGGCGCGAGGGCTACTCGGGGGTGAAGGTCGGCTGCTCGAATGGCGATTGCGGCATCTGCGCCGTGCTGCTGAACGGGCGGACCGTCAACTCCTGCGTGGTGCTGGCGGCGCATTGCCTGAACAAGAAGATCGAGACCATCGAGGGCCTGTCAAAAAACGCCTCGACGCTTCATCCTCTACAGAAGGCGTTTCTTGATGAGGGTGGGGCGCAATGCGGTTTCTGCACCCCGGGCCTGATCCTGTCCGCCAAAGAACTGCTCGACGAGAATCCGAGCCCGACCGAGGCCGACGTGCGCGAAGCGCTCTCGGGCGTCATCTGCCGTTGCACCGGCTACGTCAAACCCATCGCCGCCGTCCTGACCGCCGCCGAAGAAATGCGTGGCGGGAAAGCAGCCACCAAGGCCGCATAACGATGAACAACAGCGTTGCACTTCCGTTTCAGAAGACCTCCGTCGGCACGAGCCCGTGGCGGGTGGATGGCATCGGGCTGGTCACGGGCAGCGCGAAGTTCACCGACGACATGTTTTTCAAGAACCTGCTGCATGCAAAAATCCTGGGAAGCCCGCATGCGCACGCGCGCATTGTCGACATCGACACGAGCGAGGCTGAGAAGTTGCCGGGTGTCGTTTGCGTGCTGACACACAAGAACGTGCCGCGGGTGCCGCACACGACAGCGGGGCAGGGGTATCCCGAGCCGTCGCCGTACGATGCGTTCATGTTCGACACAAAGGTGCGGTTCGTCGGTGATCGCGTGGCGTGCGTGGCGGCCGAGACCGTGGAAATTGCCGAGCGAGCGCTGAAACTCATCCAGGTGAAGTACGAAGTGCTGCCCGCGGTGTTCGACGTGCGCGAAGCGATGAAGGACGGCGCGCCGGTCATTCACGACGAGCCGGATGCCGACGGCATTCACGATCGCAAGCACAACGTCGCGGCGCATTACGACGTCGAGATCGGCAACGTCGCCAACGGCCTGAAGGAAGCGGATTTCGTCGTCGAAGAGGAATTCGAGACGCAGTACGCGCAACATTGCCCGCTCGAACCGCACGTGTGCATCGGCTACCTGGATGACAACCATCGGATCGTGTTGCGCACGGCGACGCAGGTGCCGTGGCATGCGCGCCGCATCGTGGCGCAGTGTTTGCAGATCCCGGTCAATCAGATCCGCGTGATCAAACCCCGCATCGGTGGCGGCTTTGGCTCGAAACAGGAGATCATTCTCGAAGATCTGTGCGCGCTGATCACGGTGCGGACGCGTCGGCCTGTGAAAATCGAGTACACCCGCCGCGAGGAATTCATCGCCAGCCGCACGCGCGATCCGTCGATCGTCAAGATGACGGTTGGCGTGAAGAAGGATGGGACGTTCACGGCGCTGGACCAGCGGGTGACGAGCTGGACGGGCGGCTACGGCACGCATTCGCTGACGCTGCTGACGAACGTCGGCAGCAAGACGCTGCCGTTTTATCGGTGCAAGAACGTGCGGTTCTGGGGCGACTCGGTGTACACGAATCTGCCGGTCACGGGCGCGTATCGCGGCTACGGCGCGACCCAGGGCGCGTTTGCCATCGAGCAGGTCATGGACATGATCGCCGACAAGCTCGGCATCGACCCGATCGCGTTGCGCAAGAAGAACCACATCCAGAAGGGCGAGACCAATCCGGTCTTTGCCGCACTGGGCGAGGGGAAAGAAGGCCACGACAACCCGATTGAGAGCTGCGGGTTGGATGAGTGCATCGACCGCGCGGCGGCGGCGATTGGCTGGACGCAGAAACATCGTCTGTATCAGAAGCGCGACCCGAACGCGAAGATCAGGCGCGGGATCGGCATGGCGTGCCTGATGCAGGGTTCGGGCATCGCGGGGATCGACATGGCGTCGGCGCGCATCAAGATGAACGAGGACGGCTCGTTTAATTTGTTGATGGGCGCGACCGATCTCGGCACGGGCAGCGATACCGTGCTGGCGCAGATCGCCGCGCAGGTGCTCGGCGTCACCACCGACAAGATGCTCACGTATTCGTCCGATACCGACATGACGCCGTTCGACAAGGGCGCCTACGCGTCGAGCACGACGTATGTGTCCGGCGGGGCGGTGAAGAAAGCCGCCGAGGCGTGTCGGGAGAAGATTTTGAAGGTCGCGGCGGAGATGCTGAAAGACGACGTGGCCAACCTGCGGTGCGAGAACGCCAAGGTCATCAGCAAGTCGGGCAAGGAAGTGCCGTACCCGAACATCATCCAGCGCTCGCTGTACGGGCAGAACCAGTTTCAGATCGATGGCGAAGCCTCGCACCTCTCGTACGTGTCGCCGCCGCCGTTTGCCGCGCATTTCGCCGAGGTCGAAGTGGACACGGAGACGGGGCAGGTGCGCGTGGTGGATTACGTCGCGGCGGTGGATTGCGGTGTGGCGATCAACCCGAAGCTGGCCGAGGGGCAGATGGAAGGCGCGGCGATGAACGGCCTGAGCTACGCGTTGTGCGAGCAGATGGTCTTCGACGAGCGCGGGCGGATGCTGAACCCGAGTTTCTTCGATTATCGACTGTTCACAACGGTGGACGCGCCGAAAATCCGCACGATCCTCGTCGAAACCTACGAGCCGACCGGCCCGTTCGGCGCCAAGAGCATCGCCGAGATCGGCATCAACGGCCCGTTGCCCGCGGTAGCCAATGCGATTTACGACGCCTGCGGCATCCGCATGAAGAAAGCGCCATTCACCCCCGAGCGCGTCCTGGCGGCAATCTTGGCGAAGAAGTAACGGCGACGCGACAGCGGCGGGCCACGTTGAGGTTCCCGTGACCGGGCCGGCCTGCTATGATGCGCCCGATGGCAAAGAACAGGTGGGCGCGTGACGCGGGGGTGATTGTGCTGGCCACACTGGCGGTGTACCTGCCGCTGGCGCACGGCGGGTTTCTCTGGGACGACGCCGAGTATCTGGCGAACAACCCGCTGGTCACCGGTTCGGGCGGACTGTGGAGAATTTGGTTCAGCACCCAGCCGAAAGACTACTATCCGCTGACCTACACCGTCTGGTGGTTGATGTGGCGCGCGTTCGGGGCGCGACCGACCGCCTATCTCACCCTCAACGTGCTGTTACACGCAGCCAACGCCGTGCTGATCTGGCGCGTGCTGCGACGATGGCAGGCGCCGGGGGCGTGGTTCGCGGCGCTGTGGTTCGCAGTGCATCCCGTCAACGTTGCCACCGTCGCGTGGGTCAGCGAGCTGAAGAACCTGCTGGCGATGTTGTTTGCCGCGTTGACGGTGTTGTGGTACTCGCGCTTTGAGGAAGAGCGGCGCGGGAGATGGTACGCGGCCGCGCTCATGGCATTCGCGCTGGCGTTGCTCAGCAAGACGGCGGTGGTGATGCTGCCGGTCGTGCTGCTGGGGATGACGTGCTGGCGGGCAGGACGATGGGAGTGGCGGGCGGCGTGGCGAGTGGTGCCGTTTGCCGCGCTCTCGGTGGGGCTGGGGTTGGTGACGATCTGGTTCCAGCATCAGCGGGTGCTGGAAGGAATGCCGGCGCAAAACGTTAACTTCGCGATGCGGGTGACGACAGCAGCATGGGCGTTTTGGTTCTACCTGTGGAAAGCCGTCTGGCCCGTCAATTTGACGCTCATTTACCCGGCATGGAACGTGGGCGCGGGTTCGCTGGCCGCGTGGCTCCCGGTCTTCGCCTGCGCAATCGTCGTCGTGCTGTTGTGGCAGGGGCGACGCCTGCAGTGGATCAGAGAGTGTGTGGCCGGGGTCGGGTATTTCGCAGTGATGCTGCTGCCCGTGCTCGGGTTTGTGGACCAAGGTTTTTACGCCTATTCGCCGGTCGCGGACCACTGGCAATATCCCGCGTTGCCCGGTGTGCTGGCGTTGGGAAGCGCGCTCGGGACGACCGCGCTGGCGGCTGTGCCGTCATTTCGGCGCGTGGCGGGCGTGGCGCTGTTGATCGGGCTGGGGTGGTTGAACTGGCAACGGGCCGCGGTGTACGCGAACGGGATTGAATTGTGGCGTGACGCGTTGCGCCGGAATCCCGATGCGTGGGCGGCACATTACAACCTCGGGATCCAACTCTCGCTCGATGGGAAGACGGATGAGGCCATCACGCAATATCGGCAGGCGCTGCGATTGCATCCGGATTATCCCGAGGCACACAACAATCTTGGCAACGCCCTCTCGCGGCAGGGGGACCTGGATGGCGCGCGGCGTGAGTTGATGGAGGCCGTCCGCCTGAAACCGAATTTCGCCGCCGCGCACAATAATCTCGGGATCGTGTTCGGTCAGCAGGGCGACCTGGGGGCGGCGATCGAGCAATTCCGCGAGTCACTGCGGGATGAACCCGGCTTTGCGGACGCGCAGTACAATCTTGCCCTGGCCTTCGAGAAACAAGGGCGATTGCCCGAAGCAATTGCCTGTTACCGAGACGCGCTCACGGCGCGACCAGACGAAGTGGACTGGCTGACGAAGCTGGCCTGGCTGCGGGCGACCTCATCGCAGCCCACGGCGCGGGACGGCGCCGAGGCCGCGCGCCTGGCGATCAGGGCCTGTGAATTGACGAAGCATCAGCAACCAGCTCCGCTCGACGCGCTGGCGGCGGCCTACGCGGAAACGGGGCGCTGGGATGAAGCGGTCCAAACGGCCAGCGAGGCCGCGGCGGTGGCCCGCGAGCTCAACCTGCCCGCCGTGGCCCAGTTGATTGAATCGCGGCGACAGATCTACGCCCGCCACCAAGCGTATCATGAACGGCAGGAAGCGAAATGACGTTGAGATTTGAACGATTGATGGTAAAGTGCTGTCGAAACGGGGAAACCCCATAAAGGAGAGCAGGATGAAAAAGTGTATTGTGCTGGCGGTCGCGGCCATGGTGACGATGGCGGCGGCGGTGTACGCGGACGGAGGATGTTGTGCGGGCATGTCGAAGACCGGTGCGTCGTGCAGCGGAGACATGTTCAGCAAGTTGAATCTCACGCCCGATCAGAAGGCGAAGGTGACCACGCTGCTGGCGGATTGCCACAAGGCGACCTCGCAATCGGAGTTTCATGCCATGTTCAACAGCGGCATGGAGAAGATTCTGACCCCCGATCAATTGGCGCAGTGGAAGAGCATGAGCGACAAGGCGGCCAAGAGCGGCACGTGCCCGTTCATGAATTCCAGCGGCGCGAAGACCGACAAGACGTAGGAATTTGCGTTTCACTCCGGCAGACCCCGGCACGTTTGTGCCGGGGTTTTGTTTTGGATTGATTTGTCCGGAAGGCCGCACTAAAGAGGAACGCATGGCGGACGAGAAACCGATCGTGGGTCGCACGAAGCATGGCGAGCTGACGCTGGATCAAATCGCCGAGTTGCAGCCGGGCCTGGGCACGCTGATGCGGGACGTCAGCGACCGCTACTGGATCGCGTATTACGCGGCGAAGGGTGGGAACTGGGAGCTGGCGGCGTATCAGTTGCGCGGCGTGCGCAGCCTGTTCAAGAAGGGCAATCTGACCCGGCCGAAATACAAGACCATGGTCGAGGAATACACGCGTAAGATCCTCGACCCGCTCGATCAGCACGTGGCGGCTAGGGATTTCGCGGGATTCGAAAAGGCGTACCGGGCGGGAATCGAACTGGCCAACCAGATGCACGTCGCGACGAAGCACGGTGAAATCGTCTGGAAACTTCCACCGAACCCGCCCCAACACCTCGATCTCGGTCCGCGATCCTGAGCGTCGGGTCGGTCAGCGACGGTTCGCACGGGATGAAAGGTGGGATTGGTACCGCCGGAGGGAGTCGAACCCACACACCGTTTTAAGGTACTGGATTTTGAGTCCAGCGCGTCTGCCAGTTCCGCCACGGCGGCAACAACGCACTTGTACCAGCGTTCAGCGGCGGCGTCAACGCCGTGGTGGGAGTCTGCAGAAGGCTGGCGTTCCCGGTTACTTCCCGGACCTTTGCTTCCGAATGGCGGGCGCGGTCCCTAGCTGTTTTTGGTGATATAGCGCTGGATCGAATCGACGAGGACGAGCTTCTTGCCGCCGGGGCCCCTGTAGTCGAGCCAGCGCCATTCGAGCGCACCTTCTTCACAGAGGTTGTGGACCTTCTGGACGGAGCAGGAGATCAGCTCGGAGGCGTCGGCGACGCAGATCCAGGCGGCGGGACACTCCAGGCGCAGGCGGACCTCGCCGGAGACGGGGGAGGGGGCCATCTGGACAAACCACAACTGCCGAAAAACGGACTTTCCGGGATGAGGCGGTCTGCGGTGCCTTGGTTTCTTCGTCTGGTGATGCATCAACGGTTGTCAACTTGCGGGGCGTTGGAACTACGGCGGACGTTGTTTCGTGCTTGCGTTTGGGGCACAGGTGTGATTTGCTGTATCCCAAACTTATAGAAACAACGGTACGGCATAGCAGCGTACCAAAGCTATCGGAAAGTGATACACATGTCAACATCAAAAGATGATGCCTATCGGGTGTTCACAGTCAACTTCCGCATGTTGCTGGAGGCCACAGGCTGGACGCAGATGGAAGCCGCCGAACAATTGGGAATCAGCCAGGGGTCGGTGAGCGATTGTCAGTCGGGCAAACGCATGCTCTCCACGAAGGGGATCGAGTCCATTGCGTATCGGCTCGGCCTTCCCGCGGAGCTCCTCACCACGAAGCCGCTGTCGCTGGAGAACATGAAGAAACTGCTGTCCGGGAACCGTTCGCCGAAGGTTGCCGAGCGCCGCGGCATTTATCGCGTGGTGCGGCCCTACGACCCGTGGTTCCGGTCGCTCAAGCATCGTTGGAAGCGGTCGCCAGGCTGCCACGACGAGATCCGGATCGCTGTCCGCGTTCTTTTCGGCGGCGAGACGCCCAAAGTGATCGACTGGCTGGAAGAGAAGTAGCGTCGGGCGAGGCGTGACAGGTGGCGGGGTCGGGCGGAAGGAATGCGCCCCAAAGGGAGAATTGTGCCTACCGTCTGAATTTCCCCGCAACCGTTCGCGGTCCCGACTATTCTAAATGGCAATGCATCGGCACGATACGGTCAACGACGAGACGATGGTGGCGCGCAAACGCGGCGCGGGCGAGATTTTCGCCCGCATCTCGGGCTACGTGCGGCGCTATCCGTGGTACGCGGTCGGGACGATGGTCTGCGCGGTGCTGACGACGCTGGCCGGGCTGGCGTTCCCGAAGCTGACGCAGTTGTTCATCGACGAAGTGATCTCGAAGAGACGCGGGGGGCTGCTGGGGTTGTTTACAGGGCTGGTGCTGGCGTCGTTTTTTCTGCGCGATGTGTTCAACATGCTGCGCTTGCAACTCAACAACCGCTTCGAGCAGCGCGTGATCTTCGATTTGCGGCGGGACCTGTACGACAAACTCCAGCGGCTGTCGGTCAGTTATTACGACCAGCGCGCCTCTGGCGATTTGATGACCCGCGTCATCGATGACGTGAACGCGGTCGAGCGCGTACTGATCGACGGGATCGAGCAGGGCACGGTGGCACTGCTGGGGTTCTTCGGCGTGGGGTTCATGATGTTCCGGTTCAACCCGCAACTGGCGCTGCTGGCGATCATCCCCATCCCGCTGCTGGCGACGGGCGGATTGATCTACACCACGACGGCCCACAGACGCTATCGGCTCGTGCGGCAGGCGACCTCGGCGTTGAATGCGTTGCTGCTCGACAATCTACAGGGCATTCGCCAGATCAAAGGCTTCGGGCGCGAACCGCACGAGTTGGCGAGGTTTGAACACAAAGCGGGCGACCTGCGCACGGCGACGCTTAAGGTGATGACGGCGTGGTCGGTGTATTCGCCGGCGATGACGTTTTCGGCGGCGCTGGGCACGGTGATTGTGTTGTGGTTTGGCGGGCGGGACGTACTGGCGAATCGGCTCACGCTCGGACAATTCGTCTCGTTTCTGCTGTATCTGGGCATGTTTTACGAACCGCTGCGCGCGTTCCACGGGCTGAACCAGATGTTCCAGGCGGGGCGGGCGGCGGGCGAGCGCGTATTTGACATTCTCGATGCGCAGGTCGAGGTGGGGGAGAAACAGAGCGCGGTGGTGCTGGGACAAACGACGGAACGAACCCCTCACCTTAATCCTCTCCCCCGGAGGGGAGAGGAGAAGGCGTCGGCTGCAGCTGCGTCTCCTCTGTTCGTGAGCGGGGAGAAGAGACCGGAGTGCGCTCCCCTCTCCCTTGGAAAGGGAGAAGCTCAGGGTGAGGGTTCCGTCCACGGCTGGGTGCGCGGCGAAGTCGAGTATCGGGACGTGGGATTCGAGTATCGGCGGCAATTGACGGTGCTGGGCGGAATCAATATTCACGCGCGGCCGGGCGAGACGATTGCGCTGGTCGGGCCAACGGGGGCGGGGAAGAGCACGATTGTCAACTTGCTGCCGCGGTTTTACGACGTGACACACGGCCAGATTGTCATCGATGGGCACGACATCCGCGAGGTGACGCTGGAATCGTTGCGGCGCCAGATCGGCATTGTGTCCCAAGAGGCGTTTTTGTTCAACGGCACGATCCGCGAGAACATTTTGTATGGCCGGCTCGACGCGAGCGAGGCGGAGATGATCGCGGCGGCGCAGGCGGCGAACTGTCACGAATTCATCATGCGGTTGCCCGAGAAATACGATTCGCGCGTGGGCGAACGCGGCGTGAAGCTCAGCGTGGGCGAGAAGCAGCGGGTGAGCATCGCGCGGGCGCTGCTGAAAGACCCGCCGATCTTGATTTTGGATGAAGCGACCGCGAGCGTGGACACGGCGACGGAGAAACTGATCCAAGAAGCGCTGGAACGGCTGATGGCGCACCGGACGAGTTTTGTGATCGCGCACCGTCTGTCCACCGTGCGCAATGCCGACCAGATCCTGGTGTTGAAGGCCGGCCGCATCATCGAGCGCGGCACGCATGAGGAATTGATGGCGTTGGGCGGCCTGTACGCGCAGTTATGCCGCGTGCAATCAACGGCAGTGACGATTGAAGAGCGGCTGGACGAAATGGAAGTGAGCGAGGCAGCAGGGTGACGCCGACGTTGGACGATTCGGTTGACGATTCCTGACCTCAGTCGACGCAACGGTTGGCATTGGGCGGTGTTTGGAATATAGTAGAGGGTGGAGATTGAGTATGAGAAGTAGGTCATGCCAACACACGAAGGGGAGAACGTCATGAAGCATCTGACGAAGATTTTCATCGGTTCACTGGTTTGCGCGGCGGCTTTTCTCATTGCGCCACAGACGCGCGCTGCATGGGGTGGTGGTGGAGGCCACGGCGGCGGTTGGGGAGGAGGAGGCCACTGGGGCGGCGGCGGTCATTGGGGTGGTGGATGGGGCGGTCATTACGGCTGGGGCGGATACTACCACGGCGGCTGGGGCTGGTGGGGTTGGCCGTGGGGCCTTTCATTTTCATACTACGGGGGACCGTATTATTATCCGTATGGTTACTATTACGCGCCGCCGGCCTACGACTACTATTACTCGGCGCCGGCCGTTGTGTACAATTCTCAGCCTGCGGTGGTGTACAACTCAACGCCGCCGTCGTCGTCGGCCCAGTACAGTTCGCCCCCGCCGCCTGACAATTCACAGCCGGCGCCGGCGGATCGTCCGCTTTCGCCGACAGCGGTGGATCGGGACACGCCGCCATCAAATATCGCGCCGCCTTACAATGCCACGGTGCCTCCGCCACCCCCGCCGGCGCAGCCTGGCTACCAGGTCCGGCCGGGAAGCATTGCGGATGTGAAAGCTCTGGCAAAAGCCGGCTTGAGCGACCAGGTCATTGTCAGTCAGATTCGGCATTCCCAGATGGTCTATCACCTGACGACCGCCGAGATCATCGATCTGAAACAGAGCGGCGTGAGCGACAAGGTGATCGACTTCATGATCAATACCGCCAGCGGGAACCGGTAAGCCGAGGTTCTGACGCTAATCAGCACGACTGCGCCTCGTCGTTTGGCGGCGCCGCTTTGGCCGTCTGCGGCGGCTTGCTGCTGCTCCATTACGATCAAGGGCAGCCGGTGTCCCATGGTCTTCCGGGTTGCTGATGTCTGCCCCTCTCCATGGCCCAACCGGGAATCAGCCGCCACGGACGGGGGTTGACGAGCGGGGTGAAGCGGTGCATGTGTTGGATGGGGTTGCGGGTGGCGTGACTGACTGATTGGGAAAAACACGGGAGGCAAGTATGGCAAAGATGCGAGTGGTACAGGTGACGAAGGCAGGCGGGCCGTTGGAGATGGTGGAGCGGGACATCCCGGCGCCTAGCGCGGGCAAAGTTCGGATCAAAGTGCAGGCTTGTGGCGTGTGCCACAGTGATTCGCTGGTCAAGGAGGGACACTGGCCGGGGCTTCAATACCCGCGCGTGCCGGGGCATGAGGTGATCGGCGTGGTGGATGCGCTCGGCCAGGGCGTCGCTGGATGGACGGTCGGCCAGCGAGTGGGCGTGGGCTGGCACGGCGGACACTGCGGACGATGCGATTCGTGCCGGCGCGGCGATTTTTTCGCGTGTCAGGCGGGGCTGTTGACCACAGGGATTTCGTTCGATGGCGGGTACGCTGACTACATGATCGCGCCCGAGCAGGCGCTGGCGGCGGTGCCCGATGAATTAAGCGAAGTGGAAGCGGCGCCGCTGATGTGCGCGGGGGTCACGACATTCAACGCGTTGCGGAACAGCGGGGCGCGCGGCGGCGACGTGGTGGCGATCCTCGGGTTGGGCGGGCTCGGTCATCTGGGCGTGCAGTTCGCCGCGAAGATGGGGTTCAAGACCGTCGGGATCGCGCGCGGGAAGGACAAGGAACCGCTGGCGCGCAAGCTGGGGGCGTGGCATTACATCGATAGCCAGTCGGAGGATCCCGCGGCGGAATTGCGGAAGCTTGGCGGCGCGAAGGTGGTTCTGGCAACCGTGACGAACGGCGAAGCGATGACGGCGACCGTGGGCGGTTTGGCCCCGAATGGAATGTTGCTGGTCGTCGGGGCCCCGCCGTCGTTGGAGGTGTCGGCGTTTGCGCTCATTGCCGGCATGCGCTCGGTGAAGGGATGGTATTCGGGCACATCGATCGATTCGCAGGATGCGCTGGCGTTCAGCGCGTTCGCCGGAGTGCGGTCGATGAATGAAGCCTTTCCCCTGGAGCGCGCGAGCGAGGCCTATGAACGGATGATGAGCGGGAAGGCGCGATTTCGCGTGGTGTTGACGACCGGGCAATAGGGAAGGCGGGTCGGGTGGATAACCCGAGGTTAGTCAGCGAGCCGCCCGGATGCTGCGACTTTTTTGTGTCTGACTGAAGGTGGTTGGCGGACCGGCTTAGTCTCGCGGAGTCAAGCACTTGGGCTGACGACGCCGTGAGGTGAGTGCTCTGGAGGGCCCATTTTTCCTGGCCTGCAGTTGATACGACGGCCGGAACGTGCTATTTTCCCCGCGAGCCTGAGGTGGGCTCAAGCAGTTTGGTGGTAGGGAAACAGGGATCCAATGAACTGCAACACGGGCAAGTGTTGTTCCTCTTGGCGTTTGGTATGCCCAAACCGGGCATGACCGGACACCTTCGTTTCCTTCCACAAAGAAGTAACTCAACGTCGTATAGGGGACCGTCAATTCAACGCATGAAACATCTACATCTGTTCCTTCTCAGCTCGTCGATCGCTCTGGCCTGCGCGGGTACGCGCGTGTCCGCCGTAGTGGCCGTAACACCGCCCTCGGTTGTCTGGGGTTGTGACACGTCCACGTGCTTCTCGCTGACGATCACTGGCATCGGCTCCGAGTGTGGTGGAGATTTCAAGTCCCCATCGGGAGACTGGCAGTTCGCTGACATCTTCAAAGTGGTCAAGTTCCATTCGTCCCTCGAACTGCAACAGACGGGCGGCTTTGTCGAATGTATGCCGCCAACATGCACGCAGGCGCTTCGGTGGTATTCGGGGTTTGGCCGCAAAGACAACGGCAGCTACGAAGCGAATTGCACCTTGGGTGGAGCCGGGACCGCCTTGGACGGCTGGAATGTTGAAAGCTTCATCTCGTACGAAGTGCTGAAGCCGAATAAGCCGAATACATGGGAGTGGACGGTGGTTTGCCACGGATCCGGTCCGGACCTGCTCAAGCACTGTCTCGATCAGGACGGCGGTTGCCCGGCGGTTCCAGAGCCGAGCACGCTCTGGCTGGTGGGCGTGGGTGCCTCGGGCCTGACATTGGCTCGGTGGCGGCGAATGTGCCGTCGGACTCGAAGTTGAGCGTCCGGCCGCACCCGAGATTCATCGCGGAATCAGGCGGAGGCGACTACCGGCGGGGCGTCGGACGGGGTTGCGGGAGCAGGCTCGACCAGCCCCAACTGTGCCAGCACGAGAGGGCGGAGATCGGTTTCGATTCGGTCGCTGTCGACGAAGTCGTCGAATTGACGGTGGGTTTGACTGGGATCCCGGATGGTGATGAGGGGCACGCGTTTCACGTGCGGGCTGGCTCTCAATTGCTGGAGGACGGTGGAAGCGTTCGGCGCGCGACCGTCGATGATGACGAGATCCGGGGCGCCGCGTTCCACAGTTCCGATGAATTCCAGCGCCACCGTGACAACGGAGCAGAGCAGCTGTGAGTGTTCGACCGCGGTCGCGATGGGCGCGACGGCCTGGGCGCTGGTGAACAGGAGAATTTGTTTGAGCCCACACGCCGTGCGAAGGTTGCGAACGACGTCCTGAAGCTTCAAGGTGCCCTTGGCGAAGAACTGGCGGGCGCCCAGTGAGGTCGCGCGCTGCACGTCGTTGGATGTGGCGCGGTTGGACAACATGAACACCGGAATGTGACAGAGCGCCGGGTCCGCACGGAGCTTCGCGAGGACCTGGAAGCCGTCCAGCTTGGGAAGCATGACGTCGAGAACGATCAGATCGGGGTGGATCTCGGCGGCGCGTTGCGCGCCCATCGCGCCGTCATCGGCGGTGACCACGCGGAAGCCCTCGCGCTGCAACTTGTCACGGTAAATTCGTTGGATGTGAAGGTTGTCTTCCACCAGCAGGAGCGTCGGCATCGTCAGTCAACCTCCAAGAGGTCTGCGACCCTTTCCAGAACCTGGTCGACCTTGAATTCACCCTTGTAAATGTACTCGTACTGGCGAGTTTCAATTTCCGCGGTCTCGTGTTTGTCGAGCATGAGGCCGGAGATGATGAGCACCTCGACGTTTTTGAATTGGGGGTGCTGGGTCATGTATTGTATCACGCCCCAACCGTCGGTGTCGGGCAGGTTCAGATCGAGGAGCACGAGATCGGGTTTTTCGGATTCGAGTCTGGCGATGGCTTCGCGTCCCGTGGCCGCCTCGGACAGGCGATAGCCTTCGTTTCCGAGTACGCAGCGGAGCACCTCGCGAAAACTTTCTTCATCGTCCACGATCAACACGTTTTTCCTGCCGGCGCCCGCCGCGGCACGAACGCTGCGCAACACCTCACGCGGGCTGGGCGCGCTGGCGACCGTTACCGGCACTCCCGCGCCGTGGATCGGATCGTTCGACAGAAAGATGATCGGGATATTCGTCGTCTCGGGCTTGGTCTTCAACTCCTGGAACACCGACCAGAGTTGCGCGGAAGAAGCATGGGCGTCCAGGAGGATGACCAGCGGACGCAATTTGATGGCGAGCGATACGGCTTCCTCTCCGTCGCTGGCGGTGCGGACTTTGTATTCGCGAGAACCGAGCCCGGCGGCGAGGATGCGGGCGATGTCGGCTTGTTCGCTGACGACGAGGACGAGACGTTTGCCATCGGAATCGGCGCCGGCGGCGGCGGAGGTGGCCGCAGCGATTCGCGACCGCAGGCGTTGGATCCCACCGATTTCCTCGAAGTTTGCGGGAAGCGAAACCGTGACGGTCGTGCCTTTGCCGGAGTCGCTCTGAATGTCGACGCGGCCCGAGAGCAGATCGACGAGCTGCTTGGTGATGTACAGGCCGAGCCCACTGCCTTCGTGCTGGCGGCGGATCGAATTGTCGACCTGATAAAACTTCTCAAAAATCCGGCCCAGCTGATCCGCCGGGATGCCAATGCCCGTGTCCTGGACGGAAATGGCGACGCGAGAAGAAACGCTGTCGGCGCCCGGCTGGTTTTTCGCATCCGCCGCAACGCCAATCGTGACCTTCCCACGGTCGGTGAACTTGATGGCGTTGCCGGCCAGGTTGACGAGTATTTGTTTGAGCTTGCCGCGATCGGAGCGGATGTTGGTCTGATCCGTCAACACGACCGACGTCAGGGTGAGATGTTTGGCGTCGGCGAGCGGTTTGATCTGGGCAGCGACTTCGCTGACGAGATCGCGCACGTCAAACGATTCGAGAATCAGGTCGGCGCGACCGCTTTCGATGCGGGACAGGTCCAGGAGATTGTTGACGAGACTGAGAAGATCCTGGGCGCTCTCACGGATGAAGTCGACGGTTTCTTCCTGCTCGTCGGTGAGCGGACCGTAGACGCTATCGAGCAGTAATTCGGTATAGCCGATGACCGCGTGGATCGGCGTGCGAAGTTCGTGACTGACGTGGGCGAGAAACTCGGCCTTGAGCTGGCTTAGAGCGCCTAACACAGCCCATGTTTAGATGAGCCTCCAGCAGATCAAGGCACAGCCCAGTTCGAGGAATGCGATGTGAATCTCGGCGTTGCGTTCGTAGCGAATCTTCAGCCGTCGGAACCGATTCATCCACGAGTGCGTG
>DATKNW010000036.1:0-42015 GCA_035541135.1 Verrucomicrobiia bacterium
TTGCCCGCGCGAATCCTCTCGACGACTCCTGCCTCTTCGACAATTCCGGTAAACATGGCTCAAACGATAGAAACCGCTCGCCCCCCTGTCGAGCACAGTCTTTTCACGTCCGCCAGCCGCACAAATCCCGGCTCCGCCGTCATCGCATTCGCCGCGCCGCACGCGATCCCGAACCGCACCGCCTCCTCTATCGATCCGCCCCGTAACAACCTCACCGCGATCCCGGCCATCATCGCGTCGCCGGAGCCGATCGGATTCTCGACCTTCACGCGCGGCGGATTCAACGTCACAATGGTCCGACCTGGCGCTTCCGCCGCCAACACACTTCTCGCTCCATCGGTAATCACGGCGTATCTCGGACCGCCCCTCAACAACCGCCGCACTCCGCGCAACATTCCTGAACATTGCTCACACTTCACGCCCGTCGCCGCCGCCAATTCGTCGCGGTTGATCTTCACCAGAAACGGCCGCCGTTTCACCGCGTTGAGAAGCTGCTCCTTCTGCGCGTCGATCAGCACGGGCACGCCCCGCCGCCGCGCCTCCGCCACCAGCCGCGCGTAAAAACCTTCACCGCACCCTTTCGGCACGGTCCCCGTCAGAATGACCAACTCCGCCTTGCGCACCTCCACCCCAAACACCCGCAGCACTTCCCGCACTTCCACCGGCCGCAACGCCGCCGATTCTTCCACCAGCTCGGTCGTCGGCCCGTCGCTCAGCAAGGTCTGGCAAATCCGCGTCTCGCCCTCCACCATCACCGCATCGAGCGCCAATCCCTCCCGCCGCAACGCCGCCAGCAGCAGCCGACCCCGTGCCCCGCCCGCCACGGTCAGCAGTTTCGCGTCCGCGCCGAGAATCGACGCCACCCGCGCCACGTTCACGCCCTTGCCCGACGCCGTCGCGCTGACCCGTCTCGCGCGGTTGACCTTGCCCATCACGAGTTTTTCAAACACGAGCGTCCGCTGCCACGCCGGCGACAAACCCACCACCAGAATCATCGCGCCACGCTCGCTTCCATCAGCATCTCGTCCTTCCCAACTCGCCGCCACTCGCCATACTTCAACCGCACCGCCTTCCGAACACTCGGGACACCTTTCCCAGCGACCGACCCGACCGCGCCGCGTCCGCCGATGACGATCGGTGCGTAAAACAAAGCCACCTTGTCCACCAGCCGCGCGTCGAACAGCGACCCCAACAACTCTCCGCCGCCCTCTACCAGCACACTCGTGATCTCCCGCTTCCCCAGCGCCTTCAACCCCGCCTGCAAATCCACCTGTGGAGTGCGGCGACTTGTCGCCGCTTTGCCGTTGAGTTTGACGGTCACGATTTCGATCCCTCGCGCTTCCAGCCTTCTTCTCCACCTCGCCGGCGACAGCTTCGTCGTTATTACAATCGTCCGATTCCGATCCTTATCCCTGAAAACCTTCGCATCGACCGGTATTCTCCCCCGGGCATCCACCACAATCCGCCACGGTTGTTTCCCGTCCGCGCCATGCCTCACCGTCAGCCGCGGATTATCCCGAATCACGGTGTTCGCCCCGACCATCACCGCGTCCACACCGGCCCGCAACCGATGCGCCTCGCGCCGCGCCGCCTCGCTCGTGATCCATTTGGAATCGCCCGTCCGCGTCGCGATCTTACCATCCAAACTCATCGCCGCCTTCGCGATCACCAACGGCATCCCCGTCGTGATCCATTTGTTGAATGCCGCGTTCATTCGCGTCGCCTCATCCGCCAACAGTCCCGACTCCACCCGAATCCCCGCCCGCCGCAGCACCTTCAATCCGCGCCCGTCATGTTTTGGATTCGGATCACGCGCCGCCACCACCACCCGTTTCACACCCGCCGCGATGATCGCCTCCGTGCACGGCGGCGTCCGCCCCCACGTGCTGCACGGCTCCATCGTCACATACAACGTCAGGCCGCTAGTGGCGCGGGCGTCCCGCCCGTGTGCCTTTCCGTTGTAGCCGCGCTTCTGTGAAGCGCGTGCCTTTCCCTCCGCGCGCAGCGCAAACACCTCCGCATGCGGCCCCCCCGCCTTCCTGTGCCAACCCTCGCCGACGACACGTCTTTTGGAAACCAGCACCGCCCCCACCGCCGGGTTCGGACTCGTCTTCCCCAACCCGCGCCGCGCCAACTCCAGCGCCCGCCGCATGTATCTCTCATCGTCTCTGCTGAAACCCATGCCCCCCAGTGTACCAAATCCGTCAAAGCAATCCACGCCTCGTGAACCGGCCAATTGAACGCCTCGCCTCCCCGGAGGGAGCCAAGTCCGACGAGACGCGAGCGTGTCGTGCTGTGGTCGCAAGGGCCGGCCCGGCTGTCGTTCGCAGGGACGGGTGAGGGGCAAGTTGTAGGCCCACTGGCCCCAGCGGGCGTCCCTGTCGGGCATGGTGGCGCAGGCCCTGGTCGCCTTCGGCGCCGCCACAGGCGGGTAAACGTCCCGCCCGTGTGCCGTCTCTGCCGAACGTAGAACGGAGCGTCCCGCCCGTTCAACTGTAGCCGCGAATCCCATTCGCGGGATTGTGCGCCGCCGCTGTAGCCGCAGGCGCTGAACGCGGCCCTGCCCCCAAAGTGGCGCGGGCGTCTCGCCCGTTCACCTCCCCTTCCCCAAAAACGCTGTCATCCCGAGCTCGTCGAGAGATCTCAGTCGTTCCCTCCCCCCTTCCCTGAGATATATCGTATCACGAAATATCATTCAGACGTTAGGCAATGATGCATGGTACTACCATGCATTGGTATGCAATGTGTCACCGCAAGGGCGGCGAGAGTGAGGTGATCGAGAAATGCGCCAAGTGGAAGGAGTGAGCTTGGAGGAGGACCTCCACGAAAGACGCTGGATTCCGACTGACGCGTTCAGTCGTCTGCTGTCGCTGTCGTTTCTGCCAGTCTTAGGCCCTCAGACTCCGCTATCTTCTGCGTGAGACGCAAGACCGGAACGGACGTCTCAAACCGTAGCCGGCAGGGTGTTCCCCTCCCCATTTTTTTACACACCTTTAACCTGACAAATTCGCAAATCGGCCCAACATTGTCGCGTGCAAAAGAGAATCCATCCAACACTGGAGGACCAAAATATGAACGCACGCCTGTTGGCTGACAGCAAATCCACCGCCGCATCCCTGATCACCGACACCTCCCTGCTGACGGATGACGACCTCCTTATCATCAACATCATCTACGACCGCCGCGTGGGGACACGCGGCCTACAGGATGAGTCATGTGAGGGCGCACGGCCTACGGGATGCGCCGTGTGGGGGCACACGGCCTACAAGAAACCGTCAGGTGTTGTAGGCCCACTGCCCTCAGTGGGCGATTTCTCAACGGCTTCGAAACAGTTTCCCGCCTTCATCCTGAGCCACGCGCTACCCATGCAAATCAGAGCAACCTCGGGGACGGGGACCCTTCTCCCTATCCCAACTCCTCCTGTGCCCCTCCCCGAGGTTGACGTCTCCGCCGGTTTCATCAAAGATGCCTCGTATGAAGCCGATGATCTTCGGCCGACACGACGAGGCCACCATCCGCCAGATCGAAACCTGCCTCAACACCGGCGGCGAGCGCGCCGTCCTCTGCGCGGACGGACATAAAGGCTACGCCCAGCCCATCGGTGGCGTGGTCGCCTACAGGGACAAGGTCTCCATCTCGGGCGTCGGATTCGACATCGCCTGCGGCAACCTCGCCATCCGCACTGACGCCACCGAGGACGAGATCCAGCCGAGGATCGAGTCGATCATGGACGACGTGGTCCACCAAATCTCCTTCGGCGTGGGCCGCGTCAACAAGAACAAGATTGACCACGAGCTGTTCGACGACGAAGCCTGGAACATCCCCGCGGTCGGCCAGCTCAAGCACCTGGCGCAGGAACAACTCGGCACCGTCGGCAGCGGGAATCATTACGTGGATGTCTTTGCCGACGAGCACGGCATGGTCTGGGTCGGCGTACATTTCGGCTCGCGCGGACTCGGCCACCGTACCGCGACCCATTTCCTCAATATCGCCGGCGGCAAGGAAGGCATGGACGTGCCGCCCACCGTGGTCGATCTTGATTCGCAAATCGGCCAGGATTATCTCGCCGCGATGCGGCTCGGCGGACGTTACGCCTACGCCGGCCGCGAATACGTCGCCCGATACGTCGTGCGCGAGATTCTCCGGGCTAACATCGAGGAGGAAGTCCACAACCATCACAATTTCGCCTGGGAAGAAGAGCACGGCGGCGAAAAGCTGTGGGTCGTGCGCAAGGGCGCGACACCCGCGTTTCCGGGCCAGAAGGGATTCGTCGGCGGCAGCATGGGCGACGACGCGGTGATCATCGAAGGCGTCGACTCCGGCGTGGCGCGTCAGGCGCTGTTCTCGACCGTGCACGGCGCGGGCCGGATCATGTCCCGCACCGCCGCCAAGGGCAAATTCGTCAAGGATCGCGGGAAACGGATCCGCCAGCCCGGCCTGGTCCGCCACGATGAGATGATGGCCTGGCTTCACGACAAGGGGGTCGTGTTGCGCGGCGGCGACCTCGATGAAGCGCCGCAAGCCTATCGCCGGTTAGATGATGTCCTCGCGGCGCACGCCAGCACGATTCGCATCCTCCACACGCTCCGCCCGCTCGGCGTCGCCATGGCCGGCCGCGACATCGTTGACCCCTACAAAGACTGAGCGCGTTGTAGCCGCGGGCGCCGACCGCGGTCTCGCCATTACCCAGTGGCGCGGGCGTCTCGCCCGTGTTCCCCTCTCCCTTGCTGTGTTAAGGGAGAGGTTCAGGGTAAGGGTTCCTATCACTTGTGGTCCTCCGAGTGGCCTGCGCACCGAAGCCCGTCGTCTGGCGCAGGCGGGTCAGGGTGAGGGTTCCTCCGTCCAATTCACCCGCCGTACATTCTCCGAATGCTCTTCCTTGTACGGATTCTCCTTTGCCGTGATCTTCACATCGCGGAACGTGATGTCTTTCGCGTAGGAACAACTCACGCCGTTGGCGCCGGACAGATCGAGATTCTTCAGCGTGACGTTCTGGATCGGTTGTTCTTCGAGTCCTTCGATGCGGCAACACCAGTTCGAATTGGTCGCGGTCACGTGGTCGATATGGATGTTGCGGAACAGCGGCGTCCGCTCCGAGCGCGGCTCGACCGGCATCCGCACATACCGCAGCGAAAGGACGATGGCGGTACGCACGTTGCTGAGGCGGAAGTTCGAGGCGACAATGTCCTCGACGACCCCGCCGCGACCACGCATGCTCTTGAGCCGAATCCCGTTGTCCGTGCCGTCGCCATCACAATCGAGGAACCGCACATGGCGGACGCCGCCCGATTCTTCGCTGCCGATCGCGCAGACGCTGTGCGCGTGCTTCACATGGCACCGGATGTACGTGACATCCACCGTCGGCCGATTCACCTTCCGCCCTTCCTCATCGCGCCCCGATTTGATCCCGAACCCATCATCTCCCACGTCGGCATAGCAATCATGGACGACGACGTGCCGGCACGAATCGGTATTGAGCGCGTCGGTGTTCGGTGAGGTTGGCGGATTGATCAGCTTGCAGTTGCCCACGTCAATGTTCTCGCTGTAGAGCAGATGCACCGTCCAGAACGGCGCGTTGATGAATGTCGGCCCGTCGATGCGCACGTTCATGCAATCCTTGACTTGCAGGAACATCGGCCGCCGGCGGATCGGCCGGCTCGGCCGGGCGTTGCCGTGCTCGGCCATGTCCATGTTCTCCCACCAGGTCGCGCCCTGCCCATCAAATGTCCCCGCGCCCGTGATCGCGATGTTGCGCAGGCCATTCGCGAAGATGAGCGGATGAGGCCCGCTCTCGGTCAACCCTTCCCACCGCGACGTGACATCGGGATACTTCGCCCGGTCCGTCTCGAACAGCACCACGGCGTTGCTGTCAACCTGCAGCGTCATGTTGTCGACCATGTCGATCGGTCCGGTCAGATAATGTCCCGACGGTATCCGCACGGTCCCGCCGCTGGCTTTCCGGCAATCGTCAATCGCCTTGCGGAACGCGTCGGCGCTCGAGACCTTCGCGTCATCCACCGCGCCGTACGCCGTGATGTCGAACACCGGCCCCGACTGCACGCGCCGTCGAAATTCTCCGCCATTCTCCGCTGCGCATCCCGCCAGAAACACCGCCGCCACCGCGAACAACAAGTTGGATATGTATCTCGACATGAAATGCCTCGCTCTCAAATCGCGCTCAATCCACCGTCACGCGGCCGCCCGTCTCCGCGGATTGATAGGCCGCATAAATCACATTCACGCATTCCACGGCCAGATCGATGCCCGACCGCGCCTCGCGTCCCTCGCGAATCGCGCCGACGAAATCCTCGATCTCCTGCGCAAACCCGCGGAACCAGTCTTCGTCGCAGCTCGGCCGGTTCCAGCCTGACTTCGTTTCGAGCTTCTCGGTGAAATATTCGTCGCCAAACGTTGCCGGGTCCGGCGCATACGTCTCCATCGCGTCGTTCGACGTCATGTTCGCCTTGATCACGCCATCGGTCATGAACGCCGTCACCCGCGTGTTCAATCCACCCAATCCCACGTCGCTGACCACCACCATCGCCCGCGAGCCATCCTCGAAACCAATCACCAGATTCGCCCAGTTCTCCACGTCGACCGGGTTCGCGCTGATCCAGCGATTGGCACCCGCCTGCCGCGCCCGCTCTGATGCCGCACTGTGAATCAGGTCCGCCGTGTCGGCCATCACCCACGCGGGACGGATCCCCTTGCCGATCCTGAGCTGTCCCTCCCACTGCTTCAGATGCAGGCACGCGCCGACCGAGTGCACGCCCATCCGCAACAACGCGCCGCCCCCCGTCGATTTCCACTCCCGCGAAAACACCGAGTTCGACCCCGAATGGTTTTCTTCCGCGCGCAGTTCGAGGATCGCTCCCTTCGCGACCGCGATCATCCGCCGCATCTTGTCGATCGGCGGGGCGTACACCCAGTTTTCCGCGTAACAGAACCGCACCCGATTCCGCCGCACGGCTTCGCGCACCGCCTCGGCGTTCGCCCGCGCGCCCGCCCGCATCCGCGACCGCGGCACGCGAATTCCGATCGGCTCCGGGTCGCCCGCCGTCCCGAAATAACCGGTCAGCGGCTTCTCCATAATAATGTGTTTTCCCGCATCGGCGGCGCGCACCGCAAATTCATGATGGAGCGCCGGCGGCACGCAGAGATCGACCACATCGATGTCGCGCCTCGCCAGCAATGCATCAAAGTCCGTGGTGACGAATGGAATCCGCGCCTCCCGCGCGAGCGCCTCCGCAGTCTCCTTCGTCCGCGAACAAATGCCGCGCACCTGCACCACGTCGCGCGGCAGCTTGGCATAATTCGCCACATGCATCCGCGCGCCGTACCGCGCGCCAACGATGCCGACACCCAAGGTTTTCAGTTGAGGATTTTCAGGCACGCGGCATGTTTTCGGTTTCTGACCGGAGGTGCAAGCAAATTTCGGATGGCGGATGCTCGCCGCGCGGTCTCGCCCTCATTCCGCGGGAAGACTGAGTGTGTACAGCGGCGAACAACCGGGAATATCCCACCGCCGGGCCAGCGAAACGTCAAAGACGTTCGTGAACGCCTCCACCGTCTGTCCCGGCGCGACGACGAGAATCAGCTCCTTCCGTCCGCGCAACTCAAACCGGTCCGCGAACTCCACTCGGCGATCCCGCGCGTACCAGAGTTTGTTGGTCAGCGCGGGGGCGATGGCGCGATCCGGCGTCAGCAGGCAGTTCTCGTAGTCGGGCATGTGATATTGGAAGAGCCGAAAACCCCACGAGAGATACTGGCGGTAATGACAAATCAATACGTCGTCGGGCCGGTACTTCGCGCGGATCGCCTCAAGCCAGCATGCCAAATGGCGATCGTGCTCGCGAATCTCATCCGCCGTCAGCGGTATGCCCGAACGCAGCCAAGCGGTCTGCCGCGGCGGAAGCAGAAACACGCCGACGTTGACCAGCGTCACCACCGCGATCACGACAACCGCCGCACTGCCATGCGGATTCGTCCGCCCCGTCCATTGCCGCCACTCCAAGCCGCCAGCCATCCTCTGCACGAGACGGCTCAACGCCAGCCCCACCAGGATGACCACGCCCGGGTAATAATTCAGGATGTGCCCCGGCACGGGCGCGACCATCACCACCCCGAACAGGTACATCGGAACAATCCAGATCGCGAGGAATCGCAACTGCTCGGCCCGCTGTGTCACGGCGCGCCCGCGAGATTCGCCCGTCCGGACCCATGACACGAATTCGGTCGCCGCCAAGAGCGCCGCCGCCGACAACCCTGCCCAGCAGTCTCCCACAACAAACGCCGTGCGCTCCGCCAGCACTTTCCCGATGCCCCAGTTCCAGATCGAGTCCGCGCCGTTCACCCGCACCCGCCCCGGGTACAATCGCAGGTACGCGCCGAGCCCGCCCGACAGCTCCACCATCGGGATGAACCACGCGCCGCAAAGCAGTCCGACCATCAGCGCGCCCGCCAGAAGCTTTGGCCATCGGGGCGACGAGAATCGCCCAAAACTGTAGAGCCACAGCGGACACAGCACCACCGCTGTTTGTTGCCTCACCCCCGCAACAGCCGATAGCATCACCGCCATCGCGACCACCCACGCCCAGCTTCCCCCGCGCCGCGCCGCCCGCCAGCAGGTCAAAACCGTCGTGGTCACGAGAGCGCTGTCCACGATCGTCGTGAGCGCCACCTCGCTTTGAAACCAGCACAGCGGACTCGACGCCAGGAGGCTGCCCGTCACCAGTCCGCAATCGCGCCCAAACAACGCCGCGCCGAGCAGGTAGCCGACACCCGGCAGCAGCGCGCCCGCGACAACGCTCATCCACACCAGGCTCGCGTGAGGATCTCCCACGATCAGATTCACGGCGCGGCCGAGCATCACATACAAAAAAAACCCGGGCACATGCGGCTGCGCCAGTGACACGTTGTAGTTTTCGACCGCCAGCGCAAACAGGGCGCTGTCCCAGTGATAGGTGAAATGGCTGCGGAACGGCACGCGGATCGCCAGGCTCACCACAATCAACGCCGCGGCGATCCACCAGTCCCGCGGCGCAAACTTCTCCACCGGCTCGCTCCCTGTCACCCGCGCGGAGTTCTCCTGCATGGCGCGTGAGATTACCCCGCCGCGATTCGATGTGGAAAGTGCAAAACCGCCGCGCTCGCCCCGCCGCGCAACCCCTACTGGTTCGGGCTCGGATACAACATGTCGTTCAACCGCTCCATCTTCTCCCGCTGCTCCCGCTCGTACGCCCGCCCCCGTCGCACGATGCGGTTGGCCACGAGCTCCTTCCCCACTTCAGAATACGCAATCGACACGGGATCGTTCACCCTCAATTGTGCCACCGTCGCATTCGCGTTCGTCGAAATGTCGATCTCGCAATCTGCCGGCACCTTGAACGTCTTCGTCAACGGCCAGTGCTCCACCGTGATCGACCCGTTATCGGCACTGATCTTCCCGATCACCCCATCGAACTGCAGGTACGCATTCTCCACAGCCGCATCCGACAACGTGACCGTTCCCCCGCTCCCCGGTCCGGTCCCCATGGTTTGATTGACGCACGACCCTGCCATCACGCACGCCCACACCCCGATCGCGACGCCCCACGCGCAACGCCAGAGCGCCTGACCCGCTTGCCCGTTTGCGTTAGCCATCATCGTCAGAATTCTCGTCCGGTTCCATTGCGGCTTCAAGTCCGAATGCCGCCAAGCCGTCCGCAGTCCGAACACCGCGCTTCGGTCAGGCACCGGCCACCTAGCTGGCCGGCGACCGCAGATGCGGCCGACTGCCGGCAGCCTCCACGCCGTCTTCTCCGCCCGGCCCGAACGGCACGCTCAACGTCGCGCCAAAAAACGCCTGTCCCGTCTGCGGATCGTGCACCGTCACCACCGTCTGCAACTGCGCGTGGCTGAACCGTCCAAACACCGGCAGGTAATACTGCGGGTTGCCCGCATCGCCGCCGAGCACGCCCGAGGTGGCATACGCGGTATCGTACTTGAACTCCAATTTCCGCGCCGCTTCCTGCGCCGTGAAACATGCCTTGTCCAGCCCGTACTTCGCCGCCCGCAGCACCCGCTCAAACGGGGACCGACTCTCCTGATCCGTTCCGTATTCCTCCTCGAAGCGCACCAGACGATCCCCCGCCGTCGCCCGCGTCGGTTTGACAATCTCGCTCCACGAAGGAACCGCGATCACCGCGTTGGTCTCGATTTCCGCCTCCATCGACGGCTTGGATGTTGTCTCGTACGACAGAAGCACCGGCGTGATCAACCGCGCCAATCGGTTGGTTTCCAGCTCCTGCCCGAGCGCCCCCGGCACGAAACCGACAGACACCCCCCAGCCCGTCAGAACCGCGCCGAGCGTGGCTCGTGACGAATGGCAAACCCTTTGCCATTTCCCGTACATCCGTGTCACCACCTGACAACATAAGCCGGATCGTCATACCGTCAAGGTGCCCGGACGCCAAAACGCAAAACGTAACATCCACCGCCCCCATCAGCCGCGATAACACGCCGACGACGTGGGCGTTTCCCACAATTCGACCTCCGCCACCGGCAGCCCCTTCGACCGCGCGTGCTCGAATATCAATTTCGCGATGTTTTCCGCCGTCGGATTCTCATCCATGACATAAAACGCCTCGCCCCGCTGTTTCAGCACCGCCACCAGCGGGTCGTCCTTGTGCAGCAACATCCGATGATCCAGCGTCTCGTCGATCCACTTCTTGATCGCCCCCTTCATCTCTGAGAAATCATGCACCATCCCCCGACCGTCCAGCTTCTCCGCCTCGATCCGCACTTCCACGCGGCCATTATGCCCGTGCAAATGCCGGCACTTGCCCTCGTAGTTCAACAGCCGATGGCCGTAACAGAATTCGATCCGCTTCGTCACGCGAAACATGTCTCACACTCCCGCAATCAATCGTCCGCCGTCCACCAGCAGCGTATGCCCCGTGATGAAATCGCTCCCCTCAATCAGAAACAGCACCGAATTCACAATGTCCTGCGGGGAGCCGATCCGCTTGACCACCGTCGCGTCCACCACTTCCTGCCGCTCGACCTCCGTCAAATCCGGCGGCAGCAAAATCGGCCCCGGCGCGATCGCGTTCACCTGCACCCGCGGCCCGAGCGCTTTCGCCAGCGATTTCGCGAGGCAAATCACCCCCGCCTTCGACACGCAGTACGGCAGATAATTCGCATACGGCCGGATCGCCGCCCAGTCGGCAAACAACACGATCTTGCCGTCGATCCTCCGCGACTTCATCCGCCGCCCGATCTCCAGCGCGAACAGAAACGGTCCCTTCAAATTCGCATCGATATGCAGGTCCCAGTCCGCCTCCGTCAATGAATCGAACGGCGTCTTCTTGAATACCGCCGCGCTCGCCACCAGCACGTCGATGTCTCCGAAATGTTTTGCCGCCTTCGCCACGGCCGACCGCACCGCCCGACCGTCCGTCTGATCGGCTTTCACCGCCAGCGCGTCCACGCCGAGCGCTTTGATCTCCCGCACCACCCCGCGCGCCTCCGCGGCCGACGTGTTGTAATGCACGACCACGTTCGCACCGCGCCGCGCCAACCCCAGCGCAATCTCTCGACCCACCCGCTTCCCCGAGCCAGTGACCAACGCCGTTTTGCCTCTCAGTTTCATCTCACGCCACCTTTCACGCCCACCTTACCGAACTCTCGGCCCCCCCGCAACTCATAGTGGAACGGGCCCTAGTCGTCTCCGACGACGTCCCGCCCGCCAAGTTGAACAGTGCGTCCGCCCGTTTGCCCCTCGTTTGGACTGCGGTGACTTGTCGTCGCTTTGTGGTTGCCAGCCGTAAACGCCTTCGGAGTTGTAGTCGCGAAACTGTTTTGCGATTCCTTGTACCACGTAGTGGAACGGGCATCCTGCTCGTTCCCGCACGCCGTTCATCTCGTGTCTTCTGAGAACGTCTCGCGGTGGGAAGGTTCTTCTCAAACGAGCGTCGCGCAGGATATGTCAAGTGTCAAGAGTTGACCCCGGAGACCCCGGAGACCGTTTTCAATGGGCTGCCAACACCTCCCATGCCGATGCATGGCACTACCATGTATCCCTGCCCGCCTCTGGTGGGCGCGCCTGCCGCTCCGATGATATTTCGTGATACGACTTGTCCGCCTCAGGCGGGCTTGCGCGGAGACGGATATATCTTCGACAGGGAGACGCATCCGTGGCCATCGGCGTGAATCCGTGGCGCAAGCACGCACGCGTTCGGACTGAGTTCACGCCGGCGACTTCGTGAAGGCGTAAATCACGGCAATAATCGCCGGCAACAACAGCAACAGCCAACCCATGACGCACACCATGATTCCCGGACTCGAACTGGTGATCAGCCCACTCCCCGTTTGTCCGATAAACCCGCCCATCGCGTCGCCAAACCAGATGCAGGCCAGCGGCAGGATCAGAAACAGACCGGCCTCGAAACAACTCTTCCCGCTGCCGCCGTAGTACGCCACGACGAGATAGACGACCGCGACAAAGCCTGACAGGGTTCTGTTCCAATCCAGCGTCATGGAGTTCTCCTCACCACCGACACGCGTGTATTTGCAATGGAATACCAACTCGATGCGTTCCTTGTCAACCGCCCCCGGATCTTCGTCCCGGCCCCTACTTCCGCGGCATGTATTGCGCGTGCTTGGGCGTGTCGGCGTCGAGCAGGTCCCACGGCTGGGCGTCCTCCACGAAGATGTCCATCGCCGACCGGAAGATGCCCGGATCATCCAGGCTGGCGGCGTTGACCCCGATGTAATTCCTCTCAGGATTCTCCGCGCCGGTCAGACGCGACCCGCAGTTCGCGCAGAACCCGCGGAGATTGTGCCGGCCGAGAACGCTCTGCGACCGGTAGTATTTCAGCTCGCCCCTGGTGATTTTGAACGCCGTCAGGGGAAACACGACCACGGGCGTGTAGGGTCCGCCGCTGAGCTGCTGGCAGTCGCGGCAATGGCATTTGAGCATGCGCAACGGTTCGGCCGCGCACTCGTAGCGCACCGCGCCGCACAGACAGCCACCGGCAATGGGAAGCTCCATGGGCCGGAATGTATCGCAGTTCCGCCGGAAAGAAAACCCGGGGCTCGATTCCCTAGGAAGAATTCCCTGGCCGAAATCAGCTTCCCCGCCCCTTGAGCCGCGATGCCCGGTGAATACGTTCAGGGTGGAACAAAAGGAGTCGGTCATGAAAAAATCTTTGAGGTCCGCGCTGGACGTCGCGCTGGTTGGTTTCATTGGTCTCGCCCTGGCTTGGTTGGCATGGGGACAACAGACCGCGCCGCCGTCACCGTCTGAACCTGCCAGCAACCTCCTGATCTACCGCGGTATTCTGCAATCGGTTGACCCCGCGGCACGAACCGTCGCCGTCCAAGGAGCCGCGTCGGTCAGTCGCGTGTTCTTCCTCGCCCCGGATGCCCAGATTATCGCCAAGGCCAAGCCCATCGGCGAATTGGCAGATTTGGTCGTCGGCAGCGAGATCCTGGTAAGATACCAGGAGCAGGGCGGTCGAAACGTCGCCCACGAAATCGGCCCAGTCAATCTGCGAAGTCCATAGGCGCGGCCGACGCATCGTCGTTGCGCCGAGCGCCGAGCGCCGATCGCCGACAGCCAACAGCCCGGTCGTTGCTAGAAGTTCACGCTGAAGGCGACGTTGCCGTCCGCATCTTGCGCGGCCAGCGTCGACACACCCGCGTAGTCCGTGCCCTTCGGCAGCCGGTTGATCGTCACATGCCCGCGCCGGTCGCTCTTCACGGTGCCGACCTCCGAGCCGTTGACGAACACATGCAGCGTCGACTTCGGCGGACAGCCCGCGGCCACCAGCGACAAGCCGCCGTGCGTCTTGCCCTTCGTGGCGCACACGTACAACCGCGCGCTGCCGGTCAGATTTGTGCAGAGCGGGCCGGGTCCCAACGGTACCAGCGTGTCGAACACGCACGGGAACCGATGTACCGCATTCGTGAAGTCGCCCGTCAGATCGGCCAGGCCATTCGTGTCGCTGATCGAGATCGTCGTCACATTCGTGGGGTCCAATCCCGACGGCAACGGGAAGCTGCCCCCGCCTACCGTGTTCGACCCGAACGGCACCAAGCTCGCCTTCGCGGCGCACGGGAACACATTCGTTCGCACACTGACATCAAACGTGCCGAGCGTGAAGAAGTTGGTCCCCGTCTGGTCGGCAATGCTCGTCGTGTACGTGCCGGCCAACAGCCCGAGCGTTTCCACCTTCACATTGACCGTGTTGGTGCTGCTGGTAATCTGGCCCACCATCGCGGCGCGCCCCATCGCCCCGCTCGGCGCATTTGTGGTGTCGCCCAGCACAATGAACTCGCGGACCACACGCGGCGGCGGCGGCTGGGCCCCGAACGTCCCCGTCAGATCCACCACGTCGTTCGAGTCCGACACCGAGATGCCGACCACGTTCGTCGGGGCCAATCCCGACGGCAAGGCAAACGTCCCGCTCCCGACCAGGATGATCATCGACGGCACCTTGTCCGTAACCACGGTCGAGGTGCACGCCGCAATCGGGTTCGTGATGGTCAGGATGTTCAACGTGCCCAGGTCATACGTGTTGGTCGCCACGTCGGTAATGCTGACCGTGTACGTTCCGCCGGGCAGCCCATCGACCGTCAAGCGTATCGTCGGCGCAAAAATCGGCGGCATAATGTCCCCGCAGCCGAGCGGCAAGAAGCACGGTCCCGAAAACAACTGCGCATACCCGCTGGCCGCTGCAGGCGCATTCGTCGTCGCTGCCAGCGTCGCGTCCTCGCGCACCCCGCACGGCGGCGGAGGAGGCGGCACAGGGAACGTCCCCGTCAGATCCACCAGGTCGTTGGTGTCAGAAATGGAAATGCCCACCACGTTGCTCGATGCCAGCCCGCTCGGCAGATCGAAGTTGCCGCCACCAACGTCCACGAGCCTGACCCATTCCGGGATCGCATGCCCTCTCCCCACCGGTGGCGGGTACTCCGTCACCGCCGTAACAGTGAAAGTGCCCAAGGTGTAATCGTTGGTTTCCGCGTCGGTCACGACGACCGTGTAGGTCCCCGTCGACAGCCCCTCGGTCGTCACATGCAGCGCCGGCGCGTTCGTCCCCGGTGTCGTCACGTCGTCCGGCGTCGCCCAAATATCCGGTACGAACGTCGCCAATCCCGTCGCCCCACTCGGCGCATTCGTCGTCGGGGATAGGACGGCAACCCGGCCGAAGATGCAACTCTCACAGGCGATCGCCCGCCCTGCAGCCATCGCCATAACTACCGCGGCAAGCAGCAAAAGTCTCGCTTTCATGTCTCACGCTCCCGAACGCCCACTATACTTACGCGGGCGGCTCTGTCAAGCCCCGTTTCGCCATCTGCCCCGCGCCGGGTGCATCTTGACACTGTCACCAAAGATCAGACCGCTGGTGTAGCGTGCGCTGTCCCCAGCGCATCCGGGCCGGTCGGAAGCCAATCGACTGGGGACAGTCGACGCTACAACAGTGGCAGTATCCAGATGCACCCCCCCGCGCCGCCGCTCCTCCGTGAAACAAATTGAACTGCCACCGCAATCCCGCTATACTCGGCCCATGAAAGCCAAACTGCTCACTTTATTGACGGTCTTCGCCCTCTTGCTTCCCGTCTGCGCGATGGCCGATACCGAGGATGTTCCACGCGGCCAAAATGCGCTCCGGAAACTGTGCCGCGGTGTTGCCAACGTCCTCTTCGGCATCGTCGAAGTGCCCAACCAAATCACCAAGGCCACTGCCGATCACGGCGGCGGCGCCGGCGTCACCTACGGCGTGGGCAAGGGCTTCGCCCGATGGATCGGCCGCGAGGTCACGGGCGTGTACGACATCGTTACGTTCCCCGCGCCTTTCCCGCGCGGCTACAAGCCGATTATGAAGCCGGAGTTCCCCGCGGATGACTATACGCCGTAGCCTCTCGCTGGCTGTCGGCTTGTTTGCGCTCGTCACCGGGGTTCCTGCGCAGGAGGAGCTCGCGGCGGGCGATGCTGCTCTGGCCCGATTCGATCTGGCCGCCGCATTGAACGCCTACCGCGCCGCGCACGTCAAATCTCCTGACAACTATGAAGCCACGTGGAAACTCGCCCGCGCGCTGGTCGACACGAGCGTTCTCTCCAAAGACCCGACCCAGCAGAAACAGTGCTGCGTCGAAGCCGAGCAGTTGGCCCGGGCCGCCGTGAAGCTCAACCCCGACGATTCCAAGGGCCACGCGTACCTCGCCGTCGCTGTCGGCAAACTCGCCCTCTACGAAGGCGGCAAACGCAAGGTGTCTCTGGCCGGCGAGGTGAAGAAGGAAGCCGAGCGGGCCATCCGCCGCAACGACAAGGAAGACCTCGGCTACCACGTCCTGGGCGTCTGGAACCGCGAGATGGTCGAATTGAATTGGTTCCTGCGCAAGTTCGCCGAGCTGATCTATGGAAAGTTCCCGTCGGCGTCCCTCGACGATGCCATCCACGACCTGGAACGCGCCACCCAACTCGCCCCCAAGGTCGTTGCCCATCGCGTCGAACTCGGCATCACGTTCGCCTCGGCCCGTCGCTGGCGCGAGGCCAATGACAGTCTGCAGCAGGCGCTCGCCATGCCCCGCGGCTGGGTCACCGATGATTACTACTGGGATCTGGCGCGGCAAAATCTCACACGCGTCAAACCGCACCTCAACTGACCGATGGCCGCGACCCCCGCACAAGTCCTGTCCGTCACCGACCTGACGCGCCGCGTCAAAGATCTCCTCGAGGAAAAGTTCCCGGCCGTCTGGGTCGAGGGCGAGATTTCCAATCTCCGCTCACCGTCGTCCGGCCACGTCTATTTCACGCTCAAAGACGCCAACGCCCAGCTCGCCGTCGTCGCCTTTCGTGGCGTCGCCGCCAAGATCGGCTTCGCGCTCAAGGACGGCCTGCAGGTCATCGCGTTTGGCGATGTCAGCGTCTACGAACGCAGCGGCCAATACCAACTCGTCGCCCGTCAACTCTTGCCGAAAGGTCTGGGCGCGTTGCAGCTCGCGTTCGAAGAACTCAAACAGCGCCTCGCGAAGGAGGGCCTGTTCGATACCTCCCGCAAGAAACCCATCCCCGCCCTGCCCCAACACATCGGCCTGGTCACGTCCCCCACCGGCGCCGCCATCCGCGATTTCCTCAACATCATCAACCGCCGGTTCCCGAATGTGCACGTCGTCATCAATCCCGTGCGCGTGCAGGGCGCCGGCGCCGGCGCGGAAATCGCCGCGGCCATCGATGAATTCAACCTGCTCCACGCGTCCCACGCCCTCACGCTCGATGTTCTCGTCGTCACCCGCGGGGGCGGTTCACTCGAGGATTTGTGGGCGTTCAATGAAGAAGTCGTCGCCCGCGCGCTGGCCCGGTCCAAAATCCCTACGATCTCCGCCGTCGGCCACGAGATCGATTTTACCATCTCTGATTTTGTCGCCGATCTCCGCGCGCCGACCCCAAGCGCCGCCGCGGAACTCGTCGTCAAAGCCAAGGACGAATTCGCCCGCCAGCTCGCCCATCATCAGGCGCGGATCGAGAAGGACTTGCGCCTGCGCCTGGCCGAAGCCCGCCAGCGATTCGCGACGCTGGCCTCCAGCTACGTTTTCCACCGCCCCGCTGAGGTCGTCCGCCAGTACCAACAACAGCTCGACGATTGCGCCCACCGGCTTCGCCGCGCCCCCGGTGCGACTGTGGCGGCGCACCGCGCGCGCTGGGAAACCGTCACTGAGAAGTTCAAGCTGCTGAGTCCGCAATCGATGCTAGCGAACTGGCGGCAGCGTCTCGCCGCCCACGATCACCGGGTTCAAACCGCCTGGGCACAGCACGCGCAGACCACCCGCCATCGCCTGACCCAGGCCACCACCCGGCTCGAGCTCCTCAGCCCCAACGCCACGTTACAGCGCGGTTACAGCATCACGACCCTGGCAGACTCAGGCAAGATCGTGCGAAGCAGGAAAGTCGTAGCTCCGGGCACGACGATTGTGACCTCTGTTGGCGACGGCGCATTCCGTTCAACCATTACCGAACACGTGGAAAACGGCGAGCACGGAGCCGCTCGATAGCGCCCGAGGCGCGAGCATGCAACTCCCCGAAACGCAGACATCCAAGTTCAAAGAAGAATACAGTGCCCTGCTTCGAAGAAAGCGCGTCGTTTACCCGCGAATCTTCGCGGCGGCCTCGGCTGTCGCCGCCATCTTGGTTGCCGTAATCGTCCTGACCGGTTTGCGCGTCCCCTTCGTTGTGCTGGGAGGTATCGAGCTACTCTTCATCGGGGCCTTCTTTTGGTTCTTTATCGTGTCACTGGCGGGATATCGTTGCCCGGCTTGCGGCCGAGATCCTTTGGGGGGCGAGTGCCTCGCTTTTTGCTGTTTGTGCGGAAGACCTTGGGAGGAACTGCCACTGCCAGATTCGCGGGTCCTGCCACGAACCTCCCTGACGCCTACGGCCTGCGCCAACTGTCGTCGGCCGGACATTTTCCACGCAGTTACCGGTGGTCGCGGCTGGGGTAAGTTCTACTCCGCACTCAAGTTCTGTGGAAGGTGCGGCGCGGAGTTGAGATGACTGGCGCGACGCAAAAACACCGAAAGCGGAGCTACCCGTCAATTGGCTGGGGAACTCCTTCACTACCAGAGGGAAGCGTGCCCACCAAGGTGCTTGATGGCACGTTCACCTCTGTGGTATCTTCCCCGTTGGACGCAAAATGAAGACCAAGAAGAAGGGTACCGAGCCCGTTCTCGACAAGAACGGGCTAACGTTTGAACAGGCCGTCGAGCGGCTCGAGAAAATCGTGGCCGACATGGAAGCCGCTGAATTGCCGCTCGAGGATGTCCTCAAGAAATATGAGGAAGGCACCCGCCTTGTCCGCTTTTGCGGCCAGAAACTGGAAGAAGCCGAGAAGAAGATCGAGATCTTGACCAAAAAAGCCGATGGCACCGTCACGCAGGAGCCGTTCGAGTCCGAGACAGACGACGGCGACGACGACAAGCCCGAAGATGAAGGCGGCAAGTTGTTCTGATTTACGAGGAGAGCACGATGGGACGTTATCTTGACATGATTAATTCGCCAGCCGACGTGAAGCTGCTGACGCTGGATCAGCTTCAGGTGCTGGCGCAGGAAATCCGCGACGAGCTGATCACCGTGCTCAGCAAGAATGGTGGCCACCTCGGTCCGAATCTCGGGGTCGTGGAACTGACGCTCGCGCTGCACCGCGTGTTCGACTCGCCGAAGGATCGGTTCGTCTGGGACGTCAGCCATCAGGTCTACGTGCACAAATTGCTCACCGGCCGCCGCGAGAACTTCCACAAGATCCGCCAGTCCGGCGGCCCGATGGGATTCGCCTTCCGCTCCGAGAGCCCGTACGACTGCTTTGGCGCCGGCCACGCCGGCACCGCGCTCTCGGCGGCGCTGGGCATGGCCGCCGCCCGCGACCGCGCCCGGACGGACGAGCACATTGTCTGCATCGCCGGCGACGCCGCGCTCACCAACGGCATCACTTACGAGGCCCTCAACAACATCAAGAACTCCACGAAGCGCCTGATCGTCATCCTGAATGACAACGAGTGGAGCATCGCCAAGAACGTCGGCGCCATCTCGGAATACCTGAACCGCCTCGTGCGCCATCCCTCCTACGCCGCCGCCCACAAGCGCATGGAACATTTCCTCGGTCGTTTGCCCCGCGGCGCCGAGCTGGCGCAGATCGGTCACAAGGTCGAAGAGGCCGTCAAGGGGATGATCGTCCCCAGCCTGCTGTTCGAGGAATTCGGCCTCCGCTACATCGGCCCCATGGATGGCCATAACACCGCCCTGCTCATCGACACGTTGCAGTGGGCCAAGAAGCAGGACGCGCCGACGCTGATTCACATTCTCACCAAGAAGGGCAAGGGCTACGAAAAGGCCCTGGAAGACCCGCAGACGTTCCACGGTTGCGGACCGTTCGATATCGCCACCGGCAAGTCACCCGCGAAGAAGGAGGGCACTCCACCCAGCTATCAGGATGTCTTCGCCGAGGCCCTCGTCCGATTCTGCGATGTGAACAGCAAACTGGTCGGCATCACCGCTGCCATGCCCACCGGCACCAGCCTTATCAAACTGCAGAAGGCCAAACCCGACCGATATTTCGATGTCGGCATTGCCGAGGAGCACGCTGTCATCTTCGCCGCGGGTATGGCGACGATGGGATATCGCCCCGTCTGCGCGATCTATTCCACGTTCCTCCAGCGCGCCTACGACTGCATCATCCACGATGTCGCCCTCCAGAATCTGGATGTCATGTTTGCCATGGACCGCGCCGGCCTGTCGGTGAATGACGGCCCCACGCACCACGGTGTGTTTGATATCTCGTACGCCCGCTGCGTGCCCCGCGCGATCCTGATGGCACCCAGCGACGAGGATGAGTTGGTCGACATGCTCTGGACCGGCCTGCAACATCATGGCCCGATCTTTGTCCGGTACCCGCGCGGCGCCGGCGAGGGCGTGCCGATCAAGGAGCGCCCGGCCATCCTTCCGCTCGGCAAAGCCGAGGTGCGCCAGCATGGAACGGATGTCGCCATCTTCTTCTACGGCGCCGTCTCGAAGATCGCTCACGAGACGGCCGCCGCGCTTCAGACGGAAGGCCTGTCCGTCGCCATCATCAACGCCCGGTTCTGCAAGCCCATCGACCGCGACATCATCGAGAAATACGGGCGCATCTGCAAGGTGTTGTGCACAATTGAGGACCACGTGTTGATGGGTGGCTACGGCAGCGCGGTGCTCGAGACGCTCGACGATCTGCGGATTGCCACGCCGGTCGCCCGTGTCGGCTGGCCCGACAACTTCATCGAACACGCGACCAACAACAAGGACCTGCAGGACAAGTACGGCCTGAACTCCAGGACCGCGATTGCCAAGGTGAAGGATCTATTGCAGGAGGCGTCGACCGAGCGGGTCAAACAGCCTCAGTTCCGTGTCCTGGGCGCGACGGCCCGAACCGCGTAGCCCGGGCCGTTTCGGTACGATGTGAACTTCGTGGCTCGTGGCATGCGTGCACGGCTCGATACCCAACTCGTCGCTCGCGGCCTCTGCGGGACCCGCGAGAAGGCCAAACGACTGGTCCTGGCGGGCGCCGTGCGCGTCAACGGCCAACTCGCCCACAAACCCAGCGAACTGGTGGACGAACACACCGCCCTGAGTGTCGACGCCGCGGAGAAATACGTCAGCCGCGGCGGCTACAAGCTCGAAGCTGCGCTCGACCGGTTCCGCATTTCCTGCGCTGGCCTCGTCGGCGCCGACCTCGGCGCTTCGACCGGCGGTTTCACGGATTGCCTGCTGCAGCGCGGCGTCGTGCGCGTCCACGCGGTCGACGTCGGCAAAGGCCAACTCGACTGGAAACTGCGCCAGGACCCGCGCGTGGTCGTGCACGACGAATGCAACGCGCGCCACATCACCACCGACAACTTGAGAGACCACGTCGACCTTGTGACCATTGACGTCTCGTTCATCTCGCTGACCAAGGTCTTGCCGGCCGCCGTCGCCCTGTTGAGGCCCGGCGGAACGGTCGTCGCTCTCATCAAACCGCAATTCGAGGCTGGAAAAAAGCTCGTGAAACGCGGTGGTGTTGTGAGAGACTCCGGTGTGCACGAGGCCGTGATCACAATGATCGATGAGTTTGCCAGGCAAACGCTGGGATTGACCGTGTTGGGGGTGACGGAGTCGCCTCTGCTTGGTCCGGCCGGCAACAAGGAGTTCTTCATCGCCCTTCGCAAACCGTGAAACCGCGCGCCCCCAGGACAGTGGGTATCGTCGTGCACCCGGGCAAACCCGGTGCCCGCGCCCGCCTGTCGGAGTTGCTGGAAGTTCTTCACAACCACCGCATCACGGTCCTGCTGGAGCGCGAAGCCGCGGCTCTCGTGGGCACACGAAGGCCGGGCCGATCGCTGCCCGCCATCGGCAAGGCCGCCGACATGGTGATCGTGCTCGGCGGCGACGGAACGATCCTCCGCGCCGCCCGCGAACTCGAGGGGCTCGCCACGCCGATCCTGGGTGTGAACCTGGGCAACCTGGGATTCCTCACCAGTATTCATGGCAACCGGCTCCACGGTCCGGTCCAGGACATTCTGCACGGCCACTACGAGATCAGCCCGCGTCATACGCTCCAGACGGCGCTCGTCCGCAAGGGCAAACGTCGCGTCACCCATCAGGCGCTCAACGACGTCGTCGTGTCGCGCGCCGCGCTCTCCCGCATCGTTCGGTTGCGGTTGTTTGTCGACAGCGAATTGTTGACAGAATACGTGTGCGACGGCATGATATTCGCCACGGCAACGGGCTCAACGGCGTATTCCTTGAGCGCGGGTGGGCCAATTTTGGTGCCGACGTCACGGGCACTCATTATCACCCCCATCTGCCCCCACGCGTTGAGCAACCGTCCCGTCGTCGCGGGAGGCAACTCCGTCATCCGCTGCCAGGTGGCGGACGCGGCGGCCGCGTTGTTGTTGACGGTCGATGGACAGGTGCAATTGCGCATGGAAGTCGGCGACGAAGTGGAGGTTCGTCGGTCTCCGCGGACTGTGCAATTGGTCATGCCCAGGGAGCATTCGTATTTTGAAGTGTTACGAGAGAAATTGAAATGGAGTGGAGCCAATGTCTAACGGACCCAATGCTTCGCCATCGAAGATCGCGTCGTTGCTGAGTCCCGATAAGATCCAGTTGGAGTTGCGCAGCCAGCAGAAAATTCCTGCCTTGCGCGAAGTGGCCGAATTACTGGTCCACAACAAGTGCGTGGGTGATTTCGAGGCGTTTTTCAACGAGATCCTCCAGCGTGAGCGCGTCAGTAATACCGCCTTGGGACACGACGTCGCCATCCCTCATGCCCGCACCGATCAATGCTCGGACATCGTGATCGCTGTCGGGCGCAGCCGCGCGGGCATCGATTTCGAAGCCAAGGATGGTCAACCGGTGCGATTGATCTTCCTGATTGGCACCCCGAAGCAAATGGTCACCGATTACCTGCGCGTCGTCGGTACGCTCGCCCGCCTGCTGCGTCAGGATGATCTTCGCCAGCGGCTGCTCGACGCACCCGATCCGGCCGCGTTCATCAAGATCATCGAATCGGCCGAGTCGTAACCCTTCTTCTGCAACCGCGTGGCTCACCCATGCTGCGCCGCGAGATGACGTTCCACGTCAATCGCCGCCGCACAACCGCTCCCGGCCGCCGTGATCGCCTGTCGATACACGCGATCCACGCAATCACCGGCCGCAAACACCCCCGGCACACTCGTGTATGTCCCTTTCCGGCAGGTAATGTAGCCTTCGCCATCCATCTCGATGTGCCCTCGAAACAGCCGCGTCGACGGCTCGTGGCCGATCGCCACAAACACGCCCGCGCAGGGCAGGTCCGAGCTGCCACCGCTCTTGACATTCTTCAGTTGCACGCCCGTTACCATGTCCTTGCTCGCGTCGTACACGTCCGTGACCACGGAATCCCATACGGGTTGGATCTTGGGATTGGACAGCACCCGCTCCGCCATGATCTTCGACGCGCGAAGCTCATTCCGCCGATGCACAAGGTAAACTTTCGACGCGAAACGCGCCAGATACGTGGCTTCTTCGCAGGCCGAGTCGCCGCCGCCCACCACCACCAACTCCTTGCCGCGAAACATTGGCAGTGCACCGTCGCACGTCGCGCAATAGGTCACGCCTTTGCGTTCGAGAAGCGCCTCATTCTTCAGGCCCAGATGCCGATGCGACGCGCCGGTGGCAATAATCACGCTCCTGGTCTCGATGATCTCCTCGTCCAGCCACAGACGAAACGGCGCGCTCCGAAAGTCCACCTTCGTGACCATCTCGCCGTACCGCGTTTGTGTGCCGAATCGCTCCGCCTGCTTCTGCATCCGCACCATCAGATCCGTCCCGTCGACCCCCTCGGGAAAGCCGGGGTAGTTCTCCACGATGCTGGTACTCGTCAGCAGGCCGCCGGGCAGTTTACCGGTCACCACGAGCGGCTTCAAATCCGCCCGCGCCGTGTACAGCGCCGCCGTCCAACCAGCGCAACCCGAACCAATAATGACAACAGTTTCCATGGGTGATCGTTCGCCTTCCAACATTGGATGCGTCAGACTAGCGGGAAGTTGCGCCGGCGGTCAAGGCCGAAGCCCGGTGCCTGCTTGTGGCGGGCGCGGACGGCTTTGCCCCCGCGGCGCCGGAGTTTTGCCGCCACCCCGCCGGAGTTGTTCCGCCGTGATGATTCCCCGCGCCACGTCCACCAATTTGCGGTTTTCGTTGCGCGCGGTCTTCTGAAGTCTCAGGTAGGCCGACTCTTCGTCCATGCCCGTCTGCCGCATCAGAATCCCCTTGGCCCGCTCGACAATCTTGCGCGACTCCAACGCCTCCCGCATGTGCTCAAGCTCGGCCACCATCTCGCGGGATTTCTCCGAACTGGCCAGCGCCAGTTCGATCGCCGGCTTCAGTTGCTCAACGGTAAAAGGTTTGACGAGATAGGCGTTGACACCCGCACCCACCGCCTTGCTCCCCAACCCGGCCTCCGAGTGTGCGCTCAAAATGATGATCGGCGTCGGACGCTCATTGCGGATTTGCCCGGCCGCCTCCAATCCGTCCAGCTTGGGCATGCGGATATCCAATATCACCAGATCGGGGTTCGTCTCGCGCGCCAGCGTCACGGCTTGTTGTCCGTCGCCGGCCTCCCCAACAACCGTGTGCCCCATCGCCGAGAGGGTCTTCCGCAGCGCCATCAATGTCACTCCATCGTCGTCCGCAATCACCACTCGTAGGGGTTCCATACGTTCTCCAAAGTCGCGCCTCCACAACCTTATTACTATGCCGGCGGGCAAAGGTCAAGCTTCCCGGGCGGCTAAGGTCGGCCTAACCCGCGCGCCCGGTCCGGGACCGTAGGGAACAATCTCAAATCGCAACGCGGCGCGGACGCCCCCGTCCCGGGTGTCAATCTGCAATTGGCCGCGAAGATTGACCTGTGCCAGCCGGGATACAATGTTCATTCCCTTGCCTCCGGACTCGCGCCCGTCCTTGCCCGGCGCAATCCCGCCGCCGTTGTCAGCCACAACCAGTTCCACGTACTCATCGCGACATCGGCACTCAATTCGAACGCGCAACGGTTGCCCGGGGGACGCCCGGCCATGGAGGAACGCATTGGAAACCAACTCGTTCACAATCAGCGCGAGCGCCACCGCCTGCTCCGCCCCCAACCACACGCGCTCGAGATCGACCGCAACCTCCGGCTGCCCCGTTGACCGCGTCGCGGAGCCGGCCAGCATGTGCACGATGGCCGTGATCAGAGCGCTGGCGTCCACCTTCTCCGCCATCTCTTCGCTCAACAGGTTGTGAACCTGGGCAATCGCTTGAATGCGGGCCATCGCCGTCTGCAGAAAATTCTTCGACGCGTCCAGTTGGTCCGAGTCGGACCCCAATTGCAGCAGACCCGACACCATTTGCAGATTGTTCTTGATCCGATGGTGCGCTTCCTCAATGAGCAACTGCAACAGTTCGTTCTTGCGCTCCAGGTCCTCGAACAACTGCGCGTTATCAATCGCCACCGCCGCGCGACTGGCAAAAGCCTCGATCAATTCCAGGCTGGCCGAGGTGAACTCGACGGCGTGTTCCCCATGCCGGGCAAGGCCGAGTGACCCAATCAACTCATTGCGCGAGATCAGCGGTACGACCACCGCGGACCGGGCGTCCGGCTCTCGCACCAACGCGCTGTACCCGTAAGCCCTCACCTCGTCCCGACCAAAAATCCTGCCTTGCCGCGTGGCGCGAATCTGCCCGAACAAGCCTTCATCCGCCGGGTATGACGTGCCCATGAGCCTCTCAAACCCGCCGCTGGCCGCCACAAACTCCACTTGTTCCGTCGCCTTGTTGTAGCGGGTAATGTACGCGGAATCCGCCCGCAGCAGCAGCGCCGCCCGTTCGAGGATGCGTTGCAGCAGCCGCTCCAGTTCAAGCTGCTGGGCGTTGCCCGTGCTGATGTCCACCAGGGCCGCCAGTTTTTCATTCTCCTGGAGCTGCTCTTTGTACAATCGCGCGTTCGCGACGGCGATGCCCAGTTGATTCCCCATCGCCGTGACCATTTCCACCACCTCGGGTGTAAACTCATGGCGCTGGCGGCTCAGCAGACCGAGCGTACCGAGGATCTCTCCCTTGGTCTTGACCGGTACCACGATCGTCGACCGGAAGCCGTACCGCACAGCCAGGGACGGCCCCGCGGGCGTCCAGATGTCCAGATCCTCCGCCACCGCCGGTTGGCCTGACGCCGCAACGTAACCCGGCACCAGCTCACCCCACTTGAGCTGGCGAAGGCCATCCACAAAGTCATCCGGTAATCCGGTTTGCAGGTACAAACGAAGCACCTGTTGGTTCGGCTCCGCCAGATGAATTGCCCCACCGCTCATTCCCGTGCTTTGCATGGCAACCTCCAGGGTGTCGCGGGCGATCTCATCGATGTTCAGCGACGAATTGGCCACGTTGGCCAGGGTGGTCAGCGCCGCCAGTTGTCGGTTCCGCCGGACCAACTGCTGCTGGCGCTGGCGCGCCTGGGTCACATCGCGAACGACAAACTGCACCGCCATGACGTGGTCGCCCTCCCGTGAGAACACGCTGCCGCTGCACTGGAGATGGATCCATACGCCATCCTTGCGGCAAAAGCGGTACTCCAGGTTGCGAATGGCCTCTCCCCGCAACAGCCCGTCCACCGCCTCACGAACCGTACCGACATCCTCCTCGTGTACGTGGCTTATCAGATCAGCGTGAGCTACCTCCGACGCGCTGTAGCCGAGGATCCGGGGAAACGCGCTGTTGGCGAACCGCAACCGCCCGGTCGAATCGGTGATATAGATCGCGTCGTCGGAGTTTTCCACCAGCGCGCGGTACTGCTCCTCGCTCGCGCGCAACTCCGACTGCAACTGGGCGTGCACCATGGCGTTGCCAATCTGATTGCTGACCGCCTCGATCAGATCCACATCGGGCTCAGCAAACTCGCGCCGGTGGTACGTCCCCAATGCAAGCGCCCCCACCACATACCCGTGGGCTCGAATCGGCACCAATGCTCCCGAGTGGAATCCCGCCCGCGTCACGTTCGATGCCATGTCGCCCGGACGTGATGCGAGATCCTCAATGACCCGCGCCTCGCCGTTGAGCACCGCGTCGATGGCCTCCGTGCCCCGCGGCAGCACCGAGACTGTGCGGGTGAACTTCTCATCCAGCCCCCGCGACGCGAACATCTGCAGGCACTGATCGGTGTCATGCCAGATGTACACCGCCCCCGCGTCCATCTTCATCACCGCCAGCACGGAATCCAGCGCGTTGTCCGCGACTTCCTTCAGGTCCAGGGTGCGGTTGACAGCATCCGAGACGAAATTGATCGCCGTTAGTCGCGGGTCGCGCAACGGTTTGGGACCGGGCACCGTGCTATCAGGGGTTTTCATCACCTGGTGGTCACAGGTGTCCTTATAGCAGAAAAGCGGCGATTGTTCACCACTTTCTCTCAACACCGTCGCCAACGTTATAAGCGCATCCGACTCATTCCGCGGGCCGGATTCCCCCGGACACGGAAAGTCAAGGACTGCAAATCCTCCCATAAAACAACGGCCTCCCCCACCGGGGAGGCCATTGCTGTTCCTCGCTGTAATCTATGATTGGCTAGGATGTCGCCGCCGCCTGTTCCTTCTTCTCGTCGGCCTTCTTCGCCTTGGACGCCTTGGGCTCCTTGGACTTTGGCTCCTCCGCTTTCTTGCCTGGTTCCGGAGCCGGACTGGTCGCCACGGTGCCCGTCCACTCGAGAATCGCCACGTGCGCCGCATCGCCCAGACGTTGCCCGACCCGCACAATTCGCGTATATCCGCCGTTGCGGTCGCCGTGCTGTTTGCCGATCTCCGCAAACAGCTTGGCTACGGCCCGCTTCTGCCGCAGGAACGCCAGCGCTTCGCGCCGGTGGTGCAGCGTTCCCTTCTTGGCCAGTGTGACCATCCGGTCGGCGTACCGCCGGGCCACCTTGGCCTTGGCCACCGTGGTCGTGATCCGGCTGTGCTCGATCAGGCTGCACACGAGATTGGCCAGCGTGGCGCGCCGATGCTGGGACTTCATCCCGATCTTGGCGGTTCGTTTTCGATGTCGCATGACGATGAATCCTCTGGTTGCGCCCGGTGTTATTCCGGCAACGGCACCGCGCCGGAAAGCACTGCCTCAACGTTCTTGTTCGCGTCCGGCGCCTCCAACAACGCCGGGTCAACCTTCATGCCCAGCGTCAGGCCCAGGGCCGACAGTTTTTCCTTGATCTCATTGAGCGACTTCTTCCCGAAATTCCGGTACTTGAGCATCTCCTGCTCGGTCTTCATCGCCAGTTGGCCGACGGTCGTGATGTTGGCGTTGTTCAGGCAATTCGCCGCCCGCACGCTCAGCTCGATCTCGTTGACGCTCATGTTGAGGATCTTCCTCAGCCGGGCCTGCTCGGCGCTGACCTTCTCCCCCGCCTCTTCAAACTCGACGACGACATTCTTGTCATAGTCGCAGAACACATCCAGGTGATGCCGCAGGATGTTGGCCGACTGCACCATCGCGTCCTCCGGCGTGATCCGCCCGTCCGTCCATACCTCGACGATCAGCTTGTCGTAATCGGTGCGCTGACCGACGCGCGTGTCCTCGACGCTGTAGCGGACGCGGCGCACCGGCGAAAACAGCGAGTCGATCGCGATCACGCCAATCGGCTGCTCCGGCTTCTTGTTCTCCTCCGCCGGACAGAACCCGCGCCCGACCTTGATCTCCAGTTCGATCTCGAAGTGCATCTTCTTATCGAGCGTGCAGATGTGCTGTTCCGGGTTGAGAACCTCGACCACCTGGTCGCTCTTGACGTCCGCCGCCGTGACCGCGCCGTCCTTGTTGGCGCTGAGATAGATCACGTGCGGCTCGCGGCTGTGGGACTTCAGCAGCACCTTCTTCAAATTCAGCACGATGTCGGTCACGTCTTCCACGACGCCGGGAATGCTCGTGAACTCATGCGGCGCGCCTTCGATCTTGACCGAGCTGATCGCCGCCCCTTCCAACGAGCTCAGCAACACGCGCCGCAGCGAGTTTCCGATGGTGTGCCCGTAGCCGGCTTCCAACGGCTCGGCGATGAACTTGGCGTACGTCGGCGTGGCGGTTGCGTCATCGCGCGTTAACCGCTTCGGCATTTCAAATCGACCCAGACGAACTGGCATGATGAACTTCCTCCTGTGGACCGGGTTTCCCGCGCCCTAGAAACGCGGACCAACGGCCCGTTGTCGCGCCCGCACGGCGGACGCGGATTCTCGTTATCTAGAATAAAACTCGACGATCAATTGTTCGTTGACGATCGGCTGAATGTCGTCCCGCGACGGCATCCGCGCGATTTGCGCCCGCAACGCGTCCCGACTGAACGTAATCCAGTCCGGCACGGGGTGAATCTGTGCTGATTCCAGGCTCTTCGTTGCCAACTGCCGCGTCGCCGCCGTGTCGCGAACTTCGACGACGTCGCCGGCCCTGACGTTGTACGATGGCGAGGACACCTTGCGTCCGTTCACGCGGATGTGTCCGTGGGTCACCATCTGCCGCGCAAACGGGCGCGTCGTGGCAAATCCGATTCGGAACACGACGTTGTCGAGCCGCGTCTCCAGCAATTGCAGCAGCGTTTCGCCGGTCACGCCGCGTTTCTTCAGGGCTTTCTCGAACATCCGCCGAAATTGCCGTTCCAGCAGCCCGTATTGATAGCGCAGCTTCTGTTTTTCGGCCAACCCGACGCCGTAATCGCTCTGCTTGCGCCGGGCTTTCTTCGGGCCGTGCACGCCGGGTGGATAGGCGCGGCGTTCCAGGTATTTTGACGGGCCGAAGATCGGCTGCCCAAATCGTCGGCTGATGCGAATTCGCGGTCCTTTGTATCGTGCCATGGTGCCAGATTCTCCTGCTACACGCGGCGGCGTTTCGGCGGCCGGCAGCCATTGTGCGGGATCGGCGTCACGTCCTTGATGACCGTGATTTCCAATCCAATCGCCTGCAACGCGCGTATCGCGGCTTCGCGCCCGCTGCCCGGCCCCTTCACCCACACTTCAATTTCTTTCAGCCCGTGCGCCATGCCCTGCCGCGCGGCATCCTGCGCGACCAATTGTGCCGCGTACGCCGTGCTCTTGCGCGAACCTTTGAACCCCACCCGACCCGCGCTCGACCAGCCAATCACTTTGCCTTTCAAGTCGCTGATGGACACCACTGTGTTGTTGAACGTGGCCAGAATGTGGGCGATCCCCTGAAACACGTTCTTGCTGTGCTTGGCTTTGACGACCTTCTTGGCCACCTCGCCCTCGGCCAACGCCTCAGCCGCCGTGGTCGGGACTGCCGGCGCGGCGGTCGCGGCTGCGGCCGGTGCCGCGCCCTCAGGCGCCGGCTCCGGTTTCGCCGCGGGTGCGGCCGCTTCGGTCGCGGGTTTCGCTTTCGGTTCTTCCATCTTCTTGGGTGCTTCCTTAGCCATTGCGCTCCTTAATCAATCCTCATCACGATCAAACCTTGCCGGTCTTCGCTTCCTTGCTGCGGACAACGCCGACCGTCTTGCGCGGGCCCTTGCGGGTGCGGGCGTTCGTGGATGTCCGCTGGCCGCGCACAGGCAGGCCCTTCTTGTGGCGGATTCCCCGATAGCAATTGATGCTCATCAGGCGCTTGATGTTCGACTGCACCTCGCGCCGCAGGTCGCCTTCGATGCGATACGCCTGCAGCACCGTCGTCAGGTGCGATAATTGTTCGTCATTCAAATCTTTCGCGCGCACGTTCGGATCCACGCTCGCCCTGGTGCACACCTGCAGGGCGGTCGTCGGCCCGATCCCGTAAATATAACGGAGCGCGATCCCGATCTTCTTTTGGTCCGGTACTTCCACACCAATCAAACGTGCCATGCCAACACCTCTAGCCTTGACGTTGTTTATGCCGCGGGTTGGTGCAAATCACGCGCACCACGCCCTTGCGCCGCACCACTTTGCAGCGCTCGCACAACCGTTTTACCGAAGGTTTCACTTTCATGTTTGTCCTGCCTGTCTACTGCTCTTTCTGCCGGAACGTAATCCGTCCCTTGCTCAAATCGTACGGTGACATCTCCACCATCACCTTGTCGCCCGGCAACAACCGAATGAAATGCAGCCGCATCTTGCCCGAAATGTGCGCCAGAATCCGATGTTTGTTCGGCAACTCCACCCGAAACATCGTGTTCGGCAGCAACTCGACTACGGTGCCTTCGACTCGTATGGGCTCTTCTTTAGCCACGTTAAAATCTCCGCGTCTCCATCCGTAATCAATACCGTATGCTCAAAATGCGCGCTCGGCGCCCCATCGGCCGATACCACCGTCCAGCCGTCGCTCAGCATCACCACTTCGTGCGACCCGGCGTTGATCATCGGCTCGATCGCCAGGGTCATCCCCCGCTTCAATTTCGGGTCCGGACCCGAACCCACGTAATTCGGGACCTGCGGTTCTTCGTGCATCTTCCGCCCGACCCCGTGTCCGACAAATTCTCTCACAACCGAAAACCCGTTCGCTTCCACCATCGTTTGGACAGCCCGCGAGATATCCGATACCCGGTTTCCCGCTCGCGCCGCCGCGATGCCCGCGTACAACGCCCGCTCGGTCACCTGCAGCAACTGTTGCGTCCGGTCTTCGACCACTCCCACCGCAACCGTCGTCGCGTTGTCCCCGACAAATCCGTTCACAATGATCCCCACATCCAGACTGACGATGTCGCCATACTGGACCCGGCGCTGGCTCGGGATGCCGTGAACCACTTCCTCGTTGACCGACACGCAAATGTGTCCCGGATAACCCTTGTATCCGAGGAACGGACTCTTTCCGCCGAACTTCTCAATCAACCCGGCTGCGATCGCGTTCAACTCCGCCGTCGTCCGTCCCGGCTGCACCTCACGCGCGACGCCGGCGAGGACTTCTGCCGCCGCCCGGCAGGCCGCGCGCATGCGCTCAACCTCTTCTGGTGTCTTGATGACGATCACGACCGCAGCAACCTCAATGGGAAGCTCCCATCATACAACGCCCTGCGCTTTTCGCAACTCTCGTGTCCCATCGTGATGTCATCGGGCACCGATTGCCCGTTGTCAATGAACTGCTTCGCCGCTCTCGAGGCGACCACTGCCCGGCCCTAGAACCGGCCTCTCAATCGGCCCTTCCGCAAGAACCCGTCGTAGTGACGCATGACCAAATGCGATTCCACCTGGCGCATCGTGTCCAGCATGACCCCGACGTTGATGAGCAGGCTCGTTCCCCCAAAGAAACTGGCCGTCAAATACGGCAGCCGAAAGTTGTGCGACAAAATGTAGGGAATCACCGCCACCCCGGTCAGGAACAGCGACCCCGCCAACGTAATCCGCGTCATCGCCCGATCCAAATACTCCGCCGTCGGCCGCCCCGGACGAATTCCGGGCACGTATCCCCCGTATTTCTTCAGATCGTCGGCGATTTGCAGCGGATTGAATTGCGTCGCCACCCAAAAATACGAAAAGAATAAAATCATCCCGCCGTACAACGTCAGGTACAAGCCTTCACCCTCCGTCAACTGGCGGGCCAGGTTCTGGAAAAACGGCATCTGCAGCATGGAAAACAGCTTCGACGGAAACAACAAGATCGCCTGCGCGAAGATGATCGGCATGACGCCCGAGTAATTGACCTTCAACGGCATGAATGTCTGGCCGCCGCCGAGCATCTTGCGCCCCACCATCCGCTTCGCGTACTGAACCGGGATCTTCCGCTCCGCCTCGGTGACCGCCACCACCACCGCCGTCACCGCCACTGCCATCACCAGCAACAGAATTGCATGTAGCACGTTGAACTGGCTTTCCGGCCCGACAAACAGCCGCCATGCCTGGTTGATCGCCCGTGGCAGACGATCGACAATGCCGACGGTGATAATAATCGACATCCCGTTGCCAATCCCCCGCTCCGTCATCTGCTCGCCGATCCACATCAGCAAGATCGATCCGCTGGTGATCGTGATGACGGTCGACAGCTCGAACCCGATCCCGGGATTGGCCACCAGCACGCCGCTAAAACCGGTAAACATCCGCTCGGGATGTTCGAATGCCTTCGCCAACAACCATGACTGCACGACGCACAGACCGACCGTCATGTAGCGTGAGTACTGAATCAACTTCGCCCGGCCGGACTCGCCTTCCTGCTTGAGCTGCTCCAGCGATGGAATGACCGCCGGCAGCAACATCATGATGATCGACGCACTGATGTAGGGCATCACGCCCAGAGCGAACACGGCGCACTGCTGCAGTCCGCCACCCGTCATCATGTCCGCCAAACCCATGAAACTGCCGCCCACGCGCTGCTGGATCTGCGCCATGTACGCATTCAGCTCCGAGGGATCCACGCCCGGGCAGGGAATATTCGCCCCCAGACGGGCGATCGCCACCATGCCCAGCGTGAACAGAATCCGACGCCGCAGCTCGGGAATCTTCCAACAATTGAGGAATGCGGAAAACATGGCTCGTCAGCGGTTGTCGGTCACTTCTCTCCCGCCGCCGGTTTCGACGGTTGCGCCGGGGCTGCGGGCGCCTCGGGCTTGTGATGGATGCTCCGCAACGGCAGTTCTTCGCACGTCCCGCCCGCTTTCGTGATCTTCTCGCGCGCCGACCCGCTAAACTTCTGGGCTTTGACGGTCAGCTTCTTCTTCAGATCACCGTTGCCGAGCACCTTGATGCCCTCAAACAGCCTGTCGGCCAGTCCGGCTTCGACCAGCGATTCCGGCGTGACCGTCGCGCCGTTCTCGAACGCATTCAGTTGCTCGACGTTGACAATGCCGTACACGGTCCGAAATTCGGCGTTGTTGAACCCGCGTTTCGGAATGCGGCGCAACAGCGGCATCTGGCCGCCTTCAAACCCCAGGCGAATCGTGCCGCCGGCACGCGCCGTCTGCCCTTTGCCGCCGCGGCCGCTGGTCTTGCCATGGCCGGAACTCTCGCCGATGCCCAGGCGCTTCGTTCGGTGCTTGGCGCCGGGACGCGGCTTCAAATTGTGCAATCGCATCGCCATATCAGCTCACTCCGGCCGCGGTCGGTCGTGTCAGCCCGCGCACCCGCATGATCTCTTCGCGCGGCCGCAGATTCTGCAACGCGTTGATCGTCGCCTTGACCACGTTGACCGCGTTGCTCGACCCCAGCGATTTCGTCAGCACGTCGCGCACGCCCGCGGCCTCGATGACCGCACGCACGCCTCCGCCGGCGATGACGCCCGTGCCCGGCGAGGCCGGACGCAACAGGACGCGCCCGCCGCCGAACACCCCGACGATTTCATGCGGGATCGTGGACTGTTTCAAATTCACAAATACCATGGCCTTCTTGGCCTGCTCGGTCCCCTTGCGGATGGCATCCGCCACTTCGTTGGCCTTGCCAAACCCCCAGCCCACGTGCCCGCGCCGATCGCCGACGACCACCAATGCGCTAAAATGGAATCGCCGCCCGCCCTTGACGACCTTGGCGCTGCGGTTGACGTAGACCACCTTTTCAACGATCTCGCCACCCTCGCTCGCCAGGTCGACGCCCAGTTCCTCGACGGCCGCGACTGGTGACGCTTCCTTTTCCTTGGCCGCAATCGGCTTCGCAATCTTTGGTTTCTTCTCCGGTGCCATATTAGAATTTCAATCCTGCTTCCCGAGCTGCTTCGGCCAACGCCTTGATTCGTCCGTGATACCGCAACCCGCCACGATCGAAGACAACCTCGGTAATCTTCTTCGCCTTGGCCTGTTCCGCGGCCAGTTGCCCCACCTTCTTCGCGCCCGCCACGGTCGCCTTCGTGCCTTTCAACGCCGGCGTCTTGGTGCTCGCGCTCGCCAAGGTCACGCCCTTGACGTCGTCGATCAACTGAACGTAGATGTGGCGGCCGGTCATGCACACGCTCATCCGCGGACGCTGCTCGGTGCCGCGCACCTTCTGCCGCAGGCGCAGATGCCGTCGATATCGCGCTTCAACTCGTGTTCGTGGAATCATACTCTCACACCCAATTAGCCGCCGCCCGCGGTCGTAACCGTCTTGCCGGCCTTGCGGCGCACCTGCTCCCCGACGTAGCGGACCCCCTTGCCCTTGTAGGGCTCGGGCGGGTAAAACCGCCGAATCCGCGCCGCCACTTCACCGACGAGCTGCTTGTCCGGTCCTTCCACCGTAATCTCCGGCTTCTTGTCCTGCGTGTCGGCCACGGACACCTTCACGCCCTTCGGAATCGCAAACACGATCGGATGGGAATAGCCCAGCGACATCTGCAGGTTCGTCCCCTGCACGGACGCGCGAAACCCGACGCCTTCCACGAGCAGTTTCTTCACGTAACCGTCGTTGACGCCTTTGACCATGTTGGCGATCAGGCTGCGGGACAATCCCCAGCGCGCCTTGCCCACACGGTCCATCTGCGTCGTGCTGGTCACCACTTTGCTGTCCTTGACTTCGACCTTGATCGGAGACGGCACGACCCACTCGAGCTTGCCCTTCGGCCCCTCGATATGGATCGCCTGGCCCTTGACCTCCACCTTGGTCTTGGCCGGAATCTCAACGGGTTTCTTGCCGATTCGTGACATAATCCATCACCACACGTACGCCAACAGTTCGCCGCCCAGGTTCGCCTTGCGCGCATCCTGGCCGGTCATCACACCGCGCGAGGTCGTGAGAATCGAAATCCCCATCCCGCCCAGCACGCGCGGAATATCCGCCGCGCCCACGTACCGGCGCAGTCCCGGCCGGCTGACGCGCTTGATGCCGACGATCGCCCGTTCCTTGCCGACGATCTTCAACTGGATCTTCAACACCTGCCGGCCGTTCTCCAGCTTCTCCGCATAAAAATCGGCCAGATAGCCTTCGCGCTTCAGCACCTTCGCAATCTCCGCTTTGAGCCGCGAATACGGCACGAGCACATCCGGCTTGAGGGCGGCATTCGCGTTGCGAATCCGCGTCAACATATCACCAATGGAATCGGTTACGTTCATCAGCTTACCAACTCGCCTTCACCACGCCCGGGATCTTGCCCTGGCTGGCCAGTTCACGGAAACAAATGCGACAAATCCTGAACCGCCGGATGTACGCGTGACGCCGCCCGCAGTTCTGGCAGCGATTGTACTGCCGCGCCTTGAACTTCACCGGCCGCCGCTGTTTGACTTCCCAGGTAACTTTCGCCATATCGCCATCCTCTAACTGCTAAACGGCATGCCGAGCAGCTTGAGCAGTTCCTTCGCCTCGACATCCGTTCGGGCCGTCGTCACAATCGTCACGTCCATCCCCAGGTTGTGCTTGATCTTGTCCAGTTCCACCTCCGGAAAAATCGTCTGGTCTTTCACGCCCATCGTATAACTGCCGCGGCCGTCGAACCCGCGCGGATTGACCCCGCGAAAGTCACGGATGCGCGGCAACGCCGCGTTGAAAAACCGCTCGAGGAACTCGTACATGCGCAGGCCCCGCAACGTCACCTTCGCGCCCACGGGCATGTCCTTGCGCACCTTGAAATTCGAAATGCTCTTCTTCGCCTTGGTCACGAGCGCTTTCTGTCCCGTGATGGTGGCCAGCTCCTGCTGGGCCTCGTTGATCACGTCCTTCTCGTGGTTGGCGTTCACCCCCATGTTCACGACGACCTTCTCCACCTTCGGCACCTGCATCCGATTGGTGTAGCGGCCGCCCTTGAGGAGCTGCTCCACGACGTTCTTCTTATAATGTTCGTATAGCTGCGCCATAATGCTCGCTTACGCCTCGGCGGAGGCCGGCGCGGTCGCCGCCCCGTGTTTCTTCTTCCGCGCGTCGTATCGTTCCTGTTTCATCACCTTCGACACGTGAATCGGCGCTTCCTTGGTAATGATCCCGCCCTTGGGGCTGTTCTGGGTCTTGCGCATGGCCTTGCTGATCACGTTGACGCCCTCGACCAACACGCGCTGCTTGTCGGGGAACGCGGCCAGCACCCGGCCGATCTTGCCCTTCTCCTCCCCCGAGAGCACCACCACCATGTCGTTCTTTTTGACCGCCAGATTCTTCATCGCTACAACACCTCGGGAGCCAGGGAAATGATCTTGGTGAAATTCTTGTCGCGCAACTCGCGCGCCACGGGACCGAAAATGCGCGTCCCCTTCGGGTTCAACTGCTCGTCGATGATCACCACCGCGTTGTTGTCGAACCGCACGTAGGACCCGTCGTTGCGCCGCAACGGCGACTTCGTTCGCACCACGACGCAGGTCACAACCTCGCCCTTCTTCACGGTGCCGTCGGGCGCGGCTTCCTTGACGTGGGCTTTGATGACGTCGCCGATCCGCGCGTACCGTTTCTGATGCCCCAACACGCCGATGGCCCACGCGACGCGCGCGCCGGTGTTGTCGGCCACGTCCAGATGTGTGCGGACCTGAATCATACGTCAACCTTCTCGATCTTCGCGGCCTTCTCCACCACGCCGACCAGGCGCCACCGCTTGAGCTTGCTCAACGGCCGGGACGCGACAATCCGTACGGTGTCGCCCAGGCCCGCTTCGCGCTTCTCATCGTGCGCGTAGAATTTCTTGTAGGTCGTGATCACCTTCTGATAGCGGGGATGGCGAACGCGCCGGGCAACCTCGACCACGATGGTCTTTTCCATCTTGTTGCCGACCACTTCGCCCACCAACTCCTGCTTCTTGCTCTCGTTTGTCGCTGTCTCCGCCATGGTCAATCCAAATGGGTTTGGTTATCGCTCTCTCACTTTTTCGCGGGCGCTGCCGCTGCCTGAATCTGCCGCTCTCTCAGCACGGTCTCCAACCGCGCCACGTCCCGCCGCACTTCCCGGATCCGGCTGGCGCGTTCGAGACGGGCTGTCTGCTGCTGGAGCCTCAGGTTGAACATCTCCTGCCGAAGGTCACGCAGTTTGGCCTGCGCCTCCGCATCTGTCAACTCACGGATTTCTTTGGCCTTCATGACGTTCGTTACCGCCTCGAGACGAATCGCGTGGCAATCGGCAGTTTGGACGCCGCCAGCCGAAACGACTCGCGCGCCAACACTTCCGTTACCCCGCCCAGTTCAAACAGCACGTTCCCCGGCCGCACCACGACCACCCACGTTTCGGGCGGACCTTTGCCCTTGCCCATCCGCGTCTCGGGTGGACGCTTCGTGATCGGTTTGTCCGGGAACACGCGGATCCAGAGCTTGCCGCGCCGTTTCATGTTTCGTGACAACGCCACGCGGCAGGCTTCCAACTGCGTCGTGGTCACCCAGGCCCGTTCCAGCGCCTGTAAACCGTATTCGCCAAACGCGACCGACGCGCCGCGCCACGCGGTGCCGGTCCGGCTTCCGCGCTGGGCTTTCCGATACTTCACTCGGCTGGGCATCATCGGCATGGCTTCAAAATCCTTCCGTTAATCCATCTCCATCAGGCGGCCGGCGCCGGCCCGACCGGCGCAGCCACCGGTGGTTGTTCCGCAGCCCGTACCGGCCGCTCGCCTTTGCACACCCATACTTTGACGCCGATCTTGCCGTACACCGTGTGGGCCTCCGCAAAACCGTAATCGATGTCCGCCCGCAACGTGTGCAACGGGATCTTGCCGACGCGGTATCTCTCCCGCCGCGCCAACTCGGCGCCCCCCAGGCGTCCGCCGCATTTCACCATGATCCCCTGCGCGCCGAAATCCATCGCCGTCTGCACGGCCTTCTTCATGGCGCGGCGAAAACTGATGCGCCGTTCCAGTTGCAGCGCAATGTTCTCGGCCACCAGCTGGGCGTCGGTCTCCGGCGTCTTCACCTCGACGATGTCCACGAAGATTTCCTTGCCGGTCATCGCCGCCAGCTCTTCCTTCAGTTTGTCGATTTCCGCGCCCTTGCGCCCAATGACGATCCCGGGCCGCGCGGTGGAAATGGTAATCCGCGCGCGGTTGGCGTAGCGCTCGATGACGATCTTCGGCACCGCCGCCGACGCCAGCTTCTTCTTCACGATGTCCCGCACCCGGATGTCCTCCAGCAACAACGGCGCGTACTCCTTCTTGTCGGCATACCACTTCGACAGCCAGTCCTTGGTGACTGCCACGCGAAAACCAACCGGGTTCGTCTTTTGTCCCATAATCTATTGTCCGTCCGTCACAATAATCTGAATGTGCGTGGTCCGTTTGATGATCGGCCCCGCGCTGCCGCGCGCCTTCGGCTGAAAGCGCTTCAATCGCGGCCCTTCGTTGGCCACGGCTTCCTTGACCCGCAACGACGCCGGATCCAGCTTGTAGCTGTTTGGGTCGGTCGCGTTGGCGATGGCCGATTTCAGCGTCTTCTCGATCATCCGCGCCGATTTGCGCGGGATGATCCGCAACACTTCCAACGCGTTGGACGCGCTCAGTCCCTGGATCAGCCGGGTCACTTCGCCGACCTTCGCCGGGCTCATCCGCGCATATTTCGTTGTCGCTTTAACATCCATAAAAACCACATCTGCTCTTACGAGGTTCTGGCCACGTGGGCCACGTCTCCCGTCTTCAGCGTGATCCCGTGGTCCACACGGTCGATCACCGCTCCACAAATCCGCTGTCGCACTTCCACAACCTTCAACTCGGCGATGACGCGCTCCCCGCGCATCACCACCATCGGCATGCCGACTCGCGCCCCCTGCGCCTGGCCGATGTTCAGCACGACCAACCGCAGGTCCGGGTTCACGTCCAGCACCGTCGCCGACTCCAGAGATCCCGGTCCCGTCCCGCTTCCCGCATGGTCCGAACCGGTCCCCCGGGCCGGATCGAGCAACGCTTTCGTCCGCGCCACTTCGCCGGCAACGTCTCCCGAATTCCGCAGCGCGTCGATGAGCCGTTGCACCTGCGCGACCAACCGCTGCCGCTCCGCGTCGGCCAGATACAACGCCCGAACGCTCTCGGCCAGTTGTTCCCGGGCCTGGGCTGCGCTGTCATCGGCGGAATTCACGCCGAGCGCCTGGGCCCGCAGTTGCGCCTCGCTCCACTTCTTGTGGAACATTTCGCTCTCGGTCCGCGCGAGCGCCAGGTTCTCCGTCAACATCCGGATCACCGTCTCCCGCTGCTCCAGGTCGGTCTTCAACCGCTGGTTGTCCGCGTGCAGGCTGTCCACCAACACACGCAACTCGTCGACCACCGGATTGGTGATCAACTCCGACGGCTGCGCTTCCTCAGCCGCCAACGGCCATGCCGCTACAAAGAACAAACAAACTGTCCAAACTCTCTTCCGCCTGCCGCGCGCGGGCACAACCGGCTCCGGGTCGCGTTACTTCGCGACCGCCTTCTCGGTGTGCGCTCCGTGGGCGCGGAACGTCCGCGTCGGCGCGAACTCGCCCAACCGATGGCCGACCATGTTCTCGGTCACGAACACCGGCGTGTGCACCTTGCCGTTGTGCACCAAAAACGTGTGCCCGACAAACTCGGGAACGATCATCGAGCGCCGCGACCAGGTCTTGATCGGCTTCTTTTCGCCGGTCGCCATCGCCTCGACCTTGGCCATCAAATGGTCGTCGACAAACGGGCCTTTTTTCAGGGAGCGTCCCATTTACTTTTTCCTTCTCTCCAAAATCATCGCGTTGGAGTACTTTTTCTTGCGGCGCGTCTTGCCGCCCTTGGCCAGCTTGCCCCACGGCGAACACGGATGATGCCAACCGCCGCCGCCTTTGCTTTTGCCTTGGCCGCCGCCCATCGGGTGATCGACCGGATTCCGACACATACCGCGACTGATGCCACGGTAACCGAGCCAGCGGGTCCGACCGGCCTTACCGAGTGACACATTAATATGATCAGGATTCCCGACTTGCCCGATTGTCGCGTAGCACTCGCCGTGAATTCTCCGAATCTCACCGGACGGCAATTTCACCGTCACGTACTCGCCTTCGGTAGCCGTAATCTGAGCCGCCATCGCCGCGCTGCGCACAAGTTGTCCGCCCTTGCCGCGCTTCAACTCGATGTTGTGAATCGGCAGGCCCGGCAAGATCTTTTTCAGCGGCAACGCATTGCCGGCGGACAGCTCTGCATCCGGTCCGCTCATCACCTTGCCGCCGACTTCGAGTCCAACCGGCGCGATGATGTAGCGCTTCTCGCCGTCCTTGTACTTGAGCAACGCAATCCGCGCCGACCGGTTCGGATCGTACTCGATGGCCTCAACAGTCGCCGGTACGCCCACTTTGTTACGTTTGAAATCAATGATCCGGTAACGCTGCTTGTGGCCGCCGCCGATTCCGCGCGCAGTCATCCGGCCGAGATTGTTGCGGCCGCCCGTCTTCCGACGTGCGACTGTCAACGACTTCTCAGGCTTGTGCTTCGTGAGTTCCGAGAAATCCGGCAGCGTCGTCCACCGGAGCGACGGCGTTAATGGTCTGAATGTCTTGAGTCCCATTGAAATTATCCGAGTTCGATCTTGTCACCGGCCTTGAGCGTGACGACGGCCTTCTTCCAACGCGGCGAATAGCCGGCTTGCTTCGTCATTTGACGGCGGCCTTTGCCACGCACGTGCATCGTGTTCACGCCAAGAACCTTCACCTTGAAAAGCTGTTGCACGGCGTTCTTGATGTCGACCTTGTTGGCGCGCTTATCCACGACGAGCTGATACTGATTGTGCTTCTCGCCCTGGAACGCGCCCTTCTCGGTCACGCGCACCGTCTTGACGACTTCGTAGGCATCTTTCATTGCTTGCCGGCCCGCGCCGCGAGTTTCTCGAGCGCCGCTTTCGTCGCTACGATTTTGTCGTAGCGCAATAGTTCGTACACGTTTACCGAATCAGCCGGTTCGACCTGTATATCGGCCAGATTCCGAGACGCCAACTTCAAATTGTTGTCCACCGCCTCAGCAACCACCAGCGTCGTCGCCGCATCAGGTGCAACTTTATCGAGCGCCGCGATGAAGTCCTTCGTTTTGTGGCTGTCGAGTTTCAACTCGCTGACCACGACGACATCGCCGGCCAGCAACCGTTCGCTCAGCACCTTACGGAACGCCAGCGCTTTCACTTTCTTCGGCAACGTCTTCGAGTAGTCGCGCGGATGCGGGCCGAACACGACCGCGCCGCCGCGCCAGATCGGTGATTGGAACGAGCCGGCGCGTGCGCGACCGGTACCCTTCTG
>DATKNW010000037.1:0-79491 GCA_035541135.1 Verrucomicrobiia bacterium
AGTGCACAAACCCAGCGTTGTACTCCTCAATCCACTGCGGGGATACCTCCGGAGGTATCCCCGCAGCTCATTCAACCTAGTAGTGCTCACCACCTTCAACTTCACCGCAGGGGGGTCATGATGTACCCACCGGTTCCCAGATTTGCCAATTATTCTGTTGACATTCGCCGCGCGTGTACCGTATAAACTCGCCTTAGTCGTATCAGTGGGTCGCAGAAAACAGGCGTGAGTTAACCTTTAGTGGCGAGGGTCGGGCATGAAGAGGGTATTTCTGTGTGCATCGGTGGCGTTTCTAGTGTTGTCTCCAGCGTTAGTCAAAGCCCAAACAACCACCAACTACGGCAACGTGGTTGGGACGGATGTGATTTACTCCAATGTATCTGAGACGGCAACGTCTCCGGCGACCGCCGTCCCGCTGTACGGCGCGCCGACCGCGGTCGGCAATGAGATCCTCTTCACCCACATGACGTTTAGTGCCATCCAGAGCAATGGAGCCAGTGATACTACAGCCGGTTTGATGCACACCGACATCGTTTCCAAAGGCGGGTTTGGCCAGTTCATTGGCCAGCTTCAGCTTCAGGAAGTCGGCCAGGTAACCTTGGCCGGTACGGGCACCAGCGCGACAAGTGCCAGCATTTCCAATGAAGTGGTGGCAACCGTCTTGGCGGTCGATTTTACTCCGTTGGCTCAACCGGTGACTTTCACCGCTTGGATGACGTCGACTCATGGCGGCGAATGGACGCTTCCGCCTCCCATCAACGGACAGAATTGGAGCGGCTCGGTGACTCTGAACATCGCCAATGACCTGGCCAACGCCGGTTACTCCAGTGATGCAACCATGGTGGATCTCGAGGTCTACAACCAGCTGGATACGACCAGCGAACCCGGCACCACCTCTTTCATATCTAAGAAGGCGTCGGGCGTTCAGGTAATGACAGTCATGATACCGGAACCGGGTTCCTTCGTTCTCCTTGTTCTCGGCGGGGCATTGCTGTTGGTCGGGCGATTCGGCCGAAAGCATTGATCGTATGAGAGCCTTACCCGATATACGACAAGATGAGTCCTTCGCCGAAGATTTGAGTTCTGGGGGATTTCGCGTCTTTTCTCGTTTTTGTGTTGACATCGCAGTTCAACATATTTATAAACAAAACGGTCGTAGTTAGGCGTGTTTCCCAACAGGTGACGAAAGGAATCTGCTATGAAAGTGTTTTGGGGGGGTATTGGTGGCGGCGTGGCGTTGCTCTTGATTGCAAGTCCCGCTCTTGTCGAGGCAGCGGGAACCAACATCTACTACGGCGACAGGGTTGGCACGAGCATCACCTATTCAAACATCTTTGAGTACTCGGGCAGCGATCCTACTCCCCTGTACGGTTCCCCGATTATTTCAGGCAATTCTCTCATCTTCAACAATATGACGTTCAGCGCCCTGGCGACCAATGGAAGCTCTAAAATAACAGATGGACAGATCAATTTCGATATCCACTCCAATGGCAGTGTCGGGCAGTGGATTGATGAGCTTCAGTTTAAAGAACTCGGCGATACTACCTTGGCCGGCACGGGCACGGCCAATACTTATACTATGCCCGCCATCGCTGTTGATTTGACGATTGAGGCAGTCGATTTCTCGCCTTTCGCCGATTTCTTCAACCAATTCTATCAGACCAACGTCGTATTCGCGAAATTCACTCTTCCGCCTCCAACCAGCGAGGACTGGAACGGCATGCTGACCATTGATCTGGCATCATACCTCGCGAGTGTCGGCTATCCGGATGAACATGTCACTGAGGTTAGCGTCGTATCGGACAACACGCTGTCAGCGGGCAGCGAGCCAGGAACCGAGGCCTTTATCGCCAAGAAGGTTGAGGGTCTCCAGGTAACGGCAATGTCGATTCCTGAGCCCAGTACTCTTTGTCTCCTGGTTCTGAGTGGTACCTTGCTATTGATCGGGCGGTTCAACCGAAAGACTTGATCGTCCAAGACCATTTTGGTCTATCGACCCTGCAGCGCCATCCGGGCGCTGCAGGGTTTTGAATTTAGACGATCATGAGATCGAAGCGCGTCTGACCGCCGCCAGTGGCGGATAATACTGATTGCACAAGCCGCGGGTTCTTCGAAGCGTCCCGGCAGCTTTTGGAGGACGGCTGAGTTGTGGGCCGGAGTTTCGGTGCAAGGGCACCGTCACCGATTTCCGATTTTGTTTGATCTTTCCCGGCCCACAGCGAAATGCGGCTTGACTCCAGCGTTGGGACTAGGATACCCTGATTGTGGTTGGCGTGGCGCGTCAAGCATCTCACTTGCGCGCTGAGGCAGAATGGGTCGTGAGAGCATGTGTGGGCGGGTTTCAGATGAAGGCCGTCATGAACTGCGAGCACGCGAGGATAACACAAGCATCATATGACGTACTCCGTGTCCAGTTGGCCGTCTCGGATCCACGCCGAATCATCGCGCCTTCTGACCGCGCTCGCCGCCCGGGCGCAATTGTGAGTGGGGGGCGCCTCGTCTGGTGCAGCTTCGCGGCACTGATCCTGTTCTTTCACCTCCCCGCTTTTGCCAACGCCCAAGACACCGGCAATTTCCAAACCCAGGTGGACAGTGGCGGCCTGGTTGTCACCAACGAGACTGGCGACGCGGTGCTCGATGTGCCCAACGGATCGTTCATTCAGAATGGCGGCGTCGTTCAGGCCGACATCCTCGTCGTTACCAATGCTTCGGCGCGGTACATCCGAAACGGGGGAACGCTGCGCTACAACCACCTTGTGCTGGACCCGAAGTTGAGCGCGGTCGGCGACGGTATCCCGAACGGCTGGAAGCAGCGGTACAACCTTGACCCGTTCGATCCCACGGTTGCCAGTGCGGATCCGCTGGGCAAAGGCGTGAGCAATTTGCAGCAGTATCTGGCCGGCACGGATCCGACCAACAGCGCTTCGGTACTGCGAGTAGTCAGTCTAAACCTGCAGGGAGACAGTCTTCAGGTGTGTTGGCAGGCTGGGGGCGGTCGAACGAACGTGCTCCAGGCGGCGCGAAGCCCGTGGGGCGTTTATTTTAACATCAGTCCCAGCATCTTGACCCCCGATGACGGGGATATTGTCACGAACTACCTTGTCCGAGGTTGCGCGACAAACACAAGCTGCTCCATGTATCCCGTGGTGTATCGCGTGGCTGTCGGGACCTTTCCTCCTGGAGGTGCCACGGCACCCACGTTGACAATCACGTCTCCCACGGACGAGTCTTACGCCACAAATTCGGCCCTTACGGTCACGGGAACGAGTGCCAGCGCCTACGGTGTCGCTGGGGTCGATGTTCAAGGCATTGCAGCTTCGAGCAGCAATGGCTCCAGCAACTGGGTGGCGGTCATCACAATTTCCACCCCCTGCACCAACATGGTGACCGTGCTGGCGGGCGACAATGCGGCGCCCGCAGACATAACCACCAATAGCCTGCACGTGATCTATGCCACCGGCACGGCTGACTGCAATGGCGACGGATTGCCGGACCTGTGGCAGATTCAATATTTCGGCTCCGTATCCGCGGCGAATGCGGCGCCCACAGCCGATCCTGCCGAAGACGGATTGAACAACCTGGAGAATTATCTGCTGGGCGTGGACCCAACGAATGCCGATTCCTTTGGGGATGGCATTTCCGACGGGCCACTGTCTCCGCCGGGAAGCGGGCTGCAGCCCGGCCCCGATCCCAATCTGGTGGTGGCCAACGGCAGTGTTTGTTATCCGTACACAGGACTTGCTCAAGTTGCCTGCGGCATGCTGAACATGGGACGTGGTCCCGCGCTGTGTCCACTTCTGAAAGTGGGCTTGAATCCCTCAATGTCCCCGTCAACAGTCTTCGATACCACCAGCGGGCCGGCCACGTACACCCTGGCAGAGAACTACAACCAGCCCACCAATGATATCTACCTGCAGTATGCTGATGTCGGTACCAACGCGGTGGGAAGCGTGATCCATAAGACGGTCCCGTTTTTCCTGGAACCTGGTTCCGCCCGCTACGCCGCGACGGTGGCGGTCGATACGAACCTCGCCATATCGGCACTGGATACGAATGATACCGGCGCAAACTGGTGGGCCACAAATGTGGCGATCTACTCCAGCCTCAACTACGCGACAACCAATTACGTCCGCAACGCGAACTGTTGGGCCGGCGGTTTCGACCTCACGTGCATCGCCGTCTGCAACTCATTTGAGATGAATTCGCAGATGGGCGGTACGCTGGTCAGTCCGCGTCATGTGGTGTTTGCCCACCACTTCACGATTCCCAACGGCACCACACTGCAGTTCGTTGCCAGGAATAATACCGTTGTTAGTCGCGTGCTCTCGAACTCCGTGCAAATCGGTTCTTCGGATCTGCAGATCGGGGTTTTGGATTCCGATGTCCCAACCAATTTGATCACCTTTGCCGAGGTGTTGCCGTCGAGTTGCACAAACTATTTCCCAAATTCTCTACAGCCGATTTCCACAAATTACATTCCGGCGCTGTGTCTCAACCAATATGAGGACGCCTTGGAATCAGACATCTCGGCCGTGGCTGCCGGAGGAGTGTCATGCAAACCGCCTAGCAACCCCACCCGCGGCTTGTTCTACGAGAACAAGGTTAGTGGCGACAGTGGCCAGCCAGTGTTCATAATTCTCAACGGGCATTTGGTGCTTCTAACGGTTTACACGTACGTTGGAGCTGGGTCGGGCTGGTTCATCCCCGGATATATCGACCAAATCAACTCGGCGATGGCTGCGCTTGGCGGCGGGTATAGTCTGGCACAGGTGAATCTCAGTCCATTTGCCTACTGCAATGGCGGCTCCGGGTCATCGCCATAGTCAACCGTCCCGCGTGTAAGAACCCACGCGGCTGGGACGTGGGCGACCGTCGCGGTAGCCGCGCCACCCGGCCAAATTTCCAAATCCTCCCACCAATCAGCAGGGTAGGGGACTCCCCCACAAAAAAACGAAACGGCTCCGACGCTTGTGACTCAAAAGACTTCGCCAATTCAGCCGGTTCCCGCACCGCCAGGCGGCAGGCTTCGGGCTCAACGGCGCGCCTCGTCCCGCGGCCGGCAAAATGGCCGAAACGCGCCGACCCTCTCCGACACCGAAATGACACATGGTCGATGCATGATTCTCACTGTGTTCTATTGACATTCCGGGACGATTCTGGCATAGTGCGTACGAAATAAACGGCTGGTTCTTCCGGCGTTCTTTGGCGAGGCGCAATGGAAGGGGAGAAGTCATATGCGGCGGAAGTCCTGTTCGGTGGCCCCGGGCATCCTCGACGCAGCGAGATGCTCACAATTCATTTCCTTCATCTGCGCTACGCTTGTCATCGCCCTGTTCGGCGCGCCAAGTTCTCAGGCTCAAACGTTCGGACCGTCTTACAGTCTGACCAGCCTGACGAATAGCGGCGGCAGCATTCTCGTTGGCGACAAGCTGTTTTCACATTTCTTTGTCATTGGCGATCCGTACGCCAGCAACATCACTGTGACGGCACTCATATCCGGTAACAACTACGGCCTCCAATTCGGCGGCGGGTTCGTGGCCATCAACAATGACATGGATTTTCAGCTTGGTTACATGGTCGACGTGACCAACTCCGACAATCTCATCTCCGGGGCCGGTCTGACTTTCAATGGTGTGGTCGTGGGCACGGGTAACGGCTTGGCCGAAGTGACAGAACAGGTCATCACCAACATGGACATTGGTGCCCCCTACGGGCAGATGACCGTTTACGCCACGCAGTCATCCTCGGTCTTGGCGACGAACATCCCGATTGACCCGCCCCAGTCGTATCTGAATCTGGAGAAGGACATTCTCGTCGACACGTTTACCATTACGGCGGCTTCAAGCATCTCGACGATCAATCAGTATTACACGCAGGTGCCCGAGCCGAGCACGATCTTCTTGGTCGGCGTGGGCCTGCTCAGCGGCTTGATGTTGCGTCGGCGTCGCCACTAACTGAGCGATTGTTTACCTTCCATTTTGGCCCGGCACATGTGCCGGGCCAATTTGTTTCGTGGCGGACCGAAATCGGAGCAGGGGACTACCCAAATGCCGAAAAGGCTGGTACAGTGTCCGGCTCATGGATTTGGGTCACATACGGAATTTCTGCATTATCGCCCACATCGATCACGGCAAGACGACATTGTCGGACCGGTTGCTGGAGACGACGGGGGCGCTGCAAAAACGCGAGATGCGCGAGCAGGTCCTCGATTCGATGGATCTCGAGCGCGAGCGCGGCATCACCATCAAGGCCCACCCCGTCTCGATGTCCTACCACGCCGATGATGGCCAGACGTACGAGTTGAATTTGATCGACACGCCCGGGCATGTGGATTTCGCCTATGAAGTGTCGCGGAGTCTGGCGGCGTGCGAGGGGGCGATCCTGGTGGTGGACGCGGCGCAGGGGGTCGAAGCCCAGACCGTCGCCAACGTGCACATGGCGTCGAAGCAGAACCTGACGATCGTGCCGGTCATTAACAAGATTGATTTGCCGAGCGCGAACGTCGAGGAGGCGCGGCGCCAGTTGGAGGAAATCCTCGCGATTCCGGGCGACACGGCAATACTGGCCAGCGCGAAGACGGGGATCGGCATCCACGACATTTTGAAGGCGGTGATCGAGCGGATTCCGCCGCCGAAACCTGCCGCGGAAAAGTCTCTTCAGGCGCTCGTGTTCGACTCGATGTTTGACACGTATCGCGGGGTGGTGACGCATGTGCGGCTGTTCGCGGGCGAAATCGCGCCGGGGAGCGTGATCCAGCTCATGAGCACGGGCCTAAAGTACGAGGTCAAGGACGTCGGCGTGTTTACTCCGAAGCCGGAGCCGCGACCGAGACTTTCCGCGGGCAGCACGGGATATGTGATCGCCAATATCAAGAGCACGTCCGAGGTCAAAATTGGCGACACGATCACCGACGCGCGGCAACCGGCGCACAAACCGCTGCCGGGTTTTCAGCAGGTGCATCCGATGGTGTTCAGCGGGCTGTATCCGATCGACTCGGCGGATTACGAGCACCTGAAGGCCGCGCTGGCGAAGCTGCAGTTGAATGATTCGGCGTTCCAATACCAGTCCGAAAGCTCGGCGGCGCTGGGCTTCGGGTTTCGCTGCGGGTTCCTCGGGCTGTTGCATATGGAGATTGTCCAGGAACGGCTGCGGCGGCAGTGGGACATGGACATCATCGCGACGTACCCGAGCGTCATCTACAAGATCCTCAAGACTGACGGGGAGGTGCTCGATGTGGACAACCCCGTGTATTTGCCCGATCCATCGATGGTCGACCACATCGAGGAGCCGTACGTGAAAGCGTTTATTATCTGTCCGAATGAGAACATCGGCGATATGCTGTCACTGGTGATGGAAAAACGCGGCGCCGTCTCCAAGACCGATTCCATCGATACGCGGCGCGTGATGTTGACGGCCGGGCTGCCGCTAAACGAGATCCTGGTGGATTTTCACGACAAGATCAAAAGCGTGACGCGCGGCTACGGCTCGATGGATTACGAGCCGTTCGGCTACCGCGAGGGCGACCTGGTGAAGCTGGACATCCTGGTCAACAGCGAGCCGGTGGACGCGTTTTCCAGTATCGTGCATCGGAGCAAGGCGGAAAGCCGCGGGCGGGCGCTGGCGCTGAAGTTGAAGGAAGTGATCCCGCAGCAGATGTTTCAGGTGGCGATCCAGGCGGCGATCGGTGGCAAGATCATCGCCCGCGAGACCGTCAAGGCGCTGGCCAAAAACGTCACGGCCAAATGTTACGGCGGCGATATCACGCGCAAGCGGAAATTGTGGGAGAAACAGAAGGAAGGCAAGAAGCGCATGAAGGCCATCGGCAAGGTGAACATCCCGCAGGAGGCATTCATTTCGGTGCTGAAAGCGGGGTAGGGGAACCATCGGATGATCAATTGGAAAGAACGGCGGACGTTGAAGAACGCGCGCGAGATCCTGCGCGGCGGGCGAAAATGGCTGCGCATCAACTGCGATTTACTGGCGGACAAGCGGCGCCAGGACGTCGAGATGAAGCTGCAGGAGCTGGAGCAGGCGGTGAACGGCGATCGCGCGGACGAGGCCGCCGCGAAGGCTGACGAAGTGGAGCAGAAGATCCAGGGGGCGTTGCCGACGCAGACTCAGTCTGCAGTGCGGGAGAATGTCGAGGTTCTGCTGGTGGCAGTGATCGTGGCGATGGCGGTCCGCACGTTCTTCATCCAGCCATTCAAAATCCCGACGGGCTCGATGCAGCCGACGTTGTACGGGATTTATCCGCCGCCTGAGGCGCCGCCGCTCCCGTACAGCACCCTCCAGGGGCCTTCGATCCTCGAGAAGATTGCCGGGATTCTCCTCCAAGGAAGAATCTACGAGGAATACGGCTATCGGAGCCGCGGCGATCACATCTTTGTCGACAAGATCAGCTACCATTTCCGTAAGCCCGCTCGCGGCGAGGTCATCGTATTCGACACATCACACATCACCGAGCTGGGCGGCGCGGCGCGTGGCAAGTTCTACATCAAACGGCTAATCGGCCTCGAAAACGACGTGATTCAGATCCAACCGCCGCACGTCCTGGTGAATGGACAAGTCCTCGATTCCCGGCCCTCCTTTAAGCGGATCTACTCGTGTCAGAATGGCTACAGCGGCTACGTCATTATCAATGGATACTCCGGTTCGCGGTATCTGCGGTCGCCGACCGACTCATATACCGTCCCTCCCAAACACCTCTTCGTGATGGGTGACAACAGCCGCAGCAGCCTGGACGGTCGGTTTTGGGGCTCGCTGCCGCAAGACGACCTTGTTGGCAGGGCGATCTTCGTTTATTGGCCGTTCACGAAGCGATTCGGCGGCATTGATTAGTTGATCGCAGAGATTCAGCAAATGGGCCACTCAAAGGAGACAGATTCAATGGGTTTGCTGTCCTTACACAAAACGTCGCACAATGTGCATTATGTCTAATATCGATTAAGGTGCCAAGACGGTAAACACTGGGCCGCGGGCCATTTTCGACTCGCAAAGGGCTGCCGTTTCTGCGAACAACGAGTTTCAGGTGAACGCGCCAGACATCGAGAAGCTGCTGATTGATGGGCCCGATCCGGCCCAGCAGGATACTCAATTCGCGGAGTTCGCGTGGTTTACGGTGGAACTGGTAACAGCGATCGCCGTTGTTGCTCTGGCCGTTGGCGCGCTGAGATCCTTGGCGATGTCGAGGGTCAAGCCAGACCACAAAGTGGTGTGGATGATCGTAATCCTGGCGCTGCCGATTGTCGGCCCGTGCCTCTACTACGCCGCGGGCAAGAAGGTCCTGAGACGGTAGTCAAACCCACCAGTTTTCGGCGGCAAATAGGTCATCCGGCACGATCATGTTCAGCGTCCCGATGTCGGGATGGCGCTCCAATTCCACGTCGTTTTCCAGCACCTGCACGAAGAACGAGGCCTGGTCGCGCTGTTTCCAGCCCAGATCGGCCAGCGGAATCCCCAGCTCGAGTATCCGGTCAAACTTGATCTGGCGCACGTCCATCAGCTTCCGGTAATCAGCTCCCGGATCCGTGAGCCACAGCTCGGCGTCGTCGATGCCGGGTTTCAGCTGCGGAACGATCAGCGCGCGGTGGGTCGGATCCACAAAGTTCACGCGCAGCGTCGCCTTCTCGGGAATCGTGACACCCTTGTGAAAATCCACCCGCAGATACCACGTCGTCAAATCCGACCCGAAATGCACCGCCTCGACGCAACGCTCGCTGCGGTACATCGCGCCCATGTTGCGCCCCGCTTCGTACACCCCTGCCCCGGCCCATTCATAATAGGAGGTGATCGAACCGTCGAGAACGGGTGTGATCAGGTCGGTCGGCTTGCGCGCCTCGCGCGCCACTTCGGAGCGGCAGATGTTGGTCTTCAACACGTCGGGGACCGGCGCACCGCAGATCCGATACACGTTCTGCAAGTGCGTCCGAAACAGCTCGTCGAAGATCAGGTCGTTATCGGTGACGAAATCCCCACCGTACCACCAGAACCAGTCGCTGCCCTCGGCGGCGTAGATCTCCTGCATGGCCTTCTTGAATTGCTCGGGCGTGATCTCGTGGCGGTCGGCCCGGGCCTGCAGGAAGTCCCGCGTCTGACCCAGCAGCTCCCACCCGCGGTTCTCCTCGGGATCGCCGATCCAGATGTCGAAATCGCCGCGAATCCACGATCCCGTGTGGAGCGTGCTCAGCGTCGCCCGTGGCGGATGGTTCGCGAAGTAGTCATGGAATGTCGTCGTGACGATGCCCGGATGCGTGGTCAGCCGCTGGTACAACTCGCGCAGAAACGCCTGTCCTCCATCCGCGAAATGTTCCCACGCATTCTCGCCATCGAGGATCACCGCGCACAACGGATCCGCCTCGTGGGTGCCGCGGCCAATCTGCTCGATCTGGCCGACCATGAAATCCGCGGCCCGATGCGGGTCGTTGCGCGACGCGGTGAACCCGATGAAATCGCTCAGCGTCCGCTCGCGGAACGCCAGGCACGCGCTCGCGTCGCCAAATTGCGCCCGCCAGCCCTGGAACAGCATGTTGTGGTCGAGAATCTTTCCCGGATGCACCACCGTCAGGCTGCGCCACAGAATCTCCTCGTCCGTCGCGAACCATTCGTACCCCAGTTCCTGCAGGATCGGAATCAGCTCGGGGCACACCGAGCCTTCGGACGGCCAGACCCCGTGCGGCGGCGCGCCGAACACCTCCGCGTGCAACTCGCGCGCGAGGGCCAGTTGCGCCCGCGCGTCCTCGGGATGCGAAAACGGCGGCGGCAGGTCGCGGCCCGGCATGCAGCGCCGCGCAAACTCCGTATGGTAGACCAGCGGCAGGATCGGATGGAAAAACGGCGTGGTGCTCAGCTCGATCTGGCCGCGCTGCGCCACACCCTTGTAGTAGCTCAGCACGTTCTTGAGGATGTCCTGCTGTTGATCGAATACGACGCGCTTGTCTTCCTCGGTGAATCCCCCGCCCTTGCGCTTCAGTTCCGCGATCTCGGGATACAATCGCTCGGCGGCGTACCCGAACCACGTCAGGTTGAACCACACCTGCAGATCGCGAAACTCCTGCGGGGTGAAACTGCGGGCGGCGTGTTCGAGGTTGATCTTGCCCGGATTGAGCCCGCGCTTTTGCAGCAGCGCCCAGTATCGCGGGAAGGGCCGGATCATGTTGTCCCAATTCGCCTTGAAGAAGTGTTCGAGGATGCTGGCTTTTTGCTCCGTGCTCAGCGACTCGGCCGGCGCGGTTGCCAACTCGTGCCACAAATCGTGCACCTCGCTGTTCGCCAGTTGTCGGATCTGTTTGACGAGCACGGGCGTGACGTTGAAGGTGCAGTGGAAGCCCGGGCACTGGTCCGCCAGCCAGATCATGTCCAAGTAGCCCTTCGTCGCGTGCAGTCGCACCCAGGGCATCAGCGCCGCTCCGCGCACGGGGTCGACATAATACGGCTGGTGCATGTGCCAGAGAAACGCGACGTGGAGCGGCATGGCTCTGACCTCGCGCCGGCGCTACACCAAGATTTCGCGGAGATACTTCGCCGCTTCCTCGGGTGGTGTGGGATTGATGTAAAAGCCGGTGCCGACCTCGAAGCCGGCGATCAGCGTCAGTCTCGGCAGAATCTCGATGTGCCAGCGGAAATCCTGGTCGATCGTCGACCAGTAGCCGTGGTGGGCGTAGCGGGCCGGCCCGGTGCTGATGATATAATTGTACTGCGGCTGGTTCAGCGCCTTCGACAACTTCGTCAGCGTCACCTTCAGACAATCGGCCAGCAACAGGATCTCGTCGGGATGGATGTCCTGGAAGTACGCCGATTGCCGCCGCGGCATGATCGTCACTTCAAACGGGAACCGCGCGGCGAACGGGCAGAATCCCACGAACCCGGCGTTCTCGTAGACCAATCGCGCGCCTTCCTTGATCTCCTGCTTGAGGACGTCCTCGAAGATGCTGCGGTCCTTGTAGGCGTAATACTGCATCGCGCCGACGAGTTTTTCCTTCAACCGCTTCGGCGTCACCGGCGTGGCGATCAGTTGTGAATGCGGATGGCCGATCGTCGCCCCGGCCTGTTTCCCGAAATTTTTGAATACGAGAATGTAGCGAAACCGCGGGTCGCGCAGCAGGTCGGTTACGCGAATCTTGTAGGTCTCGATCACCCGCCCGATGCCCTCGATCGTCTGGTCTTCGAGCTGCAGCGTCGGATTGGGCGTCTCGATAATGACCTCGTGGGCGCCGATGCCGTTCATCTTGTCGTACATCCCCTGCCCTTCCTTGTCCAACTCGCCCTCGATGCGCAGCGCGGGGAACTTGTTGGGCACCACCCGCACCTGCCAGCCCGGGCCGTTGGCCTTGCTCTTCGGGTCGCGAAACGCGAAGATCTCCGACGGCGTCATGTGCTCGTTGCCCTCGGCGAACGGGTTCTTGGACTGTTCGGGGACCTCCACGGGCTGCGAGATGAAATCGCTCGGCCGTTTCCCCCGTTCGGTCGCGATGATCACCCAGCGACCGACTACTGGATCCTTGCGCAGTTCTGGCATATTCGATTGTCCTGGCTACTTCGACGCCGCGTGCACGACCGCCGCGTACAGTTTTTCATATTCACGCGCGCTGGCCGGCCATGAGAAATCCCCGGCCATCGCCTCGCGCATCAACTTCTCCCACTTCCTTGGCTGTTTGTAGAGCATAATCGCCCGCCGCACCGCTCCCGTCAATGCCTCCGCTGTATACGCAGCAAATTTGAAGCCGGTTCCCCGCCCCGTCCGCGCGTCGTAGGCCTGCACCGTGTCGTCCAGCCCGCCCGTCGCCCGGACCACCGGAATCGTCCCGTACTTCATCGCGTACAGTTGCGTCAACCCGCACGGCTCGTACTGCGACGGCACCAGCAACATGTCCGCCCCGCCCTGGATCTGGTGCGCCAGTTCCTCGTCGTGCCCGATCCGCACGCTCACCCGCCCCGGATAGCGGCGGGCCACTTCCGTCAACATCGATTCGTACTCTGCTTCCCCCTTGCCCAGAATGGCCACGCGCACGCCCATCCGCACCAGTCCCTTCAGCGCCCCCGCCAATATTTCTACTCCCTTCTGCGCCGTCAATCGTGACACAAATCCCGCCACCGGCTGCCGATCGCCGGCGTCGAGTCGCATCTTCGTTAACAGGTCTTCCCGACACGCCCGTTTCCCCCCCAGTTCCTCCCGCCCGTACCGCGACCGCAGGTGTGGGTCGGTCTCGGGATCCCACCGCCCGTAATCCACCCCGTTCACGATCCCGTGCAAGTCCTTCGTACGCGTCGCCAGCACGCCTTCGAGACCGAACCCGCCTCCCGCCGTCACAATCTCCTCCGCGTACGTCGGACTTACCGTGCTAATACTATCGGCGAAAACAATCCCCCCCTTGAGCAGGTTCATCTGCCCGTAATACTCCAGCGTCCCCATCGTGAAATACTCCCGCGGCAGATTCGTCAGCGGAAAATCCAGGCTCCAGAATATCCCCTGGTACGCCACGTTGTGGATCGTCAACAGCGTCTTCACCGGCGGCGCCGCGCTCCACGGCTGCGGTCGCCCCGCCCGCTCCGCGGCCATCCCTCGCTGCGTCTGGTACGTCATCTGCACCGGCACAAACGCCGCCTGCCAGTCGTGACAATGCACCACATCCGCCCGATACCGCGTGTGCCGCGCCAGCTCCACCACCGCCTTCGCGAAAAATAAAAACCGCTCCGCGTTGTCGTCGTACGCCCGCCCCCCCACGTCATACAATTCCGTCCGATCGAAAAATTCATCCCGCCGCACAAACAACACCCGCACCCCGTCCGCCTGCGTCCACTCCCACACCTCGCCGCTCACCGTGCGGCTGCCCAGCGGTATGTTCAGCGTCAACCCGACCGCCTTCGCCCCCGCTGGCCGCGCCGACTTGTCCGCCGCCGCCTTGGCGAAGGTGGAAGCTTCAGCGAAGGCGGGCGCCGCCGGCTCTCCCTCAAAATATTCCTGCGCGCTCCGATAATACGGCACGCAACACGTCACCTCATGCCCCCGCGCCCGCATCGCGCTCGCCAACGCCCCCACCACGTCGCCCAGCCCGCCCGTCTTCGCGTACGGCGTCATCTCGCTCGCTGCAAAAAAAATTCTCATAAATTCCAATCGTGTGTGTCTCGCCGCCCATTTTCACCGGCCCGTCTCGCCAGCGACTCGAACTTCTCCTCCCACATATGTAACAAACCACCGTTTCCCAATACAACCCTGCTCCGCTCCCGCTCCGCCCGGCCGGCTTCCCCCCTTCCGGTCTTGACCCCCACCCCCACTTGGTCTATAAAGGATGGGACGCCCGGCGAACAGCCCAGGTCAGGCCAACGCTTGATGACGATATCGGCTCCTCGAATGCATTGATATATAACCCGGTGCGCGCGGGGATGAAACTTCAGGAAATCGTTGCCACCCCCTATCAGGGTCAGGAGGCGATCCGCCGCTGGATCGCCATGGCCGTTTGTGTCGTCGCCGCCCTGATCATCTCCGTCTGGATCGCCACCGACCACCTGCTGTTGCTCGCCGTGCTGGCTGTGGCCACACTCGTGGTCGTCGCCGCCGTCGGATTGCGCCACAACACCTGGCTGTTAATCGCCTTCGCCTGCTGCTTCACCGGCGACACCAACGCGCTCCCGATCCCGCTCACCATCTACGACATGGTCGTCCTCGTCGTCACCGCCTCCTACGTCGCCCAGCGCCTCATCGGCACCCCCGCCGCCCGCCGCCCGCTCGGCCTGCTCGACGCCCTCGTGGCCATCAACTGCGCCGTCATGACCCTCACGTTCCTCGTCCACCCCGTCGGCTTGCGCTCTCTCGGCGCCGAAACCGTCGGCGCCCGCCCCTACTTCAACCTCTTCATCGCCTGCTGCGCCTGCTGGGTCCTCGCCCGTCAGCCGGATTCCTACACCCACGTCAGCCGCATCCCGTTGTGGATCATGGCCGGCATGACCATCGCCACCTCGCTGCCGCTTGCCGCCCACATCTTCCCCAGCCTCACGCCCTACGTCTGGTTCGTCAGCGGCAATGTCGACGTCACCAATTATCTCGAGGACATCCGCGTCGTCACGGCCATGAGCGGCGAGCACGTCCGTCGCCTCACGGAACTCGGTCCCTTCGGCCTGATGCTCATTCAATGTCTGTGCGCCTATTACCTCCCGCGCTCCCTGCTCAACCCCTTGCGCCCGCGCTTCTATCTGTTCGCCATCGGCCTCGCCGCCGTCCTGCTCGCGGGCTATCGCAACACCCTGCTCTTCGCCTTCGCCACCCTCGTGCTCGCCTCCTGGTTCCGCGGCGGCTGGCGCGAACTCGTCCTCGGCGGCGCCATCGGCGCGCTGACCCTCGGCTTCGTGCTCGTCGGCCAGGGCCGCTTCTATGAACTGCCCATGCCCGCCCAGCGCGCCCTGTCGTTCCTGCCCGGGAAATGGGCCGAGCCCGTCAAAGAGGAAGCCGAAGACAGCAATGCCCGCCTCGATTGGTGGCGCCAGATGCTCCAGGAAGGCGTCATCAAAAATTGGTGGATCGGCGACGGCTTCGGCCTCAGTGAAATGGATTACGAATTGCTCCACGGCCACAGCATCACCGAATTCGCCGCGCTCAGCGGCGCCTTCCACAACGGCCCCTTGACCGCCATCCGCTACGCCGGCGTCACCGGATTGGTCGCCTTCTACGCCCTCATGCTCGCCGCCGCCGTCCTCTCCGTCACCGCCGTCGGCCGCTGCCGCGGCACACCCCTGTTCCCCGTCGCCATCTTCCTCGCCGTCCAGTTGGTCTGGCTCCCTGTCCATTACACCTTCGTCTTCGGCGCGTTCAACGAGGAACTGCCCAACCTGATCTTTCTGGTCGGCCTCCTGTTGCTCGTCCGCCGCCTGAGCGCCCGCCAACCCCCGCGCCCCCCGGGCTCGCCCGCCGCTCGCCACCCGCTCCGCAACGGCCGCGACTTCTCCTCCGTCGCGTCCCCCCAGCCGTGATGACCGGCCCGCCCCGCCCGTTTATCGAATTCCGAACCACTCCGCCCGCACTCCGCGCCCTTTGGAAATGCGGCGACCTGCCTGCCTGCCCCGAAAACTTTCGGGGCTCGCGAGTCGTGTTCGGAGTCGCCGCTTTGCCTTCCTTCGTGCTCTTCGTGGTGAGCCCCCCGTAGAACGGTGCGTCCCGCCCGTTTGCCTCTCCATATGTATGTACGCCCCACGCGGCATCTCCTGTCTGCTGTCTGCTGTTTTCTGCCTTCCGCCCTTACCCCTCCATAAATTCTGGCCTGAGAAATGCAACACCCTGTAAAAACTGGCGTTCAAAAACAGGAGCAAAATCGTTCAAATGTCCATTCTTCTCCTCCCCATCAACCATCAATCATCAACCATTTTTCCATCCCCCCGCTCCCCCCGTAACCCATTGAAAATGGCCCAGAAACAGCAGATTCACCCCCCCGCCTCCGTCGTCACAAAAAAGTCGCACAAATATGTGAATTTGTTGTTGACACTTCGCCCCTCCCCTGTTAGTCTCGCACCAGTTAGATTCACCGAGTCAGTGGAGTGTAGGTATAGGGAAAAGAAAGTTCACCGAGTCGTGAACGAGGCTTTGGGATAATAGGCGAGGAGAAGACATGCAAAGAGCGAAACATGCAAGGGGCTTGCGCTTCCTACCAAAATTAGCGTGGATTACCACCGTGGCTGTCTCTGCGGCGATCTGCTACCAGGCAAGCGCGCAGAACGTCTACACACCACCGGTCGGGTTCATCACCTGGAACATCCAGGGCACAACAGGTTCACCGCTGAACCCGGCGACAACGTACTTGGGCTTGGGTATGACCCAACTGCCCATCCAGGCCGGTATCGTGGCCAGCGTCACGAGCAACCAGGTCGTGGACAGCAGTAACACATTCACGAATAACCAGTTCACCGTCGCGGGCGTCGGTTCCCCGTGCGAGATCGAGTTCCTCTCGCCCACGGGCAGCCCGACCAACTACGCCTACGCGGGCTTGATCGACGAAGTCGTTTCCAGCCCGGCGGGCAACTCGATCTATCTCGCCTCGACCGCTGAGGCCGGCTTGATCGGCGCGGGCTATCGCTACCAGATCCGTCCGTCATGGACGCTGAACACTCTGTTCGGCACCAATGACTCGGCCGGTCTCCAGGCGGGCTCAGGCTCTGGCTCGGCTGACAATATCAACGTCTGGAACCCGAACACGCAGCTCTACACAACCTACTACTATCGCACTGGTAGTGGGTGGCGCTCGACCGCCAGCTTGACGATCAACACGGGCACCAACGCGCTGTACCTCGATCAGGGCATCGTCCTCGTCCGTCGCGGTGCTGCGTCGGTCGCAAATCAGGTCATCGGCGCCGTGAAGTACTCCGATATCAATGTCGCCCAGCTTGGCCCGACCATTATTCCGGTCATCGGCGGCACCAAACTGACGGTTGCTGGAAATGTCGAAGCCAGTTCGATCACCTTGGCCCAAAGCGGGCTCTACACCGGCAGCAGCAGCACCGGCGTCCAGACGGGCTCCGGATCCGGCAGCGCGGATAACATCAACGTGTGGAATCCGACGACACAGCTCTTCGCCACGTACTATTATCGGACAGGTGCCGGCTGGCGGTCAACCGCTAGCTTGACGATTGATGCGTCCACGAACCTGATTCCGCTCGGAGGAGCCGTCCAGATCCTGCGCCGCAATGCCAATTCGTTTAACTGGTATCTGCCGCAGGTGTACTAAATCGAAAATCAAAAGGTAAAAGAACAACAGCAAACAAACAAATCTTCGTACGAAGAACGAAACGACAAAGGGAGAAACAGAAATGAACGGGAAAACTGCAGTTAAAGTCGCAGCGGTGATCACCGCTGCCGTGCTCAGCGTAAGCTCAGCATATTCTATGTCCGTGAACTGGGCGGCCGCAACCGTCGTCGGGATCGCAATGTCTGACGGCGTTACCCCGGCCCCAACCGGCACGCTGCTCGAACTCGGTTACTTCACGGTCAGTGATGCAACCATCTCGGCCCTCACACCGGCGACAGGGTTGACCACCGCGGAGGCAGACTTCTCCGTGTGGGCGACCGGTGCCGTGGGTGATGGCGGTGCGGCAGATGGCGAATTCACGGACGCTCTCGGTGCGCCGGGCGCGGGCTACTTCAGCAAGCAAGCCTATGCCCTCGTCATCGACGGTTCTTACTGGGCAGCCATTAAGGGTACGTCGGTCGCTGGCGCTAATGGCGACGCGTGGATATTCCCCGCCTCGGACGGGGCCAATCCTCCGACCTTCGAGTTTGGCGACCTCACGGCAGCCAACGTGCTCGTCGGCGGTTACAACAGCGCCGGTACGTTCAACGGCTCTGATCAGATCATCGTTGGCGGCAACGCCGTTGAGTTGCTTGGCGTTCCCGAGCCTTCGAGCATCGCGCTCGTGGTCATGGGCTTGCTCGGCGGAATCGGACTCATTCGCCGTCGTCGCTAAGACGACCAGATATAAGTAGTCCCTTACAAGTCGTTCTCAAGGGGCTGGTCTTCGGACCAGCCCCTTGTTCTTTTACCGGACAACGGGCGTCCCGCCCGTCTCCGGTGTAGCCACGCCTCTACGAGGCGTGCTCCCCGGCTTTCGGACCCATCTGGGAATTGCCATAGTGGGGCGGGCGTCCCGCCCGCGTGTTGCACAGCGCGTCCCGCCTGTTTGCCTACTCGTGTTCTCCATCCGCCGTTGTAGCCACGCCTCTACGAGGCGTGTGTGTGGTCCGTCGCGTCCCGCCTGTTTGCCTATTCGTGTTCTCCATCCGCCGTTGTAGCCACGCCTCTACGAGGCGTGTGTGTGGTCCGTCGCGTCCCCTCTCGTTGTGCGCCGCTCCTCCGTCCTCGCCCCCCTTCGTGTCCTTCGCGCCTTCGCGGTGACATTCCCTCCTTCATCCCTCCTCCCTGTTTTTCGCTGTCGCTCCCTTCCCTTCGGCACTCATGCACTTGGCCACTCATGCACTCGGGGGCTTGGGCACTTGCTTCTCCCCCCGCCCCTGTCGCGCCGTTCACCCCCTGGCTACCAACTACCAGCTACTTGTCTGCCCCCCCCTTCTCCCCCTGCTTTTTCCTGCCTTGCATGTTCATAGTTGACGTCGGCCAAAGACGGGCTATAGTTAAACACAGGGACGCGAAGATGAAGCGGCATGGGATCCTTTTTGCAGCCACCATCACCCTCGCTGCGGTGGGGTGTGTGATCGTTTCTGCCTGGTCCGATCGCCAGCCAATGGCGTCACTGCTTGCCGACCCGATGCTCACCCGCCAACCCGCGGCCAGCGTTGTTGCGACCACCGCTCCCAATCCGCCGCCTGCGGTCGCGGCCACAAGTGAGTTTTTCGATGGCAACCATTTCGGCCTTCAAGTGCCTCCATCGGCACTGCCTCAGGCCCAGGCCGAACTCGAGGCTGAGCGGGCCCGGCGGACCGAGGTTCTCGCTATTATTCAACAGACCGATGGCACAGCGTTCGCCGGAGATGTGTTTGCCAATGCGCCAAGCGGTTGGGGAATTTTCAGCCAGCCCAATGGCACACGCCTCGAAGGCGAATGGCGCCGTGGCGTCCCCTACAAAATCAAGGGCCGCGTCGTTCTCCCCGGCAGCATCGTCGAGGAAGGGACCTGGGACTACGTTAGCGGCACCGGCAGCGGCACCATCACCTGGAGGGACGGACACACCTATGCCGGCACCTGGAAAGTCACCTCGGGATTCTCGGAAGAATGTCCTGACGGCGCCGGCACGATGGCCTGGCCCGATGGCCATAAATTCGTCGGCCACTTCCGCGATGGAAAAATGGATGGCCCGGGAACCATGACCTGGCCCGACGGCAAGGTCGTCCATGGCACCTGGCTCCAGGACGAATTCCGCATGTCCCGCATCGGCCCGTAGCCCCCCCGCGTCCTTTTGGAGTGCGGTGACTTGCGTGTCCGCCGTAGCGTCGCGCGGAGGAGGATCACCTCCCTCGTTCGGCGCAGGTCTCCCGACCGCGCCGCCTCTGTTGTGCGAAGTCCCTCGTTCGGCGCAGGTCTCCCGACCGCGCCGCCTCTGTTGTGCGAAAGTCTCCTGACCTCGCACTTCCTTCGACCGCAGGTCTCCCGTTTCCGCATCCACCATCCGCCATTTGCCATCAGCCATTCCTCCCCCCAAAAAACCATCCTTGAATCCTGCTCGCGCCTTTGGTATAAATCTGCTGTCATGATCAGCCTCAAGCCGGGGATGAAACCGCTCGCCCTCTTTGCCCTGTTCACCGGGTGTGAACTCCTGTTCCTCTCTGGATGCGGACGATCCACCACGCCGCCCGCTACCAGCAACGAAGCGCCCGCCGGCCCCACGTCGAATCCGGCAGCGAAGCCGAACACGCCGCGGAACATCTTCTGGCGGGAAGGGATGCTCTCGATCGCCCCGGACCATCCCTTTGACCTGCCCCACCTGAGCTTCTTCCCGCGCAGGGTAGATACTCCGCGGGCGTTCTTCGGCGGCATGGGCGGCGCGTCGGCGGGCGCCGCCCAGCGTGCGCTCCTCATCTTCCCGGGCGGCACCACCTACGAGGGCGAAGTCCGCGACGGGGTGCCGGATGGCGAGGGAACCATGACCAGTCTCGGCGGCACCCATCAATGGGGCCAGTTCCGTAACGGACTGTCCTACAAGTTGGCTGGTATCTGGGTCGGCCCTGACGGCACTCGCGAGGAAGGCGTTTGGAACCTCGACGGAGCAAAATCCGGCGGGACCATCAAGTACAAGGATGGCCGCGTCTACAAGGGCGAATGGAAACTGATGGACGGCGTGCCCGAGCGCCCCAATGGCTCCGGCACCATGACCTGGCCCGATGGCCGTGTCTACGTCGGTGAGTTCCGTGACGGCTGGATGGATGGCCCGGGCAAGATGACCTACCCCGATGGCAAGGCCGAAGATGGCAACTGGAAAGCCGGCCAATTCGTCCACGCCGGCTCCTAGTCCACTCCCCTCCTCTTGCTCTTACTCTTTCGCCGTTGTGCGCCTTTATGGACTGCGGTGGCTTGCCGCCGCTTTGCCGTACTCCTCGTTGTCCCTCGTTCGGCGCAGGTCTCCCGACCGCGCCGCCTCTGTTGTGCGAGTGCGAAAGTCTCCTGACCTCGCACTTCCTTCGACCGCAGGTCTCCCGTTTCCCCATCCCCCATTAACCATCGACCATCAGCCATTCCCCTTTCCCCAATCCCTCAAATTTCCTGCCGCCGCCGCAACTTGGTTGTTGACAATCCCTCACAGTTGGGTATCCTGCGCTTACTTTCTCGGCGGCGTTGCCGGGAAAGACTGGGAGGTTCGAGTCGTACAGGTAATGCCAGTTGGCATGACATAGTTATTAAGAAGACTGGGGTCAATACCCTAGGCGGCCAAGTTTGCCGCTGCTGTCTTGTTGATACCGCCGTTGTTCTCTTCACCCCGGACGAAGACGGTCACGACGCAGTTGCTCGTATGCGCCATCGTTCAGGGATGGTCCAGTCACCAGCCGCATGCTGGAACATAGAAGGAACAACGATTCATGAAGTTCATCAGGTCTCTATCCACACCGGGTAGCGCGAGCCCTGGTCGCCTCCGGTGCCGCCAAGGGCGGGTAAACGTCGAAGCTTGCGGTCGTGTCAAACCCGCCACACGTTTCACGCTCTACGCTCTACGCTCTACGCTCCTCACGCTCCTCCTCCTCCCCATCACCTCATCCATCGCGGAGACCTACACCACTTCCGTCCAGGAAACCTCTCCCCAGGACTGGAACTCGGCCATCTGGGAGCCCGGGCCCATATCGGCTGCCCCCGGCAACGACTTCGAAGTGCTCAGCGGTGGTGTTCTCCTGACCCCAACCTGGCCTGCCTCTCAGGCTTTCCCTGGAGACTCGCTTACCTTGGATGCCGGCGCGGTTCTCCAGTTCACCAGTTCGTCGACGGTTGAGATCGCCAGTTTCTGGGGTGTTGACGGCAATCCGGGCCTGATCCTTAACGGCGGGAAGCTGCTGGCATCGGCTTCACCCTCCGCGCAGCGGCTCGGGATTATCGGCAACGTGTCCGTCACCGCCAATTCCATGCTCGACTATAATTGGAGCTCCACCCAGCTCATTATTCTCGCGTCGATTACCGGCAGCGGCGATCTGAGGTTTATCCACGGCTCCGCAAGCAACACATGCAGCATCCAGAGCACGAATAACAGCTCATTTACGGGCCGTTGGATGATCACCTGCGGCCAGCTCACGGGCGTCGGGAAGCGCTCTTTGGGCTTGGGTAACATCGTCGTCTGGCCCGGGGCCACACTCGAAGTCGATTACGATATCCAGACCCCCGGCGCACTCACGATGCTGAGCAACAGCAGCGTCTTCATCCTCCATCAAAACTGCCAGTTCAGCGCCGTCACCATCAACGGCGTGTCGCTCGCCCCGGGCACCTACACCTACAACAACCTCCTCGCCCTTTTTCCGGGTAACTTCGCCCCCGGCGGCTCCGGCAGCATCTCCATCCCCGCCCCGGCGCCGGTCGTTGTTGTCCCGCCCTCGCCACCGCCATCCACCAATTCAATCGCACCGGGCTACTACGTCGATTGCACCGCCACCGGGCTCAACAACGGCTCGTCCTGGGCTAACGCATGGACGAGTCTGACGCGCGTATCCGGCGTCACCAACGGCAGCATCGTCTACATCAGCGGCGGCCCGCTCGGCGGCGCGGGACAGGTCTATTCCAACGTCGGTGACTGGGCGCCCCCCGGCGGCACCGCGGCCCACCCGATCACCTACGAGATCGGACAGGACGGCACGCACAGCGGCGTGGCCACCTTCACCGGCGCGCAGCCCTCCACCTACGCCAACGTCGATGGCGGCCACCAGTTGATGCGCTTTATCAGCGGCGGCTCCTATTTCGCGTTCTCGGGTGATTACCAGGGCCTCCAGCAGATCGTCATCACCAACTACTACGCCGTGACCAACTCGCCTCAGGACATGTGGACCACGGCCGATCTCAGCGGCGACTGGCCGGAAAACCCGGTCATCCTGTGCGCGGGCGGCGCCGGCGTCAAATTCGATCACCTGCGGGTCTTCGGCGAAATCGAGTCCTCGGCCGTGAACACCGAGATCGCTTGGTGTCTGGTGCAGCCGCCGAACTCACAGGCCGCCTGCATCGATATGTACACCCCCTGCCCGGCCGACGGCCAGACGATCACCAATTCCGTGCACAATTGCACGTTGCGCGGGCCGCAACAGTACCCGAACGTCGTCGGCATCGGCGCCACCGCCCTTCAGGGCGGATGGTGTGTGGCCGTCTACAGCAATCTGTTCTCGCCCTATTTCCTCGGCAGTGGTGTATCGTTTCAAAACGGCTCCTCGGCGAACTCGGTCCATCAGGACGGCTGGCAGAACCTGGGCGGCTCCAATGACCACTGTTATGACAACATTTTCGAGAACATTCCCAATTACATGGTGTTCTGGGATCCGGTCAGCGGCAATTCCACCAGCAACATCTGGATCTACAACAATGTCTTCCGGGCGACCAGCAACTGGTTGTCGGAAGCCGCGTTGGCAGCGGGACAAAACGAAAACGCGATTGTGATTGGTTCCCAGGTGGGAGGCGCGGCGTATTCGTGGTCGGACATCATTGTCGCCAACAACACGATGGTCGATTTGATCAACGCCGGGGCATCGGTCATCGGCATCGGCGGCAGCGACCCCGCCACCTGGAGCAATTGCCTGGTGGCCAACAATCTCATTTATGACTCGGGACTGAAGGGACACTACGTCATCACCTTCACGAGTGACGACGGCTCGACGGATGGCATCAGGTTTGCCGACAACTATACCGGCGCCGGGGCCTACGGCGGCGCTTCCCTGTCCGTTGCACAGCTTCCACCGCCCGGCGGCTCGGGCACGGTGGCGTTTATGAGCTACACGGCGTTTTCCACGAACAACGATCTGCATCTCGCCGCCACCGATACAGCCTGCACAGGTCAGGGCATCAATCTATCGGCTTACTTCGGCACGGCTGCCGATGGCACGGCGCGTCCGGCGTCGAGCGCGTGGGACATCGGTGCCTACGAACATTGATTGGTCGGTGTCGCGCCCGATGACGCTGTCAGTCTTGTGTTTTCCTCTGCCGGCCAATACATTCGGTCCATGGCTTCGGCAGATGGCAGGCTCTTCATCGTCGGCACGCCGATCGGAAACATGGAGGATATCACCCTCCGCGCCCTGCGCGTTCTGCGCGAGGCGGACCTGATCGCCGCGGAGGACACGCGTCGCACGGGTGTGTTGCTCGCCCGGCACGGGCTCAACAAGCCCATGGTCAGCTACCATGAGTTCAATGAGGCCAGACGAACCCCGGAGCTGCTGCGTGAGCTGCAACAAGGCCGCCGGATCGCCCTCGTCTCCGACGCCGGCATGCCCGCCATCTCCGACCCCGGACAGCGCCTCCTTCGCGCCGCGTTCCAGGCCGAAATCGCCGTCGAAGTCATCCCCGGTGTCTCCGCCCTTACCACCGCATTGGTCGCCAGCGGCTGCGCCATCGAAGACGGAGTTCTCTTCTACGGGTTCCTCCCGCACAAGTCGGGGCAGCGCCGTACCGCCCTCAGCCGGCTCGCTTCCCAACCCCAGACGCTGGTCTTTTTCGAATCGCCGCATCGCCTGCTGAAGACCCTGCGGGACATGCGCGAGCTTCTGGGGAATCGCGGTGTGGTCGTTGCCCGCGAGTTGACCAAGAAATTCGAGGAGTTCGTCCGCGGCGACATCGATTCCGTCCTGAAAAAGCTTGAGAACCGGGCGATCAAGGGGGAAATTACCCTGGTGGTCGATGGCCGTCAGGCATGACCGTTTCACACATGTCACCGTACAAATTATCCGCGTTTTTGCTGCCGTTATTCTTCGTGGCTTGTTCCACTCCCGGACCGCGTGTGCTCGAAGTCACCAGTCGCACCCGCCTTCAGGACGTTGAAACCACCGATCGCCAGTATTTTATCGACGATCGCGCGTCGCTCATTCGCTATGAACCGCGGGACCTGAGCATCGACGACCAGCGCGAGGAGTTTTATGTGCGCTGGACGCCGCGAACCGTTGGCTTGGTGAAATTCGAGTACCGCCAGGTCGCCAGGCCCGCGGAGGTCTTCGCGCAAACGTACACGCCGCATGGGGACACGCGGAAATTGTTTGAGGTGCGCGGCGAAGCGTTTCGGTCCGGCGGCTTGGTGTCCGCCTGGCGCGTGAGCCTGTGGAAGGGCGACCAACTCCTGGCGGAGACGAAATCGATGCTATGGTAGCGCTCTGTCACGCGCGAACATGACAGAATCAACCGTCATTACCCAGTTTGACGCGGTTGTGGCGAGACGGCCCCGCAAGGTCTGCGTCTACTGGGGCACGCACCGGTTTACGAATGCGGATCTGGCCGGCCACATCCATCGCTACGGAGCGCAATTGCAGGCCCATTACCACATCGGCCGCGGCGACCGCGTGGGCATCCTCTTGAAGAATTGTCCCGAGTTCATTTTTGCGTTGTACGCCGTGCTAAAATCCGGCGCGACCGTCGTTCCCATTAACAATTTCCTCAAGGCACCGGAAATTCAACACATCGTGGACGACTGCCAGATCAAATGCCTGGTTACGTCCGAGGATTTCGATGAGACCACCGCCAAACTGCGGGGAACCACGGCCATCTTTCTCCCCGAGCTCGAACGCGGAGCGCCGTCAACTCCCCCCTCGTGGGTGACGGCCCAACCGGACGATCTGGCGGTCATTATTTACACGTCCGGCACGACCGGCAAATCGAAGGGTGCAATGCTCACCCACGGAAACATCGCGGCCAACGTCCGCAGTTGCATCAAGGCTCTCGAAGAAACGACCGATGACCGCCTCACGCTCTTGTTGCCGATGTTTCACAGCTTCATGTTGACCGTTTGTATTTTCACCCCGCTGTCGATGGGCGCCAGCATCGTCCTCATCAAATCCCTGCAGCCATTCAAGGCCGCCATGCGCGAGATCATTGGCAACCGGGCGACAATTCTTGTCGGCATCCCCCAGCTTTTCCAGGCGCTCGCCGACGCCAAAATCCCCTTCTGGCTGCATTGGGTGCTCAAGTTGCGGCTGGCAATCTCTGGCGCCGCTCCTCTTCCCGGCGAGACGCTTGGAAAATTCGACCAGAACTTCCGTTTCCCGCTCTTGGAAGGCTACGGTCTGAGCGAGGCGTCTCCCGTCGTATCGTTCAATCCGATCCGCGGCGTGCAAAAGCCGGGTTCCGTCGGGCTGCCGCTGCCGGACATCGAGGTGAAAATCTTCGACGACCATGACCGCGAGCTTCCCACCGGCGAGGTTGGCGAAATCGTCGTCCGTGGGCCGAACGTGATGCGCGGCTATTACAACCATCCCGAAGAGACCAGCGCGGTGCTGCGGAACAACTGGCTGCACACCGGCGACATGGGCAAGAAGGACGACGACGGGTACATCTACATCGTCGACCGCCGCAAGGAGATGTTGCTGGTGCGCGGCATGAACGTGTATCCGCGCGAGATCGAGGAAGTCCTCTACCAGTTCCCAAACGTGCGGGAGGCGGCCGTGGTGGCGAAAGCCGACGAAAAACGCGGCGAGGTGGCCATCGCGTTTGTCAGCGCCGTGAACGGTGCAACACTCGACACGAATGAAATGTTGCGGTTCTGCCGCGACCACCTGGCCGACTACAAAATCCCCCGCGAGATCCGTGTGCTGCCCTCTCTACCGCGCACGGCGACCGGCAAAATCGCCAAGCTGGAATTGAAGGCGATTCTCTAGTTCACAACCTTCATTTCCAGCGCTGGCAACTCTCGCGGTAACTGTCCACGTTCCGTTTGAACTCCCGGACGCTGTCGCCGCCGAATTTGTCCAAAACCGCCTTCGCCAGCTCGAAGGCCACGACCGCTTCCCCAATGACCGCCGCGGCCGGCGTGGCGCACACGTCGGAGCGTTCCACCGTGGCTTTCACTTCCTGGCCTGTCTGAAGGTCCACGGACCGCATCGGTTTCATCAGCGTGGACAGCGGCTTCATCGCCACGCGGACGACAACAGGCTGGCCGTTGGTCATTCCGCCCTCGAACCCGCCGGCATTATTGCCCGCCCGCGTCAGGATGCCGCCCTGCGCCGGCAGGATCTCGTCATGAACCTGCGAGCCAGAGCGCCGCGCTGCTTCAAAGCCCAGGCCGACCTCCACGCCTTTCATCGCCTGAATGCTCATCAAACCGCGCGCCAGATTGGCGTCGAGCTTCCGGTCCCATTGAACGTGGCTTCCGAGTCCAATCGGAACCCCAATCGCAATAATTTCGAATACGCCGCCCAGCGTATCACCCTGGGCTTTGGCCGCGTCAATGGCCTCGATCATTAGCCTTTCCGCGGCGGGATCGGCGCAGCGGACCTCGCTGGCTTCGCTCCGTTCGCGGATCTGGGCAAACGTCAGGCCATCCGTCTTCGCTTGAACGGCCCCGAGACTGACAATGTGGCCGACAATATCGACTCCAATCTCCGCCAGCAGCAGCTTGCACGCCCCGCCAATCGCCACGCGCATCGTTGTCTCCCGCGCGCTCGAGCGTTCCAGTATGTCGCGCGCGTCCTGGCGGTCATACTTGATCACGCCCGCAAGATCGGCGTGGCCGGGACGCGGCTTCGTGACCGCCGGTAATTCGTCGATCTTGAAATCGCGGTTCTTGACCGCGAACGTGACCGGCGAACCGATCGTCTCCCCGCGGCGAATACCCGACAGCACCTCGGCCTGATCGGCTTCAATTTTCATCCGGCCGCCGCGCCCGTAGCCCTGTTGACGCCGCCCCAAATCACGATTGATGGCGGCGAGATCGAGCTTGAGACCGGCCGGCAACCCTTCCACGATGCCGATCAAACACGGGCCGTGAGATTCTCCCGCTGTGAAGTAACGCAATTCCGGCATGTCATCCTTTGTGGAGTAATATCCTAAACACCTGGCTCATACTCTCCGTATACCAAGCCATGGTAGCAAAAAGCTGTCTCTCAGCAAAGAGCCAGACTACCGCTCCCAACGCAATATATGGGCCGTAGGGAATCTTGCCCTGCAACTGCCTTCGCCCGGCTACGATCAGGGAAAGCCCCACAAATGACCCAACCAGAGACGACAAGAACAACGAAAACAAGGTTGCCTGCCAACCCAGGAAAGCCCCGATAGCCGCCAGCAGCTTGACGTCCCCCATGCCCATCGCCTCCCGCGGGATTACGATCTCACTTGTAACTGCTTCAATTACGCCGACTGTGGCCAGCGGGTAGCCTTCGCCGTTCACCGTCACCGAATCCTGGCGGACAATCACCTTCGCATTGGAGAATTGCCTGTCGCCAAGCTTCAGGTTCACGGCTGTAAATCGTATCTTGTCGGAATCGCGAAAGAACAAATCGGGCCATTCAATCTCTTCATCGGGAAGCCTGAGTTTGCTTTCCGCGATCGTAATGGTTGTCCCGGGCGCCAAGGGCACCCGGAGCCTTCCAAAAAGCAGCTTGCCGAACTCGGCGATCAGATACAGCGTGAGGCAGCCCGCCACAATGCCGAGAAAAGAGCGCAACGCGGCAATGCTGTGGAATTCAGTGTGCTGCAATGGTGGCACGGCAATGGAGCACAGAAAGCCAACCACAACGCCACCCAGGGTAATTCCATTGGGAATGATGTAGTGCTCAAAGTCGATGAACGTTGCAACGATTAAACCCGCCATGACCATCCAATAGATCGGCACCTTCAGGAAGTAAACGCCATGTACCAGCGGATGATCCCATTCCGTAGATTTCAACCACATCAGCAGAAACAGCACGGCTGTCAGCAATTCAATCAGGAAATAGCGGGGACTGATCCGGACGCCGCAATACCGGCATTTGCCGCGTAACACCAGGTAGCTGAGCAGTGGAATGTTGTCGGCCCATTGAATGTGCTGATTGCAATGCGGACAGTGCGACGGGGGCGTGACAATCGATTGATCGAGCGGCATGCGATGCACGCAGACGTTCAAGAAACTGCCGATCACGGCCCCAAATGCGAACACGACGAAATCCAGATAGAGCCGTAGCCAGGTCGTCACGATTTGTCACCATAAACCGCGGCGCGCAGGGCGCGCCGCATCACCGCCAGCGGCGCCTTCCGCTTCGTCCAGATTTCGAACGCCTTGGCTCCCTGGTGCAGCAACATGCTCAGTCCGTTCGCCACCTTTGCGCCCGCGCTCTCCGCAACTTGCAGCAACGAGGTTTCCGCGGGACGATAGATCGTGTCGTACACGTGCTGGCGCGGCGAGAACAGTTCGGCGCCCAGCCCGAGTGAGTCGCCCTCCTTCAATCCGACCGACGTGGCATTGACCACCAGGTCGACCTCCTTGATTACCTTCCCGATCGCATCCGCCGAAAGGGCCAGAGATTGAAACTCGCTCTTGGTGCCGGCCGCCTCGCGAGCGATGGGTTCGATCTTGGCCGGTGTGCGATTGGCCACGATCACTTTCGCCGCTCCATCCAGGGCGCATTTCACCGCGATCCCCCGCCCGGCCCCGCCCGCCCCCAACACCAACACGCGTTTGCCCTTGATTGACAGATTGAAATCTTCCTTCACTGCCTTAAGAAACCCGTAGCCGTCCGTGTTGAACCCGCGCAGCTTGCCCTTCTCGATCACGATCGTGTTGACCGCCCCGATCTTGTGGGCTTCCGGGTCGACTTCATCGACGCAGTCCAGCGCCAGAATCTTGTGCGGGACGGTCAGATTCACGCCGGTCAACCCCATCTCCTTCGCGCCTTGGAGCGCCGACCGCAGATTCTGTGGGTCGACGTGAAATGCCAGATAGACCCAATTCATCCCCAGGGCGTCGAATGCGGCATTATGCATCGCCGGCGACGCCGTGTGCGTAATCGGCGCCCCAAAGACTCCCACGATCGTTGTCGAGCCGTCAATATGCATGAACCGCGGATCCGGGCTGGCGTGCACCGACAGCCGTTAGTGCACCCACCCGGCCACGAGAGAGTAACTGAAGCCGTTGAGAAGCTCAAGAATCGGCTTGGGATAGACGCCGAGCGCGATGACCGCCAGCGCCACCAAACCGAGTGCCACGTTCAGATATGTCGGGGTCACAATCGGGCTCTGGTCCTTCCCGTCGATGACGTACACATGTTTCAGCAGCATCAGATAGTAGTACAGGGACACGGCACTCATGAAAATGCCGAGTACCACCAGCCACAGCAGACCAAAGTGTTCCGCGTCCCGCTGAACCGCGGACGCGAACAGGTAGAATTTGCCAAAGAATCCTCCGAGCGGCGGGATTCCGGCCAGCGACAGCACGAAAATCAACATCAGAAGTGACAAAAACGGCGCCCGCTTCGCCATCCCGTCGAAGTCCCGCATCTCATCCCCGCCGGCGCGGCTCGACAGCGCGGCGACAACCCCGAACGCGCCGAGATTCGTCAGGGCGTATACAATGATGTAAAAGAGCACCGAGGTCGCGCCCGTCCGCGTGGCCGCGACCAGCCCGATGAAAATGTAGCCTGCATGCGCGATGCTCGAGTACGCCAGCAGACGCTTCACGTTGTGTTGAACGATGGCGGCACAATTGCCGAGCACCATGCTCAGGGCCGCCGTCACCGCCAGGAGCATTGTCCATCCCGAGTTGAAATTGCCCCAGAAAGCCGAGCCCTCCAATCCTGCGAAGCCGACAAACAACACCTTCAGCAGGACGAAGAAACTGGCGACCTTCGACCCCGTGGCGATATAGGCCGTTACCGGTGTCGGTGCGCCTTCGTACGCGTCGGGCGCCCACAGATGAAACGGCACCACGGCCACCTTGAATCCAAACCCGACGATCGTAAACAGCAGCCCCGTCGCCAGCAACGGGCTCATGGCCAGCCCGCCGGTGGTTTTCACCGCGTCGCGGATTGCCTGCAAACTCGTTGTGCCCGTGACCCCAAACACGTAGCTGAGTCCGAACAGCAAAAACGCGGATGAGATCGCCCCGAACATGAAGTACTTCACCGCCGCTTCTTGGGACCGCAATTCGCCCTTGTGGAACGCCGTGAGGATGTACAGCGAAATACTCGTCAATTCGAGCGCCACAAATATCGTGATCAATTCCTCGGCGCTGATCAACAGCATCATCCCCACCGCCCCAAACAGCAACACAGCGTAGTATTCGCCGACGTGCCGCCCAACGTCGTAGTCCATCGAGATCAACACCGTGATGACCGCCAACCCGACGATCACGAGCTTGAAGAACAGGATCAAATCATCGATCGCCAGCGTGCCGCCCAGCAGCACGGTTCGCGGCCCGCCAAGTTGCTGCCACAAGGGAATGATCGCTGCCAGAAGGCCAACCACGGCGACTGTCCCAACCGTTCGCGACCGGACAGTCATTTCCTCACGACGCGCGGACACCAGATCGAGCGTCAACGCAACCACCGCGGCCAGTGTCAGGATGAGTTCTGCGCCCAGCCCTCGCAGCACGTCGAAATACGGCACCGGCATCATGGCGCACCCTTCAGGAACAGTTGCACGTTCGCCTTGATCATGTTCAGCATGATGGATGGATACACGCCGACGATCACCAGTAACGCCATCAAAATGATTGCCGCGGTTCGCTCGGGCAATGTGATCGGCGGCAGAGCCGCATGAGCATCGCTACTCTCCTCGTGTCCCTGCCCATGCCCGCCGCCAGCAGGTTGATCTTTCTCCATAAAGACCTTGTCATTGGCGTTCAGGATGTAAGCCACGGTCAACGGGATGCTCAGCGCCGCCCCGAGAGCCAGCCCCGGATGCATGTGGAATGCGCCGACAAAAATCTGGTACTCGGCAACAAATCCGCTGAACCCCGGCATGCCCATCGACGCCGCGCCGGCAATCATAAACGTCACGCAGGCGAACGGGATGACCTTGGCCAACCCGCCCAACTCATCCAGTTGGCGCGTGTGCGTCCGGTCGTACACCATGCGGCCGACCACGGCGAACAGCAGGCTCGCCACAATCCCGTGAGAGAACATCTGCAGCACCGCTCCGGACATCCCGATGAGGTTGAGCGTGGCCAGGCCGAGCAACACGAACCCCATGTGACTGACGCTCGAGTAGCCGATGATAAACTTGAAGTCCTTCTGAACCAGTGCAACCCCGGCACCATAGACGATCCCGATCACCGCGATCACCGCGATCCACCATTTCCAATGTTCGAGGCCCTGCGGGAACAGCAGCATGGCGCCGCGGAGACACCCGTACGAGCCCAACTTCATCACGACGCCGGCCAGCAGCATCGACGCGGCGGTCGGCGCCGCTACGTGGCCGGTCGGTGCCCATGTATGGAATGGCCACATGCCCGCCAGCACGGCAAAGCCGACAAAGATCAGCGGGAACACCCACACCTGCACGTCGGGTTTGATCGGATGCCTGGCGAGTTCGAGAATGTCGAATGATCGTCCGCCCGCGGCGAAATAGGTTGCCAGAATACCAATGAACACGAGCGCGCTGCCCACGAACGAGTAGAGCACGAGCTTCATCGCCCCGTACTCCTTGCGGGTGGAACCCCAGATCGCGATGATGAAATACTTCGGAATGATCGCCAGCTCGTAAAACACGAACAGCAGAAACAGATCCATCGCCATGAACACACCGTACACACCCGCAATCAGCGTCAGGAAGAACGCGAAAAACTCTTTCACCCGGGTCTCGATGTTCCAACTGAACAGAATGCCCGTCACGCACACAAATCCATTCAGCACGACCAGCGGGTAGCTGATGCCGTCGACCGCGAGGTGGTACTTCACGTTGAGCGCCGGTATCCACGAGACGTTCACCAGTTGGACAAACCCATCCTGCAGCGCGCCGTGGGCGCTGATCTGCGCGTTGACCCAGTCGTTGTAGTTGAAGTAGTTCTTGAGGGCCACCAGCAGGGCCACCACACCTGTCACCAGCGCCACCCAGCGAATCAGCGTCTTCGATTCGCGCGGCAACAGCAGGATCAGCCCCACGCCGAGGAACGTCAGATAGATTGTCCAGTCAACGTGCATGGTCTCGTCAGAATCGCGCCACCGTCATCGTTTGGAAAATATCGACCAGTTGTTTCACGGCTGTGTTGGAGGCGTTGATGAGCGGCGCCGGGTAGATCCCAATCCAGAACATAAAGAACATCAGCACTGCGCCGATGAAAATCTCGCGTCCCGTCATGTCCGGCAGGCCGGCCCATTTCGTGTTCAGCGGGCCAAAACAGACCTTCTGTATCATGCCGAGCAGAAACACGGCGGTGATGACCAATCCAATCGTCGATAGCGACGTAACCAGCGTGACGATCGGAAACGCCCCTTTGAACACGAGGAATTCACCGACAAACCCGTTCAGCCCGGGCAACCCCAGCGATGAAAACATCGAGATACCCAGGACGCCCGCATAAACCGGCATGATCTTGCGGAGTCCGCCGTATTCTTCGAGCTTGCGCGTGTGCGTCCGCTCATAGATCACGCCCACGAGAAAGAACAGTGCGGCCGAGCTGATGCCATGATTGAACATCTGCAACATCGCGCCGTTGAGCGCCGCGGATTTCTCGTTCGTGATATCAGCCACGTTCGGCGCCGAGGCGACCGTGGCGAAAATGCCCAGCATCGCGTAGCCCATGTGATTGACCGACGAATACGCCACCAGCCGCTTGAAATCCGTCTGCGCCAGCGCCGCATACGCGCCAAACACGATGCTGGCCCACGCCAGAAACAGCAGCACGTGCACATACGCGTGCACCTGCTCGGGAAAGATCGGCAGGATGATTCGCAGGAAACCGTAGACCCCCATCTTCAACAGGATGGCTGCCAGCAGCATCGAGCCGCCCGTCGGCGCTTGCGTGTGGGCATCCGGCAACCACGTGTGAAACGGCCAGATCGGCACTTTGATGGCGAACCCGAGGAACGTTCCCCAAAACAGCAACGCGGTGAAACTCGACGCGCTGATGTGAAACCCGGTCCGTTCCTGCAGGCCGGCCACGAGTTTGGTAATGGCCGCGCCTAATTCGCCTGACGCCGCCTTTTGCCGCAGCTCCAGAAAATCGAACGTGTTCGTCGCGAGATAGATGAACGCAAACGCCAGCAGCATCCCGACGCTGCCCGCCAGCGTGTATACGAAGAACTTGAATGACGCATACGTGCGGTCTTCGGCGCCCCAAATCTTGATGAGGAAATACATCGGGATCAGCCCCAGCTCCCAGAAGATGAACCAGTGGAAGAAATTTAGCGCGGTGAACACTCCGAACATGCCGGTTTGCAGGAGCAGAAACAGGATGAAAAACAGTTTCACGCTCCGGTCCTGCTTCCAATGCGCCAGCAAGGCCAGCGGTGAGATGATGGCCGTCAGCAGGACCATCGTCATGCTCAGCCCATCGACGCCCAGGCGATAATCGGCGTTCAGCGCCGGAATCCACGACCAGCGCTCCTCGAACGCCAGCCCTGCAGTCGGATCGAACCGGCTCCAAACGCAGAGGGTCGACAGCAGCGAGATAACGCTGGCGCCCAGCGCGATCAGCTTGATTTCGCGATCGCTCTTCGCCGGCATGAGCAGGATCAGCACGACGCCAACCAGCGGCATAAACGTGATCAGCGACAGCAGCGGGATCGAGGAATGGTTCATGTGAAGAAGTAGATCAGCAGGAGAACTGCTGCCCCCAGGCTCAACACACGAAAATAGTTCTGCACGCGACCGTCTTGGAGCTTCGACAGTTCTTCGCCTCCCAATTCCACGCCCTCGCAGCCGGCATCGAAACCGCCATTAATGAAAAACTCGTCTCCCACCCACCGGAAGATTTGCGAAATCCCCCGAGCCACCTTGGCAATCAAATGCAGGCAGCCGTCGACCACCAGTTTGTCCACCACGAGCCGGAAAAACATCGCGCACGTGGCCGTGAACCGGAAGACCGTCGCCTCGTACAGCTCGTCGATATACCACTTGCGATTCAAGAACGTGAACAAACCGCCCAATGCCGTGGCGAGCGGGTCTTCGTCAGTCGCATGTACCATCGTCTTGCGCCCGTAGATCAACCAACCCAGTATGATTCCCAGCAGGCCGACGCCGACAGAAAGCCACAGGACCATATCGCTGTGCTCCGACGCAACCTCTTCTGGCGCAAGATAATGGTGAAACAGGTTGCCGCCGAACCAGGGCGTGCCAAGCCATCCCATAAACAGCGCAAACACGCTGAGCACCGCGATCGGCAGCCACATATTCCACGGGACCTCGTGCGGCTCGTGATGCTCGTGTCCGTGCCCGTGATCATCGTCTCCACCGCGCCATTGGCCGAAAAACACCATGAAGATTTGCCGGGTCATATAAAACGCGGTCAGGAACGCGGCAAATGTTCCCAGCCCCCACGCCCACTTGTTGCGATGGAACGTGGCCAGCAGGATCTCATCCTTGCTGAAGAATCCTGCCGTCAACGGGAACCCGGAGAGCGCGAGCATGCCAATGACGTAACACACAAATGTGATCGGCATGTACTTGCGCAACCCGCCCATCTTGCGCATGTCCTGTTCGTGATGTGTGCCAATGATGACGCAGCCCGATCCGAGAAACAGCAACGCCTTGAAAAACGCATGTGTCAGCAGATGAAATTGTCCGGCCACCAGACTGCCCGCGCCGAGCGCCATGACCATGTACCCGAGCTGCGAGCACGTCGAGTACGCCAGCACGCGTTTGATATCGAACTGCGCGACCGCAATCGTCGCCGAAAACACCGCCGTGATACACCCGATCCACATCACGAAATCTGGCACCCACGAACCCGGCTCGGCGATGAACAGCGGATACATCCGCCCCACCATGAACACGCCCGCCGCCACCATCGTGGCCGCGTGAATCAGCGCACTGACAGGAGTCGGACCTTCCATCGCGTCCGGCAACCACACATGCAGCGGAAACTGAGCGCTCTTGCCCATCGCGCCAATAAAGACCAGAAACGCGATCGTGCTCGCCGCCGACAGACCCCACCAACCATTCCGCAGAACCAGCGCGCTCGCCTGCTCCAATGCGCCGGGGTGAAGCGCGTCGTGCGTGTACAAATTCAGCGTGCCCGTCTTCCAATACAGCATCACGATGCCGAGCAGGAAGCCGACGTCGCCGATGCGCGTCGTGATAAACGCTTTCTTCATGGCCGCCGCTGCCGACGGCTTGAAGTACCAGAAGCCGATCAGCAGGTAACTGCACAAGCCGACGAGTTCCCAGCACATGAATAGCAGCAACAGGTTGTTCGAAATGACCAGACCCAGCATCGACGCGGCGAACAATGACAGGAAACAGAAGAACCGCGTGAAATTCTCGTCGTCCGCCATGTACCCTGTCGCATTGACAAAAATCCAGAATCCGACAAACGCCACCATCGCCGCCATCCCGGCGGTCAGCGGGTCGAGGATGAATCCGAGTTCGAGGCTGGTCGTGCCGAATTTGAACCACGTGAAGTTGAAGATGGCCCGCTCCACTTCGTGATGTTCGCCGCTGCCAAGGGTCGCAAAGAACGCCCGCAACGCGAGAATACAGGACAGCCCCATGGCAACGATGGTCAGTGCTGCCGACGGCTTGCGCGCCGGCCGCTTCAGCAACGATTGAATCGCTGCGGCAACAAGCGGGAAAAACGGGATCAGCCACTGCTGCCATGCAAGCTGCTGAAGGTATTCGCTATGGTCCATCTTATCCCTTCAGGCTCGTCATTTCGTCGACATCTACCGACTTGTAGTAGCGGTAGACCGCGATGACCAGTGCAAGCCCGACAGCCGATTCTGCGGCGGCAATGGCGATGGCGAAAATGGCAAACATGTACGCGGTCGGCACGGCGAAATACTTGTAATGCCAGAACACAATCAGGTTCAGGATGGCCGCGTTGAACATGATCTCGATGCCGATGAGCACGATGATGGCGTTCTTGCGCGACAACGCCCCGCACAATCCGATGGCGAACAAAAACGCCGAGAGCATCAGGTAATCGCTGAGCGGGATATTCATCGCCGGCGAATGATCTCCTCCAGCGCGATGACCACCGCGCCAATGAGCGCCGCGGTCAGCAATACCGCCATCGCCTCGAACGGCACCACCCAATCCGCCACCAGCGCCTTGCCAATGGCGACCACGGACGTCTGCACGCCGCCGGTCGGGAGCACATTGGCAAGTTGGTCCTTGCGAATGACCGCCCATAGCAAACCCGCAATGATGATCGCCGTACCCATTCCCGTCCACCATTTGCCGCCCAACACCTCGCGGGCCCCTTCGTCACCGGTCACGTGCCGCGTCAGCATGATCGCAAACAGCATCAGCACAGCCACGGCCCCGATATAAATGAGAATCTGCACGGCGCCGAGGAAATCCGCGCGCAGCAGAAAATAATGTCCCGCGATGCCGAGAAAGAACAGGATCAGCGACAACACGCAATGCACGAGGTTGCGCAACGTGACGGCAAACAGTGCGCCAAGCACCGTGATGATGGAAAGTATCCAGAAGGTGGCTTCCATGGCGATTACGAGGCGTACCGATAGGTTCGCGGCCTGACCCCTTCCGTGGCCGCCAGCTTCGACAGGCTGACAAACCACAGCACGAGCCACAAGGTCGTCGCCACCCATGCCAGGGGCCGGAACGTCAGGTAATGCCACATGCCCACGGCGACGATGTTGACGATCGACATCGGCAGCAACAGTTTCCAGGCAAAGCCCATCAACTGGTCGACGCGCACCCGCGGCCACGTGCCACGGATCCAGATGTTGAGCGCAATCATGAAGCCCAGCTTGATGAAAAACCAGAACATGGAAATCACTCCGCCGATCCAGCCGAAGCCGCTGCCCGGCCCGTTATATCCGCCCAGAAACATTGTCACGGTGATTCCCGCCATCGCGATCGACGCGAGGTACTCGCCCATCTGGAACAGGGCGAACTTGAAACCGCTGTACTCGGTGTGATAGCCGGCGATGATTTCGGATTCGGCTTCCGGAATGTCGAACGGCGTGCGCGCCGATTCGGCCATCGCGCCAATCGTGAACAAAACGAACCCGACGAATCCCCACGGCCGGAACACGAACCAGTTGGTGATGTTGAGAATCCCGCCGCTCTGCGCCCGCGCGATCCGCAGCGTCGACAGCGAGCCAACCGCCATCACCACCGCCACCGCCGCCAGCACCATCGGAACCTCGTAGGAAACAACCTGGGCCACCGCGCGCATTGCGCCGAGAAGCGAGAACTTGTTGCGCGACGCCCAGCCGCCCATGAACAGCGCCAGCACGCTGGCCGTGCTCACGGCGAAAGCGAACAGGATCCCAATGTTCAGGTCTACCGGAACCAGCCCGGCTCCAACCGGCACGACCGAGAACAGCAGGATTGCGGGAATGACCGCGATCACCGGCGCGAGGAAATGGACAAACTGATCCGCGCGCCGTGGGACAATGTCTTCCTTTATCAGCAGCTTCACGCCGTCGGCAATCGGCTGGAGGATTCCCCACCGCCCAACGCGGTTCGGCCCGATGCGATTCTGGATTCGCCCCAACGCCTTGCGTTCCACGAGGGTCGTGTAGGCAAATATGCCGGGATAGACGGCGAGGACGAACAGAATCGGAATGATCACCGACAACCAGAACAGCACGCTGTCGGGCGCATTCGCGAACCAGGTACGCAATTGTTGATAGACCGTCTCCAACAGTGAATCCCCCTAAAAGCTCGTCCGTTATAGGGAAACAACGAACGGCTGTCAAACCTCACACCGTGCTCACGCTTTGCCCGCCTCCTCCATCAATTTCTTCAGCATATTGGCCGTTTCAGCCTCTCCGGGCAGGCAAAGTGACAAATCGCTCTCGGCGCCGCTGGCAATCGCGTCGGCATATCCACGACAATCGTACCCACACGCATGGCAATCCGTCTGGGCCATCGCCGCCATTAGCTTGTCGGCCAACGGCGCGCTCTTCGCCAGATCGAGCCGTTGCTGCATGCCCAGGCCAGGATCATGCCATGGCCAGTTGCCGGCGGGCGCTGCCGCCGCCGGTGCTGCTTCGGCTGCGGGAGCTGCAGCGGGTGTCGCAGCCGGTGCTGCCGCCGTCGGTGCCGGCGTGGATGGCGCTGCGCTCGTTGTCGACGCGGCGCCAACCGAAACCGCGCTGAGAAATCCGCTGAGCCATTGGCGCTGCTCGGGTGAAAATGGCGCATCATCGGGAATTACCAGCTTCGCCGCCGGAGCCGTAGTTGCCACTGGCGCGGGCTTCGGTGCGGACGGCGTGGCCGGCGCTGCCGCCTTCGGGGTCGCTGCTGCCGGTTTGGCCGCCGCTGGTGCGGCCTTCTTCGCCTTCTTCTCCTTCTCGGCCTTTAGCTTGGCATCGACAGCAGACGCCTCGGTCGGCTTGATCTTGTTGTAGTACTCGTTCGACTTGAGCAGGTCGGGCAGATGCTCAACAAGTTCGTTGAAACGACCGTACTGTGACTTCTCGTAGTCGTTGTCCATCTTGATCGCTTCAAACGGACACACTTCCACGCAAATCTGGCACTGCATGCAGACGCTAATGTCGATATCGAACACCTTCGGGCGCTGCTGCGGCTTGCCCTTCTCATCGCGGTCCATCACGATGTAAATGCATTGCGGCGGGCACTCTGTCTCGCAAATCTTGCAGGCCACGCACCGCATCGTGCCGATGCGGTCCTTGTCGTCGTCATAAACGAGGAACGGAAACGTGCGCGAATTCTCCGGAGTCTGGACGCGTTCTTCGGGATACTGCACCGTCACCAGCCGCTCCTTGTCGAAGTAACTGCCGACGAAGTTGCGGGCGGTGACGACCATGCCCTCGAACAACCCTTTGCCGATGAAGCCCATTAGCGGTCCACCTCCCCCAGCACGATGTCGATGCTTCCAAGAATGATGACCACGTCGGCGACCTTGTGACCAAGGCACATGTCTTCGAGCGTCGTCAGGTTGATGAAGCTCGGCGGACGCACGTGGTAACGGTACGGTTGCTTGCCACCTTCGTCGGAGACGAGGTAGAAACCAAGCTCGCCCTTGGGCGCTTCGACCCGACCGTACCCATCGCCAGGTGGAATCTTGAAATTGCGGAGCTTCACCTCCGGCGCGACGTGCGGGCCGGACGGAATATCGCGCAACGCCTGCTGGAGAATCCTGATGCTCTCTCGCATCTCCAGAACGCGAATGTAGTAGCGGTCGTAAACATCGCCCACGTCGCCAATCGGCACGCGGAAATCGAATCGGCCATAGACGCCGTAATTGTCGATCTTGCGGATGTCGTATTCCACGCCGCTGGCGCGGGCCATCGGGCCGCTGATGCTGGCATTGACGGCCAGCTCCTTCGGCAGGATGCCAATCCGCTGGGTGCGGGCCAGCAGCACCTCGTTCGTGGTGAGCAGTTTCTCAAACTCGTCGAGGAACCGCGGAAAACGCGCGACAATCTCTCGCGCGACAGCCAGGTCTTTCTCGGTCATGTCCACGCGGACGCCGCCGAACCGCATGTAATTGCACATCATCCGCGAGCCGCTGACGGCCTCAAACAGATCGAGAATCTTTTCGCGTTCGCGGAACGCATACAACAGCGGCGTCCCCCACGCGCCCAAATCCTGCAGCATGAACCCGATGACGCACGAGTGATTCAGGATACGGGTCAGTTCGGACATGATGACGCGGACGTATTCGGCGTGTTCGGGGACCTTGATTCCCGCGAGCTTCTCCACGGCCAACGCATAGGCCCAGTTGTTGGTCATCGAGTTGAAGTAGTCGAGGCGGTCGGTGTACGGCATCGACCCCAGCCAGGCCATGCGCTCGGCCAATTGCTCATGGTTGCGGTGCAGGTAGCCCATCACCGGCTTCAGTGCGACAACCGTTTCGCCGTCCAGCACGCAATCCATGCGAAATACGCCGTGCGTGCTCGGATGTTGCGGCCCGATCGACACCTCGAGTGTCTGGGTTTCGATCAACCCTTCCGACCCCGGCGTCAGCGTCACTCGCTTATCCTCTGTGAGCGGCTGGATCATTTCTTCTTGGCCTTCTCCAATTCCTCACGGGCGGTGGGTGGCATGATGCCGCCCTCTTGGACGGCGCGCTGGAGCGTGTCGTCGTGCGGAGTCGGTTCCCATTCGTAATCCGCGGGCGGCTCGTAATCCTTGCGCATTGGATGATCTGTAAACTCGTCCCACATCAAAATGCGCCGCAAATCAGGATGCCCATCGAACTTCACCCCGTACAGATCGTACGCCTCACGCTCCTGGAACTCGCAGCCGCGCCAGAGCGGCGTCAACGAGGGCACATGACATTCGTCGAGTTCGCGCGGCGCGCGCACTTTGAGAACGATCGGCCCCTGCTTCTGCGCCACCGAATACAAATGGTAGACGACCTCGATAAAACCCGGCTTGTCCCCCTTCGCCAGGTAATCAACACCGGTCACGCAGGAACAAAAATCCATCTGAAACCGCGGATCCTCCTTGAAGAACTTCGCGACCGCGTACACGTGTTCGCGGTCGACCAGAATCGCCGGCTGTTGCGCGGCAGGCGTCGAGTTGACGATCTCGATCTGCGCTCCGGCGACAGCCTGCGCGGCAACCTCTTTGATTTTCTCGATCGCTTCCATCAGGCTTTCTTGACCTCGTCGAGCGTCACGTCGCGATAATCACGCGGCGGATGCCAGATTTCGCGGTTCGCCGGCGGCTCCAGGTCGCGCTCGCCATAGGATGGAATGGCGTATTCCGCGGGCGCGTGTTTGTCGTACCAGCGGAGATGTTCTCCGGTAACAGATTGACTCGCGATCTTTCGTTGAAGCGTCATGATCGCGTGAATCAACGCCTCGGGACGCGGCGGGCAGCCGGGAATATGCACGTCCACGGGAATGTAGCGGTCGATCCCCTTCAATACGTTGTACCCGTCCTTGAACGGTCCACCAGAAATGGCGCAAGCCCCCATGGCGATGCAGTACTTCGGTTCGGGCATTTGGTTGTAGAGGCGGACGACCTGCGGAGCCATCTTCTTGGTCACCGTGCCCGCGACGATCATCAGATCCGCCTGACGGGGAGTGGCGCGGAAGACCTCCGCGCCAAATCGCGCCAGATCATAGCGCGAAGCCGCGCTGGCGATCATTTCAATCGCGCAGCACGCCAGCCCAAACTGCAGCGGCCAGATGGAAGATTTGCGCCCCCAGTTGTATAACTGCTCGAAGGGAAGGACAAAAATCCCTTGTTTCTGAAGCTCGCTCTTTAGACCCTCGTCGACAGCCATGTCACTTCCAATCCAATGCGCCTTTGGCCCAGGCGTAGACGAGTCCCTCGACCAGCAGGAGCACAAACACCATCATCGCCACGAAGGCGCCGAAGCTCAGTCCGCCAAACGCGACCGCCCACGGATACAGAAAAACCGTTTCCACGGCGAAAATTACGTACATGAGCGCGTAGATGTAATACCCGACGCGGAACTGGACCCAGGCATCCCCCTTGGATGTTAGACCGCATTCATAAGTGTCGTTCTTGGTCGGACTGGGCCTCCGCGGGGCCACCAGCCACGCGAGAGCCAGCGGCAGCAGCGGAAACGCAACCGCCACAGCCAGGAACACGACGACAAACAAATACTGATGTATGTATAAATCTTTCACGCGACCGACTCAAAACCACAACCGACACGCGACCCCTTGTTCCAAATTTCACAATCTACGTAACAGGATTACCCCCCCTTGTCAAGGCGGTGTCCGGGATGCGAACAGCCCCGCCAAGGCCTTTCGCTCGGCGCTGCGTTTGCGCATTCGTAGGCGATCGAACGCACTTCTGCGTCAATGGATTGTCTGGTCGACCAACGCTATGAGCGCCGGGTCAAAAACTGTGGTATAGTAGTTTGTTCCCGGCGAGCGGACAGGATGGGCATGACGAGACTGTCCATTGTAGTACTGGTGACCGGAGTGGTCGCATCGATTGGTTGCGCTTCCTATCAAGGGGCCGGATCGTCTCGCGCAACAGTGCCTCTTCCGGCTGACATCCAACGGTACTATCAATGCCCGGCGGACCGTGCGACGCCGACTGTCCACATAACCGAAGTTCACACTGACTATACCGTCAGGGAAGTTACTCTCTCATCCACCGACATGAGCGAGCCCATCCAGATCCAATGGTTTGCCCCGAATGACGCGCGGCGCTCTCCTCTGATCTTGATCTCTCCAATTCGGGGCAGCGACACTGTCGTTGTGGAAGGATGCGCCCGGGTCTTCGCGAGTTGCGGTTATCACGCGGCGATCATCAAACGCGCTCGCTTCCACTACGATCCGTCCGGCCCACTCACGCAAGTGGAAGGCGTGCTTCGCGACGCTGTGATCCGTCATCGCCAGGCGTTGGACTGGCTGGTCGAGCAAGCCGGCGTGGATCCAGACCGCGTGGCAGCAATGGGGATCAGCTACGGGGCGATTGTCACGTCCGTCGTCGCAGCGGTGGATCCCCGAGTGAAAGCGTGCGTCCTCGATCTGGCGGGTGGTCCCTTGGCCGGCGTCATGCGGACGTCCGTGGAACCCGGTTTACGTCGGAGCTGGAACCGGAGCCGTCGCTGCCATTCGCTCACGGACCGGCAGCTATACGAGGCAATGAAGAACGTCATCCGCACGGACCCCCTCAAGTTGGCTCCCTATCTGCCGCGCGACCATGTGCTGATGCTGATCGCGCGGTTCGACAGCTCGGTTCCCACCCGGTATCAAATCAAACTCTGGCGCGCTCTCGGGAAACCGCGGGCGGATTTTGTTCCGCTGGGCCATTACACCTCCATCTTGGCGCTTCCGGTTCACCGCTTGAGCGTCATGCATTTCTTCGAGGAGAATTTCCAGGGCGCCTCGCCCAATCCCACGGCCGTTTCAATTCAGGCCGGAAAATGAAGCATAGTCGGCGAGCACCAGCAACTTTCGGTCACTTGAGCTTCTGGAATTGCTCGATGCCGCGTAAGAACTGGCGCCCGTCATTGAGGGAGACGGACACGACGCAGTCGGCAAACGCATCCTTGGTGAGAATGAAACAGCGCTCCCGGCTGATCATGATTCCAACGAGTTTGCCGTCGGAAGTCACCACGTAGTCGCCAGTGTCGGCGCGATAGGCGGGATTCTCAAACCACGCGGCAACGCCGCGCATCGCGCGTTTGACCACCAGATAATGGGCGTCGGACAAGTCGGGCGCCGTATCGACGTCACAGCTCAACCCGGCTGCCGTGCTCTTGAAAATGTAGAGCCGGTGTTGTGCGTCAGCTTGGAGGGCGGCATCCGTCCCGGCCAGTTCCATGGTCGTCGCGCCGGACGCGGGCTGGCCCAGCTCGACGGCGATCACATGGGGATTCCCGCGCAACGCACAGGCCGGGCCGGGTAACGGGGCTGACCAGGGCGTATCCCCTGCCCTGCCGACGGCGTAACTGAGCTGCGTGAGCTCGCCCTCGCCGCCCAATGCCCACCAGTCAAATCCCAGCGTGTGATCATTGGCGACGACGTAGGAGCGGCCATCCACACTTACCACCGGAGGATATGTAGCGGATCGAAAGTGCCGGACGAAACTGCGATCGTTGGGATCGCTCTTTGCCAGCGCCACCTGCAAGTTGAGGCGCGCGCCCTTGACGGCTTTGTATGGGCCCGGTCCGCGGGCCTTGATCGTTTCGATCTGGTCGCCGAGTTTCGCCGTTTGTTGGCGCAAGGCATCCTGGCCGGCCTCGATGGCGTTGAGGCTTTGCGCGATCTGGTCACCCTGGCCCGCCCGCATCAGTGCATCCAACTTGGACTGCAAGTCCTGTTGGCTCTTGGCGATGTCTTCCATCGCCTGCCCCAAGCCGGCTCTCTCGTCGCCGTTCAGCGCCGACCTCAGGCCCTTCACGTCTTCCGCCATGGCCGCGAGATTTTGCTGCATCGCCTGTTGCTCGTCGTGGACGCCGGCGACATTTTGTTGAATGGTCGCAGGGAGTGTACGCGCGAAGTCGTTGAGTTGGGCGAGCGTCGAACCCATTTCTTCCTGCCCTTTCGCCACGTCGCTCAATTGCGTCTCTACCCTCGCTTGCGAGGCGAGTACCTGCTGGCTGAGCGTGCTGATCGTGGCCTGCTGACTCGCCACCGTCTGCCCGAGCTGCTGGGTTTGTTGGGTCAACTGGGACCGTTCCTGTTGAAGCCTGGCCTCCTCGCTCTGGAGCTTCGCGAGCGTTTCCTTCGCCGCCTCGCCCTCCTGCTGCGCCTTGCGCCGCTCCTCGGTCACACGGGTGAGCTGCTGCTCCACAGTTGACAGCTTCTTCTCCGTTTGCGCCTTCTCCTCGGTAACGGCCTTGAGGTTCGCCTCTCGTTGAGCGAGGCTCGTGGTCGTTTCATTCAACCGGGTCCTGAGCTGCAGGTTCTCCGTGGAGGCCGCATTGAGCTGGCTGAGAAGCGATTGCTGCTCGTAATCGCGGTTCCACGCTTCCTGCTGGGCCTGCATCGCTGCTGGCGTGAATTCTTCGTGGACCCGCGCCGTCCTGGGAGCCGATGTCTCGAACTGGGTGTGTTCACCGCCCGTGCCGATTACGAACAACAGGAGCGAGCACACCAGAAAATCCAGCATGACGATGAGGATCGACGTTTTCATGTCGTCCTACGGTTCACTTGGGTAGGATGAGCCTCTCTTTCAGCGGATACAAGTATCGGATCCGCAACGAGACCGCCGATAAGATACCCACGACCGTCGACGTATAGGCGAAGTGGCGGCTCATCCCCGCGTTCAACGTGATGAGAATGAAGGCAATGACCGTCAGCGCCAGCCCGGTGAACAGCGGCAGATCGAAGAACACGTCCATGTTTTCCAGGCGTTTGAGACGCAACTCGGCGGTGGCGCTTTCGTCGTCCTCGACCTGGCGGATCTTGCCCCTCACAAAGAACCAAACAACCGCGTGGACCACCAACGACAACAACACGACCGTTCCCGACAGGAGCGCATTGTCCGCTCCGGCCGCGGTGGCAGGTCCGCCCGCCGTCTCGCCGGTCGCCGCCGCGTTCGGGGCCAACTCCATCGCCGGCCGCATGGCCAACGACAGGAAATACAGCAACAAACTCAAGACGATACCTACCGCCAGCGCCGTGAGCAGAAAATGCGCGGGGGTGGGAGCCGCCAGAGTGCTTCCGGGTCTGGCGATCAGTTTTTCCAGATAGCGGCCCGGGACGACAACCAGAATCAGCAGACCGCACAGGACGGCAATCAGCACGTATTTCACCCACGAAACACCCGGTCCGTACTGATACCGCAGTGTCTGATACGCTTGTTGGATCAACTCCAGTGTTGACGATTGTCTCTTGGCGATCGAACCCAACCGTTGCGGCATCAATCCGGGATGATCGATCACGAACTGCAATCCGACCATTCCCTTGCCGACGGCGGCATGCAGCGCATCCAGGCCTTGCGGACCCTGGTGCATGATGAAATCGATGCACGCGGACGCCGCCGCCCGCCCGTCAGCTCCCGCGACGGCAAGGACCTGCGCGAGTTGCTTCGGCGCACCGGGCGTCATCGAAGCCATCTTGGTCAGCACTGCCAACTGGTCGGGACTGTCGGCCTGGCGCAGGATGGTTTCAAACTCGCCCCACGTGCGGCAACGTCTGGCAAGTTCGAACATCGGCATGAAATTGTCCTTGAATTTCTCGACGGCGATTCCGGATTTCGGGTCGGTTTGCATCAGGTTGAGCATTTGGGTCAACTGCATGGTCAGCGACTCGTTGATGGCGCCGGTCAACCGCGCCGCTTTGGTCAGAATGATGGCGCCTTGCGCTGGTGGGAACACGCTCTCGATGCTGGCAATGCCATTGAGCGCAGTCACGAACCCGTCCCGATTGCCTTCCAGCCCGCCCTGCTTCGCCAGGTCGGCGATGTCGCCATACAGCGCCGCGTCGGCAACCGTCGAGCCCGCCAGGGTCTCAAAGGAATTCCCCCCAAGCGCGGCGGCCCAACCCGTGGCTTTCAATCGGCTGGCGGGCGTATTCTGGCTGGCGAGTTGGGCGAAGATCTTCTGGCGATCGTCGAGCGCAATCTGTTTCTCAGACGAATCGTGCTGGATCACGTAATCCAATAGCAGCAACGCCGAGCTGCTTCGCCCCGCGGCCATTTCGGCGCCCGCGATGTGCGGCAGGCTCACGTCCGTTAATCGCCTGTATTTCGCCGCGGGAGTGTCCAGTGGAGCATCCGCCAGCTGAACGACCACGATGAGCGCTCCGAAGAGTATCACTCCCAAAATGAATCGTAGGACTTTCATTCGTTACCTCAATTCAGTTTTTCCTGGCGCCTGCCCACTCAATGGGGGTCTGAGCCGACGCCAATCATAACTCAATATTCACTCTCACACTAGAGAATCAATCGTATTTTCCAGTATTTTTCAGCCTGGTTACCCCTGTTAGACACCAACTCTCCCGCATTGTTTGCCGAGTCAGGCCGCATTTGCTAGGCTCCCGCGCGTATGAAAACGGTCCGACTTGGCATGATCGGCTGCGGCAGCATGAGCCGCTTTCACGGGAAGGTGTACACGACGCAGGTGAAAAACGCGGAGATCGTCGCGCTTTGCGACACGCATCCGGGCAACCTCGATCAGTATCAGCGCGAGATCTTCGACCCGATCAGGCAGCGGCCCCCGCAATTTGCCGATTACCGCGACATGCTGGCGAAGGTGAAGATGGACGCGGTGTTCATCGTCACGCCGCACGCCCACCATTACCAACAAGTGATGGATTCGCTCGATGCGGGCTGTCAGGTCTTTGTGGAAAAGCCGATGGTGCTTGGCTCCGCGGAGGCGCGCGGCATCATCAAACAGGCCGAGAAGAGAAACCGAATTCTAAGCGTGGCGTTTCCCGGGACGTTTTCGGCAGAGTTTCAGTACATACGCGGGTTGATGGACAAAGGCGAGCTTGGCGACGCGATCACCGCGAGCGCGTTTGTCACGCAGGCATGGAAACGCATCACGAAAGACACCTGGCGACAGGACCCGAAGCTGGCGGGCGGCGGCGAGGCGTTCGACAGCGGCGCGCACGCGTTCAATGCGCTGTTGTACCTCGTGAACTCACGGCCCGCGGAGGTCTTCGCGTGGACGAACAATCGCGGCGCGCCCGTGGATATCACCTGCACCGCGTCGATTCGCTATGAAAACGGGGCGCTGGGCACCGCGACGATCAACGGGGATTCAGTTCTCGGCTGGGAACAGGGCATTCGCGTCTCGTTCACCAAGGGAGAGATTGAAACGGGGATTCACGGCGGACGCCTCCAGCAGTGGGGTGCGGACGGTCGCCCGGTGAAATATCCGCCCGTACCCGCCGTGCGATCGTTGCAGCAGTGGTTCATCGATTGCGTACTCGGCAAGGTCGAAGACCCCGCCCCCGCTGTCTGGGGTCTCCGTCAGTCACTGTTTTACGAAGCGCTCTACGAATCAGCGCGAACCGGGAAAGCTGTGAAGGTCGAGAAGGAATGAGCACGGCTTCTTCCTCCTATTCCGTCTCCGCAAATTGACGTTCCTGCTGTGTTTTGATACCCTTCCGCTTGTGGCCGAGACGCTTGTCATCAACGAGATTTTCCACAGCATTCAGGGCGAGAGCTCGTATGCGGGGCTGCCGTGTGTCTTTGTGCGGTTGACGGCGTGCAATCTGCGTTGCACGTGGTGTGACACGGCATATTCATTTCACGAAGGCACACCAATGACGTTGGGCGACGTGATCGTGAAGGTGCTTGAGTACAACTGTCCTCTGGTCGAAATCACGGGCGGTGAACCGCTCCTGCAGCCGAATGTGTTTCCGTTGATGACGCGCCTGTGCGATCTCGGCAAGCTGGTATTGCTGGAGACAAGCGGGTCCGTGGACATATCACGGGTCGACCCGCGCGTGGTCAAGATCATGGATCTGAAATGCCCCGGCAGCGGCGAGGTCGGGAAAAACCTGTACGACAACGTTCGTCATCTCGACAAGAAGGACGAGGTGAAGTTTGTGATTGCCGATCGCGCGGATTATGATTGGGCGCGCGGGATGATGACCGAGCATCAACTCGCGAGTGTCTGCAAGGTGTTGTTCTCGCCCGTATGGGGCAAGCTGCCGCTCAAAACGCTTGCGGAATGGATCCTGGCCGATAAACTGCCCGTCCGCATGCAGACCCAGTGGCATAAATACATTTGGGGCCCGGAAGCCCGAGGAGTCTAGCCCATGTCGCTTCGCGTCATCGTCAAATCTGACCAAATCCGAACCTGGATCGAAGAGCGCTGCGGCACGCCCGTGCGCCGGCGGAATACCGACGCCGATCTGGCCGTGCTGTTCGGCGGCAACAGTGCCGATTACGAACCCGTCAGCATCAATGAGCTGCTCGAGACGATGAGATTCCACCATCTCGTGTTGCTCGTCGACCAGGAAGCGGGAAAGACATTTCACAAGTTTGTCCAACACGGCTAGAATGACGCCGTTGTTGTGAATGATCAGCTCCCATCGCTGAAGACGCCGATCCCCGGCCCGAAGTCCCGCGCGCTCGCCCGCCAGTTGCGACGCTACGAATCACGCAACATCACCTGCATCTCGGACCATTGGCCGGTTTTCTGGCAACGCGCCTCGGGCGCGAACGTCTGGGACGTCGATGGCAATCGCTATATCGACCTGACGGCGGCGTTCGGCGTCGCAAGCGTCGGACACAACAATCCGCGTGTGGTCGCCGCGCTGAAGTCGCAAGCAGGGAAACTGATGCACGCCATGGGCGACGTACATCCGAATCAACTGAAGCTGAAGCTGGCGCGGGAGTTGGTCGAATTGACGTTTGGACGGTGGTGTAGCCGCGCTTCTGCGAAGCGCGGAGAGTCAGCGGGACGCGTTGTCTTTGCCAACTCGGGCGCGGAAGCAGTGGAAGTCGCGCTAAAGACGGCGGTAATGCGCACCAGACGGCCGGGTGTGATTGCGTTTGAGGGCGCCTACCACGGACTCACCTACGGGGCGCTGGATACAACGTGGCGGGCGCATTTCCGGTCGCCGTTCACCGAACAGCTTGGCCACTTCACGGCGCATGTGCCGTTCGGCAGATTGCCCGCAGTGACAGAGATTGAGCAATTCGGCGCGGTGATCGTCGAGCCGATTCAGGGCCGCGGCGGGATCGTGGTTCCGTTGGATGATTTCCTGGCGAAACTCCGCCGGTTCTGCGATGAGCACGACCTCGTGCTGATCTTCGACGAGGTTTACACGGGCTTTTGTCGGACGGGCAAATGGTTTGCGTGCGAGCATTGGGACGTGGTGCCAGACGTCGTCTGTGTCGGCAAGGCGATGGCGGGCGGATTCCCGATTTCAGCGTGCATCGGACGAGCGAATGTGATGGACAGTTGGCCCGAGACGCATGGCGAAGCGATCCACACGAGCACGTTTCTGGGCAATCCGCTCGGATGCGCGGCCGCGCTGGCGGCGATCGGCGTGATGAAACGTCTCAAGCTCGACGCGCGGAGCCGCGAATTGGGCGATTGGTTAACGGAGCGGCTGGCGAAAATCGCGAAGGTCCGCGGCAAAGGCCTGATGCTCGGTCTTGAAGTTGGAAATGCCGTGCCGATTGTCGAGAAACTGCTGCAGCGCGGCGTTCTCGCCCTGCCCGAAGGCGATCACAGCGAAATCCTGGGCATCACCCCTCCCCTCGTAATCACGGAGCGGCAGTTGGACTACTGTCTGAACGAGCTGGCCTGCTTGATTTGACCTCTTGCTGACTTCGATAAAACGCGAGGTCGTCCTGTGGCTCTGTTGACTTGAAGTAGATATCGCCACCTTTGCGATCCTCGCCCGGTTTGCGATACTTGTATTCATGCCATGCCGCTTTGTCGTCCTTCAGATCGGAGCCGACACTCCACAGCACCCATTCTTTTCCATCACGTCGATACCGGAGCGGTTTGCCGTCAAACGGGTCGATGAGGATTGCAGGAAGCAGGTCGGGCACGAGTTCGTCGAGTCGCTCGGGAGGAAAGCCGTGCGTAAGTGCGTAGGTCTTCAATGCACAGATTATCTCGGTAGCCGTCAGGTCTAGCTCAGATCGGACCACCCTCTTTCTTGAGTCTTCAATCGCCGGCAAGATCATAGCAATCAGGATTCTCTGCCCCGGCCTGTTCAGAGCATCAAGCCCTCGTCTTTCCTCCGGATCCCATTTCTTCGTAATCTTCCTTGTGTCAGTTTCCCAGTAGGGCTTGTCTGATTCTTGGATGAGGTCGCCAAGTGCAGCTTCGAGGCAGCGGTCCGACACGCGTTTGCTCCACAATACCGCCCCCCAGGGGCCCGCTTCGGCGAGCAACTGGCGGCTAAACTCCCTCTTTTCGTATTCTAATTCATCACGAAGCGTTTCGGGGTACGCCACGCGCCCTTGGCTGATGGAGCTTAACGTCTCCCTGATTCCAGCCAGTGGCTCCCGTGCAGTCGCAGGCCGCAACACCCAAGCGCGAGTCGCTCGTGCGCCCATATCCACTATGGCTACTCCCACCAGACTCTGGATCAAAGCCCCGCCTCTGGAGCAATCCGTGCCGAGCTTGACCACAGTAAGATAGTCTGTGATCGCACGACCTGGGTCTCCGGCTTCTTGGGCCAGTTTTCCGTCAACCAGAATCAATCTCGCCAATGCTCTGAGTCCGCCGAGGAAAGCTGAATCCGGAGTCTCAGTTACCAAAGGCATCTGACAGAAGTTCGCCTTCGAGCCCGCGAGGCCAAGGTCCAATGCCGCGCGACAGTCCATCAAGGTCTGCTTGATCGCATTGGTGCCTTTGGAAAAATCACCTTCAAGAACGGCTTCCGATTGTTCCTTTGATTCCTTTGATTGTTTGTACGCCCGGACCAAGTCGGCAGCCTTGACGTAATAGGAGGCGCCATTGTCAGCCGTAAGGTCCTTTCGGGCAAGTGGGGGTAAGAGTGGCTTGATGCGGACGCCGCTCGGAGGTTTCGGCAGGGGTGTAAAACCCCACCGATATCCTACGAGCCAAACCGAAGTCCAAATAAGAACGAAGCCAAATAGGCCGAAGGCGAGGCGTTTGACAATCGGCTTCACGGGGCGCATTATGCGTTGGCTGTTGGCGGAAAACCAGCCTCTTAAGGAACTGACAGATTGTGGAAAAAACCGCTCTCGACTTGCAGCGGCGCATTCTCGCGTTGATCGCGCGTGGCCTGACGCACCCGACGACGGACAAAGAATTCGATCGTCTGGCGCGCGAGGTCTTTGCATTTCAGTACGAACGGTGCGCCCCGTATCGGGCGTACTGCGACCGGGTGAAGTTGACGCCGCAAACCGTGGGCCATTGGAAACACATTCCCGCCGTGCCGACAAGCGCCTTCAAGGATTTCGCGTTGACGTGTTTTCCGGTCGAGGAGGCTGTCGCGGAATTCCACACGAGCGGGACGACGCGCGAAAAGTCCGGGAAGCACCATCTGCGGACGCTGGAGCTGTACGAGGCGGCGATCAAACTGAATTTCGAGCGGCATTTGGTTTCCGATGAGAAGCGCCTGCGCATGCTGGTGCTCATGCCCTCGTCGCAGAAAGCGCCGCATTCGTCGCTGTCGCACATGATGGGCGTGGTGATGCACGAGTTTGGGGAGGTCGGCAGCGAGTTCTATGTGGACGACGGGGTCTTGCGCATCGATCAAGTGGTCCGGGACCTGTCCGAGACGCAACAACAGCGGCAGCCGGTGTTTCTGCTCGGGACGGCGTTCGCGTTTGTTCATTTGATCGAGCACATGGCGCGGCAGGGTCTGAGATTCGAGCTGTCGGCAGGCAGTCGGGTAATGGAAACGGGCGGATTCAAAGGCCGGTCGCGCGAGATGCCGAAGGTGGAATTGTACGCGCTGATCGAGCGATTCCTCGGCATTCCGAGGACGCGGATCGTCAACGAGTATGGCATGACCGAGTTGAGCACACAATCCTACGATCTGACGATGCAAACAGACCGCCAGACGGATCTCAAAGCCATTCCGCCTTGGGCGCGAGTCACTATTATCAACCCCAACACTGGCAGGGAGGCTGCTGACAACGAACGCGGATTGATCCGCGTCTATGACCTGGCGAATTTGTGGAGTATCATGTGCGTGCAAACGGAAGACCTGGGAGTCGCCCGCGTCGTCGCGGGCACGAATTCCTTTGAAATCCTCGGGCGGGCAGCGGGCGCGGAAGTGCGCGGTTGCTCGTTGAATGCGGAAGACCTGAAGACAAGATGAGCGTAACAGCAGAACAGATTCGCGAGGCGATGAGCCGGACGCGCGAGGCACGGGAACGCGTGTGGCAGCATCGCACCACGGACGCCGTGATCACCATGTTGGCGCAGGCGGCGAAGAACTGGCTCGACCCGAAAAGCTCGTGGCGGCAGCGCGCAACCGAGCAGGCACCGACATGCACCGGTTTTTCCGAAGCGATGGTCAATGAGGCCGTCGATCTGGTCTTTGGCGCGATCACATACGAGTCGCTGGGCGAATTGCTCGACCGCGAGTTGGGCAACCGCCGCGTGCTCGATGAGTTTTGCCTGCGCGGTCGCGTGCAAACGCGAGGCACGCCGCCGCGCCTGATCGCGCATTTTCTGGCGGGCAATGTCCCCGCGCCCGGCATCGTGAGCCTGTGTTGCGGGTTGTTGCTGCGTTCCGCGAATCTGGTGAAAGTGTCGACGCACGATCCCGTGTTCCCGACCCTGTTCCTCGAATCGGTGCGCGAGGTGGATGCGGACCTGGCGGATTGCGCCGCGATGCTGGACTGGCCGCGAGGCGAGCTGGCGTTGACGCAAACGATGGTCGGTGACGCCGACGCCGTGATCGCGTACGGAACCGATTCGACAGTGTCGGCCTTGCGGCAACTCGCGCCCGCATCGGCGAAGTTTCTCGGCTACGGCCACAAGATCAGTTTCGCGGTGGTGGCAAAAGAGGCGATGACCGCGGAGAATCTCCCGCAACTGGCGCAGGCGGCGGCGTTCGACGCGTCGGTGTACGATCAACAAGGGTGTCTTTCCCCCCATGTCTTTTATGTGGAGGAGCGCGGACAGCTCGGGCCGCGCAAGTTCGCCGCGGCGTTGGCGGACGCGATGGCGGCGTATCAGGCGCGCGTACCGCGCGGCCAGCTTTCCGTCCAGGAAGCGGCGGAATTCGCCAGATTCCGGACCGGATATGAATTTGCCGCGGCCTCGGACCGGCGGATCGGCGTGTGGGCGAGCCCGTCGGGCAACGATTGGGCGGTCATCTACGATGACAGCCCCGCGTTCGTAGCATCATGTCTGAATCGTGTTGTTTTCGTGAAACCGACGGATGGCTACAAGCGCGTGCTCGACGCCATCCAGAAATTCGCGTCACAACTCTCGACAGTTGGCGTTGCCCCGATGAACGAGCGAGCGGCAGCTTTTGCCAGCGATTTGACCCGGATGGGCGTGCATCGGGTTTGCCCGATTGGCCAGATGCAACATCCCCCGCTCTCGTGGCATCACGACGGCCGGCCGAATCTGGCAGATCTCGTCAGTTGGACCGATCTCGGGTAACGGCGAGGTTCAGCGCGACTTTGCCTGACCGACTTGGTGGGTGGCGGCGGTGTAATTGAGGGAACGGTCGGCGGCAAAGCCTTCCGCACCCGCCAGTACCACTACGGGCACGGTGACGGTCACGCCAGGGCTCACGATCGCAGCATCAGCCAAACCGTACGCCGTCCAGAGAGACCGCCAGTTGCCCCGATGCAGCCTCACGCTTAACGTCCACGCGCGGGTATGCTTGTTGAAATGTAATCGTGCGGTGTTGGCTCCGCTGATTCCCAGTCCGTTCTTATTGAGCGTGAACGGCATGAGCGCATCCCCCACGTCCACAACCAGCAATTGACCCAGAGGCTCAAATCCGGCGCCGAGCTCCGGTATGGCAGTCAGGGTCGCGCTGTCGGAGTTGGCGTGGGCGAAATTGGATTTCAATCGCAGTGTCCTGACCGGCAACTCGCAGACCACGGCCACACCGAGGTTTGTCGTCACGGACGCATAGCCGTTGCTGACGGTGACGCTGGCGGTGTACGGGCCGCAGTTCGTGCCGTAGGCGTGAAGGGCCGAGGGCAGAGGCGACAAGGCATTCGTCAGATTGTCACCGAACTGCCATTGATAACCGAGCGGCAAGCTTTGTGGATCGGTTGCCGTTACCGTGAAGAAATTGGTGGCGTCCACTAGGATGGCGGCGTGATTCTCGAATTGCAGCAGCGCGTTGGTGACCGACGGAACGGAGGCGATGACCGGCGGCAATGCTTGGAGAGCGGTGATGTAGCCGGTTCGCGTCAGTGAATTCGTGCCCGCCGGGCCTTGCGCCGTCAGGGTAACGCTGAACGTGGATGCGTTGGTGTAGGTGTGTGTCGGGTTGGTCGCAGTGTCGGTGGCTCCGTCTCCAAAATCCCAAGTGACGCTGGTGATCAAGCCGGTGGAACTGTTGGTGAACCTGACGGTGAGGGGCGCGAGACCCGTGGTTGGCGAGGCGGTGAATTGCGCAAATGGAGGCGGCGCCTGCACGGTGAACGTCGTGGCGCAGGACGACGAATTGCCGGAAGCATCGGTCACGGTAATCACAACCCTCGTGGCACCGACGCCGACAACAGAGCCTGCGGGAGGAGACTGCGTCCGCACCAGCGCGTTGCTGGCGGTACAGTTGTCCGTTGCCTGGACGCCGGCCGTGAAGTCCGGCAGTGTGGCCTGTCCGAGCCTGTTGGCCGGAGCGGTCAGGGCCGGAGCACACGTGATGATCGCAGGCGGCGTCGTGTCGACCACGTTGATCAACGAGGTTTTGGTCAACGTATTCGAGCCGCCAGAGCCGCGAACGGTAAGACTGACGGTGTACGGGCCCCCGCAGGTGTAGGTGTGCACCAACGTCGTGGCGGTGGTGTTGGTCACGGTCCCATCGCCGAGGTTCCAGAGGCGGCTGGTGATTGTGCCGGTAGAGGCATCCGTGAATGTCACAAGCAGCGGCGATGAACCGTTGGTGGGCGCAGCGTTGAAGCGGGCTGCGGGACCCGTCACGCCCGTGCCTGAGACCGCGTTGGATGAATTGCCGCCGTTGGATACGAAGATGACATTGCCGGAGAAGCTCTTTGCGGATGTCGGTGTGAAGTTGATCACGACCTTGGTGGAACCGGAGGCCGGGAGGTTGTACGACGAGCCCGAAGCGATGGCAAACCCTGCGGCGGTAATCGTCGCCGTGCCGCTCAGCGGTGCGCCGCCGGAATTGGTCACAATGAAAATCGCTTGCACCGTCGTTCCAACGGTCGCCGAGCCGAACGGTTGAGCCGATGGACTCACACCGAGTTGGGCGGGAGCGAGAGCGGCGCCGGTCGCGGAGTTCGTTGTGGTTCCGTCGTTCGTAGTGAATATGAGCGAGTTGCTGAAGGCTCCCGGCGAAGTGGGGCTGAAACTCACGGTGACCGCGCCGGCTGCTCCCGCAGGGACGTTGAACGGACTTCCACTGACGATTCCAAACGGTGTTGTGCCCGTGACCAGTGTAACGGAGCCGGTCAGAACCGACGATGTCGTATTGCTGACCGAGAAGCTCTGGGTGCTGGTTTGGTTCGTCAGCAATGTTCCGAAGTCGAGATTGGCAGGGCGGACGATGAATGGGGGCGGATTTTGGACGGTGGTGACGACTGCCGACGTGTTGTTTGACGTGGCGGGATCTGGAACAAGCCCGGTCACGGTAGCGGCGTTTGTCAACGAGCCCGGGACGTTGGGAACAACGCTGATTGCGACGGTGGCAGCGGCGTTGGCGGCGAGAACGCCAAGGCTGCATGTGACAACACCGGCAACGTCCGTGCAGATTCCCTGACTGGCAGAGGCGGAAGTGAATGTGACCGTGGCGGGCAAGGTATCGGTGGCATGGACGCCGACAGCCGTGGCCGGGCCGTTGTTCGTGACCGTGAGAGTGTACGTGAGGTTGAGACCGGCAGAAACCGGGTCGGGTGAGGCCGTAGTGGTGAGTGCGAGATCGGCGGCAAGACCTGTGAGTGCATTGATCATGCTTGGGCCGTTGGGCGTGCCCCAGCCGGTGCAGAGGTCGTAGCCGGTGGCAGCGAAGAAGCCCGTGGGGCTGGCGCTGTTGGTATTGTTGCCCCGGGTGATATCGTGAAGATCGTTCGTGTAGCTGGAGCTGTTGCCAATGGAGTACACAGCGGGATTGATAAACCCGACGGTCGAGAGCCCGTGGGCGATGGCTTGTTGGTTGACGAGGGCGGTGAACGCGGCCCACAGCGGCGCCGCGCAACTGGTGCCGCCAAAGTCACCCGTTTGCCCGTTGTTGTAGATGACGTAGACGTTGTCGGCGGTCAGCGCGACGTCCGGAATGTTGCGCATGGTTGTCGAACCGCGATTGGCCGACATGCTCGTGCCCTGTTGCCAATCGGGGATCGCATAGGACGTGCTGATTCCTCCGCTGCTGGCGTCGGGCTGACTGGGCATCCAGTTCCACACGGTCTCCGACGCCCAAGGTCCGCCAGCTCGGGTCGTGGTCAGGGTCGTCCCGCCGACGACGGTAATGTACGGGTCATCCGCGGGATAGCTGGTTGCTGATATCGAGCCGGAGTAAGCCCCGCTATCGCCCGAAGATTGGAAGAACGACTGACCTTGGGCGGCCATCTCCTGAAAGAGTTGGTCGGTGGTGCCATTGACGCCTCCGCTCCACGTCCACGAGGAGCTAAGTTGGCTGGCGAGATTGTCCGTGGCCATACGGCTGAGGATGTCATTGGGGATGCCGTGGGGTCCGGCTTCATAGACGATCACCTTCGAAAGGCCGGGCGCCATCGCGATCGCCATTTCAATGTCCAGCGAGACCTCGCCGTCGTTGGAGCCGGCGTGGCCGTGCGTGCCGTCGAGCAGAACATTGGTCAGTGTAACGCTCGGGAGACTGGCTTGACTTTCATAGGAGGTGATATCGGTCGCGTAATAGCCGTCAAACTCGAGCAGACCAACAGCCTGACCGATGCCGTTGAGCGAGACCCCGGGAATATACGCCGCTCGAAAATCGGAACCGAGGAACGTGCCGCCGGGCCCCGAGCCGGCGGCAGGCAGCGCGTTTGCCCGTTGCGGGACGGGTCTACGATGAAGACTCGTTGGGTGAGGAACGACGTAGTTGTCCAATCCGCTAATATCCAGGACGGGAACGCCAAGTTGAAAGGACGGTTCGGCATCCGGGGCGTAAAACGTCCGCGCTTCTGTCGGGTGCCGGTAGACGTGCAGGTTCACATGAAATGCGTTTTCGATGTTCGCGATGGAGGCGTTTACATCCAGCAGGATTCGATTCGGATGTGTCGCCGTCACTCGGAACCCGGACGACTTCGCGAATTCGATGAGGGCCTGGTAATCGTGAGCGGTCGGCCCGAATTTCTCAGTAAACTGTTCGGGCGTGAGGTAGTGATGGTAATGGGGACTGGACGGATCGTAGATCTCGTCGAGAAGCTGGTGGAGCGCTTGTTGATTGCGTAGAGGCAATCCGATGGCCAAATCCAGCCGGTTGGTGCTGGGGAGACGGCCAACGGGCTCCAACTTGAGTTCGGCCACCGCTTGGGGCACGTGGCGGCGAAGAACTTGAACATCCGTCGCGTGAATACTGCCGACAAATGTGAGCACGGTTATGGCGACGGCGGCGGAGAACCCGATGGCCCGAGCGCGGCCAATCAGAGATTTGCCGACGGGCAGTCGACGCAAGAACAACCGGAGGACACAGCATCGCGGCGCCCGTCCGTTCTGATCTGGGATGTGAGGCATGACCCGGGTTTTGTTTCATAGAAAACAGCACCAGCCGTGCCAGTGATTTGATCGCAACCAACATGGGGATAGATGCTTACATGTCAATCGCAAGGGGTATTGCGGACGGAGAATCGAGAGCTTCAGACGCGGCCTAGAGCCTGAGTTTGCCCGCGGCGAGTAATTCGACGGTTTCTCTATGCCCGTTTTCTGCGTCGGACTGTTCCATGTACTCGCGCTCGTAGAGCGGATTGCGCAGAGATCCTAGTCCCGCCGTATAACTGTTCAGAGCGCCGCGGCAACGGAAGACCTGGGTAAGAAAATTCGGGGGCGGCGTTCCCTTCCCTTCGGCCATGCGAATCATCTTTTCGCGCCATTGAATGTCGGTTTGAACGGTGGACACGCGGAGGAACTTCCCCGGCCACCAGCTTGCGACGACGGTGGCAAAAAGAACGGGCGGAGAGCAGACACGTTCGGAAACCCAGCGGGCTCGCATGGCCCGGCCAATTTACCAGCGGACCGGCCGTCGGGCAAGGCTGTCCAGCACGGCCGACAGAAGGAGAGGCGTCTTGATCAGCCGACGAGGCTGTTTGGGGATCCCGGACGCGCGGTCATGAAAGGTGCGAGCTTGGGGTCTGAAGCAAATCCGGTAGAAGCGTGACGGGGTAGTAGTGGCAGCACCCTCGTCCGTATAGTTTGTGGCTCCGAAGTCGGGCATGATGATCGTCGCCAGGTCGCGGAAATTGCTGGAATAGCTGCCGCTTGTGACCTGGACGACGTTGGTTCCGGGTTGCCCGCACCACACCAGTTTGACGTAGGTTCCGCCCAAGGTGATCGACGTGATCGAAAATGGCAGGAGAGAGATGTTGATGCGGTAGAATTTGCTCGGTTGCGTCGCGTCGAGATCGGTGATGATGATCTGGTTGCCGTTGGTCACGGGGCCGGCGTAGCCGGTCAGTGGCAGCCAAACACCGCTCACCAAGTCAGCGGCGAACTCAGGCGTGTAGATGCGACCGGACGCGACCGGACCGAAGGACAGGTTCTGTTGTGACTGCTGGTCCGGTACGGTGGCGATCTGCAACAGAAACAGCGAGGCCGGGTTTGTCGGATTCAATCCCGCCATGAATTTGAACAGGTTGTTCTGGCCTGTGCCATCGGCATCCGCGCTCATTTGCGCCTGCGGGCAATTCGTGCAGGTGAAATATTCCTCCTGCCATGCTTGATATGCCATCCCCTGAGCTTGACTTAACACTTCGACGCAGGGGGTCGCACTGATTGTGCTGGAGCCGCCGGGGCCGCTGACAGTTTCCGTTACGGCATAATTGCCCGCCGCAGTGTACATGTGAGAGACACCGGAGGCCGTAACAATGGCGGAGCTGCTGTCGCCGAAGTTCCAATACCAAACGGTAATGGGACCGCCGGTCGATGTGTCGGTAAAGGTTACGGTCAGCGGTGCCACACCCTCGGTCGGAGTTGCCGTGAACCGTGCTGATGGAGGCGGCGGGCGTGCCGTGATGCAGTTGGGCTGTGTGTTGGTCAGCGGTCCGTCGGGCCCACTGACGATTTCAGTTACGCTGTAGGTACCAGCCACGGTATACGTGTGAGACACGATGGTGACGGTGACGTTGGTCGTGCTGCCGTCGCCAAAGCTCCACTACCGGTTGGTAAAGTCGCCGACGGATGTATCGGTGAATCTCACGGTCAGCGGAATCAGCCCATTGGTCGGAGCTGCGGTGAAATTGGCCGATGGCGTCAGTGCTGTGATGTAGTTGGCGTATGTGTTGGTGGAGGCTCCGCCGGGGCCGGTGACAATCTCTGTGACACTATAGGTGCCCGGGGCAACGTACGTATGCGACGTGCTCTTGGTCGTGACGTCGGTGGTGGTGCCGTCGCCGAAGCTCCAGAACCAGTTCGTCGTGGTGCCGTTGGAGAGATCGGCGAAGGTCGTGGTCAGCGAAATCGTGCCGTTGGTTGGGGCGGCGGTGAACTCGCCGGTATAACCTGGAGCTGGCGGCAACCCGGACCCGAGGGTGTAGAACACCTCGTTCCACATGAAGCCGGCCAGATACTGTCCGCCGTTGTAGGTGCAGTGAAGCTCGTCCGACATGAATCCGAGTGAGTTCATCCACGGCCAACTGACGCTGGGATCCATCAGATCGCAATAGGCGCGGTTGTATTGCAGGGCGATGTAGCGGACCAAGTTGTTTTGTTCGACCGTGATCGGCGTGGCCGGGTTGGTATCGTAGGCTGTATAGGGCGTGCCGATATACACCACGTCGCAAGACGGGGCCGCATTCGACCACCAGTGTTCGCAGTAGATCAAGCCGTTGCTGGTGACCGTGGTGCCGTCTTCTTTCATGTGCCAGATCAGCAGATCAGGCGAAAGCGCGGCTAAGATCGGCGCGCGGATGGCGGCAGGCACGTTGGTGACATCACTGATGGCGATACCGCCCTTGTCCATGAATACGACATGCACTCCGCTGGTGGTTTGGAGCAACAACTGCGGACCGATGACGTAATTGGTGCCGGAGACCCCATCCACGCGGAGCTGATGGAAATCCGCGGCCAGGACAACGTTGGTATATTCGCCTACCGCCGTCGGCGCGTACCCGTTCAGCGTCAACATCGGCACCCACGGCCCCGCTTCTGTGGACACGGACAGTGTTATCGGACCACCTTGCGGTTGCGCCACCCAGAAGACGCCGACTTTGTCGGAGTAGATACCATTGGCCGAGTTTTGGTCGTAGAACCAGATGGCGCCGCCGGGAGGCAGTTGGTAGTAATCGGAAAACCACAGGGTGGTGGGACCCGCGATGACTTGGGCGCCATTGGCCAGTCCGTGGAGTGTCGTATTTCCGTAATTGTTCAGCGAGTACCCGGCCACGCCGACGCTGGCGACCAGCATGTTGATGAGCGAATACGACGGCGACGCGTAGGAATTGGCGACGGAATCGCCGAAGGAGATGACTGTGACGGGGCTCGTCGAGCTTACCGCGGCAGCCCAGAAGTGGGGCAGCATGTTAATGTTGGTCGTGGACAGATCTTGCGCCGTGGCCGAAGCGAGGAGTGTTGTCGCGAGCAAACACGCCAGCGCACCGGATCGCATCGTGTTTCCCTAATTTCCCAATTCGGGGGTCGAATCGAGCTTTGGGTAGTATGAGCTAAAATGGCACCACAGGCAATCACGGTTTTTGCAGGCCTGTGGCCCTTGAGGTGACCGGGTGTGTCCTGACAAAGGAGGCCGCCCCGAATCACTTCGGGGCGGCCGTGAAACGGCACTCCCACTCTGCTCAACTCGTTCGGGCGTCAGCAGGGCGGACGGCAACCGGCACGACGATACTCGCCGCGGGAGAAGCCTCAGTCCGCCTAAAAATGCGAGCCCGACGTCAACGTCCAGTCCGTCCACTGAGTCTTAATTGTCAGGCCCTTGGAGTAGGTCTTCTTTCCGATAGTCTCGCTACCCTTTGCCTTAACGGTGTCCGACGCACTCACCGGGACTCCGCTGCTCAGCTTAATCGGCTTAAATGAGACGCCTTGGACCGTGACGGTAATTCCCGCCCCGATATATGCGGTGACGATTTCGTCCGCGAAGGCTTTCAGGGCTGCCTTGCCACCTTCGCCAACTTGCAGCTTCACCACGTTCTTGTTCACTGAATACGTCCCCGAGACCTGGTTGGTTCCCAGAAGTAGACTGCAGGTATTGTCGCTCAAGAACACGGCGGTCGCCGAGCTCGATAGTGTACCGCTATGCTTCGCCGCCTTCCATGTGGACTCGGAGGTTACGCTCCATACAGAGCTCGTAGTCTGGCCGAACGCGGCCAACTGCCCGATTAATCCCGTAAGACACGCTGCCACACATAAAACAACCCAAGAACGTTGCTTCATTGTTGCATCTCCTCTCTTTGATTTGTGCCAGATAACAAGCTGACGTCGATGCCGCAACACTCGCCGCGCTGTGCCCCCAGCACCTGTTCATGTTCACCCAGAACCAACGCTTGTGAATGTTGTCACAAGCTCGAAGCACCGTCAAGACATTCCAGCCTGCGTGATTTCGTTGGTGACGGGTAAAACACCGGCGCTCGTCTTCTCCGTCCGTGCAGTTTGTTCCGGTTGGGTCGTTGCCCCAAAGGGTACGGCCTTCGTCACTGCCAGACGTAGAGTTTGATGCCTTCCGCTTGCCCGGCCTCGCGGCTGCCCTTCAGCGAGTAACAAGAAGAGTTCTCCTCCCGAACCGCGTAGACGGCGGCGACCGGCGGGGAAGACGCCGGACCTGCCGGTGAACTGCCCGTCGCGTAAGTCAAGCCATAACCACCACCCGGTATTCGTACGGCGCCCCGCCCTCCGTAGAGCACGATGGTTCCCGGCTGAGCTGCTATTTGAAGCTGTTGTCCGACGGAATTCTGCTGGGCCTGCCAGTCGGCGTACTTTCGCGTTGCTTCCTCAAGGTATCGTTTGCCGCTTTCGTCAAAGTGAGCGCAGATGATTGTTTGGTTGCTGAGCGCAACCTGCGCGAGATAGTTTCCCGTGTCCAGAAGGCTGATCGCACTCACCACCTTGACCACCGGAATGACCTCTACACTGGCGTTGGCCTTCTGGATTGCCGCAAACGCTTCCCGAGACTGCTCGTCCCGCGCCTTCTGTTCCTGGGCTTCCTGCTCTTGGCGCGCGGATTCCTGCGCCTCAGCCTCGCGCTGCTGGCGGAGCCGTTCCCGGGCTTGAGCGTCTGCCAGACGTCGTTCGGCTGCCGCCGCTTCTTCCGCTCGATACGCCGCCGCCTTTTGCGGGTCGTACCCGAACCGCTGCTGAAGTTCCGGCGACAGCTTCTCCAGCGGAATCGACGCCACGCCCGTTTGATGAAAGATGGTGACCGTTGCCGGCGTCACCGTACGCCAGGTGACGTTTGAATAAATGATGCCGTCCACCGTAACCATTGTCGGCAGCTTGTTGGTCTCCGCGGCGCGAGATGCCGCAACAACGGAACCAAAAAGCAGGACGGCAATACGGACGACCTTCATCACGGTTTTTCTTTCGGTTACACCGCGCACACAGTAACACCGGGCTGAGCGTGCGGCAAGGCGACGTGGCCGGCGGTGTGGACTTCGGTATCTCGACTGCCCCGGGTTGCTACCGGCGCGTCTCAGGGCTTTCGCCAAACAATGCCCCGGCAAACTGTTTGGGCTCGAACGGCTGTAAATCATCGACCTGCTCACCGAGCCCGATGAACTTGACGGGGATCTTCAGTTCGCGCGCAATGGCGACGACGATACCGCCTTTGGCCGTGCCGTCCAGTTTGGTAACGATCAGACCGGTCACACCCAGCGCCTGGTGAAACTCACGGGCCTGGTTCAGGGCGTTCGTGCCGGTCGTGGAATCCAGCACGAGCAGCACCTCGTGCGGCGCGGCGGGCATTTTCTTCTGGAGCGAGCGCCGCATCTTCTTCATCTCTTCCATCAGGTTCTTCTTCGTGTGCAGCCGCCCAGCCGTGTCGATCAGCAGATAATCGACCTTCCGGTTGATCGCCGCTTCCAAGGCGTCATAGGCGATCGCCGCGGAATCCGCGCCGTACTGTCCCGCAATCACTTCGCACCCGATCCGTTGCCCCCAAATCTTCAACTGTTCGATGGCCGCCGCCCGAAATGTGTCGCAAGCGGCGAGCAGCGCCGTGTTCCCCTGCCCGTGCAGCAGATGTGCCAGCTTGGCGGCGGACGTCGTCTTGCCTGTTCCATTTACACCGCCCAGCAACACGACCGTCGGTGCCTGTGCCGCCTTCGTCAGGCCAGGGGACGCGACCCCCAACTCGCGCTCGATCTCGGCGCGCGCGATGGCAAAGACATCAACCTGGCCCGATTGTTTCGCGGCTTCCTTGGTCAACTCGACGATCTTGACCGCGGTGTCGACGCCGATGTCCGTGGAGATCAACGCGGCTTCGAGTTCTTCGAGCGACTCGGCATCCAGTTTCGGAGCGCGCGTGACGATCCGCTTGATTTCGGTCGCCAGCTTCTCCTGCGTCTTGCGCAGCCCATCTCGAAATTTCTGGAAGAGCCGCATTACGCGTTCACCTTTGCCGCCGCTTTCAGTGCATCGACACGTTCGTAGGGTAGCTTGATCCGCCCGAGCAGCATGCCGTCGCGACCGGAGCCGTGGCAGTCGCTGCCGCCCGTCGCGCACACGCCGAGTTCTTTGGTCAACCGCAAATAACGCTCCGTTTGCGCGGCGCTGTGCCGCGAATGCCACACCTCGATGCCGGCCATCCCCTGGTTGACCATGTCGCCGAGATCATCGTCCAGAGTGTTCAATCCGGGATGGGCGATCACGGCGACGCCGCCCGCGCGCCTGACGTGGCCGATGATCTCGGCTGCTTCCAGCCGAAAACGCTCGACATAGGCCGGTTTGCCGCGTTTGAGAAACCGCGTGAACGCTTCGTCCACGCTCGTCACGTGCCCGCGCTTCAACAAGGCCTTGGCGATGTGCGGGCGACCGACCGTGCCGGACTCCGCGCAGGCGCGCACGTCTTCAATCGTCAATGACATGCCCAGCGTGTTCAACTTTTTGACGAACTCCTCGGCGCGATCCTCGCGGACGCGCGTGGCGTGATGCAGCACGGCCCGGAGGTTGGAGTCGCGCCAAGAGTCGCCGAATAAATACGCCAGCATGTGCAGTTCCTGGGAGCCGTAGCGACCGGTGATCTCCACGCCGGGAATGACCTCGATCCCCAGTTCTTTGCCAGCGGCCAGCGCATCGGGAATCCCGTCGAGGGTGTCATGGTCGGTGACGGCGATGGCCGAGAAGCCGAGCCGCACGGCGTGCTGGACCAGCTCGCGCGGCGTGAACGAGCCGTCGGAGAACCGCGTGTGCAGATGCAAATCCGCAAACCGCGGCGGGTGCGTTGCCGAACTCATTGCGCGGATGTGGCCGTGCGTGACGGCCGGGTCAGATCGGCTTTCAGGCGGTCGAGGATCCCGTTGACAAACGCCCCGGACTCGCGCGTCGAGAATTTCTTGGCGATATCGACGGCTTCATTGATGCTGACCACCGGCGGGATATCGTCGCGGAACAACATTTCGTACATGGCGAGCCGGAGAATATTGCGATCAACGGCGGCGATGCGTGGCAAGTCCCAGTTCTCCGTGTACTTGGCGATTTTCTCATCGATCTCGACGCGTTTCCCGATCACGCCCTGCACAAGCTCCTCGGCAAATGTGCGCTCCATTACCTTCGCCTCGGGCTGCGTCTGCCAGAACAGCGGCAACGCTTCAGCCAGCGTGCCGCCGCTCAGGTCGAACTGGTAAAGGAACTGGACGGCCAGTTCGCGCGCCAGACGACGTTTGCCGGGCGGTTTCAACGATCGTTCCATGCCCGTGCCATTTCGATGGCGGTCAGTGCCGCTTCGTGACCGCGATTGTGTTGTTTGCCCACGCAACGTACCCGCGCCTGTTTCACCGTCCCAGCGGTGACGATCCCGAACACGGTCGGAACGCCCATGAGAATCGATATGTGCGTGAGACCATGCGCGACGGCGTCCCCAATATGTTGCGCGTGCCGGGTTTCACCCTGCAGCAGGACCCCCAGGCCGATGACGCAATCGCACTGGCCGCTGCGCGCGAGCTTCGCCGCCGCGGCGCTGACCTCGAAGGTCCCGGGCACCCGCAACACTTTTATGTCGCGGATGTCAGCGCCCGCCTTGGCGAGCGTATCGAGGCAATTCGCCAGCAATGAATCGGCCAGCTCGACATTGTACCGGGCCGCGGCAATGCCGAACCGCAGCCCGACAGCGGAGTGAGGTCGCTCGATCTTGCGCGCCCGCAGCATGATTACAGTGCGTGCCCCATTTTGGATTTCTTCGTTTCCAGATACCTCGCGTTGTGTGCGGTTGGCGCGGCGCGAATCGGAATCTGCTCGACAATCTTCAGGTTGAACCCCTCCAAGCCGACAACCTTCTTCGGATTGTTCGTCAACAGACGAATGCTGTGCAGGCCGAGATCAACAAGGATCTGCGCTCCGAGACCGTATTCCCGCAGGTCGGGCTTGAACCCCAGTCGTTCGTTGGCCTCGACGGTGTCGAGGCCTTTCTCCTGGAGCGCGTACGCGTGGATCTTGTTGGCGAACCCGATGCCGCGACCCTCCTGCCGCATGTACACAAGGACGCCTTCGCCTTCCTCGGCGATCCGCTTCAACGCGTCCTCCAGTTGCGGTCCGCAATCGCACCGCAGCGAGCCGAACACGTCGCCCGTGAGGCATTCGCTGTGGACCCGGACAAGCACGTTCTCCTTCCCGCGCACTTCTCCCATGACCAGTGCCGCGTGATGCTGTCCATCCACGAGGGAACGGTACAAGTGCAACTTGAATTCACCGTGCTCTGTGGGCAGCGAGACCTCCTGCTCCTTCGCGACCAGTTTTTCGCGCATCCGCCGATACTGGATGAAATCGCGGATCGTGCACATCTTCAGGCCAAATTGCTCCTTGAATTTCATCAGGTCCGGTAGCCGCGCCATCGTGCCATCTTCATTGAGGATCTCGCAGAGGACGGCGACCGGAAACAACCCCGCCATTTTCACCAGATCAACGGATGCTTCGGTGTGGCCGGCCCGCCGCAGCACGCCGCCTTCGCGCGCTTGCAGCGGGAAAATGTGTCCCGGCGACACGAGCTGTTCTGGCGTTGCGTTGGGATCGGCCAGCACGCGGATGCTGCGCGCGCGGTCGTGGGCGCTGATGCCGGTCGTCACGCCGTCGCGGGCGTCCACGCTGACCATGAAATCCGTTTTGAAACTTTCGCGATTCTCCGCGACCATCCGGCCGATGCCGAGCACCTTGAGCCGTGATTCGGTCGCCGGTACACAAATCAGGCCGCGACCGTATTTCGTCATAAAATTGACCGCTTCCGGCGTGACCTTCTCGGCGGCCATGATGAGGTCACCTTCGTTTTCGCGGTCCTCATCGTCGGTCACGATGATAAGGCGTCCCTGACGAATATCTTCGAGACATTCCTCAATCGGATTGAATTGAACCGACGTTGTCTGGGCGCGGTCACTCATGGCAACTGTCCGGAACGATACCAGTAACGGTCGCGGAAGGCAAACATCGCCCGCTCAGTCACGGGCAGGTACGAACCGAACGCCTTTGACATGCAGGAGCACGACCCAGAACCGGTAGAGGTCAAGCCGGTCGCCGAGGCTGGCGTAATTCTTCTCAATGAGATCGCGGACAATCGCATCCATTTCCGAATACTGCATCGCTGTCTTGATGGCGATGTCTTGAAGGTCGACCCGCGCCTTGAGCGCCCGTTTGCCGTTCAGTGCCGCCAGCAGGAATTTTATGGTGCGCTCGTTCAGGCCCATTTTCCCAATATATTCGTACAAGTCCTCGGGAAAACGGATCAGGTCGAAGAACTGCTCGGGCACCGATGCGGGGAAACTCACTTTTCCCACGAACGTTTTCTCCGTAACGACGGCCTCGACAGAGATTCGCTCACTCATGCCGTGACGGTATAGGACGTTCGACGAGGAGACTCAATCAAAAAACCATCTCCGTCGTCACACAAATCCACCCTTGACCGGTCGCCCGGACTTCCCGAGCTGCGACGCCGCATTCCAAATTGACACGCCTTGACCACGCCGTTAACGTACCCCGGCCATGCAGAGCACCGAATTACTCCGGCGGACGCCCCTGTACGCGGCACACCTCGAATGCGGTGCGAAAATGGTGCCATTTGGCGGGTGGGAGATGCCCGTGCAATACTCAGGGATTCTGGAGGAACACGCGGCCGTGCGGGAACGCGTGGGTCTGTTTGACATCTCGCACATGGGTGAGTTTCTGGTGGCTGGGCCGAACGCGGAGCGCGCGCTGAACGAGTTGTTCACGAACGACGTGAGTAAGATGGCAGTTGGGCAGGCCCAGTACACGTTGCTGTGCAATCATCAGGGCGGCGTCATCGACGACCTGATTGTGTACCGTCTTGAGCCGAGCGTCTATCTGGTCATTGTGAACGCGGCCAACATCGAAACGGATTTCATTTGGATGAACACCAACGCGACCGTATCCGCGGTGATCGAGAACCTGAGCGATCGCTTCGCGGGTTTGGCGCTCCAAGGGCCGCTCGCAGGCCGGTTCTTTGAGTTTTCCCCGTTGCTCCCGCGCTTCCACATTCAACGCCAGGAAGTCTTTGGGGCAGAATGCTGGGTGGCGCGGACCGGCTACACGGGCGAGGACGGGTTTGAGCTGTTTTGCGAGGCGACAGACGCCCCCAAACTCTGGAAGATGCTGCTCGGCTGGGGTCAGCAGTTCGGGATCAAGCCGTGCGGATTGGGCGCCCGAGACACTCTCCGCCTGGAAATGTGTTATCCTCTTCACGGGAACGATATCACGGAGGAGACGACGCCTGTGGAGGCAGGGCTCGGGAAATTTGTATCGTTCGACAAGAAGCTATTCGTCGGGCGGGACGTTCTGGTTGATCAGAAGGACCACGGCGTTCGCCGTAAACTGATTGCCTTCCGAATGACGGAGAAGTCGCCGCCACCACGGCCCCATTATCCGATTCTGGCGGGTGGCCGCAAGGTTGGCGAGGTGACCAGCGGCACGCAATCGCCGACACTGGGCGTGGGGATCGGCATGGGATATGTCGAAACAGCCGCAGCTACAACGGGCGGGGCCATCGAGATTGAAATCCGCCAGCGGAGATGTCCTGCGGTAATCGAAAAGAAACCAATTCTGAAAAGAGGCCCATGAACATTCCGAAGAATTTGAAGTATGCCAAGTCCCATGAATGGGTGCGGGTCGAGGGCAACACCGCGGTCGTGGGGATTACCGATCACGCGCAGAACGAACTGTCGGACGTCGTCTACGTCGAAGTGCCCGCTGTCGGCGCGCGCGTCGAGGCCGGCAAGGAATGCGCCGTGGTCGAGAGCGTGAAGGCGGCCAGCGATATTTATGCGCCCGTGTCCGGCGACGTTGCCGCCGTCAACGAAGAGCTGTCGAATGCGCCGGAGGCGCTCAATCAGGATCCTTACGGAAAGGGATGGATGTTCACCATCACGATGAGTGATCCGGGCGAACTCGGCGAGCTGCTCAATCCGGACGACTACGCCCATCACATCGGTGCCTGACCATGCACGAGGCCGATCGGTTTGCCGAGCGTCACATTGGCAGCAGTCCGGAGGAGATTCAGGAGATGCTGCGCGTCGTCGGGTTTCCCACACTCGACGCGATGATCGACGCCGCAGTACCGGCGGGGATCCGACTGGGACGGCCGCTCTCACTCCCCGTGGCAAGCAGCGAACACGCGGCGCTCGCCGAGTTGAAAGCAATGATGGCGAGGAACGAATTGCGGCGGTCGTTCATTGGTATGGGATATTACGATTGCCTCACGCCGACCGTCATTCGGCGCAACATCTTGGAGAACCCCGGCTGGTATACGGCCTACACGCCGTATCAAGCGGAAATCTCCCAGGGACGACTGGAAGCGCTGTTGAATTTTCAGACGATGGTCGCCGACCTCACCGGGCTGGAAGTCGCCAACGCGTCTCTTCTGGACGAAGCAACAGCAGCCGCCGAAGCGATGAGCATGTGCCACGGGCTGCAGGGGCGCGGCGGACGAACCATCTTCTTTGTCTCGGAAACCTGCCACCCGCAGACCATCGCCGTCGTGCGGACGCGCGCATTACCGCTCGGAATCGAAGTCGTGGTCGGCAATCACGCCGAATATGCGCTTACCGAAAAAGTGTTCGGCGCGTTGCTCCAATACCCGGCCACCGACGGTCCGGTAGTGGATTACGCGCCGTTCATCCAAGAGGTTCACCAGCACAAGGCGCTGGCCGTCGTTGCGACCGATCTTCTGGCGCTCACAGTGTTGAAGCCACCGGGCGAATTCGGCGCTGACGTCGCTGTCGGCAGCGCGCAGCGGTTCGGCGTACCGATGGGCTACGGTGGGCCGCACGCCGCGTTCTTTGCCACGCGGGACGCGTTCAAACGGCATATGCCCGGCCGGTTGGTCGGAGTCTCGAAGGACGCCCAGGGCTGGCCGGCGTTGCGGCTGGCGCTTCAAACACGGGAACAGCATATCCGTCGAGACAAGGCGACCAGCAACATTTGCACTGCGCAAGTCTTGCCGGCGGTAATGGCATCGATGTACGCCGTGTACCATGGGCCGGAAGGACTGCGACGGATCGCCAAACGGCTGCGCGCGTTGGCGGCGACACTGTCGGCTGCATTGGGCGAGCCGCAGACTGGGCCCTTTTTCGATACGCTGCGGTTTCGCAAGTCACCCAGACCAAAGGGAGTGAGCGTCCGCGAGTACTCGGACGGGTCGTGGGGCGTGTCGATCGACGAGGCGACCGAAATGGAGGACTTGCATCGTTTGGTCGGACGCCATGTCGAGGGCGCCCCCGAGCCCGGACTGGGGGCGTTCGCTCGTTCGACGCCGTTTCTTACGCATCCTGTTTTCAACCGACATCACACCGAGCATGAGATGCTGCGGTATATCAAGCAACTTGAGGCCAGGGACCTGTCGCTCACCACGTCGATGATTCCCCTGGGGTCCTGCACGATGAAGCTAAGTGCGACGTCGGAGATGCTGCCCGTGACGTGGCCGGAGGTGAACGGACTACATCCCTTCGCGCCGGTGGAACAGGCCCAAGGGTATCAGCTTCTTTTCCAACAGCTCGAAACGTGGCTGGCCGAAATCACCGGTCTCGGCGCCGTTTCCCTGCAACCGAACGCCGGTTCCCAGGGCGAGTACACCGGTCTGTTGGTCATTCGCGAGTACCACAAGCGGCGCGGGCAGGGCCAACGCGACGTGTGCCTCATACCCGTCTCCGCCCACGGAACCAACCCGGCCAGCGCCGTGATGGCAGGCTTCCGCGTTGTCCCCGTGGCGTGTGAAGACAGTGGTGACATTGATGTCGCCGATCTCCGTTCGAAGGCACAAGAGCATTGCGACAAACTCGCCGGGCTGATGGTCACGTACCCGTCCACGCACGGCGTTTTCGAAGAAGCCATTCGCGAGGTGTGTCAGGTCGTTCATGAGAACGGCGGGCAGGTCTACATGGACGGTGCCAACATGAACGCGCAGGTTGGATTGTGCCGGCCGGGTGACATCGGGGCTGACGTCTGCCACATCAATCTCCACAAGACCTTCTGCATACCGCACGGCGGCGGCGGGCCTGGCATGGGACCGATTGCGGTCGCGCCGCACCTCGCGCCGTTTTTGCCGAGCCACCCTCTGCATAAACCTGATGCCTCCACGGCTATTGGCCCGGTCTCGGCCGCGCCCTGGGCCAGCGCCAGCATTCTGGTCATCCCCTGGATGTACATCAGGTTGATGGGGGCCAACGGACTGCTCGATGCGAGCAAGGTCGCCATTCTCCATGCGAACTATATCGTGCGACGACTCGAACCGTACTTCCCCACGCTCTACCGGGGGCACGGCGGCCTGGTCGCGCACGAGTGCATCGTGGATTGTCGACAGTTCAAGGCTGTCGCCAACGTCGAGATTGAGGATATTGCCAAGCGTCTGATGGATTACGGATTTCATGCGCCAACAATGTCGTGGCCCGTGCCCGGCGCGTTAATGATCGAGCCGACCGAGAGCGAATCGAAGGCCGAGCTGGATCGTTTCTGTGATGCGATGATTGCGATCCACTCGGAAATCAAGGCCATTGAATCGTTCGGAATGGACAAGGCGAACAATCCGCTGAAGAACGCACCCCACACAGCGTATGTGATTGCCGCGGACAAGTGGGACCATCCTTACAGTCGTGAGCAAGCTGCCTTCCCTGCGCCGTGGACGCGCGAGCACAAGTTCTGGCCCGCTGTGGGGCGCGTCGACAACGTCTACGGTGACCGTAATGTTGTGTGCGCGTGTCCTCCCGTCGAGTCCTACGATCCGGCGAGCGTGAAAGCCAACTAAGTCGAGGCCTGCAGGTTTCCATCCGTAACTGTTTGCCGCGCAGAGCATTTCATTTGCAGAATCTTCCCGCGGGCGTATAGTGGAACGAGGCGCTTTTTGTGGCGAAGGCACGCAAAGAGGTAGAGATTGCGGTTCGGCTCGGGAACAGGTCTGCGGCAGTCCAAGAAGTGTTGTCGACCCTGGCATCGCGCGGTCTGAGTGTCCTCGCTTACTGCACGTACACCGAACAAGATGACTTGGTGATGCTTCTCGTCACGAACGACGCGCTGAAAGCGAAGGACATGCTCCAATCCGCCGGACGTTCCTGCAAAGCGAATTCGGTTGTGGTCGTTGGCGCTCCACACGAGTTGGGATCAACGGCAGCCATCGGCGCGCATCTCGGATCATCCGGCGTGGAGATTCTCTATTCCTATACGTCGCGGCTGGCTGGTGCCCAGTCGATCGCGGTGTTCAAGACCACGAATGACGACCACGCCATTCAAGCCCTGGAAATCTGTCCACAAGCGAGGGCGGCGGCCTGAGCTGAAGACAATTCCGTCTGCCCTCGGTCAACTATGCGGCCCAAAACTCGTCGCGGGTGCACTGTTTGTAGCCGTTGTCGCCACCTGGTTGGTGCTGGCGTTTGACGATGGCGCAACCTTCGGACCGAATGGCCACCACCAGTGCTTGTGTTTCTTCGGCTGCGTCAGTACCGGTTGGGGAGGCCGGAAATCCTCATCGGTCATGACCCGTTCGACGTGAGGATAAACTTGTTCCCCACCCTGAACGGTGACCGCGCCGTCATTCTGCACCGCGAGCTGCGGCACTGACATGACGTCCGAGTAGATCAGGCGCTGCACCACTTTCCCGTCGGGATCGACTTCGTCGTAGTTGATGGCGCGTGGCCCGCTGCGGTACAGCACGTGAAGATGACCGATGGCATCCACTTTCACCGAGGGCTCTCCCATTGCGATAACCTTGCCCAGGGGAATCATGCCGTACACCAGATCGTGCGGCTCATCTTGGACGCCCGCGTACAGCACTTCATCGTAGGAGCTTCGTCGCAGCAGCAACAAATAGGTTCGGTACTGCTGATTGGTTTCGCCTTCGGTCACCGGCAGGCCGATGGTCTGTCGCCAAATCTCGCGGCCATTGATGATCGTGAACTCTGCCGGCGCCGACATGGCGCGCACGCCGCCGGTATCGACCACGGCCCGCACGCGGTAGACACCCCGCTGGCGCAGATCAAAATGGGGCAGCAGATTTACCGTGAAGCTTTCCGATTGGCCGGGTTTGACCGTGAGCGGCTCAAGCGCCAGCGGACTTCCCACCGGTAGAATGGTGGCGCCAGCGTCATCGGTAATCAGAAAACTCAGCCAGGCAGCGTCCCCCCGGCTGGCGAGCTCGACGGTGCGGCCCGAGTAATTTCGGATGGTGACGACGGCCGGAATCGCCTCAAACAAAACGAGCGTGTCGCGGTCGATCTTGACCTGCACGGACACCTGTCCATTGCTGCTCGCAGGGACAGCCAGCAGGACGGCAAGAAATACGTAGGCGCTCCATCGTCGCATGCCACCACGCTAGCACGCGGGCACCGAGCGGAACAAGGAAAATGCCACGGGTCAACCGGGATGGGCCAGCGCGGACAAGGCCGTTCGGAGCGCCACGTTGTGCGCGGTTGCGCGCTGCAGGAGGGGAAAACACACGGGAGTCTCACTGCCCAGAATGTGTGTCATGCCGTTCAGAAACAGATGGTACGCCATCGGCCAGCGGGCTCGCCGCTTCAACCGGGCGATACTGGCTTCCCGACGAATCAGTCCGGGTCCCGTCGCGGGCGTGCCATCGATGACCTTGCAGTGATTGATGCGAATGACCTTGCTGACCGCCGCCACGATCCGTTCACCGAGGAATGGCGGTCCAGCCCAAAGTTCGTACAGATAATACCCGGGGCTGTCGACATCCTCATGGTGATCCAACACGAACAGAAATCGTCGGCCGTTCATCAGCCGCACCACCAGGTTCGCCTCCGGGCAAACGCCCGGATTGCGGAATTGCCGATTGATGTCCCGGCGCTGGGCGTTGTGGCGTTGGTTGCGTTCCCAGCCGTACGGGTTGATGCACGGCAGGACAAACCAGTTCACCCGCCATTTGGCCCACTCGCCATTCTCCAACCACCGCAACACGCCTTCCACACTGCCCGGCTCTTCGCCGTGAATTCCCCCTGTGAGGCAGACTGTCGGCACACGTTTGTCGATTTCCCGCCGCACGAAGAAGAATGGATAACCCCACACGCGTCCCACGGATTCCACGCGCCACTCACCACGCGGCAATGCGCGAAGCCGGTGGGCGATTTCCCGATAGTCACGTACGCGACCCATGCGAGGATTCATCGCACATGGCGTCAGTGATCGCAACTGCGGCCGAACGGCCTTACGCCATCGCCTTGAGGAATTCCTTGTTGGTCTTGAATTTCGACAGACCCGTCAGGAGCCGTTGGATGGCTTCCAGAGGTGGCGCGCCGCTCAGCGCCCGACGCAACCGCGTGATGGCTTCCAGATCCTTCGGCGCCAGCAGCAGCTCCTCGCGGCGCGTGCCGGAGGCATTGATGTCCACGGCGGGCCAGTAGCGCTGCTCGGCAATCTTGCGATCGAGCACCAACTCCGAGTTGCCCGTGCCTTTGAACTCCTGGAAGATCAGTTCGTCCATCCGCGATCCGGTATCGACCAATGCCGTGGCGACGATTGTCAGCGAGCCGCCCTCCTCCGCTTTGCGCGCGGAAGCAAAAATGCGGCGCGGCTGTTCCATGGCGCGGGCGTCGAGACCGCCCGTCATCGTGCGCCCCGTCGATCCGATGTAGTTGTTGAAGGCCCGCGCCAGACGCGTAATCGAATCCAGCACGATGAACACGTCCCGGCCAAATTCCACGAGCCGTTTGGCGCGTTCGATGGCCATCTTCGCCGTACGGACGTGTTCTTCGATCGTCTGATCGTTGGTCGAGGCAATGACCTCGCCGCCCTTGATCGACCGGCGAAAATCCGTGGTCTCCTCGGGACGCTCATCCACCAGCAGGACCATCGTGTGCACGTCCGGATGGTTCGTCAGGATGGCGTCGGCCATGTGATGCAGCAACGTGGTCTTGCCCGTGCGCGGCGCGGCAACGATCAACCCGCGCGTCCCTTTGCCGACGGGAGCGATCAGGTCCACCACCCGCGTGGTGTAGCGGTCTTCGACCGTTTCCAGAAAGAACCGCTCATTCGGGTTCAAGCTGGTCAGGTCGTCAAATTTCTTGAGGGTCGCCCATTTCTCCGGCGGCTGGCCGTTGATCTTGTGGATCTCGGCCAGTTGCGGACTGCCCTTCTTCGGCGGCACAGCGCGTCCGTCGATTTCGAGCCCGGGCCGCAGCTTGAACTTGCGGATGATGTCGGGCGATACGTAAATGTCGTTCGGGCTGATCTGGAAGCTGCGAGCCGGGTTGCGCAAAAAGCCAAACCCCTTCTCACCCACCTCGAGGACGCCACGAACCTCGCTGCTTGTTGGTTGCGGTGATGACGGCTGTGCCTGCTGTGTTTGCGGCTGTTCTGTCTCGTTCACAATCCCTGCTTTGCCCGCGTCCGACGCGGGCATCTGGTTTTCCTGCTCAGGTCGCACACCGATATTCTGGTCTGCCGGACCATGCCTGTGCCGATGTGCTCTGAAACCTCGAAACGGCCTGCGATTCGATCTTGCCATTGAATGGGTATAACTCGCTTACCAACCTACCGGGCAATTCCGCGCTCAGACTTGCGACAGAAGTCGATAAAATGTTCGAGCTCTGGGCTCGGCGGAAGTTCCGACTGTATCCTATCCAAAGCATTGCCAACTGTCAACCCCGCTCGACACATTATCTTGAACGCCTCCCGCAGGCTCCGATGGACCTCTTCGGACACGCCATTCCGCTCCAACCCCACCTTGTTGACCCCCCGCGTCTCGGCCGGGTTCCCATCCCCGATCATATATGGCGGTATATCCTGCACTACCTTCGCGCACCCCCCAATGATCGCCATCCGCCCAATCCGACAAAACTGATGGATCGCCGCCAGGCCCCCAACAATCGCAAAGTCTTCCACCACAACATGTCCCGCAAGCGTCCCGTTGTTGCTGAAGACCACGTGGTCCCCTACCACGCAGTCATGCGCCACGTGCGAATAGGCCAGAAAATTGTTGTGCGACCCGATCCGCGTGCTCAGCCCGTCCCCCGTCGCCGTATGCACCGTCACATGCTCCCGAAACACGTTGTCCGACCCGATTTCCAAGTAGCATTTGCCCCCCTGATACTTCAAATCCTGCGTTTTCAGCCCGATACATGCAAACGGAAAAAACTCACACCGCGGCCCGATCGTCGTCAGACCATCCAGCACCGCATGCGAATGCAGCCGACACCCCTCCCCGAGCTTCACGTTCGGCCCGATCACGCAATACGCTCCCACCTCGCAGCCGGAGCCAATCTCCGCATGCGAGTCAACAATTGCGGTGGAATGAATCTTTGAAGAGGCCATCAGAACTGCGCCACCTTCCCCAGCGCTTTTATACACAATCCCATGCCCGGCGTCAACGCAAGCCTTTTGGTGGCGCGAGCGTCCCTGCTTGCGGCCGTTCCATGGTGGCGCAGGCTGCCCGCCCCGAGGGCTTTCGGGGCTGATTCGCGTAGGTATCGCGCCGTCTCGCATTACGGTCGGTCTATGTAGCGGCGGGCGCTGACCGCGGTCCGGATTGTAGCGCCAGCGCCCCGGTTTACCCCGAACCCCTTCGGAGCTCCCGCCGAGCCGAAAACGTCCTCGCCCATCCCCGCCGCCTCCCGTCGTTTCCACGCTTTGGGTCGAGCTGCGTTGTGGCCGTAGATGTCTTGGTAGCGCGAACGTCCCCGCTTGCGGGCCGGTTACCGGACCGTGTCCCCTTCCCCAAAGTTGTCATTCCGAGCTTGTCGAGGAATCACTGCCACTCTACTCTGCGTGTTCAAATATCGAACGAAGGCATTCAGGCAACGAACCGCGATGCCATGACTACCCACGCAAACTTCTACCGTGACTTTGAGGCGCACCTCACATTTCTCTACCACGAACTTTTTGACGCAAACGTACACTTTCACATCGTCAACTCTATCCGCAAAGCAGTTGCCAACCGCAACCTTGAGATCGACTATTCGCCAATCTTCTGGGGGTACACGATTGCCGCGCACGTCTCCGCAAGCATTTCACACCTTTGCCGGGCGTATGATAAGGACAAGCGTGCCCTCCATCTGCGCTTTCTTTTGGAAGCGGTGCGAGACAACCCGGATGTATTCTGCAAGAAGGCCCTCAAAGAAAGGCTCGGAAGACAATCCGGCTCCGAGAACCTGGTAGCTCACTTTGGGGATCCAGACTCAGCGCAAATTGAAAGAGACATCGAATTCTTGGATGAAAACGCCAGCCTGCTCGTAAAGAAACTGAGGGTGTGGAGCAACAACGTCGCTGCCCACGCAAACAGAGAAGTGTCTTTGGACTTGGAATCCTTCAATGAACAATGGGCGCTCAACCACAAGGATGTCGAAGCACTGATTAGCGAGGGGTTCCGAATCCTTGATCGGTGCGGAGGTTGGTACAAAGCCACCTCTTATTCGGACCTGCCATGTTCCCGAGCAGAAAAGGATCACCTGTATGTCGTCGACGCACTCCGTCGCGCTGGCGCGCCGCAAAAGAATCTTTACGACCTAATCGCGGAGTACAACGATTATTAGATCCCCGAACGGACTTATCAGTCTGACGAGTGTCTCTGAGGTCAGGCCGCAACATGGAAACATTCGACCGCCGTAAATCTTCGGCCCTTGCTCCCCCCTCACCAAATCCTCCTCGACATCCTCATCGCAACTCTGTCACAACTGCCGGCATGACCCAACGCGCAAACCGCCCATGAATCCCACCATCCTGCTCGTGCTTATGGGGTGCCTCTTCGCCGGCATGAACGCCGGCTATTACTTCGCCCGATTCGTCCTCCCGTCCGCCAAGACCAACACCGGTTCACTCGTCATCGGGATGCTCCTCGGCGCCATGCTCGGCGTCCTCCTGCTGAGCAAACCCGTCATGAAATTCGTCGTCCGCTCCCTCCAGGACCGCCAGCATCCCCGCCTGAAGATCCTTTCCCTGGCCGGTATCGGCCTGCTTCTCGCCCTCCTCGCCGGGCTCAACGTCAAGACCCTCAAGTAACCCGCGCCTGCGATTTGACAACGCCCCCGGCCCCGGTATCCTGCTCCATGCCAAACACGCCGAGGCTCTACCGTGTCATTCTGCCAGTGGCCAATATCGACCAGGCCGCCGCGTTCTACAGCCGCGTACTGGATACTCCCGGACAGCGCGTTTCTCCCGGTCGCCACTACTTCAATTGTGGCAATACAATCCTCGCCTGTTACGATCCGGCCGCCGATGGGGACAAGCTGGCGAACGACTGGCATTTCCATCCCTTTCAGTATCTCTATTTCGCCGTCCCTGATCTCGAAGCGGCGCGGGCGCGGGTCCGCGACGCGGGAGGAGTGATCGACACGGATATCAAGACGATGCCGTGGGGAGAGCGGATGTTCTACGCCCGCGACCCGTTCGGCAGCCGCATCAGCTTCGTGGATGAACGCACACTTTTCACCGGTCGGGATATCTGACCACCCGCCCGTCCCCGCGTCCCATCACGCCCGGGTCAAATCGAGGCAAATCGCTGTCGCCGCAACAACGTCGCTCAATAAATGAAGCGAGCCCCGACGTTTCGGCGTCGGGGCTCGTCTGGGACGGTAACGATCAATGACCGACTAGGAGCAGTTGGACTCGGCGCGCAACACGTTGCTGTTGTTCGGCACATCGTTGGTGCCGCAGGTCGACGGCAGGCTGTTCTGCCAGGCGACATGCCCGTCGTTGAACAGCACGTTGCCGCCCTGATCCTTGTGCGGGGCAATCGGAGCCGAGCCCGTCGCCAACCATTTGGCGCCGATGGTGTAGTACCCGGCCGCCGCC